>NZ_JBHVYA010000013.1:0-12922 GCF_042881255.1 Streptomyces sp. NPDC058279 | reverse complement strand
TGGCAGCAGGCGAGCCGCGCGCCTACGCGGCGCCCGGCGCGGGGGAGCCGGCCGGCGAGCCGCCGGCCCGCCCCCCCCCCCGCGCGCGCCGCCCGGGGGGTTCCCCGGGGCGCGGCCCTTCTCATGTCACATCAGGCCCGAGGCCGGCTCGGGCTCGGGCTCAGGCGAGCGGACCGGTGACCGCCTCCACGGCGGCGACGAGCCCGCCGGAGCGCACGAACGCGTCGGCGGCGGCCAGGTCGGGCGCGAGGAAACGATCCGGCCCGGGACCCTCCACACCCGCCTCCCGCACCGCCGCGATGGCGGCCCGGCTGGCCGGGGCGGGGGTGAGCCCGTGGCGCAGTTCGATGGCGCGGGTGGCCGCGTACAGCTCGATCGCGACGATCCGGGTCAGGTTGTCGATCGCGGTACGGAGCTTGCGCGCGGCCGACCAGCCCATGGAGACGTGGTCCTCCTGCATGGCGGAGGAGGGGATCGAGTCGGCGGAGGCGGGGACCGCGAGCCGCTTCATCTCGCTGACCAGCGCGGCCTGCGTGTACTGGGCGATCATCAGACCGGAGTCCACGCCGGCGTCGTCCGCCAGGAACGGCGGCAGGCCGTGCGAGCGGTTCTTGTCGAGCAGCCGGTCGGTGCGGCGCTCGGCGATGGAGCCCAGGTCGGCGGCGGCGATGGCCAGGAAGTCCAGTACGTACGCGACGGGCGCGCCGTGGAAGTTGCCGTTGGACTCGACCCGCCCGTCCGGGAGCACCACGGGGTTGTCGACGGCCGAGGCCAGCTCGCGCGAGGCCACCAGGGCGGCGTGCGCCATGGTGTCGCGGCCCGCGCCGGCGACCTGCGGGGCGCAGCGCACCGAGTAGGCGTCCTGGACGCGCGGGGCGGTCTCCTCCTGGAAGTGCCGGACGAGGCCGGAGCCCTCCAGGACGGCGGCCATGTTGGCGGCGGAGGCGCCCTGGCCGGGGTGCGGGCGGATGGCGTGCAGCTCGGGCGCGAGGACCTTCTCGGTGCCGAGCAGCGCCTCCAGGGTCAGCGCGGCCGTGATGTCGGCGGAGGTGTACAGCTTGCCGAGGTCGGCGAGGGCCATGATCAGCATTCCGAGCATGCCGTCGGTGCCGTTGAGGAGGGCCAGGCCCTCCTTCTCGCGCAGCTCGACGGGCTCGATCCCGGCTTCGGCGAGCAGCTCGCCGGCGGGACGCACGACCCCGTCGGGGCCCTCGGCGTCGCCTTCGCCCATCAGGGCGAGGGCGCAGTGCGAGAGGGGGGCGAGGTCTCCGGAGCAGCCGAGGGAGCCGTACTCGTGCACGACCGGCGTGATGCCGGCGTTCAGCACGTCGGCCATCGTCTGGGCGACGGAGGGCCGCACGCCGGTGAACCCGGAGGCCACGGTCTTGAGCCGGAGGAACATCAGGGCGCGCACGGCCTCGCGCTCGACGCGCGGTCCCATGCCCGCGGCGTGCGAGCGGACGATGTTGCGCTGGAGCTGGGCGCGCAGCTCGGGGCTGATGTGCCGGGAGGCGAGGGCGCCGAACCCGGTGGACACCCCGTAGACCGGCTCGGGCTTGGCGGCGAGCGCGTCGACGATCTCGCGGGCGCGGGCCAGGGCGTCCAGCGCCTCGCCGGACAGCTCGACCCGCGCGTTGCCGCGGGCGACGGCGATGACGTCCTCGGCGGTGGTCCCGGACGTTCCCACCACGACAGTGTGCATATCCATATTCAGCAGCCTACGGACTGAATCTCTTCATGTCACTAGCGACTTGGTGGAGCAGTCGTTACAGCCTGCGACGCCCACCCCCAGACACGCCGGCTACGCCCTGCCGCGGAACCGGCGCCGCTCGCCCCGACCCGCCTGCGCCGCGTCGGCCAGCCGCACCACGGCGCTGTCCCGCCCGGCCACCACGGGCCCCCGCGAACGGGCGGCCTTCGCCTTGTACTGGGCCGCGTCGGCCAGCCGGAACAGCCGCCGGGAGGACTTCACGGCGCCGATCGGGTCCCCGGTGGAGGCGACCCCGCAGGCCACGCCCTCGCCCAGCTCCAGCTCGGCCGCGCGCAGGCACACCTCCTCGGTCACCCGCACCACCTCGTCCGCCGACGGGCCCACACTGACCAGACAGAACTCGTCGCCGCCGAGCCTGGCCACGAGCGCGCCGGGCAGTATGGCCCCGCACAGGCTCAGCACCGACCCGAACCGCTCCAGCAGCCGGTCGCCCATCGCGTGCCCGAGGGTGTCGTTGACCCGCTTGAGCCCGTTCAGGTCGCACACCACGAGGCTCACCACGGCCCCGCTGCGCCGGTGCTCCTCCAAAGCCTCGTCGAGCCGCATGTCCACGGCCCGCCGATTGGCCAGGCCGGTCAGCGGGTCGGTGAACGCCAGGCGCCGGGCCTCTTCGAGGCGCTCGTTCTGCGCCAGCCCGGCGGCCACGACGGCCGCCAGGACCGTCGCGAACTCCGCGTCGTCGTCGTCGAAGTCGGGCAGCCCCTCGTCCCGGGCGACGTACAGCTCGCCCCAGGCCCGGCCGCTGAGCACGATCGGGGCGACCACACAGGTGCCCCGCCCACGCCGGCGCAGCGCCTCGCCGCGCCGGCCCGGCCGGCCGCCGCCCGCGCCCTGGACCCAGGCGTGCGGCCCGCCGCCGCCCACCCAGCGCTCGTGCAGGAACTCGGTGATCTCGGGGAATTCGTGGACGGGGTACGACTCGTCCTCGGGGAACTCCTCCTCCCCCGCCCGCCGCTCGCCCTCGTTCACGAGGACCCGCAGCCGGCCGCGCTCACGCTCCCAGGCGGAGATGGCGGCGAACGACCCGTCCAGCGCCAGCCGGGCGCCGCGCGCGGCCGCCCGCACGCTGTCCCGGGGCGCGCACGCCGCCGCCATGGCCTGCGCGAGGCCCACGACGGCCCGAAGCCGTCCGTCAACTCCCATCACAACAGGTTAGGGACTTTTACCCCGATCTGGTGACAATCGCCGCGCTTTTCGCCGCCGATCAAGATCCGGAAGGAACCGGCTACACCCCGGGCCACTGCGGCTTGCGCTTCTCGTTGAACGCCGCCACGCCCTCGGCGCGGTCGCCGGAGAACGCCACCGTCCGCCACGCCGCGTCCTCGATCTCCAGCCCGGCCGCCAGGTCCATCCCGTGGCCCAGCCGCAGCGCCCGCTTCGCCGCGCGCAGCCCGACCGGCGAGTTCGCCGCCATCCGGGCCGCCAGCGCCAGGGCCTCCGCCCGGTCCGACCCCGCCCCGACCACCGAGTCCACCAGACCCAGCTCCAGCGCCTCCGGCGCCTCCACCCGGCGGGCCGTGAAGATCAGCTCCGCCGCGCGGGCCGCGCCGACCCGACGGGGCAGCAACTGCGTACCGCCGCCGCCCGGGATCACCCCGACCGACACCTCCGGCAGGCCGACCACCGCCGTCTCGTCGGCCACGATCACGTCACACGCCAGGGCCAGCTCGAAGCCGCCGCCGAGCGCGAAGCCGTGCACCGCCGCGATCGTCGGCATCGGCAGCTCCAGCACGCCCCCGTAGGCACCGCGCGTCGTCGGGCGCTGCCGTACCAGCTCGGCGTCCGACATCGCGTTGCGCTCCTTGAGGTCGGCGCCCACGCAGAACGCCCGCTCCACCGCCGAGGAGAGCACGACCACCCGTACCGAGGCGTCCGCCGCCAGCCGCGCGCACGCGTCCCCGAGCGCCCGGGCCATCCCCGTCGACACCGCGTTCATCGCCTTGGGCCGGTCCATGACCAGCTCGACGACCCCGTCCTCGTGCCGCCGCACGGCCAGGAACTCCGACTCCACGGCCTCCGGCCCGACGGCCTGCGGCGCCCCGCCCTCCGGCACCACGCTCTTCGACGTCACTGGACAGCCCTCCCGGTTAACGAACGTTACCCGGGGATCCTAGGCGTCCGCCGCGTCAGCGACCAGGGCTCCACGACCCCGAGCCCGCGCACCGGCCGCTGCCACATCGGCTGGAGCGCGAACCGGTACGCACCGCCGCCCTCCTCCGACTCCGACTCCTTCTCCGAGACCGGCGCGGCCCCCGTCCGACCGAGTTCCTCGGCCATCGCCCCGTCCACCAGCACCGCGTCCTTGGGCGCTATGGAGGTCAGCCGGCTCGCCAGGTTCACCGTGGTCCCGAAGACATCGCCCATCCGGGTCGTCACCGTCCCGAACGCGATCCCGACCCGCAGCTCCGGCATCTGCGGGTCCGCCTCCATCGTCTCGATCAGCCGCAACGCGATCTCCGCCGCCGTCGCCGCGTCGTCCGCCGCGTACAGCACCTCGTCGCCCAGCGTCTTGATCAGCCGCCCGCCGTGCGCGGCGATCAGGTCCGCCGACGTCGTCTCGAACGCCTCGACCAGCTCGCCGAGCTCCTCCTCCTCCAGCCGCCGGGTCAGCCGGGTGAAGCCCACCAGGTCCGCGAAGCCCACCGCGAGCCGCCGGTCGACCATCTCCTCGTCGTCGGCGACCTGCACCACGCGCCCGGTCGCCGCCGCCAGCTGGCGCCGCCACACGTAGACGAGGAACTCCTCCAGCTCCGGCAGCAGCAGCTCGACCAGCGGGTACGTCACCTCGGTACGGGTCATGCCCGGCTCCGGCGGCTCGGTGAGCCCCTCCAGGAAGGAGTCGATCTGCCACTCCGCCAGCCGGGCGGTCGTCTGCCCCGTGGACCGCGCGACCTGCACCGCCATCGGCTCGCTCAGCAACCCCGCCTCCACCAGGCCGGCGAGCCGGCGCAGCGCCAGTACGTCCGCCTCCGTCAGGGCCTTGGCCTGGCCGATGTCCGCGAAGCCCATCGCCCGCCAGAAACGGGAGGCGAGCTCCATCGAGACCCCGGCGCTACGGGCCGCCTGGAAGGGGGTGTACCGGCGCTCGGCGCCCAGGATCAGCTGCTCCAGGCGGATGGCGAGCGGGTCGGCCGTCGGTTGGACGGTGTGATCCACCTCGTGGTGCGGGGTGTGCTGGTCCCGCCCGATCGGGGTGCTGTGCGAGCCGGACTGGGCCCCGCCCGCGCCGGAGCCGGACCCGGACGCGCCGGACGTAGGGTCGTCGACGGTCAAGGGCCGCCTCCTGTCCATTCCGTACGCAATTCCGACTTCCGAACCGGTCGATCACCGCAAGGGCCCGGATCTCCGCCGGCTACCGCTGCGGGCTGCCAGCAAAACCATACGGCAGGTGTGCCGTAGCTCACTCCCCACTCCGCCGCCCGGACCGGTCCGCCCGACCGCTACCGGACGGACCTCAGGTGGACCACGTCCCCGGCCCCCACGGCCAGCCGCTCGTCGTCCGCGGTCCGGATCACGAGCCGCCCGTCCGCGTCGACCGCTTCGGCCGTCCCGGTGATGGTTCGGCCGCCGGGCAGCTCCGCCCGGACGTGCCGGCCCAGCGTCGCGCAGCCCGCCGCGTACGTCTCCTGGAGGCCGCTGGCCGCCGGGTCGCCGCCGGCCGCGCGCCACGCCTCGTACCACTGCTCCAGGGAGCGCAGCACGGCCTTCAGCAGCGGCTCCCGGTCGGTGACGGTGGCCCTGGCCAGGGAGAGCGAGCCCGCGGTGTCCACCGGCAGCTCGTCCTCGGTGAGCGTGACGTTCAGCCCGATCCCGACGACCACCCCCCCACCCACCCGCTCCGCGAGGATGCCGCCCGTCTTGCGCTCCTCGCCGTCGACGGTGACCAGCAGGTCGTTGGGCCACTTGAGGGCGGTGTCCACACCCGCGGCCCGGGACAACCCGGTCGCGGTGGCCACCCCGGCGAGCAGCGTCAGCCACCCCCACCGCTCCTCGGGCACGCCCGGCCCGGGCTTGAGCAGCACCGAGAAGAACAATCCGGACCGGGCGGGCGCCACCCAGCTCCGGTCCAGCCGGCCCCGGCCGGCGCTCTGCTCCTCGGCGACGAGCACCGCCCCCTCGGGCAGCTCCCCGGCCCGCGCGGCGAGATCGGTGTTGGTGGACCCGGTGGAGGCGACCACCTCCAGCGAACTCCACAACCCCTCCCCGACGAGGTGCCGCCGCAAGGCCGCGACATTGAGGGGCGGCCGGTCCAGGCTGGACCACCGGCCCGAAGCACCTTGTGAGGCGTCTGAAGACATGATCGGATTCCTTGTCGCCGCGTGTGATCCTCTGACCCGGGATTGCGTTCGGATCGTGACTGACCCTAGCTTCCGGGCTGTGGGCAATAGTGCGGTAAAGAGGGCATTCAGCTTCCGTTTCTACCCCGGTGACACTCAGGCCGCGGAGCTGTTGCGGACGTTCGGTTGCGTCAGGAAGGTCTACAACCTGGCGCTCGCCGCCCGCACCGAGGCCTGGAGCGGCGGAGAGCGGACGACCTACGCCCGGTCGTCGGCCATGCTCACCACGTGGATACGCTCTGAGGAACTGGCGTACCTGGCGGAAGTGTCCTGCGTGCCGCTCCAGCAGGCCCTGCGCCACCTCCAGGCCGCATTCGTCGCCTTCTGGGCGAAGCGATCGCGGTATCCGCGGTTCAAATCGAAGCGCAGGTCCCGGCAATCCGCCGAGTACACCCGCTCCGCCTTCCGCTATCGCGACGGTGAGCTCACGCTCGCCAAGATGAAGGCGCCCCTGCCCGTCGTCTGGTCGCGTCCGCTGCCGCGCGGCGCGAAGCCGACGACGGCGGCCGTGTCCCGGGACTCGGCCGGCCGCTGGTTCGTGTCGCTCCTGTGCGAGGACAGACCAGCGCCGATGCCCAAGACCACGCGGTCGGTCGGGATCGACGTCGGCCTGACAGCTCTCGTCACCCTCTCCACCGGGGAGGAGATCGCCAACCCAGGGCACGAACGAAAGGACCGGAAGCGTCTGGCGCGAGCCCAGCGCGCGCCGGCACGAAAGGAGAAAGGCAGCGAGAACCGGGCCTCGGCCCGCACGCGCGTGGCGCGGATCCACGCTCGCATCGCGGATCGCCGACGGGACTTTCCACACAAGCTGAGCACTCGACTCGTGCGCGACAACCAATCGCTCGTGATCGAGGACCTGAGCATCCGGACCATGCTCAAGAACAACCGCCTCGCCCGCGCCATCAGCGCTGCGGCATGGGGCGAACTGCGCAGGATGCTGGAGTACAAGGCGGCCTGGTACGGGCGCGAGCTCATCACCGTCGACCGGTGGTTCCCCAGCTCGAAACTCTGCTCGGCCTGCGGCGCCCTCGCCGCGGCGATGCCGCTGGACGTCCGCGAGTGGACGTGCGGAAACCGCGGGACGACCCACGACCGGGACGAGAACGCAGCAGTGAACCTCTTGGCCGCCGGGTCGGCGGCCACAGCCTGTGGAGCGAGTGGAAGACCTCTCCGGGACGGCTCCCGGACGAGGCGGCTCGCAGCGAGGCAGGAAGCCCCGCCCGCGAGGGTGGGAACCGCCTCCCTTAGAGAAGGCGGGAAGGCCAAGCAAGCCAGATTAGGTGTGTCAAACGCCGCACTGCCGAGCGCCATGCCCGCCGATACGCTACGCACGAGTAGCCAGCAGCAGTCCACCATTTGACCAGGCCGTTGACACCACACAGGGAGCCGCGCCCCGATGTCACAACCCTCAGAGCCGATCGACATGCACACCACCGCGGGCAAGATCGCGGATCTGCAGCGCCGGATCGACGAAGCCACCCACGCCGGGTCCGCGCGGGCGGTGGAGAAGCAGCACGCCAAAGGGAAGCTGACGGCGCGCGAGCGGATCGGGCTGCTGCTCGACGAGGGGTCGTTCGTCGAGCTCGACGAGTTCGCCCGGCACCGCTCGACCAACTTCGGACTGGAGCGGACCCGCCCGTACGGCGACGGCGTCGTGACCGGCTACGGCACGGTCGACGGCCGTCCGGTGGCCGTGTTCTCGCAGGACTTCACCGTCTTCGGCGGGGCCCTCGGCGAGGTCTACGGCCAGAAGATCATCAAGGTGATGGACTTCGCGCTGAAGACCGGCTGCCCGGTCGTCGGCATCAACGACTCCGGCGGCGCCCGCATCCAGGAGGGCGTCAGCGCGCTGGGCATGTACGGCGAGATCTTCCGCCGCAACGTGCACGCATCCGGGGTGATCCCGCAGATCAGCCTGGTCGTGGGCCCGTGCGCCGGCGGCGCCGTGTACTCCCCCGCCATCACCGACTTCACCGTGATGGTCGACCAGACCTCGCACATGTTCATCACCGGCCCGGACGTCATCAAGACGGTCACCGGTGAGGACGTCGGCTTCGAGGAGCTCGGCGGCGCGCGCACCCACAACTCCACCTCGGGTGTCGCCCACCACATGGCCGGGGACGAGAAGGACGCCATCGAGTACGTCAAGTCCCTCCTGGCGTACCTGCCGTCCAACAACCTCTCCGAGCCGCCCGCGTTCCCCGAGGAAGCCGAGACGGAGGTCTCCGACCTCGACCGCGAGCTGGACGTCCTGATCCCGGACAGCGCGAACCAGCCGTATGACATGCACACCGTCATCGAGCACGTGCTCGACGACGGCGAGTTCCTGGAGACGCAGTCGCTGTTCGCGCCGAACATCCTCACCGGCTTCGGCCGCGTCGAGGGCCACCCGGTGGGCATCGTCGCGAACCAGCCCATGCAGTTCGCCGGCTGCTTGGACATCAACGCCTCCGAGAAGGCCGCCCGCTTCGTGCGGACCTGCGACGCCTTCAACGTCCCGGTGCTGACGTTCGTCGACGTACCGGGCTTCCTGCCGGGTACCGACCAGGAGTACAACGGGATCATCCGGCGCGGCGCGAAGCTGATCTACGCCTACGCCGAGGCCACCGTTCCCCTGATCACCGTCATCACCCGCAAGGCCTTCGGCGGCGCGTACGACGTCATGGGCTCCAAGCACCTCGGCGCGGACCTGAACCTGGCGTGGCCGACCGCGCAGATCGCCGTCATGGGCGCGCAGGGCGCGGTGAACATCCTGCACCGCCGGACGATCGCCGAGGCCGAGGCCGCCGGCGAGGGGGAGGAGACGCGGGCCCGGCTGATCGCCGAGTACGAGGACACCCTGCTGAACCCCTACACCGCCGCCGAGCGCGGGTACGTCGACGCCGTGACCATGCCGTCGGAGACCCGGGCACACGTGGTGAAGGGCCTGCGTCAACTGCGGACGAAGCGGGAATCCCTGCCCCCGAAGAAGCACGGCAACATCCCCCTCTAGACCCCGGAGGTCTGTCCTGTGGTGATCAAGGTCGTCAAGGGGAACCCGACCCCGGAGGAGTTGGCCGCCGCACTGGCGGTGGTCCGAGCGCGCGCGGCGGCGTTGGCGTCCACGCCGTCGGGCGCGCCCCGGGTCCCGGACGAGTGGGCGGCGCCCGCCCGGGTGGCGCGGCGGACGCTGCCGCGACCGGGTCCGCGCGCGTGGGGCCGTACGTACTGGCCCGCGTAGTGCGACGGCCGGGCCCCGCGGTCGCGAAGATGGCGTGAACGGACGGTGGCGCCTGAGTACCCGTACTCAGGCGCCACCGGCGTCCGCGCGGCAAGGATCGGGGCATGCTCTGGTCAGACCCCAAGGACGAGCCGCCGAAGGACATGCGCGACGCGCAAGCGATGCTGCGGCGGCTGATCGTGGTGCTCGCGGTCGCCATGGCCGTCGTGGTGTACGTCCTGGGCGTCGGCCCCTTCTGAGCCGCCCGCGCGCGCCCGCCGGCCCCCTACGATGGCCGCTATGACTGCTGCCGCACCCCGCTCCGTCGTCCTCGCCTCCGCTTCGCCCGCCCGGCTGAACCTGCTGCGCCAGGCCGGGCTCGCCCCGCACGTGATCGTCAGCGGTTTCGACGAGGACGCGCTGAGCGCCGACACCCCGTCCGAACTGGCTTTGGCGTTGGCCGAGGCGAAGGCCGGCGTGGTCGCGGCCCTGGACGAGGCCGCGGGGGCGCTGGTGATCGGCTGTGACTCGGTACTGGAGCTCGACGGCGAGGCGCTGGGCAAGCCGGCCGACGCCGAGGAGGCCACGGCCCGCTGGAAGGCCATGCGGGGCCGGGCCGGGGTGCTGCGCACCGGGCACTGCGTGATCGACACGGCGAGCGGCCGTCAGGTGTCGGCCACGGCGTCCACGACGGTCCGCTTCGGCGAGCCGACGGACGCGGAGGTGGCCGCGTACGTGGCCAGCGGCGAGCCGCTGCACGTGGCGGGCGCCTTCACCCTGGACGGGCTGTCGGCGCCCTTCATCGACGGGATCGACGGTGACCACGGCAACGTGATCGGCATCTCCCTGCCCCTGCTGCGCTCCCTGCTGGGCGAACTGGGCGTGTCGATCACGGATTTGTGGGCGTGAACTCCTTGGCGCCCGGCGGTGGCGCGTCCGGGACCGCCTGCGGCCCGGGGTAGAGCACCAGGGTCAGCACGAGCAGGCACAGGATCACCATCAGGACGGCGAAGGCGCCCCAGCCCACCAGCCCGAGGGCGAGCGCGCCGAGCACCCCGTGGGTGACGGCGCAGACCACCAGGACGACGCGGGCGAAGCGGCCGGGCGCGCGGTCCCGTACGCCGATGACGGCGAGCAGGACGGCGCAGCACAGCAGGAAGGCGCCCATCGCCGCGCCGAGGCCGTAGGTCGCCTTCGCCATCAGCTCCGGATCGCTGCCGGCGATGGACATGGACTGGCTCTGCGTCGTCTTGCCGAGCACGACGTGCACGAGCACGAGCACCGCCGCTTCCACGACGAGCACGATCGCGGCCGACCCGGCCACGAGTCTGCGCAGCACCGACGCCCCCCATCCCCCAGAAGCCACAAGCGTGTTCGACGCCTGGAGGCTACTCACCGGTAAACGTCCGGACAAGGGGTGGGGACAGCTTCGTTACGGAGAGGTCGGCCTGGGGCCGGCGTGACGGCTCTCACGCAAAGAATGCATAGGCCGTTCGTAGGGACTCCACAAAGATTCAGCAGGGGCCGCTGACCCGGTGAACAGAGACCTGTGCCGTGCCACGGGGTTACTGTGCAGTCGGGGATCTCCCTGACCTGGGGCGACACAAGGGTTTCTGGGCTCGGGCAAGCCTCGCTATCACGCTCCGTGTGGGGAAGCTCACCTGCGGATAGGGGTCGAAAGGCCGTGTCAGCTGTCCCTAAACTCAGCTTGTTTCTAGGAGGAAGCCATCGTGCGCAAGGTGCTCATCGCCAACCGTGGCGAAATCGCTGTCCGCGTTGCCCGTGCCTGCCGGGATGCCGGGATCGCGAGCGTAGCCGTCTACGCCGACCCGGACCGGGACGCGCTGCACGTCCGCGCGGCAGACGAAGCGTTCGCGTTGGGCGGTGACACGCCGGCCGCCAGCTACCTGGACATGAAGAAGGTCCTCCAGGCAGCAGCCGACTCCGGAGCTGACGCCATCCACCCCGGATACGGCTTCCTGTCCGAGAACGCGGAGTTCGCCCAGGCCGTTCTCGACGCGGGCCTGACCTGGATCGGCCCGCCGCCGCAGGCGATCCGCGACCTCGGCGACAAGGTCGCCGCCCGGCACATCGCCCAGCGCGCCGGCGCCCCGCTGGTCGCCGGCACCCCGGACCCGGTGTCCGGGGCGGAGGAGGTCGTGGCCTTCGCGCGGGAGCACGGCCTGCCCATCGCCATCAAGGCCGCCTTCGGTGGCGGCGGTCGCGGCCTCAAGGTCGCCCGCACCCTCGAAGAGGTCCCCGAGCTGTACGACTCCGCCGTGCGCGAGGCCGTCGCCGCGTTCGGCCGGGGCGAGTGCTTCGTCGAGCGCTACCTCGACAAGCCGCGCCACGTCGAGACGCAGTGCCTGGCCGACACCCACGGCAACGTGGTCGTCGTCTCCACCCGTGACTGCTCGCTCCAGCGCCGCCACCAGAAGCTGGTCGAGGAGGCGCCCGCGCCGTTCCTGACCGAGGCGCAGAACGCCGAGCTGTACGCCGCCTCCAAGGCGATCCTGAAGGAAGCCGGGTACGTCGGCGCCGGCACCGTCGAGTTCCTCGTCGGGACCGACGGCACCATCTCGTTCCTGGAGGTCAACACCCGCCTCCAGGTCGAGCACCCGGTCACCGAGGAGGTCACCGGCCTCGACCTCGTGCGCGAGATGTTCCGCATCGCGGACGGCGAGGCCCTCGGTTACGACGACCCGCAGCTGCGCGGTCACTCCTTCGAGTTCCGCATCAACGGCGAGGACCCGGGCCGCGGCTTCCTGCCGGCCCCGGGCACGGTGACGAAGTTCGCCGCCCCCTCGGGCCCCGGTGTCCGGTTGGACGCGGGTGTCGAGTCAGGTTCCGTCATCGGTCCCGCCTGGGACTCGCTGCTCGCCAAGCTGATCGTCACCGGCGCCACCCGCGAGCAGGCCCTCCAGCGGGCCGCCCGCGCGCTGGCGGAGTTCGAGGTCGAGGGCATGGCCACCGCGATCCCGTTCCACCGCGCGGTCGTCGCCGACCCGGCGTTCGCCCCGACCGACGGGACCCCGTTCACGATCCACACCCGCTGGATCGAGACCGAGTTCGTCAACGAGATCCCGGCCTTCACCGCGCCCGCCGCCGAGGACTCCGACGAGGAGCCGGGCCGCGAGACGGTGGTCGTCGAGGTCGGCGGCAAGCGCCTGGAGGTCTCGCTGCCGTCCTCGCTGGGCATGACTCTGGCCCGTACGGCCGCCGCGGGCGGTGCGAAGCCCAAGCGCCGCGCCGCGAAGAAGTCCGGCCCGGCCGCCTCGGGCGACACCCTGGCCTCCCCGATGCAGGGCACGATCGTCAAGGTCGCGGTCGAGGAGGGCCAGCAGGTCAACGAGGGCGACCTGATCGTCGTCCTGGAGGCCATGAAGATGGAGCAGCCGCTGAACGCGCACCGCTCCGGCACCATCGTCGGCCTCACGGCCGAGGTGGGCGCCTCCCTCACCTCCGGCGCCACGATCTGCGAGATCAAGGACTGACGCCGAAGGCCCCCGCCCGGTTCGGCAGATTCTTGGGGTCCTCGCAACACCTGATGGCTTACGCGGTCGTCAGTAGATCACGCAGGCGCTCGGCTGGGGTTCTCCAGCCGAGCGTTTT
>NZ_JBHVYA010000012.1:159266-174584 GCF_042881255.1 Streptomyces sp. NPDC058279 | reverse complement strand
TCCTGCCGGGCGTCGACCAGGAACACGGCGGCATCATCCGCCACGGCGCCAAGCTGCTGTACGCCTACTGCAACGCGACCGTGCCGCGGATCTCGCTGATCCTGCGCAAGGCGTACGGCGGCGCGTACATCGTCATGGACTCCCAGTCCATCGGCGCCGACCTCACCTACGCCTGGCCGACCAACGAGATCGCCGTGATGGGCGCGGAGGGCGCGGCCAACGTCATCTTCCGCAGGCAGATCGCGGACGCCGAGGACCCGGAGGCCATGCGCGCCCGCATGGTCAAGGAGTACAAGGCCGAACTGATGCACCCGTACTACGCGGCCGAGCGCGGCCTCGTCGACGACGTCATCGACCCCGCCGAGACCCGCGAGGTGCTCGTCAGCGCCCTCGCGATGCTCCGCACCAAGCACGCCGATCTGCCGTCCCGCAAGCACGGCAACCCCCCGCAGTAAGAGCGAAGGAGACCTGCCACCCATGAGCGTCACCGCAGACACGTTGCTCAAGGTCGAGAAGGGCAACGCCGAGCCCGAGGAGCTGGCCGCGATCACCGCGATCCTGCTCGCCCGCGCCGCCGCCGCCCCCGTGGCCGCCCCGGTGCACACCATCGGCTCCCAGGCCCGCTGGCGCCGCCTGGAGCGCAGCCCCGGCTTCCGCTCCGCCCACAGCTGGCGCGGCTGACCCCCTGGGTCGAAAGAGACGGCCTGGCGGCCGGAACGTCGAAAGGCCCCCGCACTCCTCGGAGTGCGGGGGCCTTTCGTATGAGCCGGGCCGGCCGGTTACCGCAGGCGCGCCATCAGCGCGTGCTCGACCAGGGTGATGAGCGCGCTCTTGGCGTCGCCGCGGTGGCGGGCGTCGGTGGTGATGATGGGGGCGTCCGGGCCGATCTGCAGGGCCTCGCGGACTTCCTCCGGGGTGTACGGCTGGTGGCCGTCGAAGCCGTTGAGGGCGATGACGAACGGCAGGCCGCTGTTCTCGAAGTAGTCGACGGCGGGGAAGCAGTCGGCGAGACGGCGCGTGTCGACCAGCACCACGGCACCGATGGCACCGCGCACGAGGTCGTCCCACATGAACCAGAAGCGGTCCTGACCCGGGGTACCGAAGAGGTACAGGATCAGGTCCTGGTCCAGGGTGATGCGGCCGAAGTCCATGGCGACCGTGGTGGTCGTCTTGTCCCCGGTGTGGGTCAGGTCGTCGATACCGGCGGAAGCGCTGGTCATGACGGCTTCGGTACGCAGCGGATTGATCTCGGAGACCGCGCCGACGAACGTGGTCTTGCCCACGCCGAAGCCGCCCGCCACCACGATCTTCGCGGAGGTGGTGGAGCGAGCCGCTCCGCCGTTAGAGCTTGCGAAGTCCACTGAGCACCCTTTCGAGCAGTGTCACATCTGGCTGGCCGCCGGCAGACTCGTCGCCGCCGGGCTGATGAATGGCGACAAGGCCCGCCTCCGCCAGGTCGGCGACGAGGATGCGGGCGACACCAAGAGGAATGGAGAGAAGTGCCGAGATCTCCGCGACGGATTTGATCTCCTGGCACAGACGGCAGATGCGCTGGTGCTCGGGCAACTGCCCTTGCAGCCGAGCGGGATCGGCCGTGGTGCTGACCAGCGCCTCGATGGCGAGCTGGTAGCGCGGCCGGGTACGGCCGCCGGTCATCGCGTACGGACGCACCAGCGGGTTGTGCGCCTTGGGGGCCTGCGGGCGCGAGGCCCGCGGCGGCTGCTGCGGCAGCCGGTGAGGAGCTTGCGGCTGCTGCGGCTGCTGCGGTTGCTGGGGCTGACCGTACTGCTGCTGACCGTACTGCTGCTGGTACGGGTCCTGCTCCGGCACCGGCCGGCTGGGAGCGGAGGGAAAGTTGAAGCGGTTCTGGTCGTGCCCACCCTGCGGCTGCTGCGCGCCGCCATAAGGATGTCCTCCGGGTGTTGTCACGTTTCCTCCTCCTGCTCCAAGAACGCAGTACTCCCTGTAGAACCGCGCCACCGCACCCTATGGTGCGATGACGCGAAACGCACTGCCTGTTTGCTAGTTGAGAAGACTTCCCTGCAGCTCCGAACGCAGTTCCGGGGTGAGGACGCTGCCGGCCCGGTCCACGAGGAGGGCCATCTCGTAGCCCACGAGGCCGATGTCGCACTCGGGGTGCGCGAGCACCGCGAGCGAGGAACCGTCGGAGACGGACATGAGGAACAGGAATCCCCGGTCCATCTCCACCACGGTCTGGTTGACGGCGCCGCCCTCGAAGATGCGGGAGGCTCCGGCGGTCAGCGACGTCAGACCGGAGGCCACGGCCGCCAGCTGATCGGCGCGGTCGCGCGGGAATCCGTCGGACATCGCCAGAAGGAGTCCGTCGGCGGAGACCACCACGGTGTGGGACACCCCGGGGGTGTTGTCCACGAAGTTGGTGATCAACCAGTTCAGGTTCTGTGCCGCCTGGCTCATCGGGCTCACACTAACGCTCCTGGTCATAGCTGTTACTTGACTGCTCGGAACCCGCGCTGCGTCCCTGCTGGACACCGCGCCGCAGGTTGCTCAACCTGCCGCGGACGTCCTCCGGGGCGCGGGAGACCTGGGGGCCGCCCTGCGGGGTCGTCTCCGCAGCACCCTCGACCAGGTTGGCCTTGGGTACCCGCCGAGGGAGACCGGACGGGGTGACCCCGCCCGCCTTCGGCTCACGGAGCTTGGCGGCCTGCTGCCAGCGCTCGTCGTTGTTCGAACGCCACGACGCGCTGTCTTCCGTCTCCTCCGGGGCACTCCGCGTCTCAGCGGGCTGCTGCTGACGCTGCGGCCGCTGCTCGAAGAGGGATCCGGTGGACTCCGCTTTCTGCTGGCCCGACTGCTGCTGGCTGCCGCGACGCGGCAGGCCCGCCCCGGTCATCTGGTGACCGGTGTCGGCAGCGGCACCCGGACGGTCGAAGCCTACGCGGTCCGGAGCCGCTTCGGGAGCGACCCGGGATTCCGATTCGTTCCCGTAGTCCTGCTGGTAGGCGTCCGAGTAGGTGTTCTGCTCGGGCCACTCCGCCTGCGGGGACTGCGATGCGTAGCCGTCCTCGTAGGACTGGGCGCTGTGTGCCTGGTCCTGGTATCCGGCTTCCGGATAAGCGTAGTTCTGTTCCGGGTATGCCTCGTACGCCTGCTCGGATCCGGAAGTCCCGTACGAGGGCTCGTAGCCCTGCGCGGACTGCTGTTCGTAGCCCTGGTACTCCTGGTAGCCGTGTTCCGGCTGCGGTTCCGGATACTCCTGCGCCGAGTAACCCGACTGCTGGTCCTGGTCCTGATCCTGCGGGTAGCCGACCTGGGCCGCCAGCGCGGCCCGGCGCTCCTGCTGGGTCAGGGACCGTCCGACCGGGTCGAGCGGGCGCTCCTCGCCGCCCCGCCCGTCGCCGCCCTGGGCGTCGTAGCGCGAGTCGTCGAAGCCGAGCTCGGCGGCCGTGCGCAGCGCCGGGGCCGACTGGGCCTGCTGCTCCGGGATGATCGAGGAGACCGTGAAGTCGTCGTCCGGTATGCCCTCGCCACCGCCACCGTGGGTGATGGCATCCGGGAGCATGACCAGCGAGGTGGTGCCGGCCGCTTCGCCGGAGGGGCGCAGCTGGACGCGGATGCCGTGGCGGTCCGCCAGCCGGCCGACCACGAACAGCCCCATGCGCTGCGAAACCGCGGCGTCCACGGTCGGCGGGTTGGCCAACTTGTGGTTGATGTCCGCGAAGTCCTCGGCGGTGAGGCCGATGCCCTTGTCGTGGATCTCCACCATGACGCGGCCGTCGGGCAGCCGGGTGGCGTTGACGCGGACCTTGGTCTGGGGGGAGGAGAACGTGGTCGCGTTCTCCAGCAGCTCGGCGAGTAGGTGCACGAGGTCGGTCACGGCCTGACCGTGGATCTCCGCCTCGGAGACGCCCGAGAGCTCGATGCGCTCGTACTGTTCCACCTCGGAGGAGGCGGCGCGCAGCACGTCGACGAGGGGCACCGGCTGGTCCCAGCGGCGGCCGGGCTCCTCACCCGCGAGGATGAGGAGGTTCTCGCCGTTGCGGCGCATGCGGGTGGCCAGGTGGTCAAGCCGGAAGAGGTTCTCCAGCTGGTCGGGGTCGGCCTCGTTGTTCTCCAGGTCGGTGATGAGGGTCAACTGGCCCTCGATCAGCGACTGGTTGCGCATGGAGAGGTTGGTGAAGATCGCGTTGACGTTCCCTCGCAGGAGGGCCTGCTCGGCGGCGAGCCGGACCGCTTCCCGGTGGACCTGGTCGAAGGCGCGGGCGACCTCGCCGATCTCGTCCTGGGAGTCGATCGGGATCGGCGTCACACGGGTGTCGACCTTGCCGGGGTCGGTGCGCGAGAGCTGGTCGACGAGCATCGGCAGGCGCTGCTCGGCGACGTCGAAGGCGGCGCTGCGCAGCCGGCGCATGGAGCGGCTCATCTGGCGGGCCATCATGCCGGCCAGGATGAACGCGGCGAGCAGCGCCACGACCACGGCGGCACCGGTGATGATGGCGTCGTTGCGGGCCGAGTCGGACACCGCGACGGAGTCCTTCACGGCCTTGTCGAGGAGTTCCTTCTCGATCTCGGCGTAACCGTCGAACTTGGCGGTGGCCGCGGCCTGCCAGGCCGGGGCGGTGGTGCCGCCGGCGGCGAGCTTCTCCTTGCTCACGCCACTGGCTATCGCCTCGGTCATGCCGGTGAGGGCGGACCCGTTGACGACCGGCGGCGCCTTGAAGGTGGTGCCGGCCTGGTCGGCCGCCAGCTTGGCGGCGGTGAGCTTGGCGGCGCCGTCCTTGGCCTTGTCGGCCATGACCTCCTTGAGGCGGTTGGTGTCCGCGTCGGTGCCCGCCGCGACGTACTCGCCGATCGCGATCTCTTCGAGGTAGGCGTAGGAGGAGAACGCGACGAGCTGGCCCCTGCGGACCTCCTCGTTCTCGTTCGGGCGGACCAGCAGGTGCGTGCCGACAGAGCGCTGGAGCGAGTTGGCGGCCTTGGCCAGCTCGACCGCGTAGACCATGCGGCCGTAGCTGGTCACGTTGCCGGTGCCGAGGCCCAGTTCGTTGGAGAACGTCATGAGGTAGTGCTGGACCAGCACGTACCCCTCTTCGGTCGGGATGGGACCCGCCTGGTTGGGAAGCGCCTTCTTCGGTGTCTCCGGAGCCACGTAGGCCGTCTTGCGGACCTGCTCCAGCTTGGGCTCCTCCTGGCGGAAGAGCGCCAGGCGGTGTTCCAGGCTCTGGTTGTCCGGGAGGTCCTTGGCGGCTTCGGCGAACTTCTCCTTGGCCGCGTCCGTGGCCGCGTACGCCTTCGCGACGACCGGGCTGTTGCGCTCGCCCTTGAGGAGCGGCTCGGCGGTGAGGTCACGCTCGTTGAGGAGGGCCTGGCCGTATTCGGCCGCCGCCTGGACGATGCGGGCCGTCTTCTCGGCGTCCTTGGCCTCGTTCCAGCTGTCGATCGAGCCCTTCACCTGGAAGCCGCCCATGACCAGTCCGACGAGGACGGGTACGAGCAGGATGGCGTTCAGCTTGGTCGGCACACGCCAGTTGCGCGGGGCGAACTTGCTGGCACTTCCCTTGGTCGCGGGTGGCTCCACGGGCGCGTCGACGGGCGACGCGGCCGCTCGCGGCGGCGGGGTGAAGTTGCCCCGCGCGGGTTCGACCCCGGGGCTCGCGTTGCTTCGCCTCACTCGACCAACAACCTCTCGGCGGTGCTACTAGCTAGTTCGTTGAATTCCAGCACGGTTGACGGCCCTGTTCCAAACAGTTGGAATCGGCCATTCCAACAGCCTTATGTGCCGCATAAATCGGACATAAAGAGCGACCTGCTGCAAAAGCCGGGCCCGTTGTGAGCGCAGCGGTACCGCGCGAACGCACCCTGTGCCCGATCGGCGGCAATTCTCTGTCGAAACGTTATGAACGAGGAGGGCGGGCCGTGTTCTATGACACAGCCCGCCCTCTGACGAACACGACGTGAAGCCCTGTTACTTGAGCCGCGCCATCAGCGCGTGCTCCACGAGCGTGATGAGCGCGCTCTTGGCGTCCGCGCGGTGGCGGGCGTCGGTGGTGATGATGGGGGCGTCCGGGCCGATCTGCAGGGCCTCGCGGACTTCCTCCGGGGTGTACGGCTGGTGCCCCTCGAAACCGTTGAGCGCCACCACGAACGGCAGGCCGCTGTTCTCGAAGTAGTCGACGGCGGGGAAGCAGTCGGCGAGACGGCGGGTGTCGACCAGGACGATGGCGCCGATGGCGCCGCGGACCAGGTCGTCCCACATGAACCAGAAGCGGTCCTGACCCGGGGTACCGAAGAGGTACAGGATCAGGTCCTGGTCCAGGGTGATGCGGCCGAAGTCCATGGCGACCGTGGTGGTCGTCTTGTCCCCGGTGTGGGTCAGGTCGTCGATGCCCGCGCTCGCGGACGTCATCACGGCCTCGGTACGCAGCGGATTGATCTCGGAGACCGCGCCGACGAACGTGGTCTTGCCCACGCCGAAGCCGCCCGCCACCACGATCTTCGCGGAGGTGGTGGAGCGAGGAGCCGCTCCGCCGTCAGATCTTGCGAAGTCCACTGAGAACCCTCTCGAGCAGCGTTACATCCGGCGTTCCGCCGGCCTCTCCATTGCCCGGCTGGTGGATGGCCACCATTCCGGCCTCGGCCAGGTCGGCGACGAGGATCCGGGCGACACCGAGCGGCATCGACAGCAGTGCGGAGACCTCCGCGACCGACTTCACCTCACGGCACAGGGTGCAGATGCGCTGGTGCTCCGGCAGCAGGCCGGACAGGTGCATCGGATCGGCCGTGGTGCTGACCAGCGCCTCTATGGCGAGCTGGTAGCGCGGCCGGGTCCGGCCGCCGGTCATCGCGTAGGGACGCACCAGCGGCTGGTCGCCTTCCGAGTACGAGTCTCCGTACGAGTCCGGGTAGGCGGGGGGCGGGGTCATTGATCCTCCGGGCTGGACAGCAGTGGTCAGCGTGCCGTCTCACGGGGCGGCCGGTGGGGGGGACGGTATGACGGCCTGGCGGTGGTACTTGGGTGCGGGGCGGGCGCCCCGGCCCCCCGGCCGGAAGTACCGTCCGGCCGGGAGGATTGCGGTCAGCCGAGCAGGCTTCCCTGGAGTTCCGAGCGCAGTTCCGGGGTGAGGACGCTGCCGGCCCGGTCCACGAGGAGGGCCATCTCGTAGCCCACGAGGCCGATGTCGCACTCGGGGTGCGCCAGTACGGCCAGCGAGGAACCGTCGGAGACGGACATGAGGAACAGGAATCCCCGGTCCATCTCCACCACGGTCTGGTTGACGGCGCCGCCCTCGAAGATGCGGGAGGCACCGGCGGTCAGCGACGTCAGACCGGAGGCCACGGCCGCCAGCTGATCGGCCCGGTCACGGGGGAAACCTTCCGACATCGCCAGAAGGAGTCCGTCGGCGGAGACCACCACGGTGTGGGACACCCCGGGGGTGTTGTCCACGAAGTTGGTGATCAACCAGTTCAGGTTCTGTGCCGCCTGGCTCATCGAACTCAACTAACGCTCCTGCTGGTAAGTGGGGTCGATCTGGTAACTGCCGGTCGCGGGGCCGGTGGTGCCGGCCTGGCGCCCCTGCTGGATACCGCGTCGGAGGTTGGTGAGGCGACCGCGGACGTCGTCCGGGGCGCGGGAGACCTGCGGGCCCGCCTGGGTCTCGGCCTGCTGCTGAGCGGTACCGGCCACCAGGTTCGCCCGCGGTACCCGCTTGGGCAGACCCGAGGTGGTGATGCCGCCGGCGGCGGGCTGGCGCACGCGCTCGGCCTGCCGCATCAGCTCGTCGTTGGGCGAGGACCGCCAGCTGACGGTCGGCACCGCGCCGGTCGCCGTCTGGTCGGCGGAGAGTTCCTGACCGCGCTGGGGGAGCGGCTGCTGGTGAGCCGGCGCGGCCGGAGCCTGCTGCTGGTACTGCTGCGGCTGCTGGGGTGCGGAGGGGCCGCCGTCCTGGCGGACCCAGTTGGACTCCAGCGTGTCGAAGATGGGGCTGCGCGCCTCGCCGGGACCCGAGGCCGGCGGCAGCGCCTCGGGCCGGGCCTGCGGACGCTGCGGCGGGAAGTAGCCGCCGGATTGCGGAGCCTGGGGCCGACCGCCGCCGGGGCCGCCCACGCCGGGGCCGCCGCCGCGGGGTGCCTGGAAGTCCCCCGGGCGCTCGAACTGCCCGGTGGCGGACGGGTCCAGGGGACCGCGTACGTCGGGGCGCTCGAACTGTCCCGTGGTGCTGTCGGCGGGGTTGCCGCCGGCGTACGGGGCCGGGGCGTTGAAGTCCGGGCGGGGGAACTCGGCCGTCGCACCGGGGCCCGACAGCTCGTCGTGCCCGCGCGGGACCTCGTGACCACCCTGGCCCGCGCCCCAGCTGGTGCCCTGCGGGGCCGCGCCGCCCGCACCCGGGAGTTCCGGACGCGGGGCGCCGCCGCGCGGCGGCAACTGCGGCCGCTTGCGCTGGACGGGAGCCGGGGGCTGACCCTGGTTCTGGGAGCCGGCCGGAGCGGGCTGCTGCTGCGGCCGCTCGAAGCCGTTGCCCTGCGGGAAGGCGGAGGGAGAGGCACCGGGCCGGGACTGCGGCGCACCACCGACGGGACCGCCGGGCGCACCGCCCGCCGGACCCGCGACCGGACCGCGGCCCGGGAGCGGGGCACCGGGGGTGAACCCACCCGCGCCCTGACCCGTCGGGGCACCCGGACCGGCCTGCGGACGCGCCATCGGGCCGCCCTGCTGCTGCGGCCGGCCGGCCGGACCGCCCTGCGGGCCGGGACCCTGGCCCTGGGGCCGCTGCTGCATGCCGGCGGACGCGTCCCGCCCGGGCAGCGCGGCACGCTGCCCGGCGGCGGAGACCTGACCGCGCTGCGGACCGGCGCCCACGGGGGGACGGGCGCCGCCGGCGCCGACGGCACCCTGTCCCACGGAACCGCCCAGGCCGCCCGGACCGCCCTGCGGGGCACCGGAGCCAGGACCGCCCTGACCACCCTGGCCGGGCATCGGCGCCGGCTTCTTGCCGCCCTGGGCGACATCCACCGGCAGCATGACGAGCGCGGTGGTACCGCCCGAGTCGGAGGGGCGCAGCTGGATGCGGATGCCGTGTCGCAGGGACAGGCGGCCGACCACGAACAGGCCCATACGGCGGGAGACGGAGACGTCCACGGTCGGCGGCGACGCGAGCCGCTCGTTGATCGCGGCGAGGTCCTCGGGGGACAGGCCGATACCGGTGTCGTGGATCTCGACGAGCACCCGGCCGTCCGGCAGGGCGTGACCGGTGACCTTGACCTTGGTCTGCGGGGAGGAGAACGAGGTGGCGTTCTCCAGCAGCTCGGCGAGGAGGTGCACGAGGTCGTTGACGACGCGGCCGGCCACGTCGGTGCCGGGCACCGACGCGAGTTCGATGCGCTCGTACTGCTCCACCTCGGACGCCGCGGCGCGGAGCACGTCGACGAGCGGGACGGGGCGGGTCCACCGGCGGCCCGGTTCCTCGCCCGCGAGGACGAGGAGGTTTTCGCCGTTACGGCGCATACGGGTCGCGAGGTGGTCGAGCTTGAAGAGCGAGGACAGCTGGTCCGGGTCGGCCTCGCGCGACTCCAGCTCGGAGATGAGCGAGAGCTGGCGCTGGATGAGACCCTGCGAGCGGCGCGAGAGGTTGGTGAACATCGCGTTGACGTTGCCCCGCAGCAGGGCCTGCTCGGCGGCGAGGCGGACGGCCTCGCGGTGCACGTCGTCGAAGGCCGCGGCCACCTGGCCGATCTCGTCGCGGGTGTGCAGACCGACGGACTCCACCGTCGTGTCGACGTCCTGGGGGTCGGTCTCGGACAGCTGCTTGACGAGCTCGGGCAGCCGGTCCTGGGCGACGCGGGTCGCCGTGTCCTGGAGGCGGCGCAGCGAGCGGATCATGGACCGGGCCATGACGAAGGCGCCGACGAGGGAGACACCGAGCACGAGGAGGATCAGCGCACCGTTGATGATGGCGTCCTGCTGCGACGCGCTCTTGAGCTCGCGGGCCTTCTGCTCCATGTCCTCGAGCAGGGTGAGCTCGATGACCTTCATGGCCGTGAGCTTGGTGCCGTCGGCGTCGTACCAGTCCATCCAGGAGTGGTACGCCTGCTCCTTGCTGAACTGGCCCTGCGTTGACAGGACGCGACGGGTGTAGTGGTCGGCCTTGCTGATCTCCGCGTTGCCGTCGCCGAGGCTGGCGAGGAGTTCCTCGGACTTGCCCTGGTAGACGAGTTCGAAGGTCTTCTTCGCCTGGCTCTCGCCGCGCAGCGCGGACAGCGCGTACAGGCGGTCGTTCTCACCCAGGTTGCCCGGCTTGTCGCCGCTCTCGGGAAGCGAGGCGGCGATGATCGCGCGCTGGATGGAGGCGTATTCCTTGGCGGAGGAGAAGGCCGCCAGGGCGCGCGTGCGCTTGATCATCTCCGGGTTGGAGGTGGCCTGGGCCATGTCCTGCGAGAGGGAGAGCAGCGAGACGATGAGCGCGTTGTACTCGGTGACCGTCTGCTGGGCGCCGCTCTGGTACGCCTTCTTGCGGATGTCCTCGATACCGGTGAGCTGGCGGCCGATCTGCAGGATGTTGTTGCGGATCGACTTGAGGGTGTCGTCCTTGTCCTGCGTGCTGTCGACCTTGTCGGTCGCGACGCTGAACGCTTCGATCGCCGTGTTGGTCTGGTCGCGGACGCCCTGGACGAGGGAGTTCGGCTTGCCCGACTTGTCGACCGACAGCGGACCGGCGGACTTGTCGCGCTCCTCCTGGAGCGCGGCGGCCAGATTGGTGGCCTGCCGGGTCATCGTCGTCAGCAGCTGCATGTGGTCCAGCTGCGCGATGTCGTTGAGCGAGTCGTTGATGCGGAAGCCACCGAGCGTGGTGGCGGCGACGACCGGCAGGGTCAGCAGCGACACCAGTCGCGTGCTGATGCGCCAGTTCTGCATGGCGAGGCGTGAAGCGGACCCGCTGGGGGCCTTCGGTATCGCCACGTCCTGTTCGGGAGCCGGTTCGCCCTTGCCCTTGGTCCGTGCCGCGCCCTTCGGCTTGGCCCGGCCCTTGGCCTTCCCCTTCACGGGGTTGGCGGCATCGGGGCCCGCTCCTTCGACAGCCGGCCCACGGTTCTGGGCGTGCTGGGGCGAGGAGCCACGGTCGGTCCCGCCGCGCGGCTCCTGCTCCGACGCAGCTTCCCCTCGGCCCTCATGGGCCTGGGGAGAACCCTTGCCATCCCTCTTGAATCGTCCCTGCACTAGCGTCGCAACCTCTGGACCAGGCGTCCCGCCGGTGGAGCGGTGGGACGGTGTCGAGTCGTGGGGCACTGACGGCCCCATGGTGGTCGTCGGTGACCGGCGCGTCTCCCTCTCCTTGCCGCCGCGCTGGGCGCTGAGTCGCGCCACCTGCGCGCCGGCTGATTCCCGCGGCGGTCCCGCGAATTCCAGCACAGTGGGGGATCTCCAACAAGGTGCGCGCGTCGCCCCGGCGAGCCGGTCACGGAATGCGACAGCCGTATTACGTGGCGTGGAAGCCCTATCGGGATGAACCGGACTTACATCGACCAAACAACGCGACTGTCAAGGTGTCCCAGTCGAGATGATCAGGAGCGGAATGACGCGTTCAGTGGCGCAATGTCCGTTTCCGGGCCATGAATTGACTGTCCGTTATGACCGTAATGCCGGGTCGCTGGTGAGGAAACTCACACAGCCCTGGCCATTACTTCCCGGTTCGGCGGGGGATTCAGATGTTTAGCCTTTCCCTTTGCAGGGTTGGCGCATCCGACAACCACCACACCGACGAGCGAGCCGAGGGCCCGAAACTCCGATGAAGACGACGATGATGTTCCGCAACATAGCCAACCCCCGCCGCACCACCCTGGCGCACCTCCAGGACGCCGAGGAACTGCAGTCGCCCCTGGCCCCGGAGCACTCCGTCGAGCTGCCCACGCAGACCGCGAACCCCCGCCGCACCGTCCTGATGGACGCCCCGGTCGCCGCCGCCGCGCAGTAGACCCGCCGGATACGGACGCGAAGCGCCGCCGCCCACCGCGTTAGCCTGGAGTCCGCAGATTCCGGCCGACGGAAATACAGAGGGGCAGACGCAACAGGTGCGCATCGCCAGGTTCTCGATCGACGGCAACGTCGCGTTCGGCGCGGTCGAGGGCAGCACTGCCCCCGGCGCCGAAAGCGAGCTCGTCCTCGACATCATCAAGGGCATTCCGTTCGCGGACTTCGAGCTCTCGGGCACCAAGGTGCCGCTGAACAAGGTCCGGCTCCTGCCGCCCGTGCTCCCGAACAAGGTCGTGGCCATCGGCCGCAACTACGCGGAGCACGCGGCGGAGCTCGGCAACGCGGTCCCGGAGACGCCCATCACCTTCTTCAAGCCCTCCACCTCCGTGGTCGGCCCGGGCGACCCCATCACGTACCCCTCCTTCTCCCAGGACCTCCACCACGAGGCGGAGCTGGCCGTGGTCATCGGCCGGATGTGCCGGGAGGTCCCCAAGGAGCGCGTCAAGGACGTGATCCTCGGCTACACCTGCGCCAACGACGTCACCGCCCGTGACGTCCAGCAGCGCGAGAAGCAGTGGGCCCGCGCCAAGGGCTTCGACAGCTCCTGCCCGCTGGGCCCCTGGATCGAGACCGACCTCGACCCGAGCGACCTGACCATCCAGTGCACGGTCAACGGCGAACAACGCCAGCTCGGCCGCACCAGCGACATGGTCCGCTCGATCGAGGACCTGATCGTGCACATCACCGAGGCCATGACGCTGCTCCCGGGCGACGTCATCCTCACGGGGACCCCGGCCGGAGTCGGCCCCCTCAACGTCGGCGACGAGGTCGCCGTCACCATCGAAGGCATCGGCACTCTCACCAACAAGGTGATCAAGCGTGGCTAACGCGAACGTCCGCGTACGTTTCTGTCCCTCCCCGACCGGCAACCCCCACGTGGGCCTGGTCCGGACCGCCCTCTTCAACTGGGCGTTCGCCCGCCACCACGGCGGTACGTTCGTCTTCCGCATCGAGGACACCGACGCGGCCCGCGACTCCGAGGAGTCCTACCACCAGCTGCTCGACTCGCTGCGCTGGCTGGGCTTCACCTGGGACGAGGGCCCCGAGGTCGGCGGCCCGCACGCGCCGTACCGCCAGTCACAGCGGATGGACATCTACGCCGACGTCGCCCAGCGCCTGCGCGACGGCGGCTACGCGTACGACTGCTACTGCACCACCGAGGAGCTGGAGGAGCGCCGCACCGCCGCCCGCGCCGCCGGCAAGCCCTCCGGCTACGACGGCCACTGCCGCGACCTGACCCCCGAGCAGGTGGCCGCGTACCGGGCCGAGGGCCGCCTCTCGATCGTCCGCTTCCGGATGCCCGACGAGCCGATCACCTTCACCGACCTGGTCCGCGGCGAGCTGACCTTCACCCCGGAGAACGTGCCGGACTTCGGCATCCTGCGGGCCAATGGCGCCCCGCTGTACACGCTCGTCAACCCGGTCGACGACGCGCTGATGCAGATCACGCACGTGCTGCGCGGCGAGGACCTGCTGTCCTCCACGCCCCGCCAGATCGCGCTCTACAAGGCGCTGATGGAGCTCGGCATCGCCACCGGCGTCCCCGAGTTCGGCCACCTGCCGTACGTCATGGGCGAGGGGAACAAGAAGCTCTCCAAGCGCGACCCGGAGTCCTCGCTCAACCTGTACCGCGAGCGCGGCTTCCTCCCCGAGGGCCTGCTGAACTACCTCTCGCTCCTCGGTTGGTCCTTCGCCAAGGACCAGGACATCTTCACCATCGAGGAGATGGTGGCGAAGTTCGACATCCCCGACGTGAACGCCAACCCGGCCCGCTTCGACCTCAAGAAGGCCGAGGCGATCAACGCCGACCACATCCGCCGGATGGACCCGAAGGCGTTCGCCGACGCGTGCCGGCCGTGGCTGCGCGCGCCCCACGCCAACTGGGAGCCGGCGGACTTCGACGAGCGGGCGTGGGAGGCCATCGCGCCGTACGCCCAGACCCGCGTGACGGTCCTGTCGGACATCACCGCGAACGTCGACTTCCTCTTCCGCAAGGAGCCGGTCGAGGACCAGGCGTCCTGGGACAAGGCGATGAAGGGCGAGCCCGCGGCCCTGCTCACCACCGTCCGGGCGCACCTGGAGACCGCCGACTGGACCGACCCGGAGGCGCTCAAGCAGGCCGTCCTGGCCGCCGGCGAGGCCCACGGCCTCAAGCTGGGCAAGGCCCAGGCCCCGGTCCGCGTGGCCGTCACCGGTCGTACGGTCGGCCTGCCGCTCTTCGAGTCCCTCCAGATCCTGGGCAAGGAGCGTTCCCTGGCCCGCATCGACGCGGCCCTGGCGAAGCTCGCCGGCTGACCGTTACGCACCCCCGCGGGGGCGGCCGCCTCCCCGGCGACCGCCCCCGCGGCGTTCTCGGCGCCCGCGTGACGAATTTCTTCGTCGTCCCCTCACCGGACGGGGCGCCCGGTAGTCTCGGCCGTATGCCGATCCGCGCGTTGTTGTGGGACATCGACGACACCCTGTTCGACTACACCGGTGCCGACACCGCCGGGCTCGGGCGGCATCTGGCCGAGAACGGACTGGCGGAGCGCTACGGGAGTCCGGCGGCGGCCCTCGCCCTGTGGCGCGCCACGACGGAACGCCACTGGGCGCGCTTCGCCGCCGGCGAGACGACCTTCCTGGCCCAGCGGCAGGACCGGGTGCGGGATTTCCTTTCGGCCCCCCACATGAGCGCCGCCGAGGCCGACGACTGGTTCGACCGGTACCTCGTGCACTACCAGGCGGCCTGGACGCTGTTCCCGGACGTGCTCCCCGTACTGGACGCCCTGGCCGCCGACTACCGGCACGGGGTGCTCTCCAACTCCTCCACCGCCAACCAGGACCCCAAGCTGCGCCGACTCGGTCTGCGCGAGCGCTTCGAAGTGCTGGTCTGCGCCGCCGAGCTCGGCGTCAGCAAGCCGGACGCCGCCGCCTTCCTGGGGGCCTGCGAGGCGCTCGGGCTGCCGCCGGGGGAAGTGGCGTACGTCGGCGACCAGCCGGAGATCGACGCCCGCGGCGCCCGGGACGCGGGGCTCACGGCGGTGTGGCTCGACCGGTCCGGCACGCCCGGACCGACGCCCGAAGGAGTGCACAGGATCTCCGGTCTGGGCCGGCTCCCCGCGCTGCTGGCCGCAGATACCCGTTTTGGAGCACGGTCAGGCATCCGGTAATGTTCTTTCTGCGCCGCCCGAGCGGGCCGAAAGGCCGGACGGAGGCGCTGACCAAATAAAAGTCCCTCAGGGGCTTGCGTTTTGGTGGGCTATAGTGTAATTGGCAACACGAGGGTTTCTGGTTCCCTTATTCTAGGTTCGAGTCCTGGTAGCCCAGCGCAGTGC
>NZ_JBHVYA010000012.1:0-159170 GCF_042881255.1 Streptomyces sp. NPDC058279 | reverse complement strand
GTGCAGTAGTGACGCAGTGCTTGCCCCCGTTGTGTAGCGGCCTAGCACGCCGCCCTCTCAAGGCGGTAGCGCCGGTTCGAATCCGGTCGGGGGTACAGATCCTTCCCGCAAGACCTCCATCGGGTAGCTCCCGGACGTCTTGATGCAGGATCGCTAGGGCCCCCGTTGTGTAGCGGCCTAGCACGCCGCCCTCTCAAGGCGGTAGCGCCGGTTCGAATCCGGTCGGGGGTACTATGTCTAGCATGGTCTAGACCACTATGGGCTATAGTGTAATTGGCAACACGAGGGTTTCTGGTTCCCTTATTCTAGGTTCGAGTCCTGGTAGCCCAGCGCAGTGCAGTAGTGACGCAGTGCTTGCCCCCGTTGTGTAGCGGCCTAGCACGCCGCCCTCTCAAGGCGGTAGCGCCGGTTCGAATCCGGTCGGGGGTACAGGAGAAGAGGCCCTCCGCGATCATCGCGGAGGGCCTCTTCGTCATGTCCGGCCAGGGGGAGCCGCAGAAGTGCGGGCCCGGAGGCGCGTGTTCGGACGTGTGCGGCGTCGTACGCGCCCCCGGGCCCGGGAGGACGGGGGAAAAGGACGGGGAAGGTCAGCCGGAGCGGCGCAGGGCCTCCGTCAGCCGGCCGGCGGCGTCGATGACCGCCTGGGCGTGCATCCGACCGGGGTGCCGGGTCAGGCGCTCGATCGGGCCGGAGACCGATACGGCGGCCACGACCCGGTTCGACGGCCCGCGCACCGGCGCCGAGACGGAGGCCACGCCGGGCTCCCGCTCGCCGATCGACTGCGCCCAGCCGCGACGCCGTACGCCGGACAGTGCCGTCGCCGTGAAACGCGCGCCCTGAAGGCCGCGGTGCAGCCGCTCGGGCTCTTCCCACGCCATCAGGATCTGCGCGGCCGAACCGGCCTTCATCGGGAGCGTGGAGCCCACCGGGACGGTGTCCCGCAGGCCCGACAGCCGCTCGGCCGCTGCCACGCAGATGCGCATGTCGCCCTGACGCCGGTAGAGCTGCGCGCTCTCGCCCGTCACGTCGCGGAGGTGGGTGAGCACCGGTCCGGCCGTGGCCAGCAGACGGTCCTCGCCGGCCGCGGCGGCAAGCTCTGCCAGCCGCGGGCCGAGGATGAACCGGCCCTGCATGTCCCTCGCCACCATCCGGTGGTGTTCCAGTGCCACGGCAAGGCGATGTGCCGTGGGTCGTGCGAGCCCTGTCGCCGCGACCAGCCCGGCGAGGGTGGCCGGACCGGACTCCAGTGCGCTCAGTACCAGAGCTGCCTTGTCGAGAACGCCGACGCCGCTAGAGTTGTCCATGAAACGATATTCACGTCTCACACTGTGAAACGCAAGTTCAATTTTTCCAAGAACGAGCGAGTCTGTATGTGCGGGTCCACGAACCACTGGGTCCGAGCCGTCGTCCGGGACGTGGGGTACGGGCGATACAGGCGCACAAGATCTCTATGAAGCGCCGGCACAACCGGCCGGCCGGAGGGAAAGCGATGGGTAGGACACTCGCGGAGAAGGTCTGGGACGACCATGTCGTCCGGCGCGCCGAGGGCGAGCCCGATCTCCTCTTCATCGATCTGCACCTGCTGCACGAGGTGACCAGCCCGCAGGCCTTCGAGGGCCTGCGTCAGGCCGGCCGCAAGGTCCGTCGCCTGGACCTCACCATCGCGACCGAGGACCACAACACCCCCACCATCGACATCGACAAGCCGATCGCGGACCCGGTCTCCCGGGCCCAGCTGGAGACGCTGCGGCGCAACTGCGCCGAGTTCGGGGTCCGCCTGCACTCGCTGGGCGACGTCGAGCAGGGTGTCGTCCACGTGGTGGGACCGCAGCTGGGACTGACCCAGCCCGGCACCACCGTGGTCTGCGGCGACTCCCACACCTCCACGCACGGCGCCTTCGGCGCGCTGGCCTTCGGCATCGGCACCAGCCAGGTCGAGCACGTGCTGGCCACCCAGACGCTGCCGCTGGCCCGCCCCAAGACGATGGCGATCACCGTCACCGGCGCGCTGGCCGAGGGCGTCACCGCCAAGGACCTGATCCTGGCGATCATCGCCCGGATCGGCACCGGCGGCGGCCAGGGCTACATCCTGGAATACCGCGGCGAGGCCATCGAGAAGCTGTCGATGGAAGCCCGGATGACCATCTGCAACATGTCGATCGAGGCCGGTGCCCGCGCGGGCATGATCGCCCCCGACGAGACCACCTTCGACTACCTCCGCGGCCGCGACCACGCCCCCGAGGGCGAGGACTGGGACGCGGCGGTCGCCTACTGGAAGACGCTGCGCACCGACGACGACGCCGTCTTCGACGCCGAGGTCGTCATCGACGGCGCGGCGCTCTCCCCGTTCGTCACCTGGGGCACCAACCCGGGCCAGGGCGCGCCGCTGTCCGCCAACGTCCCCGACCCGGCTTCGTACGAGGACGCTTCGGAGCGCCTCGCCGCCGAAAAGGCCCTGGAGTACATGGGGTTGACGGCCGGGCAGCCGCTGCGCGACATCGAGGTCGACACCGTCTTCGTAGGTTCCTGCACCAACGGCCGCATCGAGGACCTGCGCGCCGTCGCCGGCATCATCGAGGGCCGCAAAGTCGCCGACGGCGTACGGATGCTGGTCGTCCCGGGCTCGGTCCGGGTCGCGCTGCAGGCCGTGGAAGAGGGACTGGACAAGGTCTTCAAGGAGGCCGGGGCCGAATGGCGGCACGCGGGCTGCTCGATGTGCCTGGGCATGAACCCCGACCAACTGGCCCCCGGCGAGCGCTCCGCGTCCACCTCCAACCGCAACTTCGAGGGCCGCCAGGGCAAGGGCGGACGCACCCACCTGGTCTCCCCGCAGGTGGCCGCCGCGACCGCGGTACTGGGCCACCTGGCCTCGCCCGCCGACCTGTCCGACGTCACCGCCCCCGCCGGAGTCTGAATCATGGAAGCTTTCACCACCCACACCGGTCGGGCCGTCCCGCTGCGCCGCAGCAACGTCGACACCGACCAGATCATCCCGGCCCACTGGCTGAAGAAGATCACCCGCGACGGCTTCGAGGACGGGCTCTTCGAGGCGTGGCGCAAGGACCCGGAGTTCGTCACCAACCGTCCCGAGCGCGCCGGCGCGACCGTGCTGGTCGCCGGCCCCGACTTCGGTACCGGCTCCTCGCGCGAGCACGCCGTCTGGGCGCTGCAGAACTTCGGCTTCAAGACCGTCATCTCCTCGCGCTTCGCCGACATCTTCCGCGGCAACTCGCTGAAGAACGGTCTGCTGACCGTCGTCCTGCCGCAGGAGACCGTCGAGCGGCTGTGGCAGCTGACCGAGGCGGACCCCACCGCCGAGATCACCGTCGACCTGGTGGACCGCAAGGTCCGAGCCGAAGGCGTCGAGGCGGAGTTCGAACTCGACGACAACGCCCGCTGGCGTCTGCTGGAGGGTCTGGACGACATCTCCCTCACCCTTCAGAACGAAGCGGACATCGCGACGTACGAAAGCACCCGGCCGACCTTCAAGCCGCGCACGATTCAGGCGTGATTCCTGCCTGATCAGCGCTTATTCACCCTCGGGTGATCACATCACCCCCACTGTGCCCCTCGCCTTCCGGCGGGGGGCACAGCCGTGTGTTGAGGCCCCGTGAGGCGACAACTCGCCCCAGATGGCACAATCTGTGCATGGAACGCGACAGTCAACTTGAGCTCTACGAAGTGGTCGCGAGCCGATTGAAAGAAGCACACACAAGGGTGCGCACGCTGCAAGTCCCGGAGGGCGTAAGGATGGCGCTGTCCCGGAAGCTGTTGGTCGTCACGGCCGCGGCGAAGCATGATCTCGCCGATGCGGCAAGGCGCCTGGACAGGTTGATGAAGGACCTCGACGAGGGTCGATTCCCTGAAGGCGACTGATGCGAAGGAACTCCGTAACGGCTTACAACGTTGCGGCACTAGGGTGATTAGCCCGTTTCGTGTTTGATTTGCGGTATATATCCGCCTAACGTGCGAAATAAGCTTGAACACATTCGTTCTGGCGAAGTCTCCGAAGGGGAAGACGTGAACAAGGCGCAGCTCGTAGAAGCGATTGCCGACAAGCTCGGCGGCCGCCAGCAGGCCGCGGACGCGGTCGACGCGGTACTGGACGCCATGGTCCGCGCGGTCGTCGCGGGCGACCGGGTCTCGGTCACCGGCTTCGGCTCGTTCGAGAAGGTCGACCGTCCGGCCCGCTACGCCCGTAACCCGCAGACGGGTGAGCGCGTCCGGGTCAAGAAGACCTCGGTTCCCCGGTTCCGCGCGGGCCAGGGCTTCAAGGACCTGGTCAGCGGCACCAAGAAGCTCCCCAAGGGAGGCGAGGTCTCCGTCAAGAAGGCGCCCAAGGGCAGCCTTTCGGGCGCCCCGCCCACCATCGCCAAGGCCGTCGGCAAGAAGGCCACCGCGAAGAAGACGGCGGCGAAGTCGACCTCCGCGCGGAAGACCACGACCGCCGCCACCACCAAGAAGGCCGCCGCGAAGAAGACCACCGCGGCCGCCAAGAAGACCACCGGCGCCGCGAAGAAGACGGCGGCGGGGTCCTCCACCGCCGCGGCGAAGAAGACCACCGCCAAGAAGGCCACGTCCACGGCCAAGAAGACGGCTCCGGCGGCCAAGAAGACCACCGCGAAGACCACCGCGCCCGCCAAGAAGACGACGGCGCGCAAGACCACCGCGAAGAAGACCACCGCCCGCAAGAAGTAAGCAGGGCACGAGTCACACACGCCGGGCCGGCTTCCCCACGGCGGGGAAGCCGGCCCGCGGTGCGTTCACCCGGCCGAGCGGCGCGGGTGGCAGGGGGCGTGCGGCCCCCGTCAGAACGTCTGCAGGGTGACCAGGGTGATGCGCAGGTCCGGGCCCGAGCCCTGCGTCTCGATCCGCACGCGCTGCCCGGGCCGCAGCAGCCGCAGGCCGCCCGCGTCGAACGCCGCGGCCTCGAAGGGCACCGGGGTGCCGTCGTCCAGCAGCACGCTGCCGCTGCGGGTCTGGGAGTCGTACGTGTACGCGGTCGCCTGCATACCGGCACTGTATCGGGCCGTGTGCCGGCCCACCCCGAGGGCGAGGGCCGTCCGCAGATCGGCGCCCGTGTCCACGTCCCGGCGGACGCTGTCGACACCGGTCAGGGAGATTTCCACCGCCCCCGACGCCGAATGCCGGGCCCGCGACGGACCGCCGAACGACGGCGCCAATTCCACGTCCGGAGCAGCGGAAAGCAGGGTCGTCCCGATTCCCGCCGCATCCGCCAGAAAAGCCCGCGGAAATACCGAGGCGGTATCGAGCACGCGTAGCAATTCGGGTGGCCGCAGCGCGGGCAGGTCCGCGTTCAGCGCCGCCACCGCCGACCCGGGCCGCCCCGACCGTACGGCCCGCGCCCCGTGGGCCAGCGCCGCGTTGAGGCCGGCGCCCGGGACGTCCGGGACGATCCGCGCCCCGAGCCGCGCCAGTTCCGCGCCCGCCACCGCGTCGTCCGTGACGACCACCACATCCGCCACGACCGCGCAGGCCAGCGCCCCCGCCACGGTGTCCTGGGCGAAGGCCAGCGCGAGCCCCGGGCGCGAGCCGCCGACGGCCGCGGCGAGCCGGCTCTTGGCCAGCGCGAGCGGCTTCAGCGGGACCACCAAGCTCCAGACGGCGTTCGTCACGACCCCTTCCCTCCGGCGCGCCCCCGCGCGCGTGTGGGCCGCGCTCGGTCACGGCCCGGTCGTCGGTCGGCCCATTGTCCCCTCCACCCGGACACGGGTGGACTCGGCGGCCCGGCTGGGGCGTACGGTGTTCTCGACAGAGACCGGACCCGGGGCGAGACTTGTCCGGCCCACGAGGTGCCCAGTCCCCCAGCCACCGCTGGGCGGTGGCCCCCGTGCCCCGGTCCTAGAGGAAGGTGTCCGAGTGTCCCGCCGCAGAATCGGCTTCTGGTACCGCCTGGCGGCGGTCATCGCGAAACCGCCGCTGGTAGTGCTGTTCAAGCGGGACTGGCAGGGAATGGAGCACATTCCGGCCGACGGCGGGTTTATCACCGCGGTCAATCACAACTCGTACCTGGACCCGCTGTCCTACGCGCACTTCCAGTACAACACCGGCCGGGTGCCGCGGCTGCTCGCGAAGGCCGGCCTCTTCAAGGTGCCTTTCGTCGGCATGATCCTGCGCGGTTCGGGACAGATCCCCGTCTACCGGGAGACCACCAACGCCCTGGACGCGTTCCGGGCGGCCGTCGCCGCCATCGAACGCGGAGAATGCGTGGCCTTTTACCCGGAGGGCACCCTCACCCGCGATCCCGGCATGTGGCCCATGGCCGGCAAGACGGGCGTGGCCAGGGTGGCACTCGTGACCAAGGCGCCCGTCATTCCGGTGGCCCAGTGGGGCGCGAACCTCGCGATGCCGCCCTACGCGAAGGAGAACAAGGTCCGCCTGTTCCCCCGCAAGACCCTCCAGGTGCTCGCCGGACCGCCCGTGGACCTCTCCGAGTTCTACGACCGGGAACCCACCCCCGAGGTGCTCAAGGCGGCCACCGAGACCATCATGGCGGCCGTCACCGGGCTGCTGGAGGAGCTGCGCGGCGAGAAGGCGCCCGAGCAGCCGTACGACCACCGCAAGGCCAGGGCGGAACAGCGGCGCAAGGCCGCGGGGGAGGGCAAGAAGTGACAGGTCCCGTGAAGGCAGCCGTCTACGGAACCGGCTCCTGGGGCACGGCGTTCGCCGTGGTCCTCGCCGACGCCGGCTGCGAGGTGACCCTCTGGGGCCGCCGCAAGGAGCTGGCCGACGCCGTCAACACCGGCCGGACCAACCCGGACTACCTGCCCGGCGTCGAACTCCCCGCGAACATCCGGGCCACCACCGACGCGGCCGAAGCCGCGGCGGGCGCCGACTTCACGGTCCTCGCCATTCCGTCCCAGACCCTGCGCGGCAACCTGGCCGCGTGGACGCCGCTGCTGGCCCCCGACACCGTGCTCGTCTCCCTCATGAAGGGCATCGAACTCGGCACCGCCAAGCGGATGAGCGAGGTCATCGAAGAGGTCGCCGGCGTCCCGGCCGAGCGCGTCGCCGTCGTCACCGGACCCAACCTGGCCCGGGAGATCGCCGCCCGACAGCCCGCCGCGTCCGTCGTCGCCTGCGTGGACGAAGGCGTCGCCCGGCGCCTCCAGGCCGCCTGCCACACCCCGTACTTCCGCCCGTACACCAACACCGACGTGGTGGGCTGCGAGCTCGGCGGCGCCGTCAAGAACGTCATCGGGCTCGCCGTCGGCATCGCGGACGGCATGGGTCTGGGCGACAACACCAAGGGCTCGCTCATCACCCGCGGCCTCGCCGAGACGACCCGCCTCGGCCTGGCCATGGGCGCCGACCCGCTCACCTTCTCCGGCCTCGCCGGGCTCGGCGACCTCGTCGCCACCTGCTCCTCGCCGCTCTCCCGGAACCACACCTTCGGCACCAACCTCGGCCGCGGGATGACCCTGGAGGAGACCATCGCGGTCACCAAGCAGACCGCGGAAGGGGTCAAGTCGTGCCAGTCCGTGGCGGATCTGGCGCACCGGTACGGAGTGGACATGCCGATCACCGAAACGGTCGTCGACATCGTCCACCACGGCAAGCCCACGCTGGTCGCGTTGAAGGAACTCATGGGCCGCAGCGCCAAACCGGAACGTCGCTGAGTCCTTTCCGGACGTTCGAGCGGGTACTCTCGTGGCGATATGAGCAGCGAGAACCTTCCCCAGACCCCTGAGCAGCGGGGCCGCAAGCCCCGCGTGGCCGTCGTGTTCGGCGGCCGCAGCTCGGAACACGGCATCTCGGTCGTCACCGCGGGCGCCGTGCTGCGCTCCATCGACCGCTCCAAGTACGAGGTGCTGCCCATCGGCATCACCACGGACGGCCGGTGGGCGCTGACCGCCGACGACCCCGCCCGGATGGCCATCGCCGACCGGAAGCTCCCGGACGTCGACGCGCTCGCCGACTCCGAGGAGGGCTCCGTCGTACTCTCCGTGGACCCCGCCCACCGCGAGATCGTCTACACCGAGCCGGGCGCCGTTCCCAAGGCCCTGGGCGAGGTCGACGTCGTCTTCCCCGTGCTGCACGGCCCGTACGGCGAGGACGGCACCCTCCAGGGACTCCTGGAACTCGCCGGAGTCCCGTACGTCGGTTCCGGTGTCCTCTCCTCGGCCGTCGGCCAGGACAAGGACTACATGAAGCGGGTGTTCACCTCCTTCGGGCTGGACGTCGGCCCGTACGTGACCATCCGCCCGCGCGAGTGGTCCGACCCGGACGCCGCCCGCGGGAAGATCCTGGACTTCGCCGCCGAACACGGCTGGCCGCTGTTCGTCAAGCCGGCTCGTGCCGGCTCCTCCATCGGCATCACCAAGGTCGACGACGCCTCGGCCCTGGACGCGGCCGTCGTCGAGGCCCGGCGCCACGACCCGAAGATCATCGTGGAGGCGCTGCTGCGCGGCCGCGAGATCGAGTGCGGCGTGCTGGAATTCGAGGACGGGCCCCGCGCGAGCGCCCCGGCCGAGATCCCGCCGGTGTCCAGCCACGACTTCTACGACTTCGAGGCGAAGTACATCGACTCCGCCTCCGGGATCGTGCCCGCCCCGCTCACCCCCGAGCAGACCGCCGAGGTGCAGCGGCTCGCGATCGAGGCGTTCGAGGCCGCGTCCTGCGAGGGCCTGGTGCGCGCCGACTTCTTCCTCACCGAGGACGGCACCTTCGTCATCAACGAGATCAACACCATGCCGGGCTTCACCCCCATCTCCATGTACCCGCGCATGTGGCAGGAGTCGGGCGTCGAATACCCGGAGCTGGTCGACCTCCTGATCCAGGCGGCGCTGCGCCGGTCCACCGGACTGCGCTGAGCCCGCCGGGACCCCACGCACGAAAGGACCGCCCGCCGGACATCCGGCGGGCGGTCCTCGTGGGAACGGGGAGCGGGCGCCTCTCAGTAGGAGGAGATGCCCTCGGGAACGGTCTTGGCGACCGCCGCGGAGAGCCCGACCAGCATCTGCGCGTCGGTGGCGTGCTCCTTGTCCACCCGGACCTCGGTGTACGCCAGCCGCAGCCCGGTCGTGAACCGGTAGCCGCCGCCCTCGCCGTCGGGCACCTTCTCCACCAACCAGCCCACCCCGTTGACCTCGACCCCGTCCTGCTTCGGATCGGCCATCTTCGGGGGCTTGGGGATACCGCACCGCAGTACGATCGCCGAGCCGCCCCACGCGGCGGTCAGCGGCGACTCGGGTGTGGTGCCGGTCCGCTCCAGGCCGGCCACCGTGTCCGGGAGCTCCTTGTGCAGTGCCGCACAGAGTCCCGCGACCTCGGCGGGCGGCGTGGGCGGTGGGTCCAGCCGGGCCCGGGAACCGTCCGTGGCGCAGCCCGCGAGGGCGAGCAGGGCGGTGCAGGCAGGCAGGGCCAGGAGACGCAGCGGCCGGTGGTGGACAGACATCACCGGCCAAGAGTAGACGGGGCTACAGATGGACCACCGGGCAGGTCAAGGTGCGGGTGATCCCCTCCACCTGCTGGACCTTGGCCACCACCATGCGGCCGAGATCGTCGACCGTGTCGGCCTGGGCGCGCACGATCACGTCGTACGGGCCCGTCACGTCCTCGGCTTGGATCACCCCCGGGATCTTGCCGATGGACTCGGCGACGAACGACGCCTTGCCCACCTCGGTCTGGATGAGGATGTACGCCTGTACCACGGAACCTCCAGGGCGGCCACGAGGATCATTTCCCCTAACCTTCGGGTGGGACCCGGAATTGCGGGTGGGCCCGGGGACGAAGGGACGCCACGGTACCGCGTCGCCGAGCGCCGCGGGGAGACCCGCGAGCCCGGCACCACGCACCGCGGGGCGCACGGAGAGCAGAAGTTGACGTATCTGTTGACGGTACCCAGAGCTGTGACGGCTCGCGACCGCAAGCGGACTGGGCAAGAAGGGGCACAGCGATGAAGGGCACTGTGGGCGAGCTGGGGGAGTTCGGGCTCATTCGGGAGCTCACCTCACGGCTCACCACCACCCCGGCGGTCCGGCTCGGACCCGGGGACGACGCCGCGGTGGTCTCGGCCCCCGACCGGCGGGTCGTGGCGAGTACGGACATCCTGCTGGAGGGCCGGCACTTCCGGCGCGACTGGTCCACGGCCTACGACGTCGGCCGCAAGGCCGCCGCCCAGAACCTCGCCGACATCGCCGCCATGGGCGCGGTGCCGACCGCGCTGCTGCTCGGCCTCGTCGTACCGGCCGAACTGCCGGTGACCTGGCCCACCGAGCTGATGGACGGCATCCGCGACGAGTGCCAGGTCGCCGGCGCGGCCGTGGTCGGCGGTGACGTCGTACGCGGTGACACCATCACCGTGGCCATCACCGCCCTCGGCGACCTGCGCAACCACGAACCGGTGCTGCGCTCCGGCGCGCGCCCCGGCGACGTGGTGGCCGTCACCGGCTGGCTGGGCTGGTCCGCGGCCGGATTCGCCGTGCTCTCGCGCGGGTTCCGCTCCCCGCGGGCCTTCGTGGAGGCCCACCGCCGCCCGGAGCCGCCCTACCACGCGGGCCCCGCCGCCGCCGGACTCGGCGCCACCGCCATGACCGACGTCAGCGACGGCCTGGTCGCCGACCTCGGCCACATCGCCGAGGCCAGCAAGGTACGGATCGACCTGCGCTCGGCGGCCGTAGACATCCCCAGCCAGATGTACGACATCGGCCAGGCCGTGGGCGTGGACCCGCTCCAGTGGGTGCTCACCGGCGGCGAGGACCATGCCATCGTGGCGACCTTCCCGCCCGACGTGAAGCTGCCCGCGCGCTGGAAGGTCATCGGCGAGGTGCAGAACCGCTCCGCGCTGCCCCAGGTGACCGTCGACGGCGCCCCCTGGACCAGCAGCGGCGGCTGGGACCACTTCGGCGCCGACCCGGCGGACGAGGAGCCCCCGCGGTGATCCGTCCGCCGCTGTGCCTGACCGTCGCCGGATCGGACTCCGGGGGCGGCGCCGGCATCCAGGCCGACCTCAAGACGATGTTGGCGCTCGGCGTGCACGGGATGAGCGTCGTCACCGCCGTGACCGCCCAGAACTCGCTCGGCGTGCGGGGAGCCTGGGAACTGCCCGCCGAGGCCGTTCGCGCCCAGTACCGGGCCGTGGTGGACGACATCGGGGTGCAGGCGGTCAAGACCGGGATGCTGTCCTCGGCGGTCCTCGTGGAGACGGTGGCCGAACTCCTCGCCGGCACCGCGGCCCCGGCCGTCGTGGACCCCGTGGGCGTCTCCAAACACGGCGACGCGCTGCTGGCCGCCTCCGCGCTGGACGCCGTGCGCGCGGCGCTGCTGCCCCGGGCCACGGTGGCGACACCGAACCTCGACGAGGTGGCGCGGCTCACCGGCGTCGTGGTCGAGACCGAGGACGACATGCGGCGGGCCGCCGACGCGGTCCTCGGCTTCGGACCGCGCTGGGCCCTGATCAAGGGCGGCCACCTGGCGGCGCACGGCGACGAGGCCGTGGACCTGCTGACCGACGGCGCCGCGGAACACTGGCTGCGCGCGCCCCGGTACGACAACCGGCACACCCACGGCACCGGATGCACCCTGGCCAGCGCCGTCGCGGCGGGCCTCGCGCGGGGGCTGGACGTACCGGGAGCCGTCACGGCGGCCAAGGAGTACGTCACCGGCGCCATCGCGGCCGGGTTCCCGCTCGGCGCCGGCATCGGACCCGTCGACCACGCCTGGCGGTGGCGGGGGTAGGTCCCGTCCCGGAACGGCGAACGGGGGCGGGGCCGGTCACCTGACCGGTCCCGCCCCCGAGGGCGCCCGCGGGCGCGGGGAAAGGCAAAAGGCCGGCCCACGAGGTGGACCGGCCTTCTTGGCAACCGGGAAGGGCTGCGCTACGACGACGGGAGGCGTCAGCGCGAGACCTTGCCGGCCTTGATGCACGAGGTGCAGGCGTTGAGGCGCTTCGGCGTCCCATTGACCACGGCACGGACGCGCTGGATGTTCGGGTTCCAGCGACGCGAGGTGCGGCGGTGCGAGTGGGAGATGTTGTTGCCGAAGCTCGGCCCCTTGGCGCAAACGTCGCAGTTGGCAGCCACAGGTCACTCCAAAGACTTCAGATGCACTTACAGTGAATCCGGCGCACCGGAATCAGAGATCCGAAGTGGTTTGCCGGGGGAAATGGCCCGACTCTCATCGGGCAACCGGAGCAGCATACAACGACTGCGCCCGTCCAAGAAAACTACCACGGGCCCCGCCGCCCCCGCCCCGGGCGCCCGGCCTTCGTTACCCTGCGGTGAACCCTGGCCCGCACAAGGAGGAACGCCCGGTGCCGCACGAGCCGCAGCCGCAGCCCGCCGACGAGCTCGACGCCGAAGCGGTGCGCACCTGGAGTTCGCTGGCCCTGGCCGCCCTGGACCGGGCCCGCGAGGACATCGACGCCATCAACGTCTACCCCGTCGCCGACGCCGACACCGGCACCAACCTCTACCTCACCGCCGAGTCCGCCGACCGCGCGCTGGCCGCGGCCTTCGAGGACGTGACGCGGGACACGCCCGCCCCCTCCCTCCCCGAAGCCGTACGGGCCTACGCGCACGGCGCGCTCATAGGCGCCCGGGGCAACTCCGGGACGATCCTCGCGCAACTGCTGCGCGGGGTGGCCGACGTACTCGGCACCGAACCCGGGGAGCGGTCGCCGGGGCCGATGCTCGCGCAGGCCCTGACCCGGGCCGCGGAAGAGGCGTACCAGGCCGTCGCGCACCCGGTCGAGGGCACCATGCTCACCGTCGCCGGCGCGGCGGCGCGGGCGGCGGGGGCCGCGGCGGGGACCGCCGCCGACGTGGCCCGCGCCGCCTACGACGGGGCCCGCGCCGCCCTCGCCGAGACCCCGGGGCAGTTGGCCGCGCTGGGCCGGGCCGGGGTGGTCGACGCCGGGGGCTGCGGGCTGGTCGCCGTACTCGGGGCACTGTGGCAGGCGCTGTCCGGCCAGGAGCCCGCCGCGGAGCCGGTACGGGGCCGGGCCGTGCCCGTACCGCAGCCGCCGCGGCCCTGCGACGCGCAGGAGCGGGGCGGCCCCGCGTACGAGGTGATCTACCTGCTGGAGGCGTCCGAAGCCGCCGTGGCGACCCTCCGAACCCGGCTCGACGGGCTCGGCGACTCGCTCGTGGTGGTCGGCGGCGACGGCCTCTGGAACGTCCACGTCCACGTCGACGACCCCGGGGCGGCCGTGGAGGCCGGAGTGGTCGCCGGACGGCCCTACCGCATCCGCATCACCCACTTCGGCGACGAGCGGCGCCGCGCGCGGGGCGAGCGCGCCCAGCGGGCCGTGGTCGCCGTCGTGCCCGGCGAGGGGCTGGCGGCCCTGTGCGGCGAGGCGGGCGCGACCACCGTCCTCGCGCGGCCCGGGGAGGCGCCCGCGGTCGCCGAACTGGCCGACGCGATCCGGCGCGCCCACGCCCGCGAGGTGGTGGTGCTGCCCGGCGGCACCGAGTGGCGCGCGGTGGCCGCCGAGGCCGCCGAAGAGGCCCGCGGCGACGGCGTCCGGGTGGCCGTGATACCCACCCGCTCGGCGGTCCAGGGCCTGGCCGCCCTCGCCGTGCACGACCCGGACGCCACCTTCGACGAGGACGTGGTCGCCATGACCGCCGCCGCGGGCGCCACCCGCTACGGGGAACTGGCCGTCGCCGAACGGCAGTCCTTCACCTCCGCCGGCATCTGCCAGGCCGGGGACGTCCTCGGCCTCATCGACGGCGACATCGCCGTCATCGGGTCCGGGCTGCCGGAGACCGCGGAGGCCGTCCTGGCGCGGATGCTGGGCTCCGGCGGGGAACTCGTCACCCTCGTCCTCGGACCGGAGGTCCCCGACGCGCTCGCCGCGCGCCTGGAGGCGTACGTCCAGCAGGGGCACCTGGCCGTCGACACCGTCACCTACCGCGGCGGCCGGTACTCGGCGCCGCTGCTCATCGGGGTCGAATAGCCGCGTTGTCGGCGCCATGGTGTGCAATGGAACACGTGCCCGCGCTCGACGAAGACCTCAAGAAGACGCTCGGCCCCGCCACCGCCAAGGTGCTGGCCGAGCAGCTCGGCCTGCACACGGCCCTGGACCTGCTCCACCACTACCCGCGGCGGTACGCGGAGCGCGGCGAACTGACGCCCCTCGCCGACCTCGCCGACCAGCTCGACGAGCACGTGACGGTCGTCGCCCAGGTCGCCGACGCCAGACTCCTCACCTACCAGGGCAGTCGCGGCGGCGGGAAGCGCCTCGAAGTCACCATCACCGACGGCAGCGGCCGACTCCAGTTGGTCTTCTTCGGCTCGGGCGTCCACAAACCGCACAAGGACCTGCTGCCCGGCAGCCGCGCCATGTTCGCGGGCAAGGTCTCCCGGTTCAACCACAAGCTCCAGCTCGCCCACCCCGCCTACGAGCCGCTCGGCAAGGACGCGGAGGACGGCGGCGAGGCCGTCGCGGTCGCCTTCGCCAACCAACTCATCCCGATCTACCCGGCCTGCAAGCAACTGGAGTCCTGGAAGATCGCCAAGTGCGTGGACGCGGTCCTGCCCGGCGTCCGCGAGACCCTGGACCCGCTCCCGCCCGCGCTGCGCGACGGGCGGGGCCTGATCCCGCTCCCCGAAGCGCTGTTGAAGATCCACCGGCCGGGCACCAAGGCCGACGTCGAGGACGCCCGCCGGCGCCTGAAGTGGGACGAGGCGTTCGTCCTCCAAGTCGCCCTGGCCCGCCGCCGGCACGCCGACTCCCAGCTCCCCGCCGTCCCCCGCCGCCCCGTCCCGGGCGGCCTGCTCGACGCCTTCGACGCCAAGCTGCCCTTCACCCTCACCGAGGGCCAGCAGACCGTCTCGAAGGAGATCTTCGACGACCTCGCCACCGACCACCCCATGCACCGTCTCCTCCAGGGCGAGGTGGGCTCCGGCAAGACGCTGGTCGCGCTGCGGGCCATGCTCGCCGTCGTGGACTGCGGGGGGCAGGCGGCGATGCTCGCGCCCACCGAGGTGCTCGCCCAACAGCACCACCGCTCGGTCACCGAGATGATGGGCGAGCTCGCCGAGGGCGGGATGCTCGGCGGCTCCGACCGGGGCACCAAGGTCGTCCTGCTCACCGGCTCCATGGGGATGCCCGCGCGACGCCAGGCGCTGCTCGACCTCGTCACGGGCGAGGCCGGCATCGTCATCGGCACGCACGCCCTGATCGAGGACAAGGTCCGCTTCCACGACCTGGGCCTGGTCGTGGTCGACGAACAGCACCGCTTCGGCGTCGAACAGCGCGACGCGCTGCGGTCCAAGGGCAAACAACCGCCCCATCTGTTGGTCATGACCGCCACCCCGATCCCGCGCACCGTCGCCATGACCGTCTTCGGCGACCTGGAGACCTCCGTCCTCGACCAGTTGCCCGCCGGACGTTCCCCGATCGCCACGCACGTGGTCCCCGCCAAGGACAAACCGCACTTCCTGGCCCGGGCCTGGGAGCGGGTCCGCGAGGAGGTCGAGAACGGCCACCAGGCGTATGTGGTCTGCCCGCGCATCGGTGACGCGGAGGACGACGCCAAGAAGAAGTCCGCCGAGGACGAGAGCGAGAAGCGGCCGCCGCTGGCCGTCCTGGAGATCGCCGAGCAGTTGACCGAGGGGCCGCTCGCCGGGCTGTCGGTGGAGGTGCTGCACGGCCGGATGGACCCGGCCGACAAGGACGACGTGATGCGCCGCTTCACCGCGGGCGAGGTCAAGGTCCTCGTCGCCACCACCGTCATCGAGGTCGGGGTGAACGTCCCGAACTCCACCGTGATGGTGATCATGGACGCCGACCGGTTCGGCGTCTCCCAGCTCCACCAGTTGCGCGGTCGCGTCGGCCGAGGCTCCGCACCCGGACTGTGCCTGCTCGTCAGCGAGATGCACGAGGCGAGCCCCGCCCGCGCCCGACTGGCCGCCGTCGCCGCCACCCTCGACGGCTTCGAGCTGTCCCGGATCGACCTGGAACAGCGCCGCGAGGGCGATGTCCTCGGCCAGGCCCAGTCGGGGGTGCGCTCCTCGCTGCGGATGCTCGCCGTCATCGACGACGAGGAGGTCATCGCCGAGGCCCGCGAGGAAGCCGGCCGCGTGGTCGCGGAGGACCCCGAACTGACCGCGCTGCCGGGCCTGCGGGACGCCCTCGACGCCCTGCTGGACACCGAGCGCGAGCAGTACCTGGAGAAGGGCTGACCGGTACGACATATCGTGGGAGCCCCCGCACACCCGCCCTCCCCACAGCGAAGGACCCAGATGACCCGCGTGATCGCCGGCAGCGCCGGCGGGCGACGGCTGGCCGTGCCGCCCGGCACCGGCACCCGCCCGACCTCGGACCGGATGCGCGAAGGGCTCTTCTCCACTTGGGAGTCCCTGCACGGCGTACAGGAATCCCGCGTGCTGGACCTCTACGCGGGCTCCGGCGCGGTCGGCCTGGAGGCGCTCTCGCGCGGCGCGGACCACGCGCTGCTCGTCGAACCCGACGCGAAGGCCGCCAAGGCGATCCGCGACAACATCAAGGCGGTCGGTCTGCCGGGCGCCGAATTCCGGGCCGGGAAGGCGGAGCAGATCGTCGCGGCGGCCGCCCACGGCGAGCCGTACGACATCGTGTTCCTCGACCCGCCGTACGCCGTCGGGCACGACGATCTTCGGGAGATCCTGCTCACACTCCGGTCCAACGGCTGGCTCACGGACGACGCACTGGTCACCGTGGAACGCAGCACCAGGAGCGGTGCCTTCCCCTGGCCGGACGGGTTCGAGCCGCTCCGGTCGCGTAAGTACGGCGAGGGCACCCTTTGGTACGGTCGCGCCGCCTTCACCAGCGAAGAATCATGAAGCCCGCACCGGAGAGCGAGGGACCTCACTTGCGCCGCGCCGTCTGTCCCGGGTCGTTCGACCCCATCACCAACGGACACCTCGACATCATCGGCCGGGCCTCCCGGCTCTACGACGTCGTCCACGTAGCCGTGATGATCAACCAGTCCAAGAAGGGGCTGTTCACCGTGGAGGAGCGGATCGAGCTGATCCGCGAGGCGACGGCCGACTACGGGAACGTCCAGGTCGAGTCCTTCCACGGGCTGCTCGTCGACTTCTGCAAGCAGCGGGACATCCCCGCCATCGTCAAGGGCCTGCGGGCCGTCAGCGACTTCGACTACGAACTCCAGATGGCCCAGATGAACATGGGGCTGTCGGGCGTCGAAACGCTGTTCGTGCCGACCAACCCCACCTACAGCTTCCTGTCGTCCTCCCTGGTCAAGGAGGTCGCGGCATGGGGCGGTGACGTCGCCCACCTGCTGCCCGCACACGTCCACGCGGCCCTCCTCGCCCGGCTCGCCGAACGCTGACCGTCCCGCCTTTCCCCGGCCGGTCCCGCGCGCCGGCCCCGCGGCCTTAAAGTCGTCCCGACCGACTCGGGAACCGCCCGAGGCCGAGAGAGTGCGAGCCCCCATGGACGTGCAGAAGAAGCTCGACGAGATCGTCGCGGCCGTCAGCGGCGCCCGGTCCATGCCCATGTCGGCCTCCTGCGTGATCAACCGCGCGGAGCTGCTCTCCGAACTGGAAGAGCTCCGCAAGGCGCTCCCCGGATCGCTCGCGCAGGCACAGGAGCTCATCGGCGGTCGGGACCAGCTGGTCGAGGAGGCCCGCCGGGAGGCGGACCGCATCATCGAGTCCGCGCACGCCCAGCGGGGTTCCCTGATCTCCGACACCGAGATCGCCCGGCGCGCCCAGGCGGAGGCCGACCGGATCCTGGCGGAGGCCAGCCGGGAGGCCGAGGAGATCCGGGCCGAGGCGGACGACTACGTCGACAGCAAGCTCGCCAACTTCGAGGTCGTGCTCAGCAAGACGATCGGCTCCGTGGACCGGGGCCGCGAGAAGCTGCTGGGGCGCGGCCCGGGACTGGACGAGCACGGGTACCCCGAAACGGACGCCCCCGAGCGCAGCGGAGACCCGCAGACCCAGCGCGAGCAGGCGGACGCGTACGTGGACACCAAGCTGGCGACCTTCGAGGCGGTGCTCTCCAAGACCCTGGAGGCCGTCGGCCGGGGCCGGCAGAAGCTGCTCGGCCGGGTGCCCACGGACGACCTCGGCGCGCACATGGCCGCCCAGGACGCGGCGGGCCCCGCGCAGGCCCGCTCCGCGAGCGACGCGGACTTCCTGGCGGGCCTCGCCGAACCCGCGCCCGTGGCGGTCCCGGTGTCCGTCCCCGCCCAGGCCCGGCAGGAGCCGGTCTACGACGCGTACGGGTACGGGCAGCAGCCGCAGGCGCCGCAAGAGCCGCAGCACGACCCGTACCCCGGCTACCAGGACCCCTACGGCTACCAGCAGCAGGTCCGCCAGCCGGACCCGTACGGCATGCCCTACCAGCAGCAGCCGGACCCCTACGCGGCCTACCACCAGCCCCAGGCGCCCCAGCAGCCCGCGCTCGACGAGACCAGCTTCTTCGACACGAGCATGATCAACCTGGATCAGCTGCGGCAGTACGGCGAGGGACGCTAGACCGGATTGGGCGCTGGGCGCGGCGCCGGGTATCCTGGCTGTTCGGTCGCGCGTATGCACCGCGATCCATGCTGCCCTTGAGCGGCTCAGCCTTTTGAGCGCAGCGACTTCGATCTTCAGCGATCTGTGAAAGCGGGAACGACCCTGAGCACGCACCTCGACCACCGCAACCCCCTCGTGTTCGACACGCACGAGCTGGGTCGGCGTCCTGGTGCCATGCAGCGGCTGTCCCGCGAGGTCGCGGCGCCGGCGGACCTCGGTCTCGCCGACGTCATCGGAGTGCCGGAAGGCGCCCCGCTGAAGCTCAGCCTCCGTATGGAGTCGGTCATGGAAGGGGTGCTCGTCACAGGCACCGCTCGTGGCCGGGCCGTGGGGGAGTGCGTAAGGTGTCTGGAGTCCGTCGAGCGCGAGCTCAAGGCGGACTTCCAGGAGATGTTCTCGTACCCTGACGCCGACGACCGGAGCCGCTCGAAGGCGGAGCCGGCCGACGACGCCGAGGACGACGAGGACACGCTCCACCTTGAGGACGGCTTGTTCGACCTCGAACCCGTGCTGCGTGACGTGGTGGTGCTCGCACTGCCGCTGCAGCCGGTGTGCCGGGAGGACTGTCTCGGACTGTGCCCCGAATGCGGGCTCAATCTGAACGAGGACCCGGACCACCACCATGACGCCGTCGACATCCGTTGGGCGGCACTGCAGGAACTCGTCGTGACCGATCAGGACGACGAGAAGGACAACATGAGCGGCACTGCATCTGACGGAGTTCAGAGCGCCGCCGAGAAGCAGGAGAAGTAGCCGTGGCTGTTCCGAAGCGGAAGATGTCGCGCAGCAACACGCGCCACCGCCGGTCGCAGTGGAAGGCTGCGGTCCCCACCCTGGTTTCGTGCGAGCGTTGCCAGGAGCCGAAGCTCCAGCACATTGCGTGCCCGAGCTGCGGCACCTACAACAAGCGCCAGGTCCTCGAGGTCTGAGCGGCTGGTGAGAGGCGCAATGTCTGAGCTGTCCAACGCTGAGAAGCAGGCAGACAGTAACAACGCGGCCTCGTCCCACGTGCTTCTGGAAGGGCGGCTCGGGTACCAACTCGAGTCCGCCCTTCTGGTGCGTGCGCTGACCCACCGCTCGTACGCGTACGAGAACGGCGGTCTGCCCACCAACGAGCGCCTGGAGTTCCTCGGGGACTCCGTGCTCGGCCTGGTGGTCACGGACACGCTGTACACGACCCACCCCGACCTGCCCGAAGGCCAGCTGGCCAAACTGCGGGCCGCGGTGGTCAACTCGCGCGCACTGGCGGAGGTCGGGCGCGGCCTCGACCTCGGCTCCTTCATCCGGCTCGGCCGGGGCGAAGAGGGCACGGGTGGCCGGGACAAGGCATCCATCCTCGCCGACACCCTTGAAGCGGTGATCGGCGCGGTCTACCTCGACAAGGGTCTCGACGCGGCCTCGGAGCTGGTTCACCGGCTCTTCGACCCGCTCATCGAGAAGTCCTCCAACCTCGGGGCCGGCCTGGACTGGAAGACCAGTCTCCAGGAGCTCACGGCGGCCGAAGGTCTTGGTGTACCGGAATACCTGGTCACCGAGACCGGACCGGACCACGAGAAGACCTTCACAGCTGCCGCTCGCGTCGGTGGTGTCTCGTACGGCACCGGCACCGGCCGCAGCAAGAAGGAAGCGGAACAGCAGGCGGCGGAATCCGCGTGGCGCGGTATCCGTGCCGCGGCGGACGAGCGGATCGCGGCGGCAGCCGCGGCCGCGGCCGCACCGGCGGTGGTCCCGGCCTCGGCCGAGCCCGACGCCGAGGCCGTGGACGGCGGGGCGCCGACGCCCGCCGGTCCGGCGCCGAGCGCCTGACGCTTCCTTTCGGATCAGCACCGCCCGTCCCTGCCCCGGCAGGGGCGGGCGTTCTGCTGCGCGGACTGCTCGGGGCGGTCTGTCGGTGGTGGCCGGTAGGCTCACGAGTGAGCACCGCAGAACCGTGACCGTCGGAGGAACCCCGTGCCCGAGCTGCCCGAAGTCGAAGTCGTGCGGCGGGGCTTGGAGCGCTGGGTGGCCGGGCGGACCGTCGGCGCCGTGGAGGTGCTGCACCCCCGGGCCGTACGCCGCCATGTCGGCGGCGGTGCCGACTTCGTCGCGCGGTTGACCGGTCAGACCTTCGGGGTGCCGATGCGGCGCGGCAAGTACCTGTGGCTGCCGCTGGAGGGTCGGGACCTTTCGGTGCTGGGCCACCTCGGGATGAGCGGGCAGTTGCTGGTCCAGCCGAACGGCGCGCCCGACGAGAAGCACCTGCGGATCAGGGTCCGCTTCACGGACGACGCCGGGACCGAGCTGCGCTTCGTCGACCAGCGCACCTTCGGCGGGCTTTCGCTGCACGAGACCGTCCCCGGCAGCCCCGAGGGGTTGCCCGACGTCATCGCGCACATCGCGCGCGACCCGCTGGACCCCCTGTTCGACGAGCCCTCGTACCACGCGGCCCTGCGCGCCAAGCGGACCACCCTCAAGCGGGCGCTGCTGGACCAGTCGCTGATCAGCGGGGTCGGCAACATCTACGCGGACGAGGCGCTGTGGCGGGCGCGGCTGCACTACGAGCGCCCCACCGCCACGCTCACGCGCCCCCGGAGCACGGAACTCCTCACGCACGTGCGGGAGGTCATGAGCGCCGCCCTCGATGTCGGCGGGACCAGCTTCGACAGCCTCTACGTCAACGTGAACGGGGAGTCGGGCTACTTCGACCGGTCGCTCGACGCGTACGGGCGTGAGGACGAGCCCTGCCGGCGCTGCGGCACGCCGATGCGGCGCCGGCCGTGGATGAACCGGTCGAGCTACTTCTGCCCGCGCTGTCAGCGACCGCCGCGGCTGCCCTCGTAGGGCCGTCGGGAGTCGTAGGACTGCCGGGAGGACAGGACCTCGGACATGCTGCCCTCCAGGAAGTGGATCAGCGACAGCAGGCGGTCGGCGACCTCCCGACCGAGCGGCGTCAGCTCGTAGTCCACGCGGGGCGGGTTGGTGGGCTGGGCGTCACGGGTGACGATGCCGTCCCGCTCCAGCGCGTGCAGGGTCTGCGAGAGCATCTTCTCGCTCACGCCGTCGACCCGGCGGCGCAGTTCGTTGAAGCGGCACGGGCCTTCCCGCAGCGCGCCCACGGTGAGGCTGCCCCAGCGGCCGGTGACGTGCTCCAGGGTCTCCCGCGAGGGGCAGGCGCGCGCGAACACGTCGAACGGCAGGTCCGTGTAGGTCGTCTCGGTACAGAGGGGTTTCTCCATGCGGAAAGCGTACCCCTCTCCACAGCGCTCACCACAGGCTTGCGCTTTCGAAAAGTTAGTGCTTCTCTTGGGTTCGCCGCTTCGTCACCGTCGCGAGGCGGGCACTGCCAGACCTTTGAGGAGAACCGCCATGTCCGCCCTTGCCCACACCCCCGTCGTCTCCATCGCCTACCACTCCGGATACGGGCACACCGCGGTCCTCGCGGAGGCCGTCCGTGCGGGCGCCGCGGAGGCCGGAGCCACGGTCCACCTGATCAAGGTCGATGAGATCGACGACGCGCAGTGGGCGCTCCTCGACGCGTCCGACGCGATCGTCTTCGGCTCGCCGACCTACATGGGCACCGCCTCCGGTGCCTTCCACGCGTTCGCCGAGGCGACCTCGAAGCGCTGGTTCGGCGATGTCTGGCAGGACAAGGTCGCCGCCGGCTTCACGAACTCCGGCTCGAAGAACGGCGACAAGTCCGGCACGCTGGGCTACTTCCAGACGCTCGCCGCGCAGCACGCCATGAGCTGGGTCAACCTCGGTCTCAAGCCGGGCTGGAACTCCAGCACCGCCTCGGAGCACGACCTCAACCGGCTGGGCTTCTCCGCGGGCGCGGCCGCCCAGACCCACACCGACCACGGTGTCGAGGACGTCCACAAGGCCGACATAGCCACCGCCGAGCACCTCGGCCGCCGCGTCGCCGAGCACACCCGTGTCATCGTGGCGGGTCGCGCGGCGCTGGCCGGCTGACGCGCCTCGCCCGGCGGCCGGCCCGCGCCGGCTCGTGACCGCTTCGGTCAGAAGCCGAAGTCCTGGGTCCACCACGGGCCGCCGGCGGCGAGATAGACGCCGACGCCCAGGGTGCGGAACTCGCAGTTGAGGATGTTCGCCTTGTGACCCGGGCTGTCCATCCACGCCTTCATCACCGAGGCCGCGTCACCCTGGCCCCGGGCTATGTTCTCGCCGCCGAGGCCGGAGATGCCGGCGGCCTGGGCGCGGTCCCAGGGGGTGCGGCCGTCCGGGTCGGTGTGGTCGAAGAAGCCCCGGACCGCCATGTCCTTGCTGAACGCCGCCGCCAGGGAGGCGAGCGGCGGGTTGGCCCGGACCGGGCCGCATCCCGCCTGGGCGCGCTCCTGGTTCACCAGGGTGAGGACGGCCGTCTCCTCGGAGGAACTGCCCGTCGCGGGGGTGGCGGGCACGGGGGCGGGGGGCTTGGGAGCCGCCGGCTTCGCGGGCTTCGGGGCGACCGTGGTCTTTACCGGTGCGGGGGCCTTCTTCGACGCGGAGGGGGTGGGCGTCGGGGACGGCGAAGCGGAGGCGGAGGCGGAGGGCGAAGCGGAGGGGGAAGGTGAAGCGGAGGGGGTCGGGGAGACGGTGCCGCTCTCCCCGGAGGAGGGGACGGCCCGGCCCGGGAGTCCGGTGAGGCCGCCCTGCTGTCGGAGAGAGCCGGCGCCGTCCTGGGTCGGCGAAGCCTTGGCCTCGGTCTTGGGGTCGGAGTCCGTGCCGACGTAGGGGAAGGAGTGCCCGACCGGCACCAGGCCGGTGGTGACCGCCGCCGTGCCGAGCGCCACGGCCACGGAGACGCCCAACAGACCGTTGCGCACGGCGGTGCGGCGCTTGCCGCCGCGGGGCGGTGCGGCGTGGAGTCGGTGGCGTCCCATCCGGCTGGCCTTCCTCACAAGATCATCCCTAACTCACCCAAATGGGTGAGTTCATTGGTGCGCGACTGTACGCCATGGGCCCAGGGGGGTGATGTGCCCGGAAAGTGATCGTCCGGTTAGCGTTCACGCATGAACGAAGACGTCCGGCTGACCGCATGGGTGCGCGGCCGTGTACAGGGAGTGGGCTTCCGCTGGTTCACCAGGGCCAATGCCCTGGAGATCGGCGGCGTGGTCGGCTTCGCGCTGAACCTGGACGACGGTCGAGTGCAGGTCGTGGCCGAGGGTCAACGTGAGAATTGCCACCGGCTGCTGGACTGGCTGCGCTCGGCCGACACGCCCGGGAGGGTGGACGGAGTGACAGAGATCTGGGGCACACCGCGCGGTGGCTACGACGGTTTCGCGATCCGGTGACGGATCGGACGATCATGCGCTGATCCGATCCGCGGCCGGTCCGCACCCGCTCGGAACTGCGGATTTCTTCCGGCGCCGTTGCCGCGCGCGCCGGAACGTGGAAGGCTCGGAGTCGAGGATGATCCCCGCCCCGACCGCGAGGGCCGGACCGGCCGCCGATACAGGGCGTGATCGTGTTGACCGTCAAACTTTTTGGTGAGACGCTGGAAGCCCCGCGCACCTGAGCTGTTTGGCAGCGCTGACAGTAGTAAGCGCAGTGACTGACAGTCGCTGCCGGACCGCCGCGGGTGCGATTCCCTCACGACCCACACCGCTTCGGTCGGTCACTCAGTGTGGAGGACCATCCATCATGGCAAAGGCGCTTCTCGGTTACGTCGGCGGTTCTGACCCGCGACTCCTCGCCGAGATGCGACGGCTTCAGCAGCGCGTCCAGGACCTCGAGTCCGAACTCGGACGAATTCAGTCCGAAAACGACGCACTGAACGCGGCCGCCGCTCAGCACGGAGACACGTTGCTGGACACCCTCGACGTATCTCAGGCGGAGCCTGCGCTCACCTGATCCGCGCTCTCGCGTCGACGCTAGACTCCAGCCAGCACGATCTGCAAGGGACGCTTCGGCGTCCCTTCTTCCTTTCCCGGCTCCTCCCGGGTCCCAGTCGCCCTCTGCCCGCCGCCCGCCACCACCGCCGCCGCCGTGGTTACGGACGTGCCGCCCGAGGGCATTGGGCCAGGTGGGGGCTGTTTCGTTCAACGTCTGATCTGCCCGCGACCTTCGAGGGCGAAACCGAACGTGAAAGGTAGAGTCCGGCGGCGTGCACCTCAAGTCCCTGACCCTGCGTGGCTTCAAATCCTTTGCTTCCGCCACCACCCTGCGGTTCGAACCCGGGATCACCTGTGTCGTGGGCCCCAACGGGTCGGGGAAGTCGAATGTGGTGGACGCGCTGTCCTGGGTCATGGGCGAACAGGGGGCCAAGTCCCTGCGCGGCGGGAAGATGGAGGACGTCATCTTCGCCGGCACGACGGGACGCCCCCCGCTCGGCCGCGCCGAGGTGTCCCTGACCATCGACAACTCCGACGGCGCCCTGCCGATCGAGTACGCCGAGGTCACCCTCACCCGGATCATGTTCCGCGGCGGCAGCAGCGAGTACCAGATCAACGGGGACACCTGCCGACTGCTCGACATCCAGGAACTGCTCTCCGACTCCGGCATCGGCCGCGAGATGCACGTCATCGTCGGGCAGGGCCAACTCGACTCGGTCCTGCACGCCGACCCGATGGGCCGCCGCGCCTTCATCGAAGAGGCGGCCGGTGTGCTCAAGCACCGCAAGCGCAAGGAGAAGGCGCTGCGGAAGCTGGACGCGATGCGGGCCAACCTGGCGCGCGTACAGGACCTGGGCGACGAACTGCGACGCCAGTTGAAGCCGCTCGGGCGGCAGGCGGCGGTGGCCCGCCGGGCGGCGGTGATCCAGGCGGACCTGCGGGACGCGCGGCTGCGGCTGCTCGCCGACGACCTCGTCGCGCTGCGGGGCGCGCTGGAGGCGGAGATCGCCGACGAGGCGGCGCTCAAGGAGCGCAAGGAGTCGGCGGAGCGCGAACTCGCGGGGGCGCTGCGGCGTGAGGCGGAGCTGGAGAAGGCGGTACGGGACCTCGCGCCGCGCCTGCACCGGGCGCAGCAGACCTGGTACGAACTGTCGCAGCTCGCCGAGCGGGTACGGGGGACGGCGTCGCTGGCCGAGGCACGGGTGAAGTCGGCCTCGGCCCCGGCGGAGGAGGAGCGGCGCGGCCGTGATCCCGAGGAGCTGGAACGGGAGGCCGAGCGGATCCGCGAGCAGGAGGCGGAGTTGACCGCGGCGCTGGAGGCGGCCTCGCGGGCGCTGGAGGACACCGTCGAACACCGGGCGGAGCTGGAGCGGGCGCTGACGGAGGAGGAACGGCGGCTGCGGGACGCGGCGCGGGCCATCGCCGACCGGCGCGAGGGGCTGGCCCGGCTGACCGGGCGGCTCGGCGCCGCGCGGTCCCGGGCGGGCGCGGCGCAGGCGGAGATCGACCGGCTGATCGCGGCCAGGGACGAGGCGGGGACCCGGGCCGAGGCCGCGCGGGCGGAGTACGAGGCGCTGGCGGAGGAGGTCGGCGGCCTCGACGAACCGTCGGCGCAGGGGGAGTACGAGGCGGCGCGGAACCGGCTGGAGCAGGCGGACGCGGAGCTGGCGGCGGCGCGTGAGGCACTGACCGCGGCGGAGCGGTCGCGGGCGGCGGTGTCGGCGCGGCGGGACGCGCTGGCGTTGGGCCTGCGGCGCAAGGACGGCACCGGGGCGCTGCTGGCGGCGGACGCCCGGGACGGGCTGGGCGGTTTGCTGGGACCCGCCGCTGAACGGGTCCGGGTGGCGGCGGGGTACGAGGTCGCGGTGGCGGCGGCGCTGGGCGCGGCGGCCGACGCGGTGGCGGTCGCGTCGCCGGGCGAGGCGGCGGAGGCCATCCGTCACCTCCGCGCGGCGGACGCGGGCCGCGCGACGCTGCTGATCACCCCTCCGGGCGCCGCCCCGGCGCTCTCCCTCCCAACCCAGCCCGGCACCCCGCATGCCGGCACCCCGCAGGGGTCTTCGGCGGGGGGCTGGAGCGGTCCCGAGGGCGGAGCACCGGGAAGGCCGCCGGCGCAGGGCGGCTCTCGCGGCCCTCAGACCACCGCCGCGGAAGGCTCCTCGGCACAGCCCACCCCGCCGGACGGGTCCCCGGTCCGAGCCGGAGCCGGACCCGCGACCGGCGCTTCGGGCTCTGCGACCGCCAGCCCGGGTGGTGCCCCGGTAGAGGCCGCGCCCGGGCTGGGCGGGACCGGGAGGCCGGTCGTCTCCCCGGCGCAGGCCGTCCCGTCGACCGGTACCCGTGACGGCGCCTCGGCGCAGGGCCGGACTGACCCCGAGGCCGGCACCGCGGACGGCGGGTCGGCGCGGGGTGGGCCTCACGGCGCTGAGGCCACCGACCCGGCGCAGCCCGCGCCGCAGCGTGGTGACGCCGCTGCCAGTGCGGCCCAGGAGGCGACTCCCGACGGCGCAGCCGGTGGGCTGCGGGACGGGACCGGCCGGTCGGGGCAGCGGGGGGCTCAGGGCGCCGCCGAGGGTTCCTTGAGCGTGTCCGCCGGCGGGGCCGTTCCGCCCGGCGGGGTCCCGGACGGGGCGACCGGCCCGCTCCGGAACGGCACGGGCCGGTCCGAAGCCTCCTGCTCCGGCGCCCCGGACGGGGCCGGCTCGCAGGCCGTGACGGCGGCCGGGCAGGAGCGTCGCGCGGCGCGGCACGGGGCCGTGGGTCTGGAGGCGGCCGTGGCCGCCGCCGTATTGGTGGAGGGCGACCCGGCGGTCGTACGGGCCATCGGCTGGGTGCTGCGGGACTACGTCGTGGTATCGACCCTGGCGCAGGCCGAGGCGGTCGTCGCCGAGCACCCCGACCTCGTGGCGGTGACCGCCGACGGCGACGTGCTCGGCACCCACATCGCCCACGGCGGCTCCGCCGGGGCGCCCAGCCTGCTCGAAGTGCAGGCCGCCGTGGACGAGGCCGATGCCGAGCTCACCCGTCTGGAGGCCGAGTGCGCACGGCTCGCCGCCGCCCAGGACACCGCCCGGGACGGGCGCCGGGCCGCGGCCGCCCTCGTGGACGAGCTGGGCGAGCGGCGTCGGGCCGGTGAACAGGCCCGCGCCCGGGTCGCGCAGCAGCTCGGCAGGCTCGCCGGACAGGCCAACGGCGCCGCCGGCGAGGCCGAGCGGAGCGCCGCCGCCGCGGCCCGGGCGCAGGACGCGTTGGACCAGGCCCGGCTGGAGGTCGAGGAGTGCGCCGAGCGGCTCGCGATCGCCGAGGAGATGCCGGTGGAACAGGAACCCGACACCTCCGCCCGGGACCGGCTCGCCGCCGACGGCGCCAACGCCCGACAGACCGAGATGGAGGCCCGGCTCCAGCTCCGCACCCACGAGGAGCGGGTCAAGGCGCTGGCCGGTCGCGCGGACTCCCTCGACCGCGCCGCCCGCGCCGAGCGCGAGGCCCGCGCCCGGGCGGAGCGCCGCCGGCAGCGGCTGCGCCACGAGGCGGAGGTCGCCCGGGCGGTCGCCGCCGGCGCGCGGCAACTGCTCGCCCACCTGGAGGTGTCGATCGGCCGGGCCGAGCAGGAGCGGTCCCTCGCCGAGCGGGCCAAGGGCCTGCGGGAACGGGAACTCGCCGACGCCCGCGCCCGGGGGCGTGACCTCAAGGGGGAGCTGGACAAGCTCACCGACTCTGTGCACCGGGGCGAGGTGCTCGGCGCCGAGAAGCGGATGCGGATCGAGCAGGTGGAGAGCCGGGCCCTGGAGGAGTTCGGGGTGACGGCGGCCGGGTTGGTCGCCGAGTACGGCCCGGACCAGCCGGTGCCGCCGTCGCCGCCCGCCGAGGGGGAGGTGCTGCCCGAGGACCCGGAGCACCCGCGCAACCGTCCGGGCCCCTTCGACCGTGCCCGGCAGGAGAAGCGCCTGAAGGCGGCGGAGCGCGCGTACCAGCAGCTCGGCAAGGTCAACCCGCTCGCGCTGGAGGAGTTCGCGGCCTTGGAGGAGCGTCACAAGTTCCTCAGTGAGCAACTTGAGGACCTGCGCAAGACGCGGGCCGATCTCCTTCAAGTCGTGAAGGAGGTCGACCGGCGGGTGGAACAGGTGTTCACGGAGGCGTACCGGGACACGGCCCGCGAGTTCGAGGGCGTGTTCGCGCGTTTGTTCCCGGGCGGCGAGGGCAGGCTGGTGCTCACCGATCCGGACGACATGCTGTCCACCGGGGTGGACGTGGAGGCCCGGCCGCCGGGCAAGAAGGTCAAGCGGCTCTCGCTGCTCTCCGGCGGCGAGCGGTCGCTGACCGCCGTGGCCCTGCTGGTCTCCATCTTCAAGGCCCGGCCCAGCCCGTTCTACGTGATGGACGAAGTGGAGGCTGCCCTTGACGACACCAATCTGCAGCGGCTCATCCGCATCATGGCGGAGCTCCGGGAGAGCTCGCAGCTGATCGTCATCACGCACCAGAAGCGGACGATGGAGATCGCGGACGCCCTCTACGGCGTCTCGATGCAGGGCGACGGCGTGTCGAAGGTCATCAGTCAGCGGCTGCGCTGACCGGGATCGTGACACCCGACCAGCGTTCATTCAAGAAGTGAAGCTCAATGCTTGTGAACGTAACTTCGCCGAAGTGTTGACTTCACAAACTGAAGACATAAGCTCTGCTCCGCTGCCTTATCCCTTCGGGTGGTGCCGGTTCCCCACTTGTGCGCCACTTGGAAGGAACCACCCCCACCCGCCACCGCAGCCGGGCACGCAGGAGCAGACCTTGACCAGCAGAACAGAGCAGGCGTCGGCCTCGGGCGGCGGACGCCCGCCCCACCCCGACCACCTCGGGCACGTCATCTTCATCACCGCGGCCGCGGCCATGGGCGGTTTCCTCTTCGGATACGACAGCTCGGTCATCAACGGCGCCGTCGTCGCGATCCGGGACCGCTTCGACGTCGGCCCCGGAACCCTCGCGCAGGTGATCGCGGCAGCCCTGATCGGCTGTGCGATCGGCGCGGCCACTGCCGGCCGGATCGCCGACCGGATCGGCCGTATCCGCTGCATGCAGATCGCCGCCACCCTGTTCACCGTGAGCGCCGTCGGCTCCGCGCTGCCGTTCGCCCTCTGGGACCTGGCCATGTGGCGCGTCATCGGCGGCTTCGGCATCGGCATGGCCTCGGTCATCGGCCCCGCCTACATCGCCGAGGTCTCGCCGGCCGCCTACCGCGGCCGGCTCGCCTCGTTCCAGCAGGCGGCCATCGTCATCGGCATCGCCGTCTCGCAGCTGGTCAACTGGGGCATCCTGAACCTCGCCGACGGCGACCAGCGTGGCAAGATCGGCGGCCTCGAAGCCTGGCAGTGGATGCTCGGCGTGATGGTCGTCCCGGCCGTCCTCTACGGGCTGATGTCCTTCGTCATCCCCGAGTCCCCGCGCTTCCTGATCTCGATCGGCCGTACCGCCGACGCCAAGAAGGTGCTGGGCGAGGTCGAGGGTTCCGGCGTCGACCTCGACGCGCGGGCCGCCGAGATCGAGCACGCGATGCGCTCCGAGCACAAGTCCACCTTCCGGGACCTGCTCGGCGGCCGCTTCGCCTTCCTGCCCATCGTCTGGATCGGCATCGGCCTCTCCGTCTTCCAGCAGCTCGTCGGCATCAACGTGATCTTCTACTACAGCTCCGCGCTGTGGCAGTCCGTCGGCATCGACCCGAGCAGCTCGTTCCTCTACTCCTTCACCACCTCGATCATCAACATCATCGGCACGGTGATCGCGATGATCTTCGTGGACCGGCTCGGCCGCAAGCCGCTCGCCCTCATCGGCTCCGTCGGCATGGCGATCTCCCTCGGCTTCGCCGCGTGGGCGTTCTCCTTCAAGGAGGGCACCGGCGACAACATCTCCATGCCCGACACCCAGGGCACGGTCGCGCTGGTCGCCGCGCACTCCTTCGTCCTCTTCTTCGCCCTGTCCTGGGGCGTGGTGGTCTGGGTGCTGCTCGGCGAGATGTTCCCCAACCGCATCCGCGCCGCGGCGCTCGGCGTCGCCGCCTCCGCCCAGTGGATCGCCAACTGGGTCATCACCGTCACGTTCCCGTCGCTGGCCGCCTGGAGCCTGTCCGGGGCGTACGTCATCTACGCGGTCTTCGCCGCGCTCTCGATCCCGTTCATCCTCAAGTGGGTGCCGGAGACCAAGGGCAAGGCGTTGGAGGAGATGGGGTAATCATCCCCGCCACCACCCCCTCTCCTCTTCGACAGGTACTGCCCCGGCTCAGCCCTTGAGCCGGGGCAGTACCTGTTCGCACAGCAGTCGCAGGCTGCGCCGGCCCTCGTCGACGGGCATCCCGCCGCACAGCGGGTGCAGCACCAGGTTCCCCGCGTCGCCCGCCCCCCGGGCGTACTCCACCGCCTGCTCCGGGGTCAGGACCCGGTACACGCCCTCCGCGCGCAGCTCCGGCACCGAGCGCGCGGTCGAGCGCACCGCGCTGCGGATGTCCTTGGACTGCCAGGAGGCGTACACGCCCGCCTCGTGCAGGAAGCACCCGCCGTGCTCGGCCCACACCCGGTCCGGGTCCTCCGCGATGTGCAGCAGCGGGGTCTCGGCGGCGGGCATCACGCAGAAGCCCTCCGTGTCGTACTCCGCCAGCTTCCCCCGGTAGTACGCCTCCAGCTCCGGGAGGTGCGCGCTCGGGAAGAACGGCAGCCCCAGCCGGGCCGCGCGCCGGGCCGCCGCCTCGGAGCTGCCGCCGACCAGCAGCAGCGGGTGCGGCCGGGTGAACGGCCGCGGGGTGACCCGTACCGTGCGGCCGCGGAAGACGAAGGGCTCGCCGGTCCAGGCCCGCAGCAGCGTCTCCAGCAGCTCGTCCTGGAGCTTGCCGCGCCGGCCCCACTCCACCCCCTGCTGCTCGTACTCCTGCGGCCGGTAGCCGATGCCCGCGACGGTCACCAGCCGGCCACCGCTCAGCAGGTCGAGGACGGCGATGTCCTCCGCCGCCTTCAACGGGTCGTAGAGCGGCCCGATGATCGCCGAGACGGTGACGGCGATCCGGCGCGTGGCCCCGAACACCGCTCCCGCGAAGGCGAAGGGCGAGGGCAGCCAGTTGTTGTCCGTGCCGTGGTGCTCCTCGGTCTGGATCGTGTCGACCCCGTGGTCGTCCGCGTACCGGGCCATCTCCAGGGCCGCCCGGTAGCGGTCGCGCAGGCTCTCCGGGGTGCCGTTCGGCTCGACCAGATTGAACCGGACCACGGTGATGGGCATGGCGGAGTCCCCCTTCGCCTGGTGGGGTGGACGGGCGAAGGGGGACGTTAGCTGACGTAGCGTCAGTTGGACAGGGCTTCGGCGAGCGCGGGTTCTTCCGGCTCGGCCGCCGCCTCGGACGGCGCGGTGCGCGGCAGTACGGCGTACAGCGCGCCGGAGGTGAGGACGCCGACCGCCCAACCCAGCCCGTTCCGCCCGAGCCAGCTCCCGGACAGCGGTCCGGCGAACCAGTCCACCTTGGTGAACAGCAGGCCCACCACCAGCGCCGCGCCCCAGGCCGTCATGGCCTGCCAGGCGAAGCCGCCGCGGTACCAGTAGGCGCTGCCCCGGGTCGTGTCCAGGAGCGCGGGGCCGTCGTAGGTCTTGCGCCGCAGCATGTCCACGCCGAAGACGCCGATCCACGCCGAGAAGGCCACGGCCAGCAGCGTCAGGAAGGAGATGAACGAGCCGAAGAAGCTCTTGGCGACCACCATCAGCAGGAAGCCGAACACCAGGCTGATGACGGCGTTGACGCTGACGGCCCAGGCGCGCGGCACCTTGATGCCCAGGGTCTGCGCGGTGAAGCCGGCCGAGTACATGGACATCGAGTTGATCAGCAGCATGCCCACGAGCGCGATGAGCAGGTAAGGGACCGCCAGCCAGACCGGCAGCAGCTCCCCGATGAAGGAGACCGGGTCCGCGGCGGACGCCAGGTCGGGAGTGCCGACCGCCATCACCGCGCCCATGAGCACCATGGGCAGGACGACGATCCCCGCGCCGCCGATCGTCGCGCCGACCATGCCCTTGGCGGACGCGGTGCGCGGCAGGTACCGGGTGAAGTCCGGACCGGACGGGACCCAGCTGATCCCGCCCGCCGCGATCGTGCCGATGCCCGCGATCATCATGGCGGTGGAGCCGGCCGGCTTGTCGAAGACGGCGGCCCAGTCGGTGGTGAGGACCAGATAGCCGAGCACCAGCACGCTGAACGCGCCGAAGAGGTACGTCGACCACTTCGAGCAGACCCGCAGGGCGTTGATGCCGAGCCCCGACACCACGAACGTGCAGGTGACGAAGAACAGCAGCGTGACGACGATCAGCGGGGTGTTGGGCCGCACGCCGAAGAGGAGGTCCAGGACGGTCAGGACGGCGTAGGCGCCGCTCACCGCGTTGATGGTCTCCCAGCCCCAGCGGGCCACCCAGATCAGCGCGCCGGGGAAGAGGTTCCCGCGCTGCCCGAAGACCGCCCGCGAGAGCGCCATGCCCGGGGAGCCGCCGCGCTTGCCCGCGATCGAGATCAGCCCGACCATGCCGTACGAGACGACGGGCGCGGCGAGCGCGACGACGAGCACCTGCCAGATGTTCAGCTTGTTGAAGATCACCAGCCCGGCGCCCATGGTCAGCAGCAGCACGCTGATGTTGGCGGCGACCCAGGTGGGGACGAGCTCGCGGACGCGACCGCCGCGCTCGCTGTCGGGGACGGGCTCCAGGCCGCGGGTCTCGACCGCGGACTCTGCGGGCTCGGCAGGCATGTGCGACTCCGGGGATGTGGGGGGAGTCGTACATCATCGTATTTTCGCCCGGAAAAGCACAAATTGAGGATTCACGCCCCGGGCGCAGCTCCGGCTCGGGGGAGCCGGGGGACCTCACGCCATACTGGGTGCGTTATGGAAATCCTCATTCTCGCTGTAGTCATCGCCCTGGTCGCGGTCGGCGCGGTCAGCGGGCTCGTGGTCAGCAGCCGCAAGAAGAAGCAGCTGCCGCCCACGGCGCCGCCGAGCCCGCCGACCATCACTGCCCCGCCCGCCGAACCGCAGGTCGGGGAGGACGCCGCACCGACGGCGGAAGAGCCGCGCCGCACGATCGAGGAGGTCGAGCTCCCCGACGCGCAGACCGCCGTCGAGTCGCCGGTCGCCGTCGAGGACCCGGTGGTCGGGCTCGCGCCCGCCCCCGAGATCGAGGTGCCCGAGCCCACCGCCGGCCGTCTGGTCCGGCTGCGCGCGCGGCTCGCCCGTTCGCAGAACTCGCTCGGCAAGGGGCTGCTCACGCTGCTCTCCCGCGAGCACCTCGACGAGGACACCTGGGAGGAGATCGAGGAGACCCTCCTCATCGCCGACGTCGGTGTCGTCCCGACGCAGGAGCTGGTGGACCGGCTCCGCGAGCGGGTCCGGGTGCTCGGTACCCGCACCCCGGCCGAACTGCGCACCCTGTTGAAGGAAGAGCTGCTCACGCTGGTCGGCACCGACTTCGACCGCGCGGTGAAGACCGAGAGCGGCGTGGACACCCCGGGTGTCGTGATGGTCGTCGGCGTCAACGGCACCGGCAAGACCACGACCACCGGCAAGCTGGCCCGGGTGCTGGTCGCCGACGGCCGCAGCGTCGTGCTCGGCGCGGCCGACACCTTCCGCGCGGCCGCCGCCGACCAGCTCCAGACCTGGGGCGACCGGGTCGGCGCGCGCACCGTCCGCGGCCCCGAGGGCGGCGACCCCGCCTCGATCGCCTACGACGCGGTCAAGGAGGGCATCGCCGAGGGCGCCGACGTGGTGCTCATCGACACCGCCGGCCGGCTGCACACCAAGACCGGGCTCATGGACGAGCTCGGCAAGGTCAAGCGCGTCGTGGAGAAGCACGGCCCGCTGGACGAGGTGCTGCTGGTCCTGGACGCGACCACCGGGCAGAACGGCCTGACCCAGGCGCGGGTCTTCGCCGAGGTCGTGGACATCACCGGCATCGTGCTGACCAAGCTCGACGGCACCGCGAAGGGCGGCATCGTCGTCGCCGTCCAGCGCGAGCTGGGCGTCCCCGTCAAGCTGATCGGTCTCGGCGAGGGTCCGGACGACCTGGCCCCCTTCGAGCCGGAGGCGTTCGTCGACGCCCTGATCGGCGACTGAGCCGCGCGGGCCCGCCTGCGTCCGCGCCGCCGTACGTACGCCGGTGCCCCCGCGTCCGGACCGGACCCGGGGGCACCGGTGCGACCAGGGGGTTCAGTGGCGGAAGCGGTGGCAGATGTACGCCAGGGTCCCGAGCAGCAGCCGGGCCTGCGGAGCGCCGCCCACGCAGTCGAGCGCGGGCGGGCGCAGCCAGGCGGCCGGGCCGAGGCCCGCGTGGTCGGAGGGCGGGGCCGTCAGGAAGGCGCCGGTGCCCAGGGCGCGCAGGTCCAGATCGGCGTCGTCCCAGCCCATCCGGTAGAGCAACTGCGGCAGCCCGGCCGCCGCCCCCGGGGCCACGAAGAACTGCGCCCGGCCGTCCGGGGTCACCGTGACGGGCCCGAGCGGCAGGCCCATCCGCTCCAGCCGGACCAGCGCGCGCCGGCCGGCTTCCTCGGAGACCTCGATGACGTCGAAGACGCGGCCGACGGGGAGCAGGATCGCGGCGCCCGGGTACTCGTCCCAGATTTCGGCGACCTCGCCCAGGGTCGCCCCCGCGGGCACGGTGGGGGCGAAGTCCAGCGGGTGCGCCCCCGGTGCGCGGCAATTCGTATGACCGCAGGAGCAGTCGCGTCCGGGTGCCGCGGCGCGGGCGCCGGGGACCGCGTCCCAGCCCCACAGCCCGGTGTACTCGGCCACCGCCGTGCACTCCGAGGCCCGTCCGCGCCGCCGCGAGCCGGAACGGAACTCCTTGGTGCCGCGGCTGCCGCCGATCGTGAAGCCCATGCCCATGCCCCCTCCAACGGGTCGGACGCGCCGGTGGTTACGACGCCGGCGAGACCTGATGTCCGGCGGGACGGGGTACGGCTTCCCTCGGGGTCGCCCGGCGCACTCCTCGCCGCGCGCGCCCCGTCCGTGCTCCCGTCCAACCATTCCGTTTCGCCTTCCTGTCAAGTGAATCGCGCCTGGCCGGTGGCGAGTTCATTCGAAGGGGTGGCGAATGGTGGCGTTTCCACGGTCGGCCTCGCCGGAGGGGTGATCGTAGGATTACTTTCGGTGCACGAACCCCGGAGGTGAGCCCATCCGTGGGTATGCCGGAGGCAATACGTGAAGGACTTGTGAAGTCCGCGGCGGTGGTCGATGTTCCGGTCAGGGTTTGTGCGGAAGAGGCTTAACGGATGGGGGCGTTCCAGTGAGCGGCAACGGCGCAAGCGGAACGAACGGGCAGTCGTCCGCGTCCTCGGAGGCGCCGTCGGACACCGTCGTCCGCAACGAGCAGCTCGGTTCCTGGTTCGTGCGCAGCGGCTGGTCCAAGGGTGAACTCGCCCGTCAGGTCAACCGCCGGGCCCGCCAGATGGGCGCCCACCACATCAGCACCGACACCTCGCGGGTACGCCGCTGGCTCGACGGTGAACAGCCCCGCGAACCCGTCCCGCGCATCCTGTCCGAGCTGTTCTCCGAACGCTTCGGTTCCGTCGTCGCCATCGAACAGCTCGGCCTGCGCACCGCCCACCAGACCCCGTCCGTGTCCGGCGTCGACCTGCCCTGGGCCGGACCGCAGACGGTCGAACTGCTCAGCGAGTTCTCCCGCAGCGACCTGATGCTGGCCCGCCGCGGCTTCCTGGGGACCTCGCTCGCCCTCTCCGCCGGTCCCGCCCTCATCGAGCCCATGCAGCGCTGGCTCGTCCCGGTCCCGGCCGCCGACCCCGGATCGCGCACCGAGGGCGGCCCGGCGGGACCCGTCGGGGGTTACCGGCCGGCCGGGCTCTCCGATCCGGAACTCGACCTGCTCGAAGCCACCACGGTGATGTTCCGCCAGTGGGACGCCCAGTGCGGCGGCGGCCTGCGCCGCAAGGCGGTCGTCGGACAGCTCCACGAGGTCACCGACCTGCTCCAGGAGAGCCACCCGGCGTCCGTCATGAAACGCCTCTTCAAGGTCGCCGCCGAACTCGCCGAACTGGCGGGCTGGATGAGCTACGACATCGGCCTGCACCCCACCGCGCAGAAGTACTTCGTCCTCGCGCTGCACGCCGCCAAGGAGGGCGGCGACAAGCCGCTCGGCTCCTACATCCTCTCCAACATGGGCCGTCAGATGATCCACCTCGGGCGCCCCGAGGACGCCCTGGAGCTCATCCACCTCGCCCAGTACGGAAGCCGCGACTGCGCCGGCCCCCGCACCCAGGCCATGCTGTATGCGATGGAGGCCCGTGCGTACGCCAACATGGGCCAGCCCAGCCGCTGCAAGCGCGCCGTCCGGATGGCCGAGGACACCTTCGGCGACGTCGGTTTCGACGGCGAGCCCGAGCCCGACTGGATCCGCTTCTTCTCCGAGGCCGAGCTCAACGGCGAGAACTCCCACTCCTACCGGGACCTCGCCTACGTCGCCGGCCGTAGCCCCACCTACGCCTCCCTCGCCGAACCCGTCATGGAACGGGCCGTCGAGCTGTTCGCGAAGGACCCGGAGCACCAGCGCTCGTACGCCCTGAACCTCATCGGCATGGCCACGGTCCACCTCCTCCAGCGCGAGCCCGAGCAGGCGACCGTCCTCGTCGACCAGGCCCTCGACGTGGCGCGAAAAGTACGGTCCGAACGGGTGAACACCCGGCTGCGCAAGACCGTCGACACCGCGGCCCGTGAGTACGGCGACGTCGCCGAGGTGGTCCGGCTCACCGATCACCTCGCCTCCCGGCTCCCCGAAGCGGCGGAGGCCGTCTGACGGCCCTGACAGCCGTCCCCCCAGCCCCGGCCGCGGCGGCCGACCCCGTGAAGCCCGATCAGGCTCCCCCAGCCAGGCCACCCGGGTCCCCGCCGCGGCCGGCTCCGTGACGTTCATCCCCCCGTAACACCACGACCGCCTTCGTCACCGGTGCGAAACATCGAGCGGCGGCGCCGGAAACCGGGCTGCGCGAATCTCAGGGGCATTAACCGGCCGGCCTCCAGGCCCACACCAGCGGGCCTCATACCCCGCGCCGCTTAAGTAGCCACGATCGCCCGCACGCGAACGTACGACGACGAGGAGACGCCGATGGCATCAGCCATCACGACCCTCGCGGCAGACGCCCCCTCCCTCTCTGCCGCGAACACCGGGTTCATGCTCATCTGCTCCGCCCTGGTCATGCTGATGACCCCGGGACTCGCCTTCTTCTACGGAGGCATGGTCCGCGTCAAGAGCAGCCTCAACATGCTCATGATGAGCTTCATCAGCCTCGGGATCGTCACGATCCTGTGGGTCCTCTACGGCTTCAGCCTCGCCTTCGGCACCGACGTGGGCTCCGTCATCGGCTGGAACTCCGACTACGTCGGACTGAGCGGCATCGGCATCACCGAGCTCTGGGACGGCTACACCATCCCGGTCTACGTCTTCGCCGTCTTCCAGCTGATGTTCGCCGTCATCACCCCCGCCCTGATCAGCGGCGCCCTCGCCGACCGCGTCAAGTTCAGCGCGTGGGCCCTGTTCACCGCCCTGTGGGTGAGCCTCGTCTACTTCCCCGTCGCCCACTGGGTCTGGGGCACCGGCGGCTGGCTCTTCAAGCTCGGCGTCATCGACTTCGCCGGCGGCACCGCCGTCCACATCAACGCCGGCGCCGCCGCCCTCGGCGTGATCCTCGTCATCGGCAAGCGCGTCGGCTTCAAGAGGGACCTGATGCGCCCCCACAGCCTCCCGCTGGTCATGCTGGGTGCCGGCCTCCTCTGGTTCGGCTGGTTCGGCTTCAACGCCGGCTCCTGGCTCGGCAACGACGACGGCGTCGGCGCCGTCATGTTCGTCAACACCCAGGTCGCCACCGCCGCCGCCATGCTCGCCTGGCTCGGCTACGAGAAGCTGCGGCACGGCTCCTTCACCACCCTCGGCGCCGCTTCCGGCGCGGTCGCCGGCCTCGTCGCCATCACCCCCTCCGGCGGCTCCTGCTCCCCGCTCGGCGCGATCGCCATCGGCGCCATCGCCGGTGTCGTCTGCGCCATGGCGGTCGGCCTGAAGTACCGGTTCGACTTCGACGACTCCCTCGACGTGGTCGGCGTCCACCTCGTCGGCGGGATCATCGGCTCCCTGCTCGTCGGCCTCTTCGCCACCGGCGGCGTCCAGTCCGACGCCAAGGGCCTCTTCTACGGCGGCGGTCTGGACCAGCTCGGCAAGCAGGCCGTCGGCGTCTTCGCCGTCCTCGCCTACTCTCTCCTCGCGTCCGCGATCCTCGCCTTCCTGCTCGACAAGACGATCGGGATGCGGGTCTCCGAGGACGACGAGGTCTCCGGCATCGACCAGGTCGAGCACGCCGAGACCGCCTACGACTTCAGCGGGGCGGGCGGCGGCGCCTCCTCCCGGAGCACCGCCGCACCCGCCCACGCCGCCGCCGCGACCAAGAAGGTTGACGCATGAAGCTGATCACCGCGATCGTCAAGCCGCACCGGCTCGACGAGATCAAGGACGCCCTCCAGCGGTTCGGGGTCCAGGGACTCACGGTCTCCGAGGCCAGCGGCTACGGCCGCCAGCGCGGCCACACCGAGGTCTACCGGGGCGCCGAGTACACCGTGGACCTCGTACCGAAGATCCGCATCGAGGTGGTCGTCGAGGACGACGCGGCCGACGACGTGATGAACGTGCTGGTCACCGCCGCCCACACCGGCAAGATCGGTGACGGCAAGGTGTGGAGCGTCCCGGTGGACTCGATCATCAGGGTCCGCACCGGCGAACGCGGCGCGGACGCGCTCTAGGCGACGGGAGCCCCCGGGTGACGAGTGTGGAGAACACGACCGCCGAGCCGTCCGATCCGGACGTCTCGGGACCCGGCGGCTACGCCGCGGCCCGGCTGCGACTCCTCCGGGAGGAGTCGCGGTCCGGGCCCGCCCGGCGTTCCGCCCTGTCCGCGCTGACCGACGACTGGCTGAACGCCCTGTTCACGAGGGCCGCGCGGGAGACCGGCGTCCGGGGCGCGGCCCTCGTCGCCGTCGGCGGCTACGGGCGGGCCGAACTCTCCCCCCGCAGCGACCTGGACCTGCTGCTCCTGCACGACGGCAAGGCCCCCGCCAAGGCACTCGGCGCCCTCGCCGACCGCCTCTGGTACCCCGTGTGGGACCTGGGCGTGGCCCTGGACCACTCCGTGCGCACCCCCGCCGAGGCCCGCAAGACCGCCGCCGAGGACCTCAAGGTGCAGCTCGGACTGCTCGACGCGAGGCCCGTCGCCGGCGACGCCGGACTCCTCGCCGGGCTGCGCACCGCCGTCCTGGCCGACTGGCGCAACCAGGCCGGCAAACGGCTCCCACAGCTGCACGCCCTCTGCCGTGACCGGGCCGAGAAGGCCGGGGAACTGCGCTTCCTGCTGGAGCCCGACCTCAAGGAGGCCCGCGGCGGGCTCCGCGACGCCGCCGCCCTGCGCGCCGTCGCCGCGTCGTGGCTGGCCGACGCCCCCCGCGAGGGGCTGGCCGAGGCCCGACGGCGGCTGCTCGACGCCCGGGACGCGCTGCACCTGGTGACGGGCCGGGCCACCGACCGGCTCTCCCTCCAGGAGCAGGACCAGGTCGCGGCGCGGCTCGGGCTGCTCGACGCGGACGCGCTGCTGCGCGAGGTGTACGAGGCCGCACGGGTCATCTCCTACGCCGGGGACGTCACCTGGCGGGAGGTCGGGCGGGTCCTGCGGTCCCGGGCCGCCCGGCCGAAGCTGCGCGGCCTGCTGCTGGGCGCCCGCGGGCCCGCCGTGGAACGGGCACCGCTGGCCGAGGGCGTCGTGGAGTCCGACGGCGAGGCCGTCCTCGCCCTCGCCGCCCGGCCCGACCGGGACCCCGTGCTGGCGCTGCGCTTCGGGGCGGCCGCCGCGCAGGCGGGCCTGCCCGTCTCCCTGCACTCCGTACGCCGCCTCGCCGCCCAGGGCAAGGCGCTGCCCGTGCCCTGGCCCGCCGAGGCGCGGGAGCAACTGATCACCCTGCTCGGCGCGGGCGAGCCGACCGTCGGGGTGTGGGAGGCGCTCGAAGCCGAGGGGCTGATCACCCGGCTGCTGCCGGACTGGGAGCGGGTGCGCTGCCGGCCGCAGCGCAACCCCGTGCACACCTGGACCGTGGACCGGCACCTGGTGGAGACGGCGGTCCGGGCCGCCGCCCTCACCCGCCGCGTCAGCCGCCCCGACCTGCTCCTGATGGCCGCCCTGCTCCACGACATCGGCAAGGGCTGGCCCGGCGACCACTCGGTGGCGGGGGAAACCATCGCCCGGGACATGGCCGCCCGCGTCGGCTTCGACGCCGAGGACGTGGCGGTGCTCGGCGCCCTCGTACGCCACCACCTGCTGCTCATCGACACCGCCACCCGGCGCGACCTGGACGACCCGGCCACCGTGCGCTCCGTCGCCGAGGCCGTCGGCTCGGCGGGCACCCTGGAGCTGCTGCACGCGCTGACCGAGGCCGACGCGCTGGCCACCGGCCCGGCGGCCTGGAGCACCTGGCGCGGCTCGCTCGTGGCGGACCTCGTCTCGCGGGTGGGGGCGGTCCTCAAGGGCGCGGCCCCCGCCCCCACCGAACTGGGCATCCCGGTCACCGAACAGGAACGCCTCGCGGTGGAGGCGCTGCGCACCGGGGAGCCGGTCCTGGCCCTGGAGGCACGGCACGAGGAGGACGCGGTCGGGGTGGACCTGGTCGTCGCCGTCCCCGACCAGCCCGGGGTGCTGCCCGCCCTGGCCGGGGTGCTGGCACTGCACCGGCTGACCGTCCGCGCGGCCGACCTGCGCTCGCTGGAGCTGCCGGACCGGCTGGGGGAGGTACTGGTGTTCCGCTGGCGGGTGGCCGCCGAGTACGGGGCCCTGCCGGAGGCCGCCCGGCTGCGCACGGACCTGGTCCGGGCGCTCGACGGGTCGCTGGACGTCCCGTCGAAGCTGGCCGACCGGGAGGCCGCGTACCCCAGACGGCGCGGGGTGGTCCCGCCGCCGCCCCGGGTGACGGTGATGCCCGACGCGTCCTCCCTGGCCACCGTCCTGGAGGTGCGGGCCCCCGACGCCGTGGGCCTGCTCCACCGGATCGGCCGGGCCCTGGACGCGGGCGGCGTCCGCGTCCGCAGCGCCCACGTCTCCACGCTCGGCGCGAACGCGGTGGACACCCTCTACGTGGTCGACCCCGACGGCAAACCCCTGCCGGCCCGCGCCGCCGCCGTCCTGGCGGCGTCGGTCGAGGCGGCCCTGCGCTGAGCCGGTGGGGCCCGCGCCGGGCGCACCCGACGCCGGGCCCCGGACCGGAGACGGACCGCAGGGCCCACCACCGGTGAAGGGCCGATACCCTGGGGGACGACCACACGCCCCCGACCCGAGGAATCGCGACCACCGTGTTCGATACGCTTTCCGACCGCCTCAGCGCGACCTTCAAGTCCCTCCGGGGCAAAGGCCGCCTCTCCGAGCAGGACATCGACGCTGCGGCGCGGGAAATCCGTATCGCCCTCCTCGAGGCCGACGTCGCGCTCCCCGTCGTCCGTTCCTTCATCGCCAACGTCAAGGAACGCGCGCGCGGCGAAGAGGTCAGCAGGGCCCTGAACCCGGGGCAGCAGGTCCTCAAGATCGTCAACGACGAGCTCGTCTCGATCCTCGGCGGCGAGACCCGGCGCCTGCGCTTCGCCAAGACCGCGCCCACCGTGATCATGCTCGCCGGCCTCCAGGGTGCCGGTAAGACCACCCTCGCCGGAAAGCTCGGCCTGTGGCTCAAGGGGCAGGGGCACGCCCCGCTCCTCGTCGCGTGCGACCTCCAGCGCCCCAACGCCGTCAACCAGCTCAGCGTCGTCGCCGAGCGCGCCGGCGTCGCCGTCTACGCGCCGCAGCCCGGCAACGGCGTCGGTGACCCGGTCCAGGTCGCCAAGGACTCCGTCGAGTACGCCCGTACCAAGCAGTACGACATCGTCATCGTCGACACCGCCGGTCGCCTCGGCATCGACCAGGAGCTGATGCGGCAGGCCGCGGACATCCGCGACGCCGTCAGCCCCGACGAGATCCTCTTCGTCGTCGACGCCATGATCGGCCAGGACGCGGTCAACACCGCCGAGGCGTTCCGCGACGGCGTCGGCTTCGACGGCGTCGTGCTCTCCAAGCTCGACGGCGACGCCCGGGGCGGTGCCGCGCTCTCCATCGCGCACGTCACCGGCAAGCAGATCATGTTCGCCTCGAACGGTGAGAAGCTCGACGAGTTCGACGCCTTCCACCCCGACCGCATGGCGGGCCGCATCCTCGACATGGGTGACATGCTCACCCTCATCGAGCAGGCCGAGAAGACCTTCTCGCAGGCCGAGGCCGAGAAGATGGCGGCCAAGCTCGCGAAGGGTCCCAAGGAGTTCACGCTCGACGACTTCCTGGCCCAGATGGAGCAGGTCCGCAAGATGGGCTCCATCTCCAAGCTGCTCGGCATGCTGCCCGGCATGGGGCAGATCAAGGACCAGATCAACAACATCGACGAGCGCGACGTCGACCGCACCGCCGCCATCATCAAGTCGATGACCCCGGCCGAGCGCCAGGACCCGCACATCATCAACGGCTCCCGCCGCGCCCGTATCGCCAAGGGTTCCGGTGTCGAGGTCAGCGCCGTCAAGAACCTCGTCGAGCGCTTCTTCGATGCGCGCAAGATGATGTCCCGCATGGCCCAGGGCGGCGGCATGCCGGGCATGCCCGGCATCCCCGGGATGGGCGGCGGCCCCGGCCGGCAGAAGAAGCAGGTCAAGCAGGCCAAGGGCAAGCGCAAGAGCGGCAACCCGATGAAGCGCAAGGAAGAGGAGGCCGCGGCCGCGGCCCGGCGCGAGCAGGGGCCGCAGGCCGTCGAGCCGGCCGTCGGCGGCAACCCGTTCGGGCTGCCCGCGGGCGGGACCCAGCCCGGCCAGGACTTCGACCTTCCGGACGAGTTCAAGAAGTTCATGAAGTAACGGCGGCTCATGACGTGACGACGGCGCGCGGCGCCGTGGAGGAAGGGCCCTGGCCGGCCCGGGAACGACCAGCCGGCCGGGGCCCTCCGCCGTTCCCGGGACGAACCCTTCGGGGGGCATCGGCCCGGTATCTCCCTTATGGTCGGCCGGGAGGACGGCAGAAGGAGGCCCCGTGCCCAGCCCCACCCCCGCACCGCCCCGCGACCGGGCCGACACCCCCTGGCGTTCCGAGGGCGCGCCGCCCACCCCGCCGCCGAAGCGGAGGATGGCCGGCGGATGGCGCGGCCTGATCCTCGTGGCCCTGATCGTCTTCCTGATCACCAACCTGGTCCTGTCGTTCTTCAACGAGGGCAACGGGCCGACGGTCTCCTACACCGAGTTCAGCAAGCAGGTCGCCGCCGGAAACGTCTCGAAGATCTACTCCAAGGGCGACGCCATCCAGGGGCAGCTCAAGGCCGAGGCGCCGAAGCCGGACGGCGGCAAGGGCGACTACACCAAGTTCGTCACCCAGCGCCCGGCCTTCGCCGACGACGACCTGTGGGCCAACCTCACCAAGCACCAGGTCACGGTGACCGCCTCGCCCGTCGTCGTCCAGCGCAGCTTCCTCGCCAACCTGCTCATCTCGCTCGCGCCGATGCTGCTGCTGGTCGTGCTGTGGGTGGTCATCGCCCGCCGGATGGGCTCCGCCATGGGCGGCGGACTCGGCGGCCTGGGCCGCAAGGCGCCCCCGAAACCGGTCGAGCTGGAACCGGGCGCCACCCGCACCACCTTCGAGGACGTGGCCGGCATCGACGAGGTGGAGGGCGAGCTCAACGACGTCGTCGACTTCCTCAAGAACCCGCAGGAGTACCGCAAGATGGGCGCCCGTATGCCCGGCGGCGTCCTGCTCGCCGGCCTGCCCGGCACCGGCAAGACCCTGCTCGCCCGCGCGGTCGCCGGAGAGGCCGGAGTCCCCTTCTTCTCCGCCTCCGCCTCCGAGTTCATCGAGATGATCGTCGGCGTCGGCGCCTCCCGCGTCCGCGAACTGTTCACCGAGGCGCGCAAGGTCGCCCCCGCCATCATCTTCATCGACGAGATCGACACCATCGGGCGCGTGCGCGGCGCCGGCGCCGGACTCGGCGGCCACGACGAACGCGAACAGACGCTGAACCAGATCCTCACCGAGATGGACGGTTTTTCCGGCTCGGAGGGCGTGGTCGTCCTCGCCGCCACCAACCGCGCGGACGTCCTGGACCCGGCGCTGACCCGGCCCGGCCGCTTCGACCGGCTGGTGCAGGTCTCCCCGCCCGACAAGCACGGCCGCGAGGCGATCCTGCGCATCCACACCCGCGAGATCCCGCTGGCCGACGGCGTGGACCTCGGCCGGGTCGCCAGTACCACCCCGGGCATGACGGGCGCCGAGCTCGCCAACCTGGCCAACGAGGCCGCCCTGCTGGCCGTCAAGCGCAAGCGGACCCGGGTCACCCAGGCCGACCTCTCAGAAGCCCTGGAGAAGGTGCAGCTCGGCGCCGAACGTCCGCTCGTCATGCCGCTGGAGGAACGCCGCCGCACGGCCTACCACGAGAGCGGCCACGCCCTGCTGGGCATGCTCCAGCCCGGCGCCGACCCCGTCCGCAAGATCACCATCGTGCCGCGCGGCCGGGCCCTGGGCGTCACCCTCTCCACCCCGGACGCCGACCGGTACGCGTACACGGAGCCGTACCTGCGCGGGCGCATCATCGGCGCGCTCGGCGGCATGGCGGCCGAGCACGTCGTCTACGACGTGATCACCACGGGCGCCGAGAACGACCTCGAACAGGTCACCAACCTCGTCCGCGGCATGGTCGGCCGGTGGGGCATGAGCGAACGCGTCGGCCGGCTGACCGCGATCCCCTCGGACGGCCAGGGCGCGTACGGCCTCTCCGCCGCCCCCGCGACGCTCGACGCCGTCGACGCCGAGATGCGACGGATCGTGGACGAGTGCTACGCCGAGGCGTGCCGCCTGCTCCGGGAGCACCGCTCACAGCTCGACGACCTCGCCGAGGCCCTGCTCGCCGCCGAAACCCTCGACGAAGCCGCCGCCTACGCCGCCGCGGGCATCCCGCGCCTGTCCAAGGAGGCGCCGGGCCCGGACAGCCCCTGACCGGGCCCGGGTCCTACCGGGCGCGGGCGATCACGTAGCGGAAGATGTTCGGCAACCACACGGAGCCGTCCGGCCGCTCGTACGGGTGAAGCGCCTCGGTCAGCTCCTTCTCGACCTGCGCCGGGTCGGAGGCGGACTCGTACAGCCCTGTCGAGAGCAGTCCCCGTACGGCACTGTCCACGTCCGCGTAACCGAACGGGCAGAACACCCGCCCCGACCCGTCCGGCACCAGGCCCGCGCCGGTCACCAGCGCGTCCAGGTCCCGCGGCGACGGGCCGCCGCCCAGCACCGCCGGGACCGTGCACCGCTCCGCCGGCCCCCAGCCCGCCAGGACCACCGCCCCGCCCCGACGTACCGCGGGCAGGGCCGCCGCCAAGGCCGCGCGGCCGGGCGAGAACGCCAGCAGGACGTCGTACGGGCGCGCGGTCGACGGCGGTTCCGGCCGTACCTCCAGCAGCCGCTCACGCGCCAGGGCGCGCTGCGCCGCGTCCGCCTCCACACCGGTCACGCAGGCCCCGCGCCGCTGGGCCAGCAGGAGGGCCAGCCCCGCCCCGCACCCCAGGCCGAGCAGCCGGGCGCCGGGCCCGACCTCCAGCCGGTCGTAAACCGCCTCGTACAGCGGTACCAGCATCCGTTCCTGGATCTCCGCCCAGTCCCGGGCGACGAGCGTCGTCGTCGGCGTCGATGTCATCGAATGAGCGCTCCTGATTCCATGTCGCCCCCTAGGAGGTTTCCCCTGGCCCCCGTTGCCAGGGAACTCCCCATCGGGCCCCGCGTCCAGAGGAGTGCGCCACCCGATTCACGCATCGAGCGCCCGGCGCCGTACCATTCGCGCCATGGCAAAGGCACCCGTTCTCACCCCCCAGGCGGAGGATTTCCCCCGCTGGTACCAGGATCTGATCAACAAGGCCGAGCTGGCCGACAACGGTCCGGTACGCGGCACCATGGTCATCCGGCCGTACGGCTACGGGCTGTGGGAGCGGATGCAGCAGGAGATGGACGCGCGCATCAAGGACGCGGGCGCCCAGAACGCGTACTTCCCGCTGTTCATCCCGCAGTCCTACCTGACGAAGGAAGCCGAGCACGTCGAGGGCTTCGCCCCCGAGCTCGCGGTCGTCACGCACGGCGGCGGCAAGGAGCTGGACGAGCCGGTCGTCGTCCGGCCCACCTCCGAGACGATCATCAACGACTACTTCTCCAAGTGGGTCCAGAGCTACCGGGACCTGCCCCTGCTGATCAACCAGTGGGCCAACGTGGTGCGCTGGGAGATGCGCCCGCGCGTGTTCCTCCGGACGAGCGAGTTCCTCTGGCAGGAGGGCCACACCGCCCACGCCACGTACGAGGACGCCCGCGACTACGCGGCGCGCATCCACCGCGACGTGTACGGCGACTTCATGACCAACGTGCTCGGCATCGACGTCGTGCTCGGCCGCAAGACGGCCAAGGAGCGCTTCGCCGGCGCCATCAACACCCTCACGCTGGAGGGGATGATGGGCGACGGCAAGGCCCTGCAGCTCGGCACCAGCCACGAGCTGGGCACCAACTTCGCCAAGGCGTTCAACACGCAGTACCTGTCGAAGGAAGGCAAGCAGGAGCTCGTCTGGCAGACCTCGTGGGGCGTCTCGACCCGCATGGTCGGCGGCCTGATCATGTCCCACGGCGACGACAACGGCCTGCGGGTGCCGCCGCGGCTCGCGCACGTCCAGGTCGTCGTCATGGCGATCAAGGGCGACGAGGCCGTGGCCAAGGTCCGCGAGCTCGGGGCGCAGCTGAAGGCGGCCGGCATCCGGGTCCAGGTCGACGACCGCGTGGACACCCCCTTCGGGCGCCGCGCCGTCGACTGGGAGCTCAAGGGCGTACCCGTGCGCGTCGAGATCGGCCCGCGCGACCTGGAGAACGGCACCGCGATGCTGGCCCGCCGGATCCCGGGCGGCAAGGAGGCCGTGCAGATCTCCGCGCTGGCCGACCTGCTCCCCAAGGTGCTGGAGGAGGACCAGGCGCAGTTGCTGCGCGAGTCCCGCGAGCGCCGCGAGGCCCGTACCTCGGACGTCGCCACGATCGAGGAGGCCGCCGAGGCCGCCGTCGCCGGTGGCTGGGCGCGCATCCCGTGGGCGGACCTGGGCCCGGAGGGCGAGGCGAAGCTGGCCGAGCAGGCCGTCTCGGTGCGCTGCCTGATCGCCGAGGACGGCTCGGTCCCGGAGGCGGACGACGCCCCCGGCACCCTCGCCATCGTGGCGCGCTCGTACTGATCGCCCCTTGATCGGCTCCTACGCCCCCGGCGTGCGGTTTCCCCCGCGCGCCGGGGGCGTAGTCGTCCTTACGTACCGACTCCTCCGGGGATATGCGCACCCGTCCTCGTCGCGACGCATCAGAGTGAACTGACTGGTACGTGCAAAAAATTTGCAATGGCCCGGAATCGGAACACCGGGGCACCCCGGCTCGTTGTCACGACGTGAGCACGACACCACCTGTTCTCGCCGCAGAGCTGGCGCAGGCGTGGGCCGATATTCAGCGGTACCACCCCGAGCTGCCTGACCTTGCCGCGCCCGAGTCCCTGATCGGAGAGTCGTCGTCCGCCTGTGGCGCCGAGCTCTCCTTCGAGCGACTGCTGCACGAGGCAGTCCACGGCATCGCAGCCGCCCGTGGAGTCCGCGACACCTCGCGGGCCGGCCGCTACCACAACCGCAGATTCCTGGCGATCGCCGAGGAGATGGGGCTGGACCATTCCGAAGAGCCGCACGCCAGCAGCGGTTTCTCCCTGGTCTCGCTCAGCCCCGAGGCGAAGAAGCGCTACCGCCCCACCATGGAGCGGCTGCACCGGGCCCTCAAGGCGCACACGGTCGCCACGGCCGCCGACACCAAGCGCAGCTTCCGCGGGCCGGCCGCCCGGCACGGCTCCTCCGGCGGCGGCGTGCGGGTCAAGGCGGTCTGCGACTGCGGGCGCAACGTGCGGGTCGTCCCGTCGGTGCTGGCCCAGGCGCCCATCGTCTGCGGTGGCTGCATGAAGCCGTTCCGCATCCCCGAGGTGGCCGTCTCGGTCGCCGCCTCCTGACCCGGCCGCGCGGGCGAGCGGGCGGGCGGCCTGTCGTGCCGCCCGGCCCGGTGCTCCGCCGCCCGGCCCGGCGGGCGGTCGACCGGCCGCCGTGGGTCCCGGGCGGGCTCCGTGGTGTCCGGCCGCCCGCTCCGCCGCCCCTACGGCCGAGCGCGCCGCGGGCATGTGGCACAATGGCTAGCTGTACTCGACAGTCGCACAGGACCCCTCTCTCCTCCGGCTGACGCGTCCATCGGGCACCCGAGTACCGCAACCCCACGTGGCATCTCATGTGCCCAACCACGTCAAGTTCAGGAGACACCACTCCAGTGGCAGTCAAGATCAAGCTCAAGCGTCTCGGCAAGATTCGCCAGCCGCACTACCGCATCATCGTCGCCGACGCCCGCACCCGCCGGGACGGTCGCGCGATCGAGGAGATCGGTATCTACCAGCCGACCTACAACCCGTCGCGCATCGAGGTCAACGCCGAGCGTGCGCAGTACTGGCTGTCCGTCGGTGCCCAGCCCACCGAGGCTGTGCTCGCCATCCTGAAGCTGACCGGTGACTGGCAGGCCCACAAGGGTCTCCCCGCCCCCGCGCCGCTGCTGCAGCCGGAGACGAAGGAGAGCAAGCGTCGCTCCTTCGACGAGTTCGCCAAGGCCCTCGAGGGCATCGGCGAGGGCAAGGGCGAGGCCATCACCCAGAAGGCGAAGAAGGCCGACAAGAAGGCGGACGAGGCTGAGGCCGCCGCCGAGTCGACCGAGGCCTGATCATGCTCGAGGAGGCTCTTGAGCACCTCGTGAAGGGCATCGTGGACAACCCCGACGACGTGCAGGTCGCCTCGCGCAACCTGCGCCGCGGTCAGGTGCTCGAGGTCCGGGTCCACCCGGACGACCTCGGGAAGGTGATCGGCCGCAACGGCCGCACCGCACGTGCGCTGCGCACCGTCGTGGGCGCCATCGGCGGTCGGGGGATCCGCGTCGACCTCGTCGACGTGGACCAGGTCCGCTGAAGAGTTGAACCACCGGCACGGGCCGGGGAGGGCGAATGCGCCCGCCCCGGCCCGTCGTCGTCTGAACAGGAGACATAGACAGTGGAGCTGGTAGTCGCGCGGATCGGCCGCGCCCACGGGATCAAGGGTGAGGTCACCGTCGAGGTGCGGACCGACGAGCCCGAACTGCGGCTCGCGCCCGGCTTGGTGCTCCGCACGGAGCCGGCGTCGGCGGGCCCGCTGACCATCGAGACGGGCCGGGTGCACAGCGGACGGCTGCTGCTGCGCTTCGAGGGCGTGAAGGACCGCACCGGTGCCGAGGCGCTGCGCAACACCCTGCTGATCGCCGAAGTGGACCCGGCGGAACTGCCGGAGGAGCCCGACGAGTACTACGACCACCAGCTGATGGACCTGGACGTGGTGCTGGAGGACGGGACGGAGATCGGCCGGATCACCGAGATCTCCCACCTGCCCTCGCAGGACCTGTTCATCGTCGAGCGGCCCGACGGCAGCGAGGTGATGATCCCCTTCGTCGAGGAGATCGTCGCGGAGATCGACCTGGAGGAGCAGCGCTGCGTCATCACGCCGCCGCCCGGCCTGATCGACGACCGCGCGGAGGTCGTGTCCGGCCGTGACGCCGACGAGGCCGAAGCCGCGGGCACCGGGGCCGCGGGTGACGAAGCGGCCGGGGACGACGCCTGATGCGTCTGGACGTCGTCACGATCTTCCCCGAGTACCTGGAACCGCTGAACGTCTCCCTCGTCGGCAAGGCGCGGGCGCGCGGACAGCTCGACGTACACGTGCACGACCTGCGTGACTGGACGTACGACCGCCACAACACGGTCGACGACACCCCCTACGGCGGCGGTCCCGGCATGGTCATGAAGACCGAGCCGTGGGGCGAGGCGCTGGACGCGGCGCTCGCCGACGGGTACGAGACCGGCGCCCACGGCCCGGTCCTGGTCGTCCCCACGCCCAGCGGGCGCCCCTTCACCCAGGAACTGGCCGTCGAACTCTCCGAGCGGCCGTGGCTGATCTTCACCCCGGCCCGGTACGAGGGCATCGACCGCCGGGTGATGGACGAGTACGCCACGCGGATGCCGGTGTACGAGGTCTCCATCGGCGACTACGTCCTGGCCGGCGGCGAGGCGGCCGTCCTGGTCGTCACGGAGGCCGTCGCCCGGCTGCTGCCCGGGGTGCTCGGCAACGCCGAATCGCACCGGGACGACTCGTTCGCCCCGGGCGAGATGGCCAACCTGCTGGAGGGGCCCGTCTACACCAAGCCCCCGCAGTGGCGCGGCCGGGGCATCCCCGACGTCCTGCTGAGCGGGCACCACGGGAAGATCGCCCGGTGGCGGCGGGACGAGGCGTTCCGCAGGACGGCCCGCAACCGGCCCGACCTCATCGAGCGCTGCGACGCCTCCGCCTTCGACAAGAAGGACCGGGAGATCCTGAGTCTGCTGGGCTGGCAGCCCACCCCCGACGGCCGATTTTGGCGTAGGCCGCGGACCGTGGAAGAATAGGCGGCTGTTGTGTGCTCGCGTACGCCCCTGCCACAGGGGGACCGTCGTCCGCGAGAGGGCGCAGCTCCCGAATTCTCTACGGAAATCCGCACCGGCGGCCTGTGGCGTCGTGCGAAGAAAGCAGACGAAGAACATGTCTCACCTGCTCGATGGCGTCAACGCCGCCTCGATCCGCTCCGACGTCCCGGCCTTCCGCCCGGGTGACACGATCAACGTGCACGTCCGCGTCATCGAGGGCAACCGCTCCCGTATCCAGCAGTTCAAGGGTGTTGTCATCCGTCGCCAGGGCTCTGGCGTCTCCGAGACCTTCACCGTTCGCAAGGTCTCCTTCAGCGTCGGTGTCGAGCGCACCTTCCCGGTGAACTCCCCGATCTTCGAGAAGATCGAGGTCGTCACCCGCGGTGACGTGCGTCGCGCCAAGCTGTACTTCCTCCGTGAGCTCCGCGGCAAGGCCGCGAAGATCAAGGAGAAGCGCGACCGCTGATCTCCTCTCCGGGTCCCGGGGGCGGCCGGATAGGCTCCCCCCGATGGACACCGAAGCAGAGCTCACACAGCGCGGCCGCTCTTCCCCCGACGAGGGGGAGGGGCGGCCGCGCCGTGCGTTGGCCCCGAGCGGGCTGACCTGGCGGCGGGCCGGGCTGCTGGGGCTGATCTGCACGGTCTTCGTGCTGCTGCTCGGCAACTTCGTCGTGCAGCCGTTCCTGATCCCGAGCCGGTCGATGGAACCGACGCTGCGGGTCGGGGACCGGGTGCTGGTCAACAAGCTGGCGTACCGTTTCGGCGACCGGCCGAAGCGCGGCGACGTGGTCGTCTTCGACGGCACGGGCTCCTTCGTCCCGGAGGGACCGCAGGGCAACCCGGTCGGCGCAGCCCTGCACGGCGCGGCCTCGGTGCTCGGGCTCGCGGAGCCCTCCGACACCGACTTCGTGAAGCGGGTCGTGGGCGTCGGCGGCGATGACGTGGTGTGCGACGAGAACGGCCGGCTGAAGGTCAACGGGGTCCCGGTGGACGAGCCGTACCTCTACCCCGGCGACACCTCCTCGAAGGTGCCCTTCCGCATCGTCGTACCGCTTGGGACCCTGTGGGTCATGGGCGATCACCGGTCTCAGTCGCGGGACTCCCGGGACCACCTGGGCGAGCCCGGCGGGGGGATGGTGCCGGTGGACAAGGTGATCGGGCGGGCCGACTGGATCGGCTGGCCCGTCTCGCGCTGGGGCGCGACGGGGAGCGCGGGGGGCGGACATGGGTAGCCGGGGGAGGCCGAGAGGCCGGCGGGGTCCCGAGCGGGACCCCGAGCCGGAGCCGGAGCCCGAGACGAGTGCGGCGGCGCCGCCCCGGCCCGAGCCCCAGCCCGAGGGAGGCCGGGCCGAGCGGCGCCGGCTGGCGCGTCGGGTCCGGCGGCGCAGACGGACCCGCAGGGCGGGGGAGCTGCCCCTGCTGGTGGTGGTCGCGCTGTGCATCGCCCTGCTGCTGAAGACCTTCCTGGTGCAGGCGTTCTTCATTCCGTCGGGTTCGATGGAGCAGACGATCCGGATCGGTGACCGGGTCCTGGTCGACAAGCTCACGCCCTGGTTCGGCTCCAAGGTCGAGCGGGGCGATGTCGTCGTGTTCAAGGACCCGGGCGGTTGGCTCAGGGGCGAGGCGGCCCGGCCGGCCAAGGACCCGATCGTCGTCAAACAGATCAAGCAGACCATGACCTTCATCGGGTTGCTGCCCTCGGCGGACGAACAGGACCTCATCAAGCGGGTCATCGGCGTCGGCGGGGACGAGGTCGCCTGCTGCGACGCCCGGGGGCGGATCACCGTCAACGGGACGCCGCTGGATGAGCCGTACGTGAACCCGGGCAACTCCCCGTCGGAGATCCGGTTCGATGTCAAGGTGCCGCGGGGACGGCTGTTCGTGATGGGGGACCACCGGGCCAACTCGGCCGACTCCCGTTACCACCTCGACGAGGGGTTCCAGGGCACGATCGACGAGAACGGAGTGGTGGGACGGGCCGTGGTGATCGCCTGGCCCTACGGCCACTGGCGCGAGCTGGAACAGCCCGCGACCTTCCTCACGGTGCCCGACGAGGCGCGGCGCGGGCGGCGCGGACGCGCGGGACGGCGTCGGGGTGCGCGGTTCGCATAGTGTGTCCTCGGTCTCCCGCGCCTTAGGGAACTCCCGCTCGTTAAGGGAGGGGAGGGCCCGTGTCCGTACCGGCACGGGCGGCGAATCCGAGTGAGGGAGTGGATGTGGGGGATGTGGCGGTAGGCGCGCGGTCCGGACGCGACGAGGGTGACGAGCGGCCGGAGGACGGCGTCGAGGGCGAGACCGAGAACGGCGGTGAGGGCGCGCGCCCCCAGCGGTCGTTCTGGAAGGAGCTGCCGCTCCTGATCGGCATCGCCCTGCTGCTGGCCCTGCTGATCAAGACCTTCCTGGTGCAGGCGTTCTCGATCCCGTCGGAGTCGATGCAGAACACCCTCCAGCGCGGCGACCGGGTACTGGTGGACAAGCTGACCCCGTGGTTCGGCTCGGAGCCCGAGCGCGGTGAGGTGGTGGTCTTCCACGACCCCGCCAACTGGCTCGCGGGCGAGGCCACCCCGGAACCGAACTTCGCGCAGAAGGCCCTCAGCTGGATCGGTCTGATGCCGTCCGCCGAGGAGAAGGACCTGATCAAGCGGACGATCGCCATCGGCGGGGACACGGTCGAGTGCAAGCGCGGCGGACCGGTCGTCGTCAACGGCAAGCCGCTGGACGAGCCGTACATCTTCCCGGGCAACACCGCCTGTGACGACGCCCCGTTCGGCCCGATCACCGTGCCCAAGGGCAAGATCTGGGTGATGGGCGACCACCGCCAGAACTCGCAGGACTCCCGCTACCACATGCAGGACTCGACCCAGGGCTTCGTGCCGGTCAAGGACGTCGTCGGCCGGGCCGTGGTCGTCGCGTGGCCGGTGACCCGCTGGGCGACCCTCCCGATCCCGGACACCTTCGACCAGCCCGGCATCGGCAACCAGGCCAAGGCCGCGGCGCTGGGTCTGGACGCCTCGGGACTGGCGCCGGTCGGCCTCGCGCCGGCGGCCCTGGGCCTCACGGGCGCGGTTCCGGTCGTCCTGTGGCGCAGGCGGAAGCCGGCCGGCAGCCGTACCGCCGGGTAGGGTGCCGCCCAGGTCGACGATCCCGGAGTGTGGGGGCGCTGCAATGGGCGGAACACGAACGAGCGGTACACAGGTCATACGAGGTGGCGGCACCGGCCGCGGCGGTCTCGGCAACGTCTTGTCGGGAATCGCCGTGGCCGTCGGCTTCGTGCTCTTCCTCGGCGGTTTCGTCTGGGGCGCGCTGACGTATCAGCCCTACACGGTGCCGACCGACTCGATGGTGCCGACCGTGCGGCCCGGCGACCGGGTCCTCGCCCAGCGCATCGACGGCGACCAGGTGCGCCGAGGTGACGTCGTCATCTTCACCGATTCCGTGTGGAGCAACTCGCCCATGGTCAAGCGGGTGGTCGCGGTCGGCGGCGACACCGTGAAGTGCTGCGGCGCGGGCGGAAAGCTCACCGTGAACGGCAAGGAGCTGGACGAGCCCTACCTCGACGACTCCCACGTCACGCCACTGGACCCGGCGACCGTCCCGGTCCCGGGCGGCGCTTCCGACACCAACTTCGAGGTCAAGGTTCCGCAGGGCAACCTCTTCCTGCTCGGCGACCACCGCGCGGCCTCGCTGGACTCCCGGGCGCACCTCCAGGAGAGCGGACAGGGCACCGTGGCCCGCTCGGCGGTCAGCGCCCGGGTGGACGCGCTGGCGTGGCCGTCGATGTCGATGGTGGAGCGCCCCCGCGCGTACGCCGCGCTCCCCGGCGGGACCTCCCGGCCCGGCCCGCTGCGCCTCCAGCTCGCCGCGGTCGTGGCCGGGGCCGCCCTCGTGCTGCTGGGGGCCGCCTACGGGCCCCTGACCCGGGTGCTGGGGCGCGGGCGCCGGCGGGAGCGCGGCGATGTCCGCTGACCCGGCCACGATGCGCACCGACCCGGTCCGCAAGGTGTCCCGGGTCGTCCTCCTCGACCCGCGCGACCGCATCCTGCTGCTGCACGGCTTCGAACCGGGCGACCCGTCGAACGACTGGTGGTTCACCCCGGGCGGCGGGGTCGAGGGCGACGAGACGCGTGAGCAGGCCGCGCTGCGGGAACTCGCGGAGGAGACCGGCATCACCGAAGTGGAGCTGGGGCCGGTGCTGTGGCAGCGGTACTGCGCCTTCCCCTTCGACGGGCGCCGCTGGGAGCAGGACGAGTGGTATTTCCTCGCCCGCACGGCCCGGACCGCGACGGTGACGACCGGCTTCACCGAGCTGGAGCGGCGCACCGTCACGGGAGCGAGGTGGTGGACCTCCGAGGAACTTCTGTCGGCACGTGAGACGGTGTACCCGACCAGACTCGCCGGGCTGCTCCGTACGCTGCTCGACGACGGTCCTCCGGGTGCGCCGGTGGTCCTGGCCCCGGAAATCGTTTAGGGGCACGGGGGTCTGGCGCACAATAGGGGGACGCACGGCTGAAGGGGAACATGCCATGAGTGCCGAGGACCTCGAGAAGTACGAGACCGAGATGGAGCTGAAGCTCTATCGGGAGTACCGCGACGTCGTCGGTCTGTTCAAGTACGTGATCGAGACGGAACGCCGTTTCTACCTCACCAACGACTACGAGATGCAGGTGCACTCGGTCCAGGGGGAGGTCTTCTTCGAGGTCACCATGGCCGACGCGTGGGTCTGGGACATGTACCGTCCGGCCCGGTTCGTGAAGCAGGTGCGGGTGCTGACCTTCAAGGACGTGAACATCGAGGAGCTCAACAAGAGCGACCTCGAACTTCCCGGGAGCTGATCCGTCCGAGGGCCGTGTGCGAGCCCTTGTGTCACCCACGGGGGTGACCGGGTTTTCCACAACGCCGCGGTTGTCCACCAAGATCCACACAGGGGGCGGGAGCGCGGGATCGTCGGTGCCGGAGGTGGTGCCGGATGAACGCGAAGAGCGCGGCGCAACAGGCATTGGGCCGGTACGGCGAGGAACTCGCGGTACGGCGGCTCACCGAGTCCGGGATGACGGTGATCGCCCGGAACTGGCGATGTCGGAGCGGGGAGATCGACATCGTCGCGCGGGACGGGGACTGCCTCGTCGTGTGCGAGGTGAAGACGCGCAGCTCGGGGGCGGCCCGGCAGACGGTGTTCGAGCATCCGATGGCCGCCGTCCGGGCCGGCAAGGCCGAGCGGTTGCGCCGGCTCGCCGGGCGCTGGCTCGCCGACCACGGGGGGCCGCCACCGGGCGGAGTGCGGATCGACCTCGTCGGAATCCTGCTGCCGCGGCGCGGCGCGCCCGTGGTGGAGCACGTCAGGGGGGCGGCCTGATGGGGTTCGCGCGGGCCTGCTCGGTGGCCCTGGTGGGGGTCGAGGGCGTGGTCGTCGAGGTGCAGGCCGACCTGGAGCCGGGCGTCGCGGCCTTCACCCTGGTGGGGCTGCCCGACAAGACGCTGGTCGAGAGCCGGGACCGGGTGCGGGCCGCCGTGGTCAACTCCGGCGCCGCCTGGCCGCAGAAGAAACTCACGGTCGGACTCAGCCCGGCCTCCGTACCCAAGGGGGGTTCCGGGTTCGATCTCGCCATGGCCGCCGCTGTCCTGGGGGCGGCCGAGGTGGTCGAACCGGGTGCCATCGCCGATCTCGTCCTGATCGGGGAACTCGGTCTCGACGGCGGGGTGCGGCCCGTGCGGGGCATCCTGCCCGCCGTCCTGGCCGCCGCCGAGGCGGGCTACCGGCAGGTGGTGGTGCCACAGCAGTGCGCCGCCGAGGCGATGCTCGTCCCGGACGTCAGCGTGCTCGGCGTTCGCAGCCTGCGGCAGCTGATCGCCGTCCTGACCGACGGGGAGGTTCCCGAGGAGGAGGACCGTCCGGGCGTCGGGCGGCCCGATCCGATACTGGCCGGGCTGCTCGTCCCCGGCGCGGGGCTGGGTACCGGCATCGCCCGCGGCGGCGGGGCGGTGGGCGACGGGCCGGACATCCCGGACCTCGCCGACGTCGCGGGGCAGTACGCGGCCCGCCGGGCCTTGGAGGTGGCCGCCTCGGGCGGACACCACCTCTTCCTCAGCGGTCCGCCGGGCGCGGGCAAGACGATGCTCGCCGAGCGGCTGCCCTGGATCCTGCCGCCGCTCACCCGTCAGGATTCCCTGGAGGTGACGGCCGTCCACTCGGTCGCGGGAATCCTGCCGCCCGGCGAACCCCTGCTCGCGAGGCCGCCGTACTGCGCCCCGCACCACTCCGCGACCATGCAGTCGCTGGTCGGTGGTGGGGCCGGGGTGCCCCGGCCGGGGGCGGTCTCCTTGGCCCACCGCGGCGTGTTGTTCCTGGACGAGGCCCCCGAGTTCGGCTCGAAGGCGTTGGACGCCCTGCGCCAGCCCCTCGAAGCGGGGCACGTGGTCATCGCCCGGGCCGCCGGGGTGGTAAGGCTGCCGGCCCGGTTCCTGATGGTGCTCGCGGCCAACCCCTGTCCGTGCGGGCGGCACACGCTCCAGGGGGCCGGCTGCGAATGCCCGGCCTCGGTGGTCCGGCGCTACCAGGCGAGACTGTCCGGGCCGCTGCTCGACCGGGTCGACCTCCGTGTCGAGGTGGAGCCCGTGACCCGCTCCGACCTGCTGGGGCAGGGCGGTCGGGGTGAGGCCACCGCGGTGGTGGCCGACCGGGTCCGCGAAGCCCGGGACCGGGCCGCCGCCCGGCTCGACGGCACCCCGTGGCGGCTCAACTCCGAGATCCCAGGGCACGAGCTGCGCACCCGCTGGCAGGCCGGCCCGGGGGCGCTGGCCCAGGCCGAGCGGGACCTGGAGCGGGGGCTGCTCACGGCGCGGGGGCTGGACCGGGTGCTGCGGGTCGCCTGGACCGTGGCCGACCTGCGCGGCAACGACCGTCCCGACGCGTTGGACGTGGCCGTCGCGCTGGAGTTGCGCACCGGGATCGCACGCGGGGCGACGGCGGCCATGGGAGCCGGGTCATGAGCGCCGTGCGGGAACCGGACGCCGCCGGACCGGACGCCGCCGAACCGGACGCCGCTCACCCGGATCCGGCTCACCCGGATCCGGCTCACCCGGATCCGGCTCGCCCCGATCCGGCTCATCCGGACGCGGCTCACCCCGATCCGGCTCATCCGGACGCGGCTCACCCGGACCCGGCCGGGAGGGACCGGGGCGAGCCGGACGCCGCCGAGGTGGGCGGTGCCGAGCCGGGGCCCGAGTTGTTGGCCCGGGCGGCGCTGACCCGGGTGCTCGAACCCGGCGACGAGCACGGCGGGCGGTGGCTGCGGGAGTTCGGCGCCGTCGGGCTGATACGGCTGCTGACCGGGACCACCGACACCGGCCCGGGGGCGGAACGCCTGGTCGGGGTGGGCCCGGAGCGGCTCGCCGGATACCGCAGACGGGCCGCCCTCGCCGACCCCCGGCGGGATCTGGCGGAGGCCGCCGAGGCCGGGGTGCGGTTCCTCTGCCCCGGGTCGGCGCGGTGGCCGACCCAGCTCGACGACCTGGGCGACGCCCGACCCGTCGGACTGTGGCTGCGCGGCGGGGCGGACCTGCGGACCTGGGCGCTGCGCTCGGTCGCCGTGGTCGGGGCCCGGGCCTGCACCCCGTACGGGGCGCACATGGCGCAGACCCTGGCGGCGGGTCTGGCCGAGCGCGGCTGGGTGGTGGTCTCCGGGGCGGCATACGGGATCGACGGAGCGGCCCACCGGGGAGCCCTCGCCGCCGGCGGCGCCACGGTCGCGGTCCTGGCCTGCGGGGCGGACGTGGCCTATCCGCGCGGGCACGCCGGACTGCTCGGCCGGATCGCCGGCCAGGGCCTCGTCCTGGGCGAGCTGCCGCCCGGCAGCCACCCGACCCCGAGCCGGTTCGTGCTGCGCAACCGGGTCATCGCCGCCCTCACCAGGGGCACGGTGGTCGTGGAGGCGGCCGTACGCAGCGGCTCCCTGGTCACCGCCCGCCGGGCCCGGGAGCTGGGACGCCTCACTATGGGCGTCCCCGGGCCCGCGACCAGCGGACTCTCGGCCGGGGTGCACGAACTGCTGCGCGGCGAGGCCGTGCTGGTCACGGACGCGGCGGAGGTGATCGAGCTGGTCGGCGGCATGGGCGAGCTGGCTCCCGAGCGGCGCGGCCCGGTGCTGCCCCGGGACCTGCTGGACCCGGCCGCCGCCCGGGTCCTCGAAGCACTCCCGGCGGGCCGCCCGGCAGGCGTGGAGGAGGTGTCCCTCGCCGCCGGCGCCGGCACCGATGAAGTCATCGGCAGACTGTACGAACTTCACTCTCTGGGGTTCGTCGAACGGCAGGGCGACGACTGGCAGTTGACCGCACACGGACCCCGAGGAGGCACTCGAACCGGTGGCGCCCGGCGAGGCGGTCATTGACCTGGGGCGTTCCGGTGAAAGAGTGACGCCGATGAGAGACGCGGTCTTCCCGAGGGCGGTTGTCGGGACCGTGCGCGAGGCGCCGGTCCCGGCCCGCCCGTGCCGGTCGGGGCGCCCATGCGGCCCCGCGCCATCCCGTACTCTTCGCGCACCGCGACACTTCCGTCACGCTACGCTCCCAAGGAATCCGGCTCCGGCAAAGGCGAAGCATGCCCCAGCACACCTCAGGGTCTGACCGCGCTGCGGTGCCCCCCGCTGCCCGCGGCGGCAGTGTGCGGTCCACCGCGCCCTCGTCCCTGGAGGTGCTGTGGCGCTCGTACAAGGACTCGGGGGACGAGCGGCTGCGGGAGCAACTGATCCTGCACTACTCGCCGCTGGTGAAGTACGTGGCCGGCCGGGTCAGCGTGGGCCTGCCGCCCAACGTCGAGCAGGCCGACTTCGTCTCCTCCGGTGTCTTCGGCCTCATCGACGCCATCGAGAAGTTCGACATCGAGCGGTCCATCAAGTTCGAGACGTACGCCATCACCCGGATCCGCGGCGCCATGATCGACGAGCTGCGGGCGCTGGACTGGATCCCCCGCTCGGTCCGGCAGAAGGCGCGCGCCGTGGAGCGGGCCTACGCCACGCTGGAGGCCCAGTTGCGGCGCACCCCGACCGAGCACGAGGTGGCCGGGGAGATGGGGATCGGGGTGGAGGAGCTCCACACCGTCTTCAGTCAGTTGTCGCTGGCGAACGTCGTGGCCCTGGAGGAGCTGCTGCACGTCGGTGGCGAGGGCGGCGACCGGCTCTCGCTGATGGACACCCTGGAGGACCACGCCGCCGACGACCCGGTGGAGGTGGCCGAGGACCGCGAGTTGCGCAGGCTGCTGGCCCGCGCGATCAACACGCTGCCGGATCGGGAGAAGACGGTCGTCACCCTCTACTACTACGAGGGCCTCACCCTCGCCGAGATCGGCAACGTGCTGGGCGTCACCGAGAGCCGGGTCAGCCAGATCCACACCAAGTCCGTACTCCAACTGCGCGCCAAGCTCGCGGACGTCGGCCGGTGAAGGCGCGGCGGCTCGACGCCGCCGCCCCGTCGAAGACCCGTGTCCGGACGGCCGTTGCTCCGTAGAGTGGTCGGGTGCCAAGGATTCGAGCGGCCTCCGTGGCCGAGCACCGGTCGATGCAGCGCCGCGCCCTGTTGGACGCCGCCCGTTCCCTGCTGTCCGAAGGCGGTACGGAGGCGCTGACCTTCCCCGCCCTGGCGCAGCGCACCGGGCTCGCCCGGTCCTCGGTGTACGAGTACTTCCGCTCCCGCGCGGCGGTCGTCGAGGAGCTGTGCGCGGTGGACTTCCCCGTCTGGGCGGCCGAGATCGAGGCGGCGATGGAGGCGGCCCCGACGCCCGAGGCGAAGATCGAGGCGTATGTCCGCAGCCAGCTCGGGCTGGTCGGGGACCGGCGCCACCGGGCGGTGGTGGCGATCTCCGCCGGGGAGCTGGACGCCGCCGCGCGGGAGAAGATCCGCGCGGCGCACGGCGGACTGGTCGCGATGATCGTGGAGGCGCTGGCGGCCCTCGGCCAGGCGGAGCCGAAGCTGGCCGCGATGCTGTTGCAGGGGGTCGTGGACGCGGCGGTCCGGCGGATCGAGCTCGGCGCCGCCGAGGACCCGGGCGTGGTGACGGAGGCGGCCGTCGCGATGGCCCTGCGGGGTGTCCGGGGCTGAGCGGGTGGCCTCGCACCGTAGACCCGGAGAGAGGCCGCGCCTGCGTCAGGCGCCGTCCGGCCGTGCGGTGGGCAGCAGTCTCGGGGTGGTGCGCGGGACCAGGGTCAAGGGGTTGAGGTAGGTCTCGCCCGCCAGCAGACCCCAGTGCAGGCAGGGCTCCGTACAGTGGGCGCCCTCCGTCAGCACCGCCACCACCTGGCCCGCCGTGACCTCCTCGCCCTCGGCCACGAGCGGCCGGACCGGCTCGTACGTGGTCCGCAGGCCGCCCGGGAGGGTGAGGGAGAGCACCCCGCGGCCCGCGACCTGCCCGGCGTAGAACACCCGACCGGGCCCCACGGCGCGCAGCTCCGCCCCCACCGGCGCCGCCAGGTCCACCCCGCGGTGACCGGCCGCGTACGGCGTCGGCGGCGGGTCCCACCATCGCGTCACCACCAGGGGCGCCGGCAGCGGACGCACCCCGGCGGGGGCCGTGGGGGTACCGGCGGGGGCCACGGCGGCAGGGGAGGCGAGCGCCTGGGACAGCGCCACGAGCAGGCTGAGCAGCAGAGTCGTCATACGGGAGAGCGTCCCGCGCGGCCCGTGCGCGCCGCCCGGGCCTGTGGACAACCCGGACGGTGTGGACAAGCGCGTCACCCGGCATACCGCCGGGTCCCGTACACTTCTTGTGGCGATCCGGGTCACCGGGTCGACTTCGCACGCCCCAGCACCGGCTCGTCAGACCAGGTGAGAGCGTCTCTCGGTCCCCTCCTCGGGGGCAGGACGCGGCGGGGCGTCAGGAACCAAACCGAGAAAACAAGGAGATGGCCATGGCCGTCGTAACGATGCGGGAGCTGCTGGAAAGCGGCGTCCACTTCGGTCACCAGACCCGTCGCTGGAACCCGAAGATGAAGCGCTTCATCTTCACCGAGCGCAACGGCATCTACATCATCGACCTGCTCCAGTCGCTGTCGTACATCGACCGCGCCTACGAGTTCGTGAAGGAGACCGTCGCGCACGGTGGCTCCATCATGTTCGTCGGTACCAAGAAGCAGGCCCAGGAGGCCATCGCCGAGCAGGCGACGCGCGTCGGCATGCCGTACGTCAACCAGCGTTGGCTCGGTGGCATGCTCACCAACTTCTCCACCGTCTACAAGCGCCTCCAGCGTCTGAAGGAGCTTGAGGCGATCGACTTCGAGGACGTCGCCGCCTCGGGTCTCACCAAGAAGGAGCTCCTGGTCCTCTCCCGCGAGAAGATCAAGCTGGAGAAGACCCTCGGTGGTATCCGCGAGATGTCGAAGGTCCCCAGCGCCGTCTGGATCGTCGACACCAAGAAGGAGCACATCGCCGTCGGTGAGGCGCGCAAGCTCCACATCCCGGTCGTCGCGATCCTCGACACCAACTGCGACCCCGACGAGGTCGACTACAAGATCCCGGGCAACGACGACGCGATCCGCTCCGTCACCCTGCTCACCCGCGTGATCGCCGACGCCGTCGCCGAGGGCCTCATCGCCCGCTCCGGTGCCGCGACCGGTGACTCGAAGCCGGGCGAGAAGGCCGCCGCCGAGCCGCTCGCCGAGTGGGAGCGCGACCTGCTCGAGGGCGAGAAGAAGGCCGACGAGCCCGCCGAGGCCGCTCCGGCCGAGGCCGCTGTCGAGGCCCCGGCCGCCGAGGCCGAGACCGAGACCGTCGTCGAGGCCCCGGCCGCCGACGCCGAGCAGGCCTGACCCACTGAGGGCGCCCGGCGTTCACGCGCCGGGCACTCGCAGCACGGACGATGACGGCGGGGGAGTCGCGCCTGAGCGCGACTCCTCCGCCGCTCACCCTGGATCTACGACTTCGAGAGAGAATCCAAGACTCATGGCGAACTACACCGCCGCTGACGTCAAGAAGCTCCGCGAGCTCACCGGCGCCGGCATGCTGGACTGCAAGAACGCGCTCGTCGAGGCCGACGGCGACGTCGAGAAGGCCAACGAGATCCTGCGCGTCAAGGGCCTCAAGGGCGTTGCCAAGCGTGAGGGCCGCTCCGCGGAGAACGGCGCCGTCGCCTCCCTGATCGCCGCCGACAACGCCTCCGGCGTCCTGGTCGAGCTCAAGTGCGAGACCGACTTCGTGGCCAAGAGCCCGAAGTTCCTCGCCGTGGCCGACGAGCTGGCCCAGCACGTGGCCGCCACCAAGCCGGCGGACATCGAGGCGCTGCTCGCCTCCGAGATCAAGCCCGGCCAGACCGTCCAGGCGTTCGTGGACGAGGCCAACGCCAACCTCGGCGAGAAGATCGTCCTGGACCGCTTCGCGCAGTACGAGGGTGCCTTCGTCTCCGCGTACATGCACCGCACCATGCCCGACCTGCCCCCGCAGATCGGTGTCCTGGTCGAGCTGGACAAGGCCGACGCCGACCTGGCCAAGGGCATCGCCCAGCACATCGCCGCCTTCGCGCCGAAGTACCTCTCCAAGGAGGACGTCCCGGCCGAGGTCGTCGAGAGCGAGCGTCGCGTCGCCGAGGAGACCACCCGCGCGGAGGGCAAGCCCGAGGCCGCCCTTCCCAAGATCGTCGAGGGTCGCGTCAACGGCTTCTTCAAGGAAGCCACGCTGCTCGGCCAGCCGTACGCGCTGGACAACAAGAAGTCCGTCCAGAAGGTTCTGGACGAGGCCGGTGTCACGCTGGTGCGCTTCAGCCGCATCAAGGTCGGCATCTGAGTCCGTCCGTACGCGACGGACACCGGACCCCGGTAGGGTCTGAAGCAGTCGTCCGCGCTCGCGCAGGGCGACCGCAGATCTGACGAGGAGGCCATTGCCGTAGAGGGAACCGCGAGGACCCACCGGCAATGGCCTTCTTCGTATGTGCACGAGGAGATCCCATGAATCAGGGCGTGGACCCCCACACCGCTTCCGACGACAAGAGCCACCACGACAAGAAGGGCCGCCGCTTCATGCTGAAGCTGTCGGGTGAAGCCTTCTCCGGCGGCGGCGGGCTGGGCGTCGACCCTGACGTCGTGCACGCCATCGCGCGTGAGATCGCCGCCGTGGTCCGTGACGGCGCGGAGATCGCGATCGTCATCGGCGGCGGCAACTTCTTCCGCGGCGCCGAGCTCCAGCAGCGCGGCATGGACCGTGCCCGTTCCGACTACATGGGCATGCTCGGCACGGTGATGAACTGCCTCGCCCTCCAGGACTTCCTGGAGAAGGAGGGCATCGACAGCCGCGTCCAGACCGCCATCACCATGGGCCAGGTCGCGGAGCCCTACATCCCGCTGCGTGCCGTGCGGCACCTGGAGAAGGGGCGCGTCGTCATCTTCGGCGCCGGCATGGGCATGCCGTACTTCTCCACCGACACCACGGCGGCCCAGCGCGCCCTGGAGATCGACGCGGAAGCCCTGCTCATGGGCAAGAACGGCGTCGACGGGGTCTACGACTCCGACCCGAAGACCAATCCGGACGCGGTGAAGTTCGACGCGCTGGAGTACAGCGAGGTGCTGTCGCGGGACCTCAAGGTCGCCGACGCCACCGCCATCACGCTGTGCCGCGACAACCGGCTCCCGATCCTGGTCTTCGAGCTCCTCGCCGAGGGCAATATCGCCCGGGCCGTCAAGGGTGAGAAGATCGGCACGCTCGTGAGCGACCAGGGCACCAGGGTCTGACCGCCCGGCCGCCGGGCCCGCGCCCGCAGCGGACCGGCCCGGCCGGCCCGCCCCGCCTGAACCATCCATATCTGACATGCAGGAGCACGTGGTGATCGAAGAAATCCTCCTCGAGGCCGAGGAGAAGATGGAGAAGGCCGTCGTCGTCGCCAAGGAAGACTTCGCCGCGATTCGCACGGGCCGTGCGCACCCGGCGATGTTCAACAAGATCGTGGCGGACTACTACGGTGCCATCACGCCCATCAACCAGCTCGCCTCCTTCGCGGTGCCCGAGCCGCGCATGGCCGTCGTGACGCCGTTCGACGCCTCCGCGCTGCGCAACATCGAGCAGGCCATCCGCGACTCCGACCTCGGCGTCAACCCGAGCAACGACGGCCGCATCATCCGGGTGACCTTCCCCGAGCTGACGCAGGAGCGTCGCAAGGAGTACGTCAAGGTCGCGCGCACCAAGGCCGAGGACTCCAAGGTCTCGATCCGCTCCATCCGCCGCAAGGCGAAGGACGCCCTCGACAAGCTCGTCAAGGACAAGGAGTCCGGCGAGGACGAGGTCCGCCGCGCCGAGAAGGAGCTCGACGACACCACCGCGAAGTACGTCACGCAGGTGGACGAGCTGCTCAAGCACAAGGAAGCCGAGCTCCTCGAAGTCTGATGAACGACTCTTCCTGGCAGCCGGAGCCCGTCCCGGCGGGTCCCGCATACGATGCTCGGGTGGGCCCGCAGACTCGGCCCATGCCCATCGTGCCCGATGCCGCCGGCCGTGACTTCGACGACCGGGAAGCACGCGATCGGGGGGTCGCCGCCGACAGCGGCCCCCTCTTCCGCGCCGAGACGCCGCCGCAGGAGCCCATGCCCAGCCCCCCGCCTCCGCCCTCGCCGGCACCCCAGGACGCCTCCCCGCCGCCGAAGAAGCGCGCGGGGCGGGACCTGCGGGCCGCCATAGGGGTCGGCGTCGGCCTCGGAGCGGTGATCTTCGCCTCGCTCTTCATCGTCAAGGCCGTGTTCGTCGGTGTCATCGTCGTCGCGGTCGTCGTCGGCCTGTGGGAGCTCACCTCCCGGCTCCAGGAGAAGAAGGGCATCAAGGCGCCGCTGGTACCGCTCGCGGTCGGTGGCGCCGCCATGGTCATCGCCGGATACGTCCGCGGCGCCGAGGGCGCCTGGGTGGCGATGGCGCTGACCGCCCTGGCGGTGCTGGTCTGGCGGATGACCGAGCCGCCCGAGGACTACCTCAAGGACGTCACGGCGGGTGTCTTCGCCGCCTTCTACGTGCCCTTCCTCGCGACCTTCGTGGCGATGCTGCTCACCGCCGACGACGGGCCCCAGCGGGTCGTCACCTTCCTGGTGCTGACCGTCGTCAGCGACACCGGGGCCTACGCGGTGGGCTGGCGCTTCGGCAAGACCAAGCTCGCCCCGCGCATCAGCCCCGGCAAGACCCGGGAGGGCCTGGCCGGCGCGGTGGCGTTCGCGATGGCGGCGGGCGCGCTGTGCATGGAGTTCCTCATCCACGACGGCGAATGGTGGCAGGGCCTGCTGCTGGGGCTGGCCGTCGCGGTCAGCGCCACCCTGGGCGACCTCGGCGAGTCGATGATCAAGCGGGACCTGGGCATCAAGGACATGGGCACCCTGCTCCCCGGTCACGGCGGCATCATGGACCGGCTCGACTCGCTGCTGCCGACCGCCCCGGTGGTGTGGCTGCTGCTCGCCGCGTTCGTCGGCACCGGCTGATACCCGCCCCCGGGGGCTCCGACCCGCGGGTTTTTCACCAGTGCGGCCCCGCTGAGCTGCGGCGACGTACACGCGAAGGCTTCGGGTGGGTCCGGGCGGTTACTCTTGAAAGGCGCGCTGCTTCTGCGGCGCGCCTTTCGTCTTACAAGGAGTACCCGCCATGGCCCGCCCCGTTCCGGGAGAGCTCACTTTCGTCGCCCCTCGCGGAGCGAAGAAGCCGCCCCGGCACCTCGCCGACATGACCCCGGCCGAACGCCGCGAGGCGGTCGCCGCGATCGGCGAGAAGCCGTTCCGGGCCAAGCAGCTCTCACAGCACTACTTCGCGCGGTACGCGCACGACCCCGCCGAGTGGACCGACATCCCGGCGGCCTCGCGGGAGCGGCTCCGCCAGGAGCTGCTGCCCGACCTGATGAGCGTCGTGCGGCACATCTCCTGCGACGAGGACACCACCCGCAAGACCCTGTGGAAGCTGCACGACGGCACCCTGGTGGAGTCCGTGCTGATGCGCTACCCCGACCGGGTCACCATGTGCATCTCCTCCCAGGCCGGCTGCGGCATGAACTGCCCGTTCTGCGCCACCGGCCAGGCCGGGCTGGACCGCAACCTGTCGACCGCCGAGATCGTGCACCAGATCGTCGACGGCATGCGCGCCCTGCGCGACGGCGAGGTCCCCGGAGGACCGGCCCGACTGTCGAACATCGTCTTCATGGGGATGGGCGAGCCGCTCGCCAACTACAACCGCGTCGTCGGCTCGATCCGCCGGCTGACCGACCCGGAGCCCGACGGCCTCGGCCTGTCGCAGCGCGGCATCACCGTCTCCACCGTCGGCCTGGTCCCGGCCATGTTGCGCTTCGCCGACGAGGGCTTCAAGTGCCGTCTCGCCGTCTCGCTGCACGCGCCCGACGACGAGCTGCGCGACACCTTGGTGCCGGTGAACACCCGCTGGAAGGTGCGCGAGGTGCTGGACGCGGCCTGGGAGTACGCCGAGAAGTCCGGCCGCCGCGTCTCGATCGAGTACGCCCTGATCCGGGACATCAACGACCAGGCGTGGCGCGGTGACCTGCTCGGCAGGCTGCTCAAGGGCAAGCGGGTCCACGTCAACCTGATCCCGCTGAACCCGACGCCCGGCTCGAAGTGGACCGCCTCGCGGCCCGAGGACGAGAAGGCGTTCGTCGAGGCGATCGCCCGGCACGGCGTCCCGGTGACCGTACGAGACACCCGCGGCCAGGAGATCGACGGCGCCTGCGGTCAGCTGGCCGCGTCCGAGCGCTGACCCCGCCCCGCCCGCCCCGGGCGGACTCTCCTGGGGGCCGGATCGGCCACGGGGTACCCTGTGGCCGAACCAATTGCATATTCCGACAGGGGAGCGCCACAGCGCTGAGAGTGCGGTAACCGTCATCCGCAGACCCTCTGAACCTCGCCCCGGTCATTCGGGGTAGGAAGTTCGGTCATTCACTCAAGCTGTTGCGCCCTGCCCGGCGACCGCTCGCATGGAGCGCCGGGCAGGGCCGCGTCTTCTCCTGGACATCCCAGGAGGAATTCACCAGTGAGCACCACCAAGAAGTTCGCGGGCGCGCTGCTCGCGACCGCGCTGGGCGTCACGACGCTCAGCGCCTGCGGCGGCGATGCCAAGGACAAGGCCGCGGGCGCGAGCGACGCGCCGAAGTCCAAGACCGTCACCCTCGTCTCCCACGACTCCTTCGCCGTGAGCGAGCCGGTCCTCAAGGAGTTCGAGCAGCAGAGCGGCTACACCGTCAAGGTGCTGAAGTCCGGGGACGCCGGCGCCGCGCTCAACCAGGAGATCCTCACCAAGGGCTCGCCGCGCGGCGACGTCTTCTTCGGCGTGGACAACACGCTGCTCTCCCGCGCCCTCGACAACGGCATCTTCACGCCCTACGAGGCCAAGGGCCTCGGCGACGTCAAGCCCGAGTACGTGCTCGACCGGCAGCACCGGGTCACCCCGGTGGACTCCGGCGACATCTGCGTCAACTACGACAAGCAGTATTTCGCGGACAAGAAGCTCGCCCCGCCGCAGACGCTGGACGACCTGATCAAGCCCGAGTACAAGAACCTGCTGGTCACCGAGAACGCCGCGACCTCCTCGCCCGGCCTCGGCTTCCTCCTCGCCTCCGTCGGCAAGTACGGCGACGAAGGCTGGAAGGACTACTGGAGCAAGCTCAAGGCCAACGGCGTCGAGGTCGTCGACGGCTGGGAACAGGCGTACAACGAGCGGTTCTCCGGCTCCGCCGGCGGCAAGAAGGCCAAGGGCGACCGGCCGCTGGTCGTCTCCTACGCCTCCAGCCCGCCGGCCGAGGTTCTCTACGCCGACCCGCAGCCGGCCGAGGCGCCGACGGGCGTCGCCACCGGCACCTGCTTCCGCCAGATCGAGTTCGCCGGCCTGCTCAAGGGCGCGAAGAACGAGGCGGGCGGCAAGGCGCTCCTCGATTTCCTGGTGAGCAAGAAGTTCCAGGAGGACATGCCGCTCCAGATGTTCGTGGACCCGGTGGTCAAGGACGCCAAGCTGCCGGAGGTGTTCACGAAGCACGGAGTGGTGATCGACAAGCCGGAGAACGTCGCGCCGGACGTCATCGCCAAGAACCGTGAGCAGTGGGTCAAGGCATGGTCCTCGCTCGTCGTGAAGTAGCACGCCGGAGCGCTCCCGCGGCCCCCGCTCCCGTCCCCGCGGGGCGGGAGCGCGGGCGGGCCACGGCCGTCAGGCTCGCCCTGATGGCCGTCCCGCTCGTCTTCTTCGGGCTGTTCTTCGCCTATCCCGTCGCCGCGATCGTCGGGCGCGGGCTCAAGACCGACGAGGGTTGGCAGTTCGGCCGGATCGCCGAGGTGCTCGCCCGGCCCGACATCGCCGACGTGCTGTGGTTCACCACTTGGCAGGCACTCGCCTCGACCGGGCTCACGCTGCTGATCGCGCTCCCCGGCGCGTACGTCTTCGCCCGCTTCGACTTCCCGGGCAAGGGGCTGGTGCGGGCGGTGGTCACGGTTCCGTTCGTGCTGCCGACCGTGGTGGTCGGCACGGCCTTCCTGGCTCTGGTCGGCCGGGGCGGGCTGCTGGACGAACTGTGGGGGGTCCGGCTCGACACCACCGTCTGGGCCATCCTCCTCGCCCACGTCTTCTTCAACTACGCCGTCGTCGTACGGACGGTGGGCGGGCTCTGGGCACAGCTCGACCCACGCCAGGAGGAGGCCGCGCGGGTGCTGGGCGCCGGGCGGATCGCGGCGTGGCGGCGGGTGACACTGCCCGCCCTGGCCCCGGCGGTGGCCGCCGCCGCGCTGATGGTGTTCCTGTTCACCTTCTCCTCCTTCGGCGTCGTGCAGATCCTGGGCGGCCCCTCCTACTCCACCCTGGAGGTGGAGGTCTACCGGCAGACCGCGCAACTGCTGGACCTGCCGACGGCCGCCGTGCTCACCATGGTCCAGTTCGTCGCGATGGGCCTCGTCCTGGCCGTGCACGCCCGGACCGTGCGCCGACGGGAGACCGCCCTGCGACTGGTGGACGCCGCGGGGACCGCGCACCGGCCGCAGGGGCCCGCGCAGCGCGCGCTGCTGGCCGGGGTGCTGCTGGTCGTGGCGCTGCTGATCGTGCTGCCGCTCGGTGTGCTGGTGGAGCGCTCGTTCGACGCCCCCGGCGGCTACGGGCTCGGTTTCTACCGGGCGCTGGCGGAGGTCGGATCGGGGACGTTCCTGGTCCCGCCCCTGGAGTCGATCGGGAACTCCCTGGAGTACGCGCTGGCCGCGACGGCCATCGCGCTGTTCGTCGGGGGGCTCGCGGCGGCCGCGCTGTCCCGGCGCGGCGGGCGGTTCGTGCGCGGCTTCGACGCGCTGCTGATGCTGCCGCTGGGGGTGTCGGCGGTGACCGTCGGCTTCGGGTTCCTGATCACGTTGGACGAGCCGCCGCTGGACCTGCGGACCTCGTGGATCCTGGTGCCGCTCGCGCAGGCGCTGGTGGGGGTGCCGTTCGTGGTACGGACCATGCTGCCGGTGCTGCGCGCGGTGGACGGGCGGCTGCGGGAGGCGGCCGCGGTGCTCGGGGCGTCGCCGTGGCGGGCGTGGCGGGAGGTGGACCTGCCGCTGGTGCGGCGGGCACTGCTGATCGCGGCCGGCTTCGCCTTCGCGGTGTCCCTGGGCGAGTTCGGGGCGACGGTCTTCATCGCGCGGCCGGACCGTCCGACGCTGCCGGTGGCCGTGGCGCGGCTGTTGGGGCGGGCGGGCGAGATGAACTACGGGCAGGCGATGGCCCTGAGCACGATCTTGATGCTGGTGTGCGCGGTGTCCCTGCTGGTGCTGGAGCGACTGCGGCCCGACAAGACCTCGGGAGAGTTCTGATGACGTTGCTTCGGCTGGAGGGGGTGTCGGTCCGCTTCGGCGGGCGGGCCGCCGTGAACGCCTTGGACTCCGTGGACCTCACGGTCGCCGAGCACGAGACCGTGTGCGTGCTGGGGCCCAGCGGCAGCGGGAAGTCCACGCTGCTGCGGGTGGTGGCCGGGCTCCAACCGGTTTCGGCGGGGCGGGTGCTGCTGGGCGGCGCGGACCAGGCCGGGGTGCCGGTGCACCGGCGCGGCGTGGGCCTGATGTTCCAGGACCACCAACTGTTCCCGCACCGGGACGTGGGCGGGAACGTCGCGTTCGGGCTGCGGATGCGCGGCGGCGGCCGGGGCTCCTACGGGGCCCGGGTCGCGGAGCTGCTGGACCTGGTCGGGCTGCCCGGGGCGCAGGGCCGGGCGGTGGCCTCGCTGTCCGGGGGCGAGCAGCAGCGGGTGGCGTTGGCCCGGGCGCTGGCGCCGTCCCCGCGGCTGCTGATGCTGGACGAGCCGCTCGGGCAGTTGGACCGCGGACTGCGGGAACGGCTGGTGGTCGAGCTGCGGGCGCTGTTCGCCCGGCTGGGCACGACCGTGCTGGCCGTGACCCACGACCAGGGGGAGGCGTTCGCGCTGGCCGACCGGGTGGTGGTGATGCGGGACGGGCGGATCGCGCAGGCCGGCACCCCGCTGGAGGTGTGGCAGCGCCCCGCGTCGGAGTTCGTCGCGCGGTTCCTGGGCTTCCAGAACGTGACCCCGGCGGTGGTGTCGGGTGGCGTCGCGGCCACCGAATGGGGCAAGGTCCCGGTGCCGGCGGGGGCTCCGGAGGGGCCGCAGCACCTGCTGATCCGCCCGGCCGGGGTGACGCCGGGCGCGGACGGGCTGCGCTGCGAGGTGCTGTCCCGCACCTTCCGCGGGACGCACGTCGCGCTGCTGCTGCGGCCCGAGGCGGGACCGGTGCTGGAGTCCGAGTGCGGGCCGGCAGCGGCCCCGGAGGTGGGGGACCGGGTGGCGGTGACCTTCGCCCCGTCGGAAGTGGTGGTCCTGCCGCCGGGGTAGACCGAGGCGGCGCCGGTCAGCGGGACGCCGGGACCGGGTCGGGGGCGGCGGCCGACTCGGGTTCGGGGGCGTCGTCGTTCCCGTACCAGGCCACCGCCACCGCGCCCGTCACCGCCAGGACGAAGCCCAGGACCGCCAACCAGGCGAGACCCGGGCGGGACGCGTCGCCCAGCCAGAGCACGCCGATCGCCCCGGGCAGCACCGTCTCGCCGACCACCAGCGCCGCCGTGGCCCCGTTCACCGACCCGATCTGCAGCGCGACCGTGTGCAGGTACATGCCGCCGACGCCCGCGAGGACGATCGCGTAGAGGGCCGGGTCGCAGAGAAGCCCGCCGAGCGAGAACGGCTCGATCCCGTCGAGGATCCGTACGCCGATGCCCAGCGCGCCGAAGGCCAGACCCGACAGCAGGCCCGCCAGGATCGCGGCCCGCGCGCCGAGCAGCCGTACGGCCACCGTGCCGCCCACGATGATCAACAGGGTGACGGCCAACAGCCACCAATGCGTGGCCATCGGCGCGTGGTGGCCGCCCTCGTGGCCGGCGGCCGTCGCCAGCAGGACCAGCGCCGCGCAGACGACCCCGATGGAGGTCCACTCCTTGCGCGAGAGCCGGATGCCCAACAGCTTCACGCTCAACACGGCCGTGATCACCAGGTTGGCGCTGATCACCGTCTGGGACAGGAACAGCGGGAGCAGCCGCGCCGCCAGCGCGCCCAGCCCGAAGCCCACGAAGTCCAGGATCGTGCCGACGATGAACTCCCAGGTCATCGCCGCTTTCGCGGTCGAGGACAGGTTGGGGCCGCCGTGCGCGGTCACCCCCGCGTCGGCCGGGGACAACCGGGCCGCCCGCCGGGAGCCGACGGCTTGCAGGACGGAGCCCGTGCCGTAGCAGAGGGACGCCGCGATCGCGGTCAACAGTCCTATGAGCACCGAGGGCTCCGTTCACGTCTGGCGGATTGTGCGGTGAGATGACCTAAGGCAGACGTGCGGAGCGCCCGCGAAGTTGCCTCACGCCGCTCAGCCCATCGCGGCGAGCGCCGCCGGCACCTCGGTCACCGACTCGACCAGCGCGATCCGCGACTCCATGCCGCGGTCGCGCGCCAGCGCCCGGAGCAGGGGCCAGGCGGGCAGCCGCTCCGTCCAGTGCGTCCGGTCGACCAGGACCATCGGCGTCGGCTCGCCCCGCGAGGCGTAGTAGTTCGGCGTCGCGTTGTCGAAGATCTCCTGCACGGTGCCGGCCGCTCCCGGCAGGAACACCACGCCCGCGTTGCACCGCGCGAGCAGCCCGTCCTCCCGGGTGGCGTTCGCGAAGTACTTGGCGATGTGGCCGGCGAACGCGTTCGGCGGCTCGTGCCCGTAGAACCAGGTCGGGATGCCCACCGAGTCGCCGCCCGCGGGCCAACGCTCCCGCACGGCGAAGGCGACCCGCGCCCAGTCGGACACCGACGGGACGAAGGACGGGGCCTTGGCCAGCAGTTCCAGCGCCTCGTCGAGCGCCTCGTCGGGGGCGGGGGCCAGGTAGGCGCCGAGGTTGGCCGCTTCCATCGCGCCCGGTCCGCCGCCGGTGGCCACGGTCAGCCCGGACCGGGCCAGCGTGCGGCCGAGTTCGGCCGCGCCCCGGTAGTCGACGGCGCCGCGGATCATGGCGTGGCCGCCCATCACGCCGACCACGCGGGCACCACGCAGGTGCTCGTCGAGCGCGTCGGAGACGGCGTCGTCGTGGATGGAGCGGAGCATCGAGGAGAAGACGTCGCCGTCCGACTTCGTCTCCTGGAACCAGGCGTACGCCTGCGCGTCCAGGGTGGCCTCGTAGCCCGCCGACAGGCCGGCGAACAACTCGTCGGCCGAGTACAGCAGGCTCCGGTACGGGTGGAACGGCAGGTCGGGAACCGGCGGGAAGACCAGCGCGCCGTCGGCACGCACCTTCGCCGCGGCGTCGGGTTCCATCGCGCAGCCCAGGAAGACGGCGGCCGAGGTGTCGGCGGACAGCAGCGCGAAGGTCCGCTCCAGCAGGTTGACCGACTGGACCCGGTAGCCGCTCAGTGACCCCCGGGCGACGACCTGGTCGAATTCGGCGAGCGTCTCGATCTCGATGTCTGCGTTGACCATTCGGCCCACCCTAAGGGTTGGACGGGTCAGCGGGTCAGCGCGAGCGACGTCAGCTGTGCCACACCCCAGCTCAGTGGTACGCACACCACCACCAGCGCGGAAGCCCGCACCGTGGCGGCCGTGCGCAGGACCACGCCCGGTGCGCCGAGGCCGGTCAGGGTGGCCCGGGTGGCGGCCCGGGCCTGCCGGGACTCCACCGCCGATGTGAGAAGTGTCGCGACCGCGCACAGCGCCACCAGCGCCGCGGCGGGCCCGGTCAGCGGGCCGAGCGGAGCGAAGACGGTGCCCCGCTCGCGCAGGGCCAGCGCCGTGAGGGCCGCCGCGCCGACCGCGCAGAGCACCCCGAGGGGGCGGCCCAGCCGGGGGGCTTCCTCCTGGAGCGCGCGCCCCGCGAGCAGGCGCAGCGCGCCCGGGCGGAAGGCCAGCACCAGGGTCCCGCAGCCGTAGGCCAGACCCGGGCCGGCGAGGGCGAGCCCGAGCGCGATCAGCGCCCACCCGGCCGGCAGCGCCGGGCTGCCCTGGCCGGCGTACGCCTGGAGGGCGAGCCCGCACGCGCACAGCGCGACCCCCCACGGCACCCCCGTCTGCGGTGGCAGCCCGGCCAGCGGCGGGCGCGGACGCAGGGCGAGGGCCGTCGCGGCGGAGGCGGCCAGCGGGACGAGCGCCAGCAGGGTCAGCGCGGCCGCCACGGGCAGCGGCTGTTCCGCGTGCAGGAACCCGGAGCCGGCCCCGTCGAACGGCAGCCCGGCGAGTTCGCCCCGCAGGTGGAGGAAGACGGCCAGGGCCAGCGCGCTGCCCAGGGTGCAGGCGACGGCGGTGGACATGGCCGCGGCCAGGGTGAGCCGTACGGGGCCCAGCCCGGCGGCGTCCATCCCTTCCCGGGGGCGGGTCGCCGGGTCGGTCCGGGCGACGGCCACCGCGAACTGGACGGTGGCGGCGAGCGGGACCAGCGCCCACAGCAGCCGAGGGAACGATCCGGCGGGCCGGGCGGTCGCCTCCGCGAGGACGTAGAGGAGCAGGAATCCGGCGCCGGCCGAGGCGGCGGCGACGAGGAGGCGACGGAGCTGGACCAGCGGCCGGGAGCCCCGGACTAGGCGGAGAGCGAGCACGCGGCCTGGTCCTCCGTGGTCTCGGTGGGACCGGACCCGGCGGCGGCGGCCCCGGCCGGGCGGCCGTCGAGCAGGGCGAAACGGCGGTCGGCGACGGCCGCGCTCTCCTCGTCGTGGGTGGCGAGCAGGACGGTGACGTCGTGTGAGCGGGCCGCGGTGGTCAGCGTCCGCAGCAGCAGCGCCCGTTCGGCGCGGTGCAGCGGGGCGGTCGGCTCGTCGGCGAAGATCACCGCGGGCTCGTGGACCAGGGCCCGGGCGAGGGAGACCCGCTGCGACTCGGCGCGGGTCAGCGCACCCGGTCGCTTACGGGCGAAGGCGCCGATGTCGAGCCGGTCCAGCCATTCGCGGGCGGCGTGCTTGGCGGCGCGGTGCGAGGCGCCCGCGATCAGCAGGGGCAGCGCGACGTTCTCCCACACCTTGAGCTCGGGCACCAGGTGCGGCTCCGGGCCGATCCAGCCGAACCGGTCGCGGCGCAGCCGTTCCCGGGCCAGGGTTCCCATGGTGTGGACGGGCACGCCGTTGAACCAGACCTCGCCCTGCTCCGGCGTGAGCGAGCCGGCCAGACAGCGCAGCAGCGTGGTCTTGCCGCTGCCGCGCGGGCCGGTCAGGGCCAGGATCTCGCCCTGCCGGACGCCGACGGAGACGCCGATGAGGCCGGGCGAGCCGTCGTGGGAGTAGTGCAGGGACCGTGCCCAGAGGACGTCATCGTCAGGCGGGGCATCGTCTGTGGGAGCCACCATGGGTACACCTCCGTCCGAGGGAACGAAGCGGAGCCCCATCGGTCACTGGCGCCGCAAGGAGATGTAAAGAGACGAACGTCCCGGATGGTGACAGCACACGGCCCGGACCCCCGCGTTCTCACTCGAACGGGTGATCCGGGCCGTGTGGTTCGGACTATTTACTGCCCGGCCGGGGCCGGTGGCAGCGCTGCCTACAGCTTCGTCCACGCCTCGGTGAGCACCGAGCGCAGGATGCCCTCGATCTCGTCGAAGGTGCCCTGGTCCGCGATCAGCGGCGGGGCGAGCTGGATGACCGGGTCGCCACGGTCGTCGGCACGGCAGTACAGGCCGTTGTCGAAGAGCGCCTTGGAGAGGAAGCCGTAGAGCACGCGCTCGGTCTCCTCGTCCGTGAAGGACTCCTTGGTGACCTTGTCCTTGACGAGCTCGATGCCGTAGAAGTAGCCGTTGCCGCGGACGTCACCGACGATCGGCAGGTCGTGCAGCTTCTGCAGCGTCGACAGGAAGGCGCCCTCGTTGTCCAGCACGTGCTGGTTGAGGCCCTCCTTGTCGAAGATGTCGAGGTTGGCCAGCGCGACCGCCGAGGAGACCGGGTGGCCGCCGAAGGTGTAGCCGTGCAGGAAGGTGTTGTCACCCTTGTAGAACGGCTCGGCGATGCGGTCCGAGACGATGCAGGCACCGATCGGGGAGTAGCCCGAGGTCATGCCCTTGGCGCAGGTGATCATGTCCGGCACGTAGTCGAACTTGTCACAGGCGAACATCGTGCCGAGGCGACCGAAGGCGCAGATCGTCTCGTCGGAGACGAGCAGCACGTCGTACTCGTCGCAGATCTCGCGGACCCGCTGGAAGTACCCGGGCGGCGGCGGGAAGCAGCCACCGGCGTTCTGCACCGGCTCCAGGAAGACGGCGGCGACGGTGTCGGCGCCCTCGAACAGGATCTCCTGCTCGATCTGGTCGGCGCACCAGCGGCCGAAGGCCTCCGGGTCGTCACCGTAGATCGGGGCGCGGTAGATGTTGGTGTTCGGCACCTTGTGCGCGCCGGGGACCAGCGGCTCGAAGGGGGCCTTGAGGGCCGGCAGGCCGGTGATGGACAGGGCGCCCTGCGGGGTGCCGTGGTAGGCGACCGCACGCGAGATGACCTTGTACTTGGTGTGCTTGCCCTGCAGCTTGAAGTACTGCTTGGCCAGCTTCCACGCGGTCTCCACGGCCTCGCCGCCACCGGTGGTGAAGAAGACCTTGTTCAGGTCGCCGGGGGCGTAGCCGGCGAGACGCTCGGCGAGCTCGACGGCCTGCGGGTGCGCGTACGACCAGATGGGGAAGAACGCGAGCTTCTGCGCCTGCTTGTAGGCGACCTCGGCCAGTTCCTTGCGGCCGTGACCGGCGTTGACCACGAACAGTCCGGCGAGACCGTCCAGGTAGCGCTTGCCCTTGTCGTCGAAGATGTAGGTGCCCTCACCCCGCACGATGGTGGGGACGGGGGAGTTCTCGTACGACGACATGCGGGTGAAGTGCATCCACAGGTGGTCGTACGCGGTCTTGGAGAGGTCTTGGCTCACGGGCTATCGGGTTCCCCACATGTAGGTCTGCTTCTTCAGCTTCAGGTAAACGAAGCTTTCGGTGGTGCGCACGCCGGGGAGCGCGCGGATCTTCTTGTTGATCGTCTCCAGAAGGTGGTCGTCGTCCTCGCAGACGATCTCCACCATCAGGTCGAAGGAGCCCGCGGTCATTACCACGTACTCGCATTCGGCCATCGAGGTCAGTGCGTCGGCCACCGGGTCGAGGTCTCCCTCGACGTTGATGCCGACCATGGCCTGGCGTCGCAGGCCCACGGTGAGCGGGTCGGTGACGGCGACGATCTGCATGACGCCCTGGTCGAGCAGCTTCTGTACGCGTTGGCGTACGGCTGCCTCCGACAGGCCGACGGCCTTGCCGATCGCTGCGTACGGACGGCGACCGTCCTCTTGCAGTTGCTCGATGATCGCCAGGGACACAGCATCGACCGACGGGGACGGTTGTCTGTTCCTGGAATCTGCGCTTCGACTGACCACGACCTCACTGTGCACGAGGAGTCGTCGGTTCCGCAACCCGTAACCGATGTAATTCGTTGTCTTGACTCTCCGATTGCACGGATTTCGCAGTTCGTGGCATCCGGCTCTGTCGAAAGCGTCAGCAGACGCGCTAGGCTGGGGATTCGTCTCAATCGTTGGACATTGATCAGGAGAGTGGCTGTAGTGACCACCGAACTGCGTCGTCTGCGCAACTACATCGGCGGAGAGTTCAAGGACGCCGCCGACGGCCGGACCACCGATGTGGTCAACCCCGCCACGGGCGAGGTGTACGCCACCGCCCCGCTCTCCGGCCAGGCCGATGTGGAGGCGGCCATGGCGGCGGCCGCCGCCGCCTTCCCGGGCTGGCGCGACACCACTCCCGCCGAGCGGCAGAAGGCGCTGCTCAAGATCGCGGACGCCTTCGAGGCGCGCGCGGAGGAGCTGGTGGCCGCCGAGTCGGAGAACACCGGCAAGCCGCTGGGCCTGACGGCCAGCGAGGAGCTGCCGCCGATGGTGGACCAGATCCGCTTCTTCGCGGGCGCCGCGCGCCTGCTGGAGGGCCGCTCGGCCGGCGAGTACATGGACGGGATGACCTCGATCATCCGCCGTGAGCCGGTCGGTGTCTGCGCGCAGGTCGCGCCGTGGAACTACCCGATGATGATGGCCGTGTGGAAGTTCGCCCCGGCCATCGCCGCGGGCAACACCGTGGTGCTCAAGCCCTCGGACACCACCCCCGCCTCCACCGTCCTGATGGCCGAGATCATCGACTCGATCCTGCCCAAGGGCGTCTTCAACGTCGTCTGTGGCGACCGTGAGACCGGCAAGGCCATGGTCGAGCACCCCACCCCCGCGATGGCCTCCATCACCGGCTCGGTGCGCGCGGGCATGCAGGTCGCCGAGAGCGCCTCGAAGGACGTCAAGCGCGTCCACCTGGAGCTCGGCGGCAAGGCCCCGGTCGTGGTCTTCGAGGACGCCGACCTCGCCAAGGCCGTCGAGGACATCGCCGTCGCCGGCTACTTCAACGCGGGCCAGGACTGTACCGCCGCCACCCGCGTGCTCGTGCACGAGTCCATCCACGACGAGTTCGTCTCCGCGCTCGCCAAGGCCGCCGCCGACACCAAGACGGGTCAGCCGGACGACGAGGACGTGCTCTACGGTCCGCTGAACAACCCGAACCAGCTCAAGCAGGTCGCGGGCTTCATCGAGCGCCTCCCCGCCCACGCCAAGGTCGAGGCGGGCGGCCACCAGGTCGGCGAGAAGGGCTACTTCTACGCCCCGACCGTGGTCTCGGGCCTCAAGCAGGACGACGAGATCATCCAGAACGAGGTCTTCGGCCCCGTCATCACCGTCCAGTCCTTCACGGACGAGGCCCAGGCCCTGGAGTACGCGAACGGCGTCGAGTTCGCCCTCGCCTCCTCCGTGTGGACCAAGGACCACGGCCGTGCGATGCGGATGTCCAAGAACCTCGACTTCGGCTGCGTGTGGATCAACACCCACATCCCGCTCGTCGCCGAGATGCCGCACGGCGGCTTCAAGAAGTCCGGCTACGGCAAGGACCTCTCCGCCTACGGCTTCGAGGACTACACCCGGATCAAGCACGTGATGACCTCGCTCGACGGCTGAACCGCGCCGGCGGCCCCGGCGGCCGTCCCGCACTGATCAGCGCAGAACGCTGAGGGGGCGGGCAGTAGACACGTTGTCTATTGCCCGCCCCTTCGGCTTGTCCGAGGCTTTGGGCATGCCTGAACTCCCCTTCTCCCGCCGCGCCGCGCTGCGCGGACTCGGTGCCGCGGGCCTGCTGGCCGCCCTCAGCGGTTGCGGGGTGCCCGCCGCCTACGTCCCCGAGGACCGCCGAGAGGGCCCGGACCACTCCGCCGGAGAACGCAGCCTCGCCTTCTCCAACTGGCCGCTGTACATCGACACCGACGACGAGGACGAACAGCGCCGTCCAACGCTGGACGCCTTCTCCCGGAAGACCGGCATCGAGGTCCGGTACACCGAGGAGATCAACGACAACGACGAGTTCTTCGGCAAGGTCAGCCCGGCCCTGATGAACCACCAGCAGACCGGTCACGACCTGGTGGTGGTCAGCGACTGGATGGCCGCCCGCTTCGTCCGGCTGGGCTGGGCCCAGAAGATGGACCGCTCGAAGCAGTCCAACGTGGCACGGCACCTGGACCCGCAGTTGCGTTCCCCCGCCTTCGACGAGGGCCGACTGCACACCGTGCCGTGGCAGTCCGGGATCACCGGCATCGCCTACAACCGCAAGGCGCTGGGGCGGGAGATCAAGTCCGTCAAGGACCTGTGGCAGCCCGACCTGGCGGGCAAGGTGACGCTCTTCTCCGGACTCGACGAGTCCTTCGCCCTGTTGATGCAGGGCGACGGCGTGGACGTCACCCGATGGACGGAGAGCGACTTCCACCGGATGTGCGACCGGGTCGAGAGCATGGTGAAGAAGAAGCACATCCGCCGCTTCACCGGCAACGACTACACCTCCGACCTGAGCAAGGGCGACGTGCTGGCCTGCCAGGCGTACTCCGGTGACGTCGTCCAACTGCGGGCCGACAACCCCGACATCGAGTTCGTGGTCCCGGAGGAGGGTGCCGAACTCTGGGCGGAGAGCCTGCTGGTCCCGAACCTGGCCCTGCACAAGTCCAACGCCGAGGCGCTGGTGGACCATTACTACGACCCGGCGGTGGCCGCGAAGCTCGCCGCCGCCGTCAACTACGTCTGCCCGGTCCCGGCCGCCCGCGAGGTCCTGGCCGCCTCCAAGGACAAGGAGACCGCCGAACTCGCGGCGAACCCGCTGATCTTCCCGGACGACGAGATGCGACGGCGCCTCGTCGTGGCGCGGGACATCTCCTCGGCCGAGCGCCAGTCCTTCGCCAAGCGCTGGAACGCGATCGTCGGGCTCTGACCTCCGTCACGGTCCGGCCACAGGGTTGAACATGTTCAAAGATCTGGCTGAACGTGTTCAGAAAACTGCGTACGCTTGTCCCATGAGCGAGAGAAGCGCCCTCCGGCGGCGTATCCGTGTCTGGCTGGTCCTGTTCATCGTCTGCCTCGTCCTCAGTGGGCTCACGGCCTTCCCCCTGGTCACCGAGCTCCACTGGGCGAACTCCGTGCTGTCCCACGTCTGGCTGCGTCGGGTGGCCGAGGGGCTGGACCAAGCCGACGCGCGGTACCCCTTCCTCCTCTACGGCAACGACTGGCTCGCCTTCGCCCACCTGGTGATCGCCGTCTTCTTCTACGGGGTCCACCGCGACCCGGTGCGCAACATCTGGATCGTGGAAGCCGGCATGATCGCCTGCGCCGGAGTGATCCCACTGGCCCTGATCTGCGGACCGATCCGGGGCATCCCCTTCGGCTGGACCCTCATCGACATGTCGTTCGGCGTCTTCGGGATCGTCCCGCTGCTGGCCCTGCGCCGTCTCATCAAGCGGCTGGAAGCGATGCCCGCCTAGTTCGACTGCCGGGTGAGGGCCGCCATCAGGAGGTTGCGGACCACCGGGTTCATTTCCTCGCTCTTCGCGTCGGTGGAGTTCACCGAGTAGACCAGGCTCCGGGAGAGGTCCCGGGTGCCGCCTATCCCGGTGCTGTAGCCGTAGCGGCTGCCCGACTTGCCCCATACCTCCGTGCCGTCCGGCATCACGATCCGGGACAGGCCGGCGGTCAGGACGGCGTCCGCGCCGCTCTCGACGTCCTTCACCGCCGGGATGGTGAACATCTCCTCCAGCTGCGCCCGCGGCACGACCCGGCCGCTGAACAGGGCCACGGTGAACCGCTCCAGGTCCGCGGTGGTCGAGATGATGTCGCCCGCCGCCCAGCGGTCGGAACTGTTCCACACCGACACGTCCCGCAGCTCGGTCGAGCCGTCCGGACGCGGCACCGCCTGGTAGCCGTGGTTGTACGGGCCCGGTATCCGGGTCTGCGTCCGCCCCGGGAAGGAGGTCTGGCGCAGCCCCAGCGGACGCAGGATCCGCCGGTCGACCTGCTCCTCGTACGCCGTGCCCGTCAGCTTCTCTATGAGCACACCCAGAACGGTGTAGTTGATGTTCAGGTAGTGCTGCGCCGAACCCGGGTCGAACTCCGGTCCTTGTGCCAGTGCGTTGGCGATCTGGTCGTGCGGATCGGTGACATCGAAGCGGTGGTCCCACTGCGCCTCGAAGGCGTCCCCCGGGCCATCGGCCGGCTTGATCCCGCTCGTGTGGTTCAGCAGCTCGCGCACCGACACGGACGGGAAGCGGTCGGGGAACGTCCCGGGCAGGTATCCCTGTACCGGCTTGTCGAGATCGACCTTCCCCTCGGCCGCCAGTTGCAGGACCACCGCGGCCGTGAAGGTCTTGGTCACCGATCCGGCCCGGAACCGGCCCTGCTCCAAGGCCGGGCGTCCGGTACGGAGATCCGCCACGCCGGAGACGCCCTGCCAGCTTCCGCTCGATCCGCCGACCCGTACCAGGGCCGCCGTCGCGTCCTCGTTAGCGGCACCGACCCCTTCCAGCGCCTTCGTCAACGCCTGCGCGTCCGGAGCGGTCGAGAACACCGGCGCCGGGGCCTTCGCCGACAGGGCGACCGGCCCCGGTGTCGCATGGGCGACGGCCGGGCCGGACACGATACCCAGCAGCAAAGTGGCGGCGATCAGAGTGCGGGCACGCGCGTTCATCATGGGATCCCCCTCGTCCTCATCCGGGCGACGTCCGCCCCGATGACCTCAATGCTGCAGGTCACAGGGGTAGTTGCGGATCACCAACAAGAGGGGTCTTCAGCGGTACGACAACTCACCGGCGCGGGGGAGTCGACACCCCGCCTCTCACTCTCCAGAGGGAGTACCCCGCACGGGGGACGCCACCCCCGCCGCGATCAACCCCGTCTCGTACGCGCAGATCACCGCCTGGATCCGGTCCCGCAGACCCAGCTTCGCCAGCACGTTGCCCACATGCGACTTGACCGTGTGCTCGCTCACCGTCAGCGCCACCGCGATCTCCGCGTTCGACAACCCCCGCCCCAGGTGCAGCAACGTCTCCCGCTCCCGCGCCGTCAGTGCCTCCAACCGCCCGGCGACCGACGCGGCCCCGCCCGCCGGACGCGCCGCCGTCACCGCCGTGTACTCCTCGATCAACCGCCGGGCCACCGAGGGCGCCAGCAGCGACTCGCCCGCCGCCACCACCCGTACCGCGTGCACCAGGTCGTCGCGTCGCACGTCCTTCAACAGGAACCCGCTCGCCCCCGCGTGCAGCGCCTCGTAGACGTACTCGTCCGAGTCGAAGGTCGTCAGCATCACCGTCCGGCAGGCGCTCTCGGCCGAGATCGTCCGGCACGCCTCGATCCCGTCCGTCACCGGCATCCGGATGTCCAACAGCGCCACGTCCGGCCGCAACTCCCGCACCGCCGCGACCGCCGCCGCACCGTCCCCGACCTCCGCGACGACCTCGATGTCGTCCTGCGCGTCCAGGATCATCGCGAAGCCGCTGCGCACCAGCTCCTGGTCGTCGGCCACCACCACACGGATCGTCAACTCACCACCCCCGGCGCCGAGATTACAAGGGCCACCCGGACCCGGAACCCGCGCCCGCCCGGCCCCGGACCGCACTCGGCCGTCCCGCCGTGCGCGGCCGCCCGCTCCCGGACGCCGATCAACCCGTGCCCGCCCGTCGGTACGCCCGGCCCCCGCCCGTCGTCCGTCACCGATACCGTCAGGACCCGCGATCCGTAGTCCAGCCGCACCGCGGCCCGCGCCGCCCCGGCGTGCTTGACCACATTCGTCAGCGCCTCCTGCACGACGCGGTGCACCGTCGCCTCCAGCGCGGCCGGCAGCGCACGCACCTCGCCGACGCGCTCGTACGCCACCTCCAAGCCGCTGCCCCGCACCCGCTCCAGCAGCCCCGCCAACTCCTCCACCCCCGGCTGCGGTCGCCGGGGCGCCGACTCCTCGGTGCGCAACACGCCCAGCATCGACCGCAGCTGCGCCATCGCCTCCCGCCCCGTGCCGGCTATCGCCTCGAACGCGGCCTCGGCCCGCTCGGGGGCCCGGCGCACCGCCACCGGACCCGCCTCCGCCTGCACGATCATGATGCTGACGGCGTGCGAGAGGATGTCGTGCATCTCCCTGGCGATCCGGGCCCGTTCGCGCGCCGCCGCCTGCTCCGCCTCGATCCGGTTCGCCCGCTCCAACTCCGCCGCCCGCGCCTCGACGGCCCGGGTGTACGCCTGCCGCGTGTACTGGAGACGGCCGAGCGCGTAGGCGGCGATCGACACGAACAGGGTGAAGAGCAGCTCGCGGGCCGTCCCCGTGTTCCACCCCACCGACACGGCGACCGCCACCACCGTGAACAGCCCCACGCCCAGCCGCACCCGGGCCGTGCACCGCAGCGCCACGGTGTAGAAGGCGATCAGTCCCGCGTACGGCAGCGGCTGCCCCGGCCCGTCCAGCGTCAGCTTGTAGAGCCCGCCCACCGACAGGACGGCCACCAGCACCGCCACCGGCGCCCGCCGCCGCCAGACCAGCGGCAGCACCCCGAGCGTGGTCATCGCGTACGAGGCCCAGTCGGCCGGCGGCAGGTCCGCCGCCCGGGGCACCACGAACGGCATCGAGACCGCCGACTGCACGAGCAGCGTCAGGCCGAGATCCTGCCACCGCGGATCGGCCCGCCGGATCCGCTCCCCCCAGGTGCGTATCACCGCCCGAGCTCGGCCCGTACCGCCGCCAGCGCGTCCACCCGGTTCGTGGTGACGGAGTCCACCCCGGCCGTGATCAGCGCGCGCATCGTCCGCTTCGTGTCCGCGGTCCAGGCCGACACCTTCAGCCCGTCCCGGTGCACGGCGTCGGTGAGTTCCGGGCTGACGAGACCGAACCGGTAATTGAGCCAGGCCGGTTTCACCGCGTCGATCAGCACCCGGCGCGGCGGGGAGAGCGTGGTCCAGGTCAGGGCGATCTCCGCCCGCGGATCGGCGGCGCGGACGGCCAGCATCGAGTCCGGGCCCGCGCAGTAGTACGTGCGCTCGCGCGCCCCGCAGGCGCGGACCTCGTCGACGACCGCCCGGACGGCCTCCGGCGTGGCGCCCGGCAGGTCCAGCATCAGCCGGCCGGGGCCCGCCGCCACCAGCGCTTCGCGCAGGGCCGGCACCCCGCCCGCCGTCATCTCCCCGAGCTGCGCGGCCGTGACGGCGTCGAGCCGTACGTCGTGGCCCCACAGCCGCCGGAGCGTCTCGTCGTGGAGCAGGACCGGGGTCCCGTCGCGGGTCAGCCGTACGTCGATCTCCACCGCGTCCGCACCTCGGGCGAAGGCGGAGCGGATCGAGGGGAGGGTGTTCTCGCGGACTCGGTAGGGATCGCCGCGGTGGCCGACGGCGGTAAGGGTGCGCATGCCGCCATTCTGCGGGGCCGTCAGGAGGCCGACCACGCCTCGGTGTACGTGTCGATCTCCGCGTTGAGCTTCGCCTTGCCCGCCGGGTCCAGGAAGGACGCCTCGACGGCGTTCTTCGCGAGCGCGGCGAGGCCGCGCTCGTCGAGGTCGAGGAGGCGGGCGGCGACCGCGTACTCGTTGTTGAGGTCGGTCCCGAACATCGGCGGGTCGTCGCTGTTGATGGTGACGCGCACGCCGGCCCGCACCATCTCCTTGATCGGGTGCAGGTCGAGGTCGGTGACGGCGCGCGTGGCGATGTTGGAGGTGGGGCACACCTCCAGCGCGATGCGGTGCTCGGCGAGGTAGGCGAGCAGCTCCGGGTCGCGGGTGGCGCTGGTGCCGTGGCCGATGCGCTGGGCGCCCAGCTCGTTGATGGCGTCCCAGATCGTCTCCGGTCCGGTGGTCTCGCCGGCGTGCGGGACGCTGTGCAGGCCGGCCGCCCGGGCGCGGTCGAAGTACGGCTTGAACTGCGGGCGGGGCACACCGATCTCCGGACCGCCGAGACCGAAGGAGACCAACCCCTCGGGGCGCAGGTCGACGGCGAGTCGGGCCGTCTCGGCGGCGGCTTCCAGACCGGCCTCGCCGGGGATGTCGAAGCACCAGCGCAGGACGACGCCGAGCTCGGCCTCGGCCGCCTTGCGGGCGTCCTCGATGGCCGCCATGAAGGCGTCCTCGGGGATGCCGCGGCGGGTGGAGGAGTAGGGGGTGATGGTCAGCTCGGCGTAGCGGATGTTCTGCCGGGCCATGTCGCGGGCAACCTCGTAGGTGAGGGTGCGTACGTCGTCGGGCGTGCGGACCAGGTCGACGACCGACAGGTAGACCTCGATGAAGTGCGCGAAGTCGGTGAAGGTGAAGTAGTCGACGAGGGCCTCGGGGTCGGTGGGGACCTTCGAGTCGGGGTGGCGGGAGGCGAGTTCGGCCACGATGCGCGGCGAAGCGGAGCCCACGTGGTGGACGTGCAGTTCGGCCTTGGGCAGCCCCGCGATGAAGGGGTGCAGGTCGGGCATGGATGCCTCCGGGAGGGCGCGGGTGCGGGCAGGACGGCTTCATCGTAGGCAGGCCGGGCCGTGTCGGTGCCGGCGCATAGCATGGACGTACGAGAGGGGGGCGCCGTATGACCGACCAGCAGAGCCCTGAGCCGAGAGACCCGTGGGCGCCGCCCGAGCGTCCTTCGGCGGGGCCCGATCCGGTCCGACCGGGGGACGCCGCGGGCGGGCCGGCGATCCACGGGCACCCGACGGTGGCGGAGCTGCCGGGGGCGGGGGGCCCGCCGGCGGCAGCCGCGCCGCCGGTCTACGGGTACCCGGCGCAGCCGGACCCCGGCGGTTACGGCTACCCCGGGGCGCCGACGCCGGCCGGCCCACCCGGGTACGGGGGAGCGCCCGGGTACGGCGGTCAGCCCGGGTACGGGGGAGCGCCCGGTTACGGGGGGCAGCCGCCCTACGGGGGACCGCCCGGGTATCCGGGCTATCCCACCGCGGCCGGGTACCCCGGATACGGCCCCGGGTATCCCGGCCATCCGCAGCCGAGCAACGGCCTCGGCGTCGCCGCGTTCGTCCTCGGACTGCTGTCCCTGGTGGCGTGTTTCACCCTCGTCGGTCCGCTCGTGTTCGGGATCGTCGCGGTGGTGCTCGGCGCGCTGGCCCGGGGCAAGGCCGCCCGCGGGGAGGCCACCAACGGGGGCCTCGCGCTGGCCGGCCTGATCTGCGGAGCGGTGGGCATCGTGCTCGGCGCCGCCCTCACCCTGTTCCTCGTATTCGGCCCGGGCTACTCCTCCGACTCCGGTGACACGGACTACCACGGCCCGTCGTCGGACTCCCGGACGCAGGAGCGGATATGACCGCACCGGCCTGCCGGTCCGTCGCCGACCGTCATGCCTGTGTGGTCGGCTGGATGACCAACTGGCGCAGGTTGACGTGGCGGGCGCGGCTCGCGGCGTAGGCGACCAGGTCCGCGACCTCCTCCGCCGCGAGGGGGCCGATCGCGTCGAACATGCCCGACAGTTGGGACGCGAGGGCGGCGTTGTCGATGCCCTGCGGCAGCTCGGTGTCGGTCAGACCCGGCTCGATGTTCGTGACCCGCACCCGCCGCGGGCCCAGTTCGGTGCGCAGGGACTGGGAGAGATGGGTCAGTGCCGCCTTCGTCGCGCCGTAGACCGCGTAGTCGGGGAAGTGGAGGTGCGCGGCGATGGAGGAGATGTTGACCAGGTCGGCGGCGCCACCCTCGGCGGCGCGGGCCACCAGGTCCGGTGTGAACGCTCCGATGACCCGCAGTGCCCCGCCGACGTTCGTGTCGAGCATCCGCTGCCACTGATCGGTGCGGCCGTCCCGGATCGGGTTGGGCATCATGACCCCGGCCGCGTTGACCACCAGGTCCACCGGCCCGAACCCGCTGTGGACGCGCTCGACGGCGGCGTCGACCGCGCGCTGCTCGGTGATGTCGGCGGCGGCGGTGAGCGCCCGGCCGCCCTCCGCCCGGATCTTGCCGGCCACCTCTTCCAGGCGGTCGGCCCGGCGGGCGAGCAGGGCCACCCGCACGCCGTGGCGGGCGAGCAGCAGCGCGGTCGCGGCGCCGATCCCGCTCGCGGCCCCGGTGATCAGGGCGGTGCGGCCGTCCAGGGTTGCGTACGTCATGGCTGTGGCTCCTTCGCGTCGCGGGGGCGGCGGGGGTGGGGGCGCGCCCCCCCCCCCCGCGGGGCGCGCCCCCCCCCGGGGGGGGGGGGGGGGCTGGGGGGGGGGGGGGGGGGGGGGGGGGGGGCGGGGGGGGGGGGGGGCCGGGGGGGGGGGGGGGGGGGGGGGGGGGCCCCCCCCCCCGACCCAGCCTGGCGGCGCGGCCCGGACCGACCCAGGGTCGTGCTTTTCCTGGGACTGGCAGTACCAGGCTGACCGCCCGACTCCCGACTCCCGACTCCCGGCGCCCACGACCACCCCTGGCTAAGATCGAACGCATGACCGGGGACATCGGAGACTTCCTGCGCTCGCGCCGCGCCCGCATCCGGCCCGAGGAGACGGGCCTGGCCTCGCACGGCCGGCGCCGGGTACCGGGACTGCGGCGCGAGGAGGTGGCGCTGCTCGCCGGTGTCAGCGTCGACTACTACATCCGCCTGGAACAGGGCCGCGGCCCCAGCGTCTCGGACGCCGTGCTCGACGCGATCGCCCGGGTGCTGCGGCTCGACCCCACCGAACACTCGCACCTGCGCGCCCTGGCCCGTCCCGCCCCGACGCCCGAAGCGGTCCAGGACATCCGCCCCGGAGTCCGGCTCCTGTTGGACGCCGTCGGCGGGGCAGCGCCCGCCTTCGTCCTCGGCCGCCGCATGGACATCCTGGCCTGGAACGCCCTCGCGGACGCCGTCGCCGGCCACTCCCGCATGCCCGCGGGCTCCCGCAACATCGCCCGTCACGTCTTCCTCGACCCGGTGGCGCGGGAGTTGTACCCGCAATGGGCGCGGATCGCCGAGGAGACCGTCGGCTATCTGCGCCTCGACGCCGGACAGCACCCGGGGGACCCGCTGCTGGCCGCGCTGACGCAGGAGTTGGCCGACCGGAGCGAGGAGTTCCGGCGGCTGTGGGCCGACCATGCCGTCAAGGAGAAGACCCACGGCGTCAAGCTGATCGACCACCCCGTCGTGGGGAGGCTGGTGCTTCCCTACGAGACGCTCGCCCTGCCCGGCGAACCCGATCAACTCGTGGTCGTCTACACGCCGCAGCCCGGCTCCGAGACGGCCCGCCGCCTCGCCCGCCTGGCCACCGCGGCCCCCGACGCGCCCCTCCCGAAGCCACAGGAGTCCCTCCCGCAGCCCGTGCGGGGGTAAGCCCGTAAGCCCGCAACGGGTTCAGACCGACGCCGGCATGAGCAGGGTCGGCACCATGACCTCGTCCTCCCCGACCAGGGCGCGCGCGAGCGGGACCCAGACCAGCCCCACCATCCGGGGACAGTCGCACTCCAGGTCCGGGTCCACCCCCGGCCGGGGCTCCCCGGTCCCCACCTCCACCCGGTAGCAGGACGTCCACCCCGACGGGTACGGCGCCTCGTACGCGTACCGCACGGAAAGGGCCACCAGGCCGGTCTCCTCCGCCACCTCCCGCCGGACCGCGTCCCGCGGGTCCTCTCCGGGTTCCAGGCCGCCGCCCGGCAGGGTCCAGTACTCCGGGCCGTCGTGCCGCCCCGCGGCCCCGCGGCCGCGCTCACGGACCATGAGCACACTGCCGTCCCGGACGATGACCGCCGCGACCCGGCGGCGGTCCGGCATCCCTCCGGTCACGATCCCTCCGGTCACGCCGCGTCCGCCGCCCGCAGCCGCTCGCGGGCGTCCATCAGGGCGAAGCCCAGCAGGTTCAGACCCCGCCAGCGCGCCGGGTCGCCAACCCGCTCGTCGTCCGGGGCCAGTCCGACGCCCCAGATCCGGTCGAGCGGGCTCGCCTCCACCAGGACCCGGTCGCCGGTGCCCAGCAGGTACGCCCGCAGCGCGGGATCGGACCCGAACTTGTGCACGCTGCCCGCCACGACCAGCGCGTACCGCTCCCGCTCCCACACCGCCTCGTCGAAGCCGCGCACCAGCCGCCCGGCCTTCTTCGCCGCCGCCGGAGTCCCCGCCTCCACCGCCGCCCGCTCCGCCTCGGCGTCCGCGAACAGGCGCGCCTTGCCGGCCATCATCCAGTGCTCGGCGGTGGCGTAGCGGACCTCACCCACAGTGAAGGGCGCGGGCCACCATTGGCTGAGACAGCTCGGTCCGAGGCTGCCGTCCGGCCTCGGGCGGTGCCCCCAGAACGGCAGGTACTTCAGCCGCTCACCCCGGCTGACCAGGCCGATCAAGTCGTCGATCTTCTCCATGCACGCGAGTCTGGCAGTCGCCACGGACACTTCGTACCGGATTTCGGGTGTGCCTCGACACATGGTCGACCGATTCCGTCGCGTAATCAAAAGGCAACAACGGAATCACTTGGCCGAGAGGTGTACCTCTGTCAGGATCGGCACTCAATTCGGGTCTACCCCGAACTGTAGCTACGGAGAGCGTGAGAGCGTGATGGGCAACCGCTTCCAGTTCAAGGACCGCTTCGCAGAGGGCGCGCAGTACATCGACGGCCGGCTCCGGCCCGGTACCTCGGGACGGTCACACACCGTCGTGGATCCCGCCACCGGCGCCGAGGTGCTCACCTACGAGCTCGCCGGCACGGCGGACGTGGACGAGGCCGTCGCCGCCGCCAAGCGGGCCTTCCCCGCCTGGTCCGCGGCCACCCCCGGCGAGCGCTCGGACGCGCTGCACCGGCTGGCCGCCGTACTGGGCGAGCAGGCCGAGGACTTCGCGTACGCGGAATCCCTCCAGTGCGGCAAGCCGATCAAGCTGTCGACGGAGTTCGACGTACCGGGCACCATCGACAACACCGCCTTCTTCGCGGGCGCCGCACGCCACCTCCAGGGCCAGGCGGCCGCCGAATACTCCGGGGACCACACCTCCTACGTACGCCGCGAGGCCATCGGCGTGGTCGGCTCGATCGCCCCCTGGAACTACCCGCTCCAGATGGCGGCCTGGAAGATCCTCCCGGCGATCGCCGCGGGCAACACCATCGTCCTCAAGCCCGCCGAGCTCACACCGCTCACCTCCCTGATGTTCGCCCAGGCGGCCAAGGACGCGGGCCTGCCCGACGGCGTGATCAACATCGTGACCGGCGCGGGCCGGGACGCGGGCGAACACCTCGTCGGCCACCCGGACGTGGTGATGACCTCCTTCACCGGCTCCACCGCCGTCGGCAAGCGCGTCGCCGAGATCGCGACCGCCACCGTCAAGCGCCTCCACCTGGAGCTCGGCGGCAAGGCCCCCTTCCTGGTCTTCGACGACGCGGACCTGGAGGCCGCCGCACACGGCGCCGTCGCCGCCTCCCTCATCAACACCGGCCAGGACTGCACCGCCGCCACCCGCGCCTACGTCCAGCGGCCCCTGCACGACGCCTTCGTCGCCCGCGTCGCCGAGCTGATGGAGACCGTCCGCCTCGGCGACCCCTTCGCGCCCGACACCGACCTCGGCCCGCTCGTCTCCCACGCCCAGCGCGACCGCGTCGCCGGCTTCGTCGAGCGCGCCCGCGCGTACGCCACTGTGGTCACCGGCGGTGAGATCCCCGGCGGCGACCTGGCGGAGGGGGCGTACTACCGGCCCACCCTGATCTCCGGGGCCGCGCAGGACAGCGAGGTCGTCCAAGCCGAGATCTTCGGCCCGGTCCTCGTCGTCCTGCCCTTCGACTCCGACGACGAGGGCATCGCGCTGGCCAACGACACCCCGTACGGCCTCGCGGCCTCCGCGTGGAGCCGGGACGTCTACCGGGCGGGCCGCGCCACCCGCGAGCTCAAGGCCGGCTGCGTCTGGGTCAACGACCACATCCCGATCATCAGCGAGATGCCCCACGGCGGCTACAAGGCGAGCGGCTTCGGAAAGGACATGAGCGCCTACTCCTTCGAGGAGTACACGCAGGTCAAGCACGTGATGTACGACAACACCGCGGTCGCCGCCAAGGACTGGCACCGCACGATCTTCGGGGACAGATAGCCGAGACCGCCCGACCAAGCGGCACACCCACCCGAAAGGGCAACAGCGCATGGAGCAGTTCGAGCCCGGCAGCCTCTCGCCGCCGCAACTCGCCGCGATACGCCGCAGCCTCACCGGCGGCCGCGGCGCCCTCACCCGGCGGTCGCTGCTGCGCGCCTCCGGCATCGGGGCGCTCACCGTCGGCGGCCTGTACGGGCTGACCGGCTGCGGCATCCCGCCCGCCAAGCGCGAAGGCGACGCGACGACGGCCTCCGACGACCACTCGGCCTCCGAGAAGGAGATCAACTTCTCCAACTGGACCGAGTACATGGACACCAGCGACGACGAGAAGTCCCGGCCCACGCTGGAGGCGTTCACCAAGCGCACCGGGATCCAGGTCAAGTACACCGAGGACATCAACGACAACGTCGAGTTCTTCGGCAAGATCCGCCCGCAACTGGCCGCCGGCCAGGACACCGGTCGGGACCTGATCGTGGTCACCGACTGGCTCGCGGCCCGCATCATCCGCCTCGGCTGGGCGCAGAAGCTGGATCCCGCCAACCTCCCGCACGCCTACACGAACCTGATCCCCCAGTTCCGCAATCCCGACTGGGACCCCGGCCGCGCCCACAGCTACCCGTGGACCGGCATCGACACGGTCATCGCCTACAACGCCAAGGCCACCGAGGGCAGGAAGGTCGACTCCGTCACGCAACTGCTCGACGACCCCACCCTCAAGGGCCGGGTCGGTTTCCTCACCGAGATGCGCGACACCGTCGGCATGACCCTGCTCGACCAGGGCAAGGACCCGGCGAACTTCACCACCGCGGACTTCGACGGCGCCATCGGCCGGCTCCAGAAGGGCGTCGACACCAAGCAGATCCGCCGCTTCACCGGCAACGACTACACGGCGGACCTCGACAAGGGCGACCTCGCGGCCTGCCTCGCCTGGGCCGGCGACGTCATCCAGCTCCAGGCCGGCAACCCGGACATCAAGTACGCCATCCCGGCCGCCGGTTACCTGTCCTCCAGCGACAATCTGCTGGTCCCGGCGCACGCCCGGCACAAGGCCAACGCCGAGAAGCTCATCGACTACTACTACGAGCCCGCGGTCGCCGCCCAACTCGCCGCCTTCATCAGCTACGTCTGTCCCGTCGACGGCGTCAAGGACGACCTCGCGAAGATCGATCCCGCCCTCGCGGACAACGTCCTGATCGTCCCGGACAAGGAGATGGCCGCCAAGGCGCGCGCCTTCCGGTCGCTCACCAGCGAGGAAGAGACCGCGTACGAGGAGAAGTTCACCAAGCTCATCGGCGCCTGATCGGGCCCGACCGGCACCCGCGCCCCGCCCTCCCCGCCCCCTTTCGACGACACCACCGAAGGCCCAGGCCCATGACTGACAAGACCGCGGGCGGCGATGTCCGCCTCGCCGGGATCAGCAAGCACTACGGCTCCTTCACCGCCGTGCATCCGCTCGATCTCACCATTCCCCAGGGCTCCTTCTTCGCCCTGCTCGGCGCCTCGGGCTGCGGGAAGACCACCACCCTGCGCATGATCGCCGGCCTGGAGGAGCCCTCCACCGGCACGGTCAGCCTCGGCGACCGCGAGGTCACCCAGCTGCCGCCGTACAAGCGCCCGGTGAACACGGTCTTCCAGAGCTACGCGCTCTTCCCGCACCTGAACATCTACGAGAACGTCGCCTTCGGGCTGCGCCGCCGCGGCATCAAGTCCGTCAAGAAGCAGGTCGACGACATGCTGGAGCTGGTCCAGCTCGGCCAGTTCGCCCAGCGCAAGCCGCACCAGCTCTCCGGTGGCCAGCAGCAGCGCGTCGCGGTTGCCCGCGCCCTGATCAACCACCCCCAGGTGCTGCTCCTCGACGAGCCGCTCGGCGCCCTCGACCTCAAGCTGCGCCGCCAGATGCAGCTGGAGCTCAAGCGCATCCAGACCGAGGTCGGCATCACCTTCGTCCACGTCACCCACGACCAGGAGGAGGCCATGACCATGGCCGACACCGTCGCGGTGATGAACGGCGGCCGGGTGGAGCAGTTGGGCGCCCCCGCCGAGCTGTACGAGAACCCGAAGACCACCTTCGTGGCAAACTTCCTCGGCACCTCCAACCTGATCGAGGCCGAGGTGCTGGAAGCCGGTTCCGCCGAGGTCGTCGTCTCCAGCGCCGGCACGAAGCTCCGGCTGCCCGTCGCGCGATGTTCGACCACACCCCGGGCCGGCGGGAAGCTGCTGGTCGGGGTGCGTCCGGAAAAGATATCCCTGGTCCACGCGGACGAGGAGGACACCATCGCGGCCGGCCGGAACAAGATCACCGGCACGATCGCCGACTCCTCCTTCATCGGCGTCTCCACCCAGTTCGTCATCGACAGCCCGGTCTGCCCGGAGCTGGAGGTGTACGTCCAGAACATCGAGCGCGACGCCCGCCTGACCCCCGGCGCCCGGGTGGTCCTGCACTGGAACCCGGACCACACCTTCGGGCTCGACGCGGCGCAGTCCATGCTTGCAGGGACGATGGGCGACGCGGGCATCGAGACGGTCGAGGAGTCCGCGTGACCGCCACCGCAGCGCCGCCCCAGGCGGCCCCCCCGGCCGAACCCCCGGTCCACAAGCCGTCGATGCGCAAGCGACTGGTCCCGTACTGGCTGCTGCTGCCCGGCATCCTGTGGCTGCTGGTGTTCTTCGTCCTGCCGATGGTCTACCAGGCGTCCACCTCGGTGCAGACCGGTTCCCTCGAAGAGGGCTTCAAGGTCACCTGGCACTTCCAGACGTACTGGGACGCCTTCACCGGCTACGTCCCGCAGTTCCTGCGCTCGCTCGCGTACGCCGGCACCGCCACCGCGCTGTGCCTGCTGCTCGGCTACCCGCTCGCGTATCTCATCGCCTTCAAGGCGGGTCGTTGGCGGAACGTTCTGCTGGTGCTGGTCATCGCCCCCTTCTTCACCAGCTTCCTGATCCGCACGCTGGCCTGGAAGACGATCCTGGCCGACGGCGGCCCCGTCGTCGGCGTCCTCGACAAGGTCGGCTTCCTCGACGTCACGAGCTGGCTCGGCATCACCGAGGGCAGCCGGGTCCTGGCCACGCCCCTCGCGGTCGTATGCGGTCTGACGTACAACTTCCTCCCGTTCATGATCCTTCCGCTCTACACCTCGCTGGAGCGCATCGACACCCGCCTCCACGAGGCGGCCGGGGACCTGTACGCCCGTCCCGCCACGGTCTTCCGCAAGGTGACCTTCCCGCTCTCGATGCCCGGCGTGGTCTCCGGGACCCTGCTGACCTTCATCCCGGCGAGCGGCGACTACGTCAACGCCGAGCTGCTCGGCTCCACGGACACCCGGATGATCGGCAACGTCATCCAGTCGCAGTACCTGCGCATCCTCGACTACCCGACAGCGGCCGCGCTGTCCTTCATCCTCATGGCCATCGTGCTGATCATGGTCACCATCTACATCCGCCGAGCGGGGACGGAGGACCTGGTCTGATGAGCACGCCGATCACCTGGCTTCGCCGCAACCTCGTCGTGATCGCGGGTCTGGGCACCCTCGCCTACCTGATCCTGCCGAACGTCGTCGTGACGGTGTTCTCCTTCAACAACCCCACCGGGCGCTTCAACTACGCCTGGCAGGAGTTCTCGCTCGACGCCTGGAAGGACCCCTGCGGGGTCGCCGACCTGTGCGGCTCCCTCTCCCTCTCGCTCCAGATCGCCCTGTGGGCCACCATCGGCGCCACCGTCCTCGGCACCGCGATCGCCTTCGCGATGGTGCGCTATCGGTTCCGGGGGCGCGGCGCGGTCAACTCGCTGATCTTCCTGCCGATGGCGATGCCCGAGATCGTGATGGCCGCCTCGCTGCTGGCCCTCTTCCTCAACATGGGCATCCGGCTGGGCTTCTGGACGATCCTGATCGCCCACGTCATGTTCTGCCTCAGCTTCGTCGTCGCCGCGGTCAAGGCACGCGTCCTGTCCATGGACCCGCGGCTGGAGGAGGCCGCCCGGGACCTCTACGCGGGACCGGCGCAGACCTTCCTGCGCGTCACCCTGCCCATCGCGGCCCCCGGTATCGCGGCGGGCGCGCTGCTCTCCTTCGCGCTCTCCTTCGACGACTTCATCATCACCAACTTCAACTCGGGCAACACCGTCACCTTCCCCATGTTCGTGTGGGGATCGGCCCAGCGCGGTACGCCCGTCCAGATCAACGTCATCGGCACGGCGATGTTCGTCATCGCGGTGCTGGTGGTCCTCGCCGGTCAGACGATCGGCAACCGCCGCAAGAAGGCACAGCCCAAGTAGCTCTGTAGGGAGTTGGAAGACATGGCCCCAGTCGCCATGCGAAGCGTTGCGCAATCCCTTTCCGAAGCACTGCCGGTCTCGTACTGGCTGGACGACCCCGGCAAGCCCGCCGCCGAGCCGGCGCTGACCTCCGACGAGGCGTGCGACCTGCTGGTCATCGGCGGCGGCTACAGCGGCCTGTGGACCGCGCTCATCGCCAAGGAGCGCGACCCCGCCCGGGACGTCGTCCTGATCGAGGGCAAGGAGGCGGGCTGGGCCGCCTCCGGCCGCAACGGCGGATTCTGCGCCGCCTCCCTCACCCACGGCTTCTCCAACGGCCTGGCCCGCTGGCCCGGCGAACTGGCCAAGCTGGAGGAGCTGGGCGCCCGCAACCTCGACGAGATCGAGGCCGCCATCGCCCGCTACGACATCGACTGCGACTTCGAACGCACCGGCGAGATCGACGTGGCGACCGAACCCCACCAGGTCGAGGAGCTGCGCGAACTGTACGAAGAGGCCCGGGGGCTCGGCCTCGCCGACGGCATGCGCTGGCTGGACCGCGACGAGGTCCGGGCCGAGGTCGACTCCCCCACCTTCCTCGCCGGGCTGTGGGACACCGACGGCGTCGCCATGCTCAACCCCGCCAAACTCGCCTGGGGCCTCAAGCGGGCCTGCCTCGGACTCGGGGTGCGGATCTACGAGAACACCCGCGGGCTCTCCCTGGCCGCCTCCGGCGCAGGCATGGCCGTCCGCACCCCGTACGGGCGGATCTTCGCCCGCCGGGTCGCGCTGGGGACCAACATCTTCCCCTCCCTGGTCAAGCGGATCCGCCCCTTCACCGTCCCGGTCTACGACTACGCGCTGATGACCGAGCCGCTCACCGCCGAGCAGCTCAAGGCCATCGGCTGGGGCAACCGCCAGGGCCTGGGCGACAGCGCCAACCAGTTCCACTACTTCCGCATCACCCCGGAGAACCGCATCCTGTGGGGCGGGTACGACGCCATCTACCCCTACCGGGGCAAGCTGGACTCCGAGTACGACCACCGCCCCGAGACGTACCTCAAGCTCGCGCAGCACTTCTTCACCGCGTTCCCGCAGCTGGAGGGCATCCGGTTCAGCCACGCCTGGGGCGGCGCCATCGACACCTGCTCCCGGTTCTCCGCCTTCTTCGGTACCGCGCACGCCGGCAAGGTGGCGTACGCGGCCGGGTTCACCGGCCTCGGCGTCGGCGCCACCCGCTTCGGCGCGGACGTGATGCTCGACCTGCTGGACGGCGCGCGCACCGAGCGGACCGAACTGGAGATGGTGAAGTCCAAGCCGATGCCGTTCCCGCCCGAACCCTTCGCCTGGACCGGCATCGCCCTCACCAAGTGGTCGCTGGCCCGCGCCGACGCCCGGGGCGGGCGCCGCAACCTCTGGCTCAAGGCGCTGGACCGCTTCGGACTGGGCTTCGACAGCTGAGCGACCGCCGGGGGCGCGCGATGTGCGCCGCCCCCGGCCGGACGACCCGATTTCACCACCACGATGTACCAGAACCCGCGTCATGGCCGGGTACGGCCCCGCTCTCTCCAGTGGAGAACACTTCACCGAGCCGGAGCGAACGGAGGCCGTGCGATGACTGTTCCCGGGGACAAGAGCGCAGTGGACTGGCTGGTATCGGCGGCGCCGGATCCCGCCGCCTGCCGGTGGGAGTGGGAGCGCAACCCCCTCGGGATCGCCCTGCTGCCGGCCGGCCGCCGCTGGGACGTGCTGATCGTGCCCGGCGAGCTGGGCCGGGCCGCCCTCGACGTCCTGACACTGCTCGTGGAGCGGCCCGGTCCGGTGCTCGCCGACTTCCCCGCCGGCCGGCGGGGGCACCCGGCGACGGCGCGGCTCGGCTTCTTCGTGCCCCCGGGCACGGCCTCCCGCTGGGTCCACCGGGGTACGCGGAGCAGGGCGCGGAACGTGGATCGCGGTCCCGTACCCGGGCCGGGCGACGGGCGGCGTGCGCCGGCTGGTGCCGCCGGACGGCCGGGGCACCCTCACCGACCCGGTGGTACTGGAACTCGCCCTGCACGAGGCGGCGGCCCGGTCGACGGCGCGCGAGTGCTAGTGCTGTGACCGGGAAGGTCCACCGGGTCGCGGCGCCCGGCACGGCACCTCCCTGCGTTGTCGGACCACGGAAGTACGTCCAGTACGAGCCCGGCCCTCCGCCTTGCGATGCACCGCGCCGACCACCGCGACCCGGCAAACCTTCCCGGCCACAGCACTAAGAGATGCCGGGGGTCCGGCGGATCGGGGCCCGGCCCACCGCCCACCGCACGCCGATCAGCAGCGGCGCGCACAGCAGCAGGCTCGCCAGCACGTCCAGCGGCCAGTGGAAGCCGCGCAGCACCAGGCCCGCCGCCGTCAGTGCGGTGAGGAGGGCGGCGAGCGCCGTGGGCCAGGGGACGCGGGTGTACGGGCGGACCAGCAGGGCCGCGCCCGTGTACGCGACGAAGGCCGTCGCCGTGTGCCCCGAGGGGTAGTAGCCGGCGGCCCACGGCTCCAGCGGGCCCGGCCGGCCCGTCCACTCCTTGAGCGGGACGATCAGCGCCGGCACCACGGCCATGGCCACCGCCGCGGCGGCGGGGCCGAGCCGGTCGCCGCGCCACAGGGCGCAGCCGAGGGCGAGGAGCAGGACGGGCAGGGCCACGGGGACGTTGCCGAGGTCGGCGAGGCGTTCGGTGACCGCGTCGGGGACGGTACGTACCAGTGCGCGGCTCAGGGCGGCGTCCGGGGTCAGCAGCGGCCCCGACACGAGGACCTGCCAGGTGAGGAGGGCGAAGAACAACGCGCACAAGGCGGCCGGGAGGACGGCACGGACGACGGCCGGGAGAACAGCCGGGAGGACACCCGGGAAAATGGCCGGCCGTCCCGGAACAGGGGGGGTGGTTCCGGGACGGCCGCCCGGATCGGGTTGCCGTGCGCCCCGGGGGGTTTGGGGCGTACGGCCGTCCGATCGGTGAGGAGTGTGCGCGAACGCATGCCCAGTGCGGCGCTGGGGAAGCCCGGTACTGGTGTCGCCCCCGTGAGGCCGGGAGCGGGGTGTCTCACTCATCTGCAGAAACCGTACGGCAGCGAAAAGGGGACCGACAGCAGGAACGCGCTCCTGCCATCGGCCCCCCACATCTTCTTCACAGCGCCCGACCGTTACCGGCGGTACCGGTGGGTCCCTGTGTTCGGACGTTCGCTCAGATGCCCGCGAAAGCCGCCTCGATGATGTCCAGACCCTCGTTCAGGAGGTCCTCGCCGATGACGATCGGCGGCAGGAAGCGGAGCACGTTGCCGTAGGTGCCGCAGGTGAGGACGAGCAGGCCCTCGGCGTGGCACGCCTTGGCGAGGGCGCCGGCCGCCTCCGGGAAGGGGGTCTTGGACGCCGGGTCCTTGACGAGCTCGATCGCGATCATGGCGCCGCGGCCGCGGATGTCGCCGATGATCTCGTACTTCTCCTGCATGGCCGTCAGACGGGCCTTCATGACGGTCTCGATCTTCTTCGCCGCGGCGTTGAGGTCGAGCTCCTTCATGGTCTCGATGGAGCCGAGCGCACCGGCGCAGGCCACCGGGTTGCCGCCGTAGGTACCGCCCAGGCCGCCCGCGTGCGCGGCGTCCATGATCTCGGCGCGGCCGGTCACGGCGGCGAGCGGCAGACCGCCCGCGATGCCCTTGGCGGTGGTGATGAGGTCGGGGACGATGCCCTCGTCCTCACACGCGAACCACTGGCCGGTGCGGCAGAAGCCGGACTGGATCTCGTCCGCGACGAACACGATGCCGTTGTCGTTGGCGAACTTCACGATCTCCGGCAGGAAGCCCTTGGCCGGCTCGATGAAGCCGCCCTCGCCGAGGACCGGCTCGATGATGATCGCGGCGACGTTGTCGGCGCCGATCTGCTTGGTGATCTGGTCGATCGCCTGGGCGGCGGCCTCGGGGCCGCAGTTCTCGGCGCCGGTGGGCCAGCGGTAGCCGTAGGCGACCGGGACGCGGTAGACCTCGGGGGCGAACGGCCCGAAGCCGTTCTTGTACGGCATGTTCTTCGAGGTCAGCGCCATCGTCAGGTTGGTACGGCCGTGGTAGCCGTGGTCGAAGACGACGACGGCCTGGCGCTTGGTGTACGCACGGGCGATCTTGACGGCGTTCTCGACGGCCTCGGCGCCGGAGTTGAACAGCGCCGACTTCTTGGCGTGGTCGCCCGGGGTCAGCTCGGCGAGCGCCTCGCAGACCTCCACGTAGCCCTCGTAGGGGGTGACCATGAAGCAGGTGTGGGTGAAGTCGGCGAGCTGCGCGGAGGCGCGGCGCACGACGGCCTCGGCGGAGGCGCCGACGGAGGTCACGGCGATGCCGGAACCGAAGTCGATCAGGCGGTTGCCGTCGACGTCCTCGATGATGCCGCCGCCCGCGCGGGCGGTGAAGACCGGAAGCACGGAGCCCACGCCGCCGGCCACCGTCTCGAGGCGGCGGGCCTGCAGCTCCTGCGACTTGGGGCCGGGGATCGCGGTGACGATGCGGCGCTCCTGCGGGACAGCGGTCATAGGGGGCTCCTGGGGGGTGTTTTCGGACGCACTTGTGTCTTTGTCCGCAGGCTAGGCCCGAGGGCGGGGGGACCGCATGCTCCGTTCGGGAGTGGTCCCCGCGTGTCCTTGTCCGCGACGGCCATAGGAAGCGGTGGTCGCGTGTCTTGTGGATCATGACCGGGTACGGGCGGCGGAACGCCGGTGGCCACTAGATTGAGCGCGAGCGCAGCGCAGTGAACGGGCAGGGGGCAGGGTTCATGGACACCGACGGCGCGTACCAGGAGCAGCGGGTGGGAGGCGGGCGCGTGCCGAAGCCCGCCGGCCCGCCGCCCATGCCCGGCGCCCCTCCGACCGCCCCGCCGAAGCCGGGCTACGCGCCGGGTCCCGCCTCCGCGTTCGCGCAGTGGCTGCGCGTCCCCCGGCCGAAGGCCGAACCGGGCACCTGGCGGTTCGGGTACCGGCCGCGCCCCACGGCGGAGGCGGAGCCCGCCCAGGACCGGGCGTTGCTGAGCGGCGCCGTGATCTCGTTCCTCGCCTGCGTGCTGCTGTGGTCCCTGCTGACGAACGGGTACATCCCGAAGGTCGACGTGCCCGTGAAGGCGCTCACGCCCCAGAGTTGGTGGCGGCTGGGCGACGACCCGGTCGACGGCAGGGGCATCGCCGCCCTCCAGGCGTACGCGCTGTTGATCACCGGCGCGCTGGTGGTGTGGTTCAGCCGCCTCGGCTCATGGAGCCTCGCCTTCGACCGGCTCGTCGCGGCGCGTGGTCCCGCGGCGCGGGCGGTGGGCGCGACGGTCGGGGCACTGTTCGTCCTGATGCTCATCTGGACGAGGACGCTGACGCTGCTCGGGCTCGTCGGCGACCATCTGCCATACGAGGACATGAACACGGGCACGCAGACCCTCGTCACCTACCTCGTCTACGGGGTCACCACGCTGCCCGTCGTGGTGTTCTTCGTCCGGCTGGCCCGGCGCACGGGCGGGCCGAAAAGCGGGCCGACGGTGCCCGACCCCGCTTCCGCGCCCCCGGCGCAGGACCCCCTCGCCTGGGGCGAGCTGCGTGCCGCGGGCCTCACGGAAGCGGCCGAGCGGCTGGCCGGGGAGGTGGCGGCCGGGCGGATGAACGACGTGGACTACGCGCGGATCCGGCGGGCGTGGGAGAGCGTGCGGGCCGACCCGGGGCGGGCCGGGGCCTTCGCGCAGGCCGTGCGGGACAAGGGGGCGGCGGCGTGCGTGCACCCGTCCGGGGCGCGGGACCTGCCCGCGCGGGCCGCGCGGCACGACCTGCCGGCCCGGCAGGTGCTGCTCGGCACCGTCGAGGACGGCGAACGCAACCCCTGGGCCCGCCGCGGGACCGGCTTCGCCCTCGACCCCGACGTGCTCGGCACCTCGCTGCTCGCCGTCGGCCCGTCCGGCTCCGGCAAGACCCGGCGGCTGGTCCGGCCCGTCGTGGAGACGCTCGCGCTACAGGCGCTGGCCGGGCAGGCCGCCGTGATCGTCGTGGCTTCGGCCGGAACCCCGCTGGGGCCCGACGCCGCCTATGACGTCGTGGTCCGCGTCGGCGACCCCGACTCCGTCTACGACCTCGACCTGTACGGCGGCACCACCGACCCCGACGAGGCCGCCTCGCTGCTCGCCGAGGCGTTCGCCGGAGACGTCCCCGGGACGGAGGTCCGCCGGGCGGCCACTGCCCTCGCCCAGCTGCTGGGCCCCTTCCGCGCCGCGTACGGCCGCTTCCCCGGCGTGCCCGAGCTGCGCGAACTCCTCGACCAGGTGCCCGCCGCGCTCGACGCGCTGCGCACCGCGCTGGAGGACGCCGGCCTGCACGTCATGCTCCGCGAACTCGGCGCCCGCGCCCGCCAGTACGGCGCCCACGGCGACCCCGGCCCGGTGCTCGCCGACCGGGTGGCGCTGCTGGACCGGCCCGCCTTCGCGGGGTTCTTCGACACCACCGGCCAGGGGCGGCCGTTCTCGCTGCGCTCGCTGGAACACCCGCTGCGCGTCCGTGTCGACCTGCCCGAACGTGCGCACGCCGACGCCTCCCGGATGCTGGCCCGGCTGCTGCTCGCCCAGTTCACCGCCTCCGCCGCGGCGCGCGCCGACCGCTCGCTCTTCGCGTTCCTCGCCTTCGACGACGCCGCCCACACCCTGACCCCCGAAACCGTGCGCGGCATCCAGCGGCTCCGCTCGGCCAACGCCGGGGTACTGCTGGCACTGCGCACGCTGGACGACGTACCGGAGGCGCTGCGCACCCCGCTGCTCGGCGCGGTCGGCTGCCGGATGGCCTTCTCCGGGGTGACCACCTGGGACGGCAAGCGGTTCGCGGAGGCCTGGGGCACGGAGTGGGTCGAGACGCGGGACGTCACCCATCGGACCGTCTTCGCGGACCAGCCCTTGACCCGGGCCATGCACGCCTTCCGCAAGCTGATCACCGGGAAGTCCGTCACCACGGACGCGGTGACCGTGCGACAGGTGGAGCGGGAGCGGTGGTCGGCCTCGGAGCTCGCGCACGCCGTGCCGCCGGGGCACGCGGTGCTGTCGCTGACCTCCGTCCGAGGGGAACGGGCGGCCCCGCTGCTGGTCAGGCTGGCCGACACGAGCTGACCGGGCCGGGCCGAGCCGAGCCGGGCCGGCCCGAGCCGGTCGCCGCGCACCGGCCGGGCCGAGCTGAGGGGACCCGTACGGGGTGGCAGAATCGAGGAGAGCCGTTCATACGCCACGGCGAAATCCGCTCCCCCCTCGTGCCCTAGCCTCCTCGCCTCCGCCCCTCCCCGCACCGACCGCTTCCGCCTCCCCTCAAAGGCCACTGGTACCCGATGCCGCTCACCCTCGCCTCGCTCGTCCAGCACTCGGCCCTCAAGCTCAGCGTCCGTGCGGGGGAGAGCCGCCTCGACACCCCCGTGCGCTGGGCCCACGTCAGCGAGCTCGCCGACCCCGTCCCGTACATGGAGGGCGGCGAGCTGCTGCTGATCACCGCCATGAAGCTGGACGCGGAGGACCCGGAGGAGATGCGCCGCTACGTACGGCGGCTCGCGGCGGCCGGCGTCGTCGGTATCGGCTTCGCGATCGGCGTCAACTACGAGGCGATCCCCGAGGCGCTGGTCGACGCCGCCCGGGCGGAGGATTTGCCGCTGCTGGAGGTACCGCGCCGGACCCCGTTCCTCGCCATCAGCAAGGCGGTCTCGGCGGCGCTCGCGGCCGACCAGTACCGGGCGGTGACGGCCGGCTTCGAGGCGCAGCGGGAGCTGACCCGCGCCGCGCTCTCCGTCGACGGACCGGCCGAGCTGCTGGCGAAGCTGGCCGCCCACGTGCACGGCTGGGCCGCGCTCTACGACACCTCCGGCGCGGTCGTCGCCGCCGCCCCGGACTGGGCCGCGCGCCGGGCCGCCCGGCTCACCCCGGACGTGGAGCGGTTGCGGGAGCGGCCCGCGCCCGCGAGTGCCGTGGTGGGCGGGACCGAGGACCGCGTCGAACTCCAGTCGCTCGGGACCGGGCGGCGGGCCCGGGGTGCGCTGGCCGTGGGCACGGGGGCGCCGCTGGGCACCGCCGAGCGGTACGCGGTGCACTCCGCGGTGGCCCTGCTCACCCTCACCACCGAGCGGTCGCGGTCGCTGCACGACGCGGAGTCCCGGCTCGGCGCGGCGGTGCTGCGGATGTTGATGACGGGCGAGGCGGAGCACGCCCGGGCCGTGGCCGGGGATCTGTACGGGGCCCTGCTGGACGCCCCGTTCCGTATCGTCGTCGCCGAGCCGGCGCTGCCGGGAACCGCCCAGCCGGAGGGGCTCGCCCAACTGGCCGACGCGGTCGAGTCGGCGGCGGCCCGTACCGGGGAGGCGCTGCTGGTGGTCCCGGAGGACGGACGGCTCGTGGTCCTGGCCGCGGAGGCGGGCTCCGCCGTACAGGCGTGCGCGGAGTACGCGGAGACGGCGGAGGCGCGGCGCGGGCGGGACTCGGTCGGGCCGGAGCCGGACGAGCTGGTGGTCGGCCTGTCCGCCCCGGCCGGCCCCGCGGGCGTGGCCGCCGCCGTCAAGCAGGCCGACCAGGCCCTCGCGGTGGCCCGCCGCCGGGGGCGCCCGATGGTGGAACACGAGGACCTCGCGGCCGGCTCCGTACTCCCGCTGCTGGCCGACGACGCGGTACGGGCCTTCGCGGACGGCACGCTGCGGGCGCTGCGCGAGCACGACGAGAAGGGCCGCGGCGACCTGGTGGCCTCCCTGTACGCGTGGCTGTCGCGGCACGGCCAATGGGACGCGGCGGCGGTCGACCTCGGCGTGCACCGGCACACCCTGCGCTACCGGATGAAGCGCGTGGAGGAGATCCTCGGCCGCTCCCTGGACGACCCGGACGTCCGCATGGAACTCTGGCTCGCCCTCAAGGCCAGCCCCACCGACGCATAGACCCCGCCCGGGCCCCGGGACATCGCGGTGCGCGGCAGAAGCCCGGCGCCGACCCGGCGCGCTTCGGCGGGCCGCCCGGCCCGTGGTCGCCGTCGACCGCGTGCTACGCCGGGGGCGGTTCTCCACCGGATCCTGCGGCCCGGGTCCGACCCGACGCACTTCCGGGCCGCGCGACGGTGGTCGATGCGGGCCGAGTGCGTGCCGCCCGGGCCCGTGGGCTTCGGGCGACAGCCCGAAACATGGTCGGGGCCCGGCCCGGACACTCCTCGGTGCGGCTCCCGGCCGGAGCGGGCCGTGACCTTCGCCCGATGAACGGTCCTCCGCCCAGGCCCGTCCGTGCCGGCGCCCTTCGGTGCCGGGCGGCCGAGGTCGGAGGCGACCGAGTGGCGTTCCGCCGGGACCGAGGGCGGAGCGGTCCGCGCGCACCGCGAGGCTCCACGCCCCGCCCCCGGCCACCCGTCGCGGCGTGACCCGTAGGGGCATCAGACCGACAGGCCCCGGCCCGCGCGTACCAATGCTCACGCGGTGGCGGGGGAGGCGGCGCGGTCGCGATCCGGAGGGCCGAGTCAGGGCGGCGCCGTGCTGGCAGGGGCTGCGGCCGGAGGATCCGCAGAGCCGGCCGCACACATGAGCCGGACCCCGGCGCGCCTCAGGCGGCGCCCTCGCGCGGGACCCACCCGGTGGGGGGCGGGCGCCGTGGCCGGCGGCGCGTCCGGCCGAGGGCCGGGCCGGGCGCGCCGCCACCCTGAGGCTCCGCCCCGGGCCGTCATCCGCGAGGCAGCCCTCGCGCGGGACCCACCCGGTGGGGGGCGGGCGCCGTGGCCGGCGGCGCGTCCGGCCGAGGGCCGGGCGGCCCGTGGTCAGGTTGCTCCTGCCGGCGGCGCCCTGCCCGCGGGCCGTGTGTGCGGCGCCCACCGCAATCCGGGTCGCCCCGCACGCCCACCCGTCCGCCGGGCGCCGTCGGAAGGCGTCCACCGTCGGGGCCCGGCCAGGCTCAAGGGGCCCGTACTCGCGCGGGACGCGCCCTTGGCGCCGGGCAGACCGCGCGGGGCGGCCCCGTACGGGTCCCGTGCGGTGGGGACAGTGACAAAGCGGCGCAGCCTTCGCCGCGCGTACTCCATGCCGGACAAACGCCGAATCGCCGGCGGAGTCCTACGGTGGAGGGGACAAGGACCCGCACAACTCCGAAGGGCCGGGATTCGCATGACTTCCACCCACGCCTTCTGGCTCGCCGGCCGCCAGGCCACCGGCGAGGACAGCTTCGACGTCCACTCCCCGTGGGACGGACGCCTGGTCGGCACGGTCAGCGTGCCCACCGACGCCCAGGTCGAAGAGGCCGTGGCCGCGGCGCACGCCGTGACGGCGGAGTTCTCCGCGACCCCCGCGCACGTCCGCGCCGCCGCCCTCGACCACGTCTCGAAGCGGCTCGTCGAGCGCACCGAGGAGATCGCCCAGCTGATCTCCGCCGAGAACGGCAAGCCCATCAAGTGGGCCCGCGGTGAGGTCGGCCGTGCGGTGTCCGTGTTCCGTTTCGCCGCCGAAGAGGCCCGCCGCTTCAACGGCGGAGAGGCCCAGCGCCTGGACACCGACGCCGGTGGCGTCGGCCGTCTCGCCCTGACCCGCCGCTTCGTCAAGGGCCCGGTCCTCGGCATCGCGCCGTTCAACTTCCCGCTGAACCTGTGCGCCCACAAGGTGGCCCCCGCCATCGCCGTCGGCGCGCCGATCATCCTGAAGCCCGCCCCGGCCACCCCGCTCTCCGGCCTCATCCTCGGCGAGCTGCTCGCCGAGACCGACCTGCCGGCCGGCTCCTGGTCCGTCCTGCCGGTGGCGAACGACAAGATGCCCGCCCTGGTCAAGGACGAGCGCCTGCCCGTCATCTCCTTCACCGGCTCCGACACGGTCGGCTACGCGATCCAGCAGTCGGTGCCCCACAAGCACTGCACCCTGGAGCTCGGCGGCAACGCCGCGGCCGTCGTCCTCGCCGACTGGTCCTCCGAGGCCGACCTCGACTGGGCCGCGACCCGTATCGCGACCTTCTCGAACTACCAGGCCGGCCAGTCCTGCATCTCCGTGCAGCGCGTGATCGCCGACGCCTCCGTCTACGACCGGCTCGTCGAGAAGGTCGTCGCCAAGGTCCAGGCGCAGGTCACCGGTGACCCGTCCGACTCCGCCACCGACGTCGGCCCCCTCGTCTCCGAGGACGCCGCCAAGCGGGTCGAGTCCTGGGTCGAGGAGGCCGTCTCCGCCGGCGCCAAGCTGCTGACCGGCGGCAAGCGCGAGGGTGCCTCGTACGAGCCCACCGTCGTCGCCGACCTGCCGGACGGCGTGAAGCTCGCCGTCGAGGAGGTCTTCGGGCCGGTCCTCACCCTCCAGAAGGTCGAGAACACCGACGAGGCGTTCGCCGCCGTCAACGACTCGAAGTTCGGTCTGCAGACCGGCGTCTTCACCCGCGACATCCAGACCGCGTTCCGCGCCCACCGGGAGCTGGAGGTCGGCGGCGTGATCGTCGGCGACGCGCCGTCCTACCGCGCCGACCAGATGCCGTACGGCGGCGTCAAGCAGTCGGGCGTCGGCCGCGAAGGCGTCCGCTACGCGATGGACGACTACACCTACGAGCGGGTCCTGGTCCTCACCGGCCTCGACATCTGAGCCGACTCGTACGGCCCAAAGCCGACGGCCGGAGCCTACTGTGCGGGGGCTCCGGCCGTCCCCCTTTTCACCCGCCCGTTCCCCCACCCTGCCCCGCCCCGCTTTTCCGGGCGCCGTGGAGGGGGTACGACTGACAGGTAGCACCGACCGGTATTCCGGAAAGTCATCCGACTCGGCGGCGAGGTGAGTCCCCGCATGTCCGCAACACAGCCCAAGGTGACCGAACGCGAGGCCAGGCAGGTCGCGGAAGCGGCCCGACAGCAGGACTGGCGCAAGCCCAGCTTCGCCAAGGAACTGTTCCTGGGACGGTTCCGGCTCGACCTGATCCACCCCCACCCGCTCCCCGCCGACGAGGACGTCCGGCGCGGCGAGGCGTTCCTGGCCCGGCTGCGCGACTTCTGCGAGCGCGAGATCGACGGCCCGCGCATCGAGCGCGAGGCGAAGATCCCCGACGAGACCGTGCGCGGACTCAAGGAGCTCGGCGCACTCGGGATGAAGATCGACCCCAAGTACGGAGGGCTCGGTCTCACCCAGGTGTACTACAACAAGGCGCTCGCGCTCGTCGGTTCCGTCAGTCCCGCCATCGGGGCGCTGCTCTCCGCCCACCAGTCGATCGGCGTACCCCAGCCGCTCAAGATGTTCGGCACCCAAGAGCAGAAGGACGCCTACCTGCCCCGCTGCGCCACCAGTGCCATCAGCGCCTTCCTGCTCACCGAGCCCGACGTGGGCTCCGACCCGGCCCGGCTGGCCACCACCGCCGTCCCGGTCACCGAGGACGGGGAGGAGGCGTACCTCCTCGACGGGGTGAAGCTCTGGACCACCAACGGGGTCGTCGCCGACCTGCTCGTGGTCATGGCCAGGGTGCCCAAGAGCGAGAACCACCGCGGCGGGATCACCGCCTTCGTCGTGGAGGCGGACTCGCCCGGCATCACCGTCGAGCACCGCAACGCCTTCATGGGCCTGCGCGGCCTGGAGAACGGCGTCACCCGCTTCCACCGGGTGCGGGTCCCCGCCGCGCAGCGGATCGGCGCCGAGGGCGCCGGCCTGAAGATCGCGCTGACCACCCTGAACACCGGACGCCTGTCGCTGCCGGCCATGTGCGTCGGCGCCGGGAAGTGGTGCCTGAAGATCGCCCGCGAGTGGTCCGGGGTGCGCGAGCAGTGGGGCCGGCCCGTGGCCCGGCACGAAGCCGTCGGCGCGAAGATCTCCTTCATCGCCGCGACGACCTTCGCCCTGGAGGCGGTGGTCGACCTCGCCTCCCAGATGGCCGACGAGGACCGCAACGACATCCGCATCGAGGCCGCCCTCGCCAAGCTCTACGGCTCCGAGATGGCCTGTCTGATGGCCGACGAACTGGTCCAGATCCGCGGCGGACGCGGCTTCGAGACCGCCGAGTCCCTGGCCGCGCGCGGCGAACGGGCCGTTCCCGCCGAACAGTTGCTGCGGGACCTGCGCATCAACCGCATCTTCGAGGGCTCGACCGAGATCATGCACCTGCTGATCGCCCGGGAGGCCGTCGACGCCCACCTCTCGGTCGCCGGCGACCTGATCGACCCGGACAAGGACCTCGGGGACAAGGCCAAGGCGGGCGCCCGCGCCGCCGGGTTCTACGCCCGCTGGCTGCCCAAGCTGGCCACCGGAGCCGGGCAGGTCCCCGGCACCTACCGCGAGTTCCACCCGGCCGGCCACCCCGACCTCGCCACCCACCTGCGCTACGTCGAGCGCAGCGCCCGCAAACTCGCCCGGATGACGTTCATGGCGATGGCGCGCTGGCAGGGCCGGATGGAGACCAAGCAGGGCTTCCTCGGTCGGATCGTCGACATCGGGGCGGAACTCTTCGCCATGAGCGCCGCCTGTGTCCGCGCCGAGCACCTGCGGGCCGGCGGCGAACACGGCCGCGAGGCCTACCAGCTCGCCGACGCGTTCTGCCGCCAGTCCCGGATCCGGGTCGAGGAACTGTTCGGCCGGCTCTGGTCCAACACGGACGACCTGGACCGCAAGGTGGTCGCGGGCGTCCTCTCCGGCACCTACACCTGGTTGGAGGAGGGCGTCCTCGACCCCTCGGGCGACGGCCCCTGGATCGCGGACGCCACCCCCGGCCCCTCGCAGAAGGAGAACGTGCACCGTCCGCTGCGCTGACCACCCACCCGCCGACCTGCCACGATCGGCGCGCGGTCAGACTGGTGTACGGGCCCCACGGGACCCGAGGTACGGGAACCGGCACGAGCACGAGGCGGCACAGCGATGGCGACGGCCGAGGAAGACCGGTACAGCCGACGACTGGCCTGGTGCGTGGCGCTGCTGCTGCGCCACGCACCGGACGCGGTCGTCGCCGGTCTCCTCGGCCGGCTCGACCCCGCCGCCCGGCGCTACCTCTGCCGCGACGAGCACCTGCCCGCCGCGGCCGTCACCCTGCTGCTGCGCGACGGGGCCGACGAGGACCGCCGCAACGTCGCCCGCAACCCGCACGTGCTCGGCCGGCCGCTGCCCGGGCTGCCCGGGCCCGCGCGGTACCGGCGCCGCCCCGGGCCCGCGCCGCGGCTGCTCGCCACGCTGACCGCCGAGCTGGGCCGCCACCCCGCCGTACCGGGCGAGCCGGGCCCCGCGCTGAGCGGTACGGAACTCGTCGCCCTGCTGCGCCGCCACGGCGCCCGAAGGCCGCGGATACCGCTCGACGTGCTGACCGTGCCCCACGAGCTCGACCCGGCGGCCCTGCTGCGCGAGCACTCCCGCGCCCCGCTGCCGCCCGGCTCGGTCGAGGCCCTGCTCCTGGTGGCCGGGCTCGACCTGGGGACCGTCCGCGCCCTGCTCGACACCCACGCGCAGGACACGTACGGCCCCTCCTGGCACCGCCCCGCCGTCCGGGCCGTCCGCACCGGCACCCTGACCTTCGACGACCTCGCGGCGGCCGTCGCGCCCGCCCACCGCACCCTGCTGCTCGGGCAGGCCCACGCCGTCGGGCGCCTCGCCTGGAACCTCGACGAATGGGCCGGCATGCGGGCCGCCCTGGTCCGCGTCCTGCGCCCGGCGCTCGGTGACGACCCGCGCCGGTGGGCCGAAGTGGAGCGCGCCGCCCGCGCGTTCACCGGTACCCTCCCCGAACTGGCCGCCGCCGTCGCCGCCGGGACCGCGCCGACCCGCCCCGGGCCCGCAGTCCCGGGCCTCGCCGAAGCCGTCGCCGCCCTCGCGCCCGGCACGGCACCGGAACCGGAGCCGAGTGTGGACCGCGAGCTGGCCCTCGCCAGCCTCGGGGTGCCCAATGCCATGGGCGACCTCCGCGAGGACGTCCGCTGGGTCCGCGCCTGCCTGGACGCGGGCCTGCTCACCGGCGCCGACGTCCTGCGGCACAAGGCCCCGGCCGTCTGGGCGCTGGACGAGGACCACTGGCTCGGCGACATCGACCACCCCGACCGGCACGACCGGCCGGTGGCCGTCCTCGCCTCCCGCGCCGAGGCCGACCGGCTGCTCACGGCGGCCCTCGGCGCGGACGTCGAAGCGTGGTGGTGGGCGGCCCTGACGCTCCCCGACTTCGTCGGGACCCTCCCCGAGCTGCTGGCCGCGGTCATTCAGGGGGACTCCGTGTCCGACCGTCCGTGAGTTGCGGCAACAATGGGGGCATGACCGACAGCCCAGCCCCCTTGGCCGACCCGCACCTCCTCTTCGACCCCGCGGTCGGCCGCCGGGACATCGTCATCCTCGGCTCCACCGGCTCCATCGGCACCCAGGCCATCGACCTCGCCCTGCGCAACCCGGACCGCTTCCGGGTGACCGCGCTGTCCGCCGCCGGCGGGCGCGTCGCGCTGCTGGCCGAGCAGGCCCGGCAACTGCGCGTACGGACGGTCGCGGTGGCCGACGAGGACGCCGTGCCCGCGCTGAAAGAGGCGCTGAGCGCCCAGTACGGCGGCGCCGAGCCACTGCCCGAGATCCTGGCCGGAGCGGACGCGGCGGCCGAACTCGCCGCGTCCCCCTGCCACACCGTCCTCAACGGCATCACCGGTTCCATCGGCCTCGCGCCCACCCTCGCCGCGCTGCGGGCGGGCCGGACCCTGGCCCTGGCCAACAAGGAGTCGCTGATCGTCGGCGGCCCGCTGGTCAAGGCCCTCGCGAAGCCGGGCCAGATCATCCCGGTGGACTCCGAGCACGCCGCGCTCTTCCAGGCGCTGGCCGCCGGCACCCGGGCCGACGTCCGCAAGCTCGTGGTCACCGCCTCCGGCGGCCCCTTCCGCGGCCGTACCCGCGCCGAGCTGGCCAAGGTCACCGTCCGGGACGCCCTCGCGCACCCGACCTGGGCGATGGGCCCGGTGATCACCATCAACTCGGCGACGCTGGTCAACAAGGGGCTGGAGGTCATCGAGGCGCACCTGCTCTACGACATCCCCTTCGACCGCATTGAGGTCGTGGTCCACCCCCAGTCCTACGTCCACTCGATGGTCGAGTTCTCCGACGGTTCGACGCTGGCCCAGGCCACCCCGCCCGACATGCGCGGCCCGATCGCGATCGGCCTCGGCTGGCCGGAGCGGGTCCCCGACGCCTCCCCGGCCTTCGACTGGACCAAGGCGTCGAGCTGGGAGTTCTTCCCCCTGGACACCGAGGCGTTCCCGGCGGTGGACCTGGCCCGGCACGTCGGTACCCTCGGGTCCACGGCGCCCGCCGTGTTCAATGCGGCGAACGAGGAGTGCGTGGCGGCCTTTCTGGCCGGTCGGCTGCCGTTCACAGCAATCATGGATACGGTCTCTGCCGTGGTCGATGAGCACGGAACACCGGACGCGGGAACTTCCCTCACCGTCCGGGACGTCCTTGAAGCTGAGACCTGGGCCAGGGCCCGGGCCCGGGAGATGGCGGCACGGGCCGCCGTGGAGGCGAACGCATGACGATCTTGCTGACCTTGATCGGTGTGGTCGTCTTCGTGTTCGGCCTGCTGTTCTCCATCGCCTGGCACGAACTCGGCCACCTCTCGACGGCCAAGCTCTTCGGCATCCGCGTGCCCCAGTACATGGTCGGCTTCGGCCGGACGGTCTGGTCGCGGAAGAAGGGCGAGACGGAGTACGGCATCAAGGCCATCCCCATGGGCGGCTACATCCGCATGATCGGGATGTTCCCGCCCGGCGAGGACGGCAAGGTCAGCGCCCGCTCCACCTCCCCGTTCCGCTCGATGATCGAGGACGCGCGCTCGGCGGCGTACGAGGAACTCCAGCCCGGGGACGAGAGCCGGCTGTTCTACACGCGCAAGCCCTGGAAGCGCGTGATCGTGATGTTCGCGGGCCCGTTCATGAACCTGGTCCTGGCACTGGCGATCTTCTTCGGGCTGTGGATGACCTTCGGCGTCAACCAGACCACCACCCAGGTGGCGTCCGTGTCGCCCTGTGTCATCCAGCAGAGCGAGAAGCGCGAGATCTGCAAGGACGGCGACCCCGTGGCCCCCGCCAAGAAGGCGGGCCTGCTGGCCGGCGACAAGATCGTGGCCTTCGACGGCAAGCGGGTGACCGACTGGGCCGTGCTCCAGCAGAAGATCCGCGACACCGTCGGCCCCGCCACCGTCACCGTCGTCCGGGACGGCCGGGAACTGACCCTGCGGGCGACGCTGATCGAGAACAAGGTCGCCAAGACGGACGGCCACGGCGGGTACGTCAAGGGCCAGTACGTCACGGCCGGCTGGCTCGGCTTCGGCCCCAAGGAAGTGATCGCGCCGCTCACCTTCGGCGAGTCCGTCGACCACATGGGTGATGTCGCGCAGAGCAGCGTGCAGGGGCTGCTGCGGCTCCCGGAGAAGATCCCCGCCCTGTGGAACGCGGCCTTCAACGGCGCCGAGCGCCAGCCCGACTCCCCGATGGGGATCGTGGGCGCCGCCCGCATCAGCGGCGAGATCGCCACCATGGACATCCCCGGCGAGCAGCGCCTCGCCACGCTGCTGGGCGTCCTCGGGATGTTCAACCTCTCGCTGTTCCTGTTCAACATGCTGCCGCTGCTGCCGCTGGACGGCGGCCACATCGCCGGCGCCCTGTGGGAGTCCGTGCGGCGCACCGTCGCCCGCGTCTTCCGGCGCGCCGACCCCGGCCCGTTCGACGTGGCGAAGCTGATGCCCGCCGCGTACGTCGTCGCCGGCGTCTTCGTCTGCTTCACGCTGCTGGTGCTCGTGGCGGACGTGGTCAACCCGATCAAGATCAGCTAGCGCGCGACCGTCCGCCGCGCACACGTTCGGGAGCCGGGCACGGATCGTGCCCGGCTCCCTACGTTCGGGTGGCACGCCCCCGGCGATGCGTGGGTCGCCCGCGCCTTGGCGTAATCTCGAAGCCTGGAGCCCGCCGATCTCGGGACCTTGATCCACACCTTGGGGTTGCACAGCAGATGACTGCCATCTCTCTCGGAATGCCGTCCGTGCCGACGAAGCTCGCCGACCGCCGGGTCAGCCGCAAGATCCAGGTCGGCTCCGTGGCCGTCGGCGGCGACGCGCCCATCTCGGTGCAGTCGATGACCACGACCCGCACCTCCGACATCGGCGCCACGCTCCAGCAGATCGCCGAGCTGACCGCCTCCGGCTGCAACATCGTCCGCGTGGCCTGCCCCACCCAGGACGACGCCGACGCGCTCGCCGTGATCGCGAAGAAGTCCCAGATCCCGGTCATCGCCGACATCCACTTCCAGCCGAAGTACGTCTTCGCCGCCATCGACGCCGGCTGCGCCGCCGTCCGCGTGAACCCCGGCAACATCAAGCAGTTCGACGACAAGGTCAAGGAGATCGCGAAGGCCGCCAACGACGCGGGCACCCCGATCCGGATCGGCGTCAACGCGGGCTCGCTCGACGCCCGACTGCTGAAGAAGTACGGCAAGGCCACCCCCGAGGCGCTGGTCGAGTCCGCGCTGTGGGAGGCGTCCCTCTTCGAGGAGCACGGCTTCAGCGACATCAAGATCTCGGTCAAGCACAACGACCCGGTCGTCATGGTCAACGCCTACCGGCAGCTGGCCGCCGCCTGTGACTACCCGCTGCACCTCGGCGTCACCGAGGCCGGCCCCGCCTTCCAGGGCACCATCAAGTCCGCCGTCGCCTTCGGGGCGCTGCTCTCCGAAGGCATCGGCGACACCATCCGCGTCTCGCTGTCCGCGCCGCCGGTCGAGGAGGTCAAGGTCGGCATCCAGATCCTGGAGTCGCTGAACCTCAAGCCGCGCCGCCTGGAGATCGTCTCCTGCCCGTCCTGCGGCCGTGCCCAGGTCGACGTCTACAAGCTGGCCGAAGAGGTCACCGCGGGCCTGGAGGGCATGGAGGTCCCGCTGCGCGTCGCGGTCATGGGCTGCGTCGTGAACGGCCCCGGCGAGGCCCGCGAGGCCGACCTCGGTGTCGCCTCCGGCAACGGCAAGGGCCAGATCTTCGTCAAGGGCGAGGTCATCAAGACCGTCCCCGAGTCGAAGATCGTGGAGACGCTCATCGAAGAAGCCATGAAGATCGCCGAGCAGATGGAGAAGGACGGCATCCCCTCGGGGGAGCCGACGGTCGCCATCGGCGTCTAGTTTTCGGGCTCGGTTCGGCTCCGGGGCGCTCTCGGCCTGACTCACCCAGGCGCGCCCCTTCGGCTCGCTCGCCCGTGGCGGTTTCGCCCCGTGCCCCGTCCCCGCAGTACGGGGGCGGGGGCGGGGCTTTTTCGTGACCTGTGGGACCGGGCATCCCCGTGCGGCGCCGGGTACAGTGCGGAGATCAGCAGACTTGCATGGTGAGGCCCCAGTGTTGACGCAGACCACCACCCGGGTCCTTGAACCCAGTGATCTCGAATCCGCGCTCGAAGTCCTCGGGCGCGAGCCGGTCGAGAACGCCTTCGTCACCTCCCGGGTCCAAGTCGCCGGCCTCGACCCCTGGCGCCTGGGTGGCGAGATGTGGGGCTGGTACCGCGACGGCGAGCTGCGCTCCCTCTGCTATGCGGGCGCCAACCTCGTCCCCGTCTGCGCGGGCCCCGACGCCGTACGCGCCTTCGCCGACCGCGCCCGCCGCACCGGCCGCCGCTGCTCCTCCATCGTCGGCCCCGCCGAAGCCACCCGACTGCTGTGGAGCCTCCTGGAACCGAGCTGGGGGCCCGCCCGCGACGTCCGCTCCCACCAGCCCCTGATGATCACCGAACAGCCGTCCACCGACGTCCGGCCCGACCCCTTGGTCCGCCGCATCCGCAAGGACGAGATGGACCTGATCATGCCCGCCTGCGTGGCCATGTTCACCGAGGAGGTCGGCATCTCCCCGCTCGCCGGGGACGGCGGGCTGCTCTACCAGGCCCGGGTCGCCGAACTCGTCGGTACGGGCCGTTCCTTCGCCCGCGTCGACGACGGCAGGATCGTCTTCAAGGCCGAGATCGGCGCCGCCACCCCGCGCGCCTGCCAGATCCAGGGCGTGTGGGTCGACCCCGAGTTCCGCGGCCGCGGGCACTCCGAGGCCGGGATGGCCGCCGTCGTGGAGTACGCCCTGCGCGACGTGGCCCCCGTCGTCAGCCTCTACGTCAACGACTTCAACACCGCCGCGCGGGCGGCCTACCGGCGCGTGGGATTCCGCGAGGTCGGCGCCTTCATGAGCGTGCTCTTCTGACCGCCCCGGGCCACGAACCCGGTGCCGGACCCGTACCCCTCGCCGCTACCGCCGAGTAAGGTCACCGCATGCTGCCAACCCCCGGGGGCGACGGCCCCCACCGGCCCGGCGGGCTCCGCGTCGGCCCCCTCGACCTCGCCGCGCGCGTGGACGAGGCCCTGCGCGTGCAGGCGGTCGCCTTCGGGCTCAGCGACGAGGAAGTGGCCATCCGGCGCTACATCGTCCAGCGCCACATGACCTGCCGGGGCGCCCGCGCGCTCGGCGCGTACACCGAGGACGACGCGCTCGCCGGGTTCGTCTACGGCATGCCGAACGACCGCGACCACTGGTGGTCCACCGTGGTCGAGCCGTACCTGCGCACCGGAGGCCACGAGGGCTGGCTCGACGGCTCCTTCGTCATCACCGAACTCCACGTCCACCCCGGGTTCCAGGGCCACGGCGTCGGCCGGGAGCTGATCACCCGGATCACCGACGCCGCCGCCGAACCGCGCTCGATCCTGTCCGCCATCGACACCGACAGCCCGGCCCGCGCCCTGTACCGCGCGCTCGGCTACACCGACCTCGCCCGCCGCGTGTACTTCCCGAGCGCGAGCCTGCCCTACGCCGTGATGGGCGCCCCGCTGCCGCTGCGCAGGCCGTAATTCGACGAGGGGCCGGGGAGGGCCTCGGTAGGCTCCCTTCATGTCAACGCAACACGTGCAGCGCATGTCCCGCCTCCTGGCCAAAACCCTCCGCGAGGACCCGGCCGACGCCGAGACCCTCAGCCACCGCCTCCTCGTCCGCGCGGGCTACGTCCGGCGCAGCTCCGCCGGGGTGTGGACCTGGCTGCCGCTCGGCAAGCGGGTCCTGGAGAACGTCTCCCGCGTCGTGCGCGAGGAGATGGACGCGATCGGGGCGCAGGAGGTGCTGCTGCCGGCGCTGCTGCCCAGGGAGCCGTACGAGGTCAGCGGCCGCTGGTCGGAATACGGCGACCTGCTGTTCCGGCTCAAGGACCGCAAGGGCGCGGACTACCTGCTCGGCCCCACCCATGAGGAGATCTTCACCCTGCTCGTGAAGGACCAGTGCACGTCCTACAAGGACCTGCCGGTCATGCTCTACCAGATCCAGACCAAGTACCGCGACGAGGCCCGGCCGCGCTCTGGCGTGCTGCGGGGCCGCGAGTTCCAGATGAAGGACTCGTACTCCTTCGACGTGAGCGACGAGGGCCTCGCGCACTCCTACGCCCTGCACCGCGCCGCCTACCGGCGGATCTTCGAGCGGCTCGGGCTGGACCACCGGATCGTCTCGGCGATCTCCGGCGCGATGGGCGGCTCGGCCTCCGAGGAGTTCCTGGCGCCGGCGCGCGCGGGCGAGGACACCTTCGCGGACTGCCCGTCCTGCGACTACGCGGCGAACACGGAGGCGGTCACCTTCCCGCTGACCCCGGTGACGGCGGAGCACGGCCCGCTGGAGGAGATCCCCACCCCCGACACCCCCACCATCGAGACGCTGGCGGCGCACCTGGGCGTCCCCGCCGCCGCCACGCTCAAGAACCTGCTCGTGAAGGTGGACGGCGAGATCGTCGCCGTCGGCGTGCCCGGCGACCGCGAGGTGGACCTGGGCAAGCTGGGCGAGCACCTGGCCCCCGCCGTCGTGGAGTTGGTGACGGCGGAGGACTTCGCCGACCGTCCCGACCTGGTACGCGGCTACGTCGGCCCGCAGGGCCTGGACAAGGTCCGCTACCTCGCCGACCCCCGTGTCGCGCCCGGCACTTCGTGGGTGACGGGAGCCAACAAGCCGGATACGCACGCCCGGAACGTGGTCTGCGGACGGGACTTCGAGGTCGACCGGTACCTGGACGTCGTCGTGGTCGAGCCGGGCGACCCCTGCCCCGCGTGCGGCAGCGGGCTCGCACTGGACCGGGCGATCGAGATCGGGCACATCTTCCAGTTGGGCCGCAAGTACGCCGACGCCTTCGGGCTCGACGTGCTCGGCCGCGAGGGCAAGCCGGTCCGGGTCACCATGGGTTCCTACGGCATCGGCGTCTCCCGCGTCGTGGCCGCCCTGGCCGAGCAGACGGCCGACGAGCGGGGCCTGTGCTGGCCGGCCTCGGTCGCCCCCGCCGACGTCCACGTGGTGGCGGCGGGCAAGGCCGTGCCCCTGGCGCTGGCCGAATCGGCGGCCACGGCCCTGGCGGAGGCCGGCCGCCGGGTCCTGCTGGACGACCGGCCCGGCCTGTCGCCCGGCGTCAAGCTCACGGACGCCGAGCTGATCGGCGTGCCGTGGATCCTGGTCGCGGGTCGCCGCTCCGCCGACGGGGTGGTCGAACTCCAGGACCGCGCCGCCGGCACCCGCGAGGAACTCCCCCTCGCGGAGGCGCTGGCCCGGCTGACCTCTTAGGGGTTCCGAACCGTCCGGGGTCCGCAACCGGCAGCCCGCGGCCGGCAGCCGACCGCAGCCGTCAGGCGTCCGGTTCGTCCGGCGCCGACGGCGGGGGTACGGGGTGGGGCGGCGGGGGCAGGACCGGGTCCGGGTCCGGATCCGGTGAGCCGTCCACCCGGTCGACCGCGGGCCCGGCCGCCAGGGCGTCCGGCGGCTCCGTGCCCGCCAGGGCGTCCCGCGGGCCGGCGTCCCGCGCGGCCGGCTCCGGAGGGCGCGGGGCCGGCGGGGGAGCGGGCTGCGGGGCCGCGGCGTCCGGGGCCGAGGGGGTCGGCGCGGCGCGTTCGAGGAAGCGCAACAGCTCCACCGGGAAGGGCAGCACCAGGGTGGAGTTCTTCTCCGCCGCCACCGCCACCACCGTCTGGAGCAGGCGCAGTTGGAGCGCCGCCGGCTGCTCCGACATCACCGCCGCCGCCTCGGCCAGCTTCTTCGACGCCTGCAGTTCCGCGTCCGCGTTGATGACCCGCGCCCGGCGCTCACGGTCCGCCTCCGCCTGCCGCGCCATCGACCGCTTCATCGTCTCCGGCAGGGAGACGTCCTTGATCTCCACCCGGTCGATCTGCACGCCCCACCCCACCGCCGGACTGTCGATCATCAATTCCAGGCCCTGGTTGAGCTGCTCGCGATTCGACAGCAGGTCGTCGAGGTCCGACTTGCCGATGATCGACCGCAGCGAGGTCTGCGCCATCTGGGAGACCGCGAAACGGTAGTCCTCCACCTCGATGATCGCACTGGCCGCGTCCACGACCTTGAAGTACACGACCGCGTCCACCCGCACCGTGACGTTGTCCCGCGTGATGCCCTCCTGCGCCGGGACGGGCATCGTCACGATCTGCATGTTCACTTTCCGCAGCCGGTCGACGCCCGGGATGACCATGGTGAAACCCGGACCGCGGATGCCCTGCCGCAGCCGGCCGAAGCGGAAGACCACGCCCCGCTCGTACTGCCTGACCACCCGTGCGGCGACACCCGTGGCCGCCGCGGCGCCCAGCCCCGCCGCGATGACCGCTGTCACCAGTTCCTGGACCATGACGGCCTCCTGCCGCCGGACACATCCTGATATCTACGGTATGCCCTACAACCAGGTCGCGAATTCCAGCAACGACTCGGCGTCGCGCCGCCGTCCGGCCGCCAGGGCCCGGTTCCCGGACTCCACCGCGCGGAACACCGTCCAGCCCCGCAGCCGCTCCCGGTCCACGTCGAGGGCGTCCGCCAGCTTGTTCACCCGCCGCCGGGCGCCCGAGGCCCCCGCCGAGGACGCCACCTGGTCCTCCAGCCGGTCCCGGACCAACCGGGCCAGGTCGTACGCCCGCTCGCCGACCAGCGGATCCGGGCCCACCGTCACCCACGGCGCGCGCTCGCCCGCCAATACCTTGCCCTGCCGGAAGTTGCCGTGCAGCAGCAACTCCTCGGCCGGGGCGGCCGTCAATTCCTCCCGGAGCGCCAGGGCCGTCGCCGCCAGCGCCGCCGCCTCCGGCGGGGCCTTGCGCAGCACCTCCGCCTGCCGGGCGGTGCGCCGCGCCACCGTCTCCCAGCCGTGCCCGTCGCCCGGCGCCACCCACAGCCGGCGCAGCGTGCCGCACGCCTCCAGCAGGGCCTTCGCCTCCGGCAGCGAGCGCAGCGACACCTCGGGGTGCAGCCGCTCCAAGAGCAGCCCGCCGTCCTCCCCGTGGTGGCGCGAGTCGAGGACCCGGACCGCGCCGAAGCCGCCCCAGTGCGCGAGCGCGGCCAGTTCGAGATCGGGTCGGGCCGCCGGCGGGGCGAGCTTCAAAGCGGCCGGAGTCCCGTCGGAGTACCGCACGAGCACGACCAGGCTGCTGCGCCCGCCGGGCGCCTGCACCCGCTGGGCCACCACCTCGCGCCGGGCCATCGCCTCCTCGGCGAGCCGGGGCAGCCGCCCCAGCCAGTCCGCGTCCTGCGCCGATTGCGGCATCTCGCCGAGCGCCCGTACAAGCCGCTGCGGCGGTTCGAAAGCCATGCGTGCGTGGTCCCTTTCAGCTGGTCTGGGCGCGATCCGCGCGTTCGGCGAGCCCAGGGAAGGCTACGCCGCCGCCGCGCCACCGCGCCGCCCGCACGGCGGCGGCGCTCAGCGCGTCGGCCGCCTCGCGGCGCAGCGGCCCTTCCGCGGCCCGCACCAGATCGGAGTACGCGCCCGCGACACGCTCCTCGATCTCCGCGGCCAGTCGCTCGGCGTCCGCCGGTCCGCGCACCTCGTACGGCAGGGTGTACGCCGCCTCGGCGGCCCGCGGCGCACCGCCCAGCGCGCGCACCGTCCGGGCGAGCGAGTCGCGGCGGGCCAGGTGGCTCCCGTAGGCATCGCGGGCCTCGTTGGCGCGCTCCGGGGAGGTGCGCGCGCCGATCACCCCGTAGCCGTAGGCGGCGGCGTGCTCGGCGGCCAGCGCCGACTGCGCGGCTTCCAGCGGACGGCTCGCGGGGGAGGGCGGGGACGAGGGCTTCACGAGGCGGCTCCCGGGGTCGAGGTCAGCAGGTACGCGTGGACGGCTCCACAGGCCGCCACGGAGGCCAGCAGCCGGGCCAGTTCCCCGGGCGCGCCGGCCAGCGCGACGGTCCGGGCCTCGGACAGGCTCCGCTCGGTGTCCGCCAACTCGGTCAGCGCCTCGGCGGGCGTCGGCGGTACGGGCGCGGAGCGCGGCGCCGGCGTCCCGGCCGAGGGGGCGGAACCGGACGACGAGGCGGAGGGGGCGGCGGCGCCGGCCGGGTGACCGGGGTCGGGGACGGCCAGGGCCACGCGGTGTGCGGCGACGGCCGCGCGCAGCGGCGCGAGGCGCCCGGCCAGGTCCGGATGGGCGGCGGTGGTCGCGTCGTAACGTTCCAGCAACCGCTCGGTGTCACGCGCGGCCGTCTCCCGCATCCGCCGTTCGAGTGGAATCCCGCTCTCCGCTGCGGGGGCGCCGCTCTCGTCCGTGCAGCCGGTGAGCAGCGCGGCCCCGACCGCACCGGCGGCTCCGGCGAGCAGGCTCCGGCGTGAGGGCGCGTGGGGCGCCGGGGGCATCGAAGGCATGGTCCAGGGCACGGCGACGTCCTCCGGAGGTGCTCGCGGGGCAGGGTGTGATCACCGTACCCGGGGCCCTCGCGGGGCGCGCGGACGGCAACACCCTCCGCGACCGGATACCCTTTGACCTGACACGCGACGGAAAACCACAACAGCACACGCGGCCGAGGAGTCACCCGGATGAGCACCACCCAGAGCGACAGGCTGCGCGGACTGCTGGAGCCGCTCGTCGCCGCCAAGGGCCTGGACCTCGAGGACATCGAGCTGTCGAAGGCGGGCAAGCGACGGATGCTGCGGGTCATCGTGGATTCCGATGAGGGCGTGGAACTGGACGCCTGCGCCGAGCTGAGCCGTGAGGTCTCCGATCTGCTCGACGAGTCCGATGTGATGGGTGAGGACGAGTACGTCCTCGAAGTGAGCTCCCCGGGCGCCGATCGTCCGTTGACCGAGCACCGTCACTACGTCCGGGCGATCGGACGTCTCGTGAAGTTCGGCCTGGTGGCCGAGGACGACAAGGGCGCCGGTGAACTGATCGCCCGCATCCTCGACGTCGACGACGAGGGCATGGACCTCGAAGTACCGGGCGTGAAGGGCCGCAAGGCGACCGCCCGCCGCATCGCGTTCACCGACATCGCCAAGGCGCGTGTCGAGATCGAGTTCAACCGCAAGGACAAGAAGGAAGAGGAGGCGTAGCCGTGGACATCGACATGAGTGCCCTGCGGGGTCTGGTCAGGGAGAAGGAGATCTCCTTCGACCTGCTCGTCGAGGCGATCGAGTCGGCCCTCCTCATCGCGTACCACCGCACCGAGGGCAGCTACCGCCGTGCCCGCGTCGTGCTCGACCGCAGCAACGGTCACGTGGTCGTGTGGGCGACGGAAGACCCGAGGGACCTCGAAGAGGGGCAGGAGCCCAAGGAGTTCGACGACACCCCGTCGGACTTCGGCCGGATCGCGGCGACGACCGCCAAGCAGGTGATCCTGCAGCGTCTGCGCGACGCCGAGGACGACCTGACGTTCGGCGAGTTCGCCGGCCGTGAGGGCGACGTCATCACCGGCGTGGTGCAGCAGGGCAAGGACCCGAAGAACGTCCTCGTCGACATCGGCAAGCTGGAGGCCATCCTGCCGGTGCAGGAGCAGGTCCCGGGCGAGGAGTACACGCACGGGCTGCGCCTGAAGGCGTACGTCGTCCGGGTGGCGAAGGGCGTGCGCGGTCCGTCGGTGACGCTGTCGCGCACCCACCCCAACCTGGTGAAGAAGCTGTTCGCGCTGGAGGTCCCGGAGATCGCCGACGGCAGCGTCGAGATCTCGGCGATCGCCCGTGAGGCCGGTCACCGCACCAAGATCGCCGTACGTTCCACCCGCTCGGGCCTGAACCCGAAGGGCGCCTGCATCGGCCCGATGGGCAGCCGCGTGCGCAACGTGATGGCGGAGCTGCACGGCGAGAAGATCGACATCGTGGACTGGTCGGACGATCCCGCCGAGATGGTCGCGAACGCCCTGTCACCCGCTCGGGTGAGCAAGGTGGACGTCGTCGACTGGGACACCCGCTCCGCCCGGGTGACCGTGCCCGACTACCAGCTGTCGCTGGCCATCGGCAAGGAGGGCCAGAACGCCCGCCTCGCCGCGCGGCTCACCGGCTGGCGCATCGACATCCGTCCGGACACCGAGGAGCCCTCGGACCGGGACGCGGACCGCGACGGCCGTGACGGCCGCGACAGCCACGGCCGTGACAGCCGTGACGGCCGCGACGGCGGGCACGCCGACCGGCGCGGGGAATAAAACCACTACCGGCCGGTGCTCACCGGCGGGTAGACAGGGACCCCGGTGGACCGGGGTCCCCGGCACACGGGAGCACTCCGGGCCCGCCCGGAGGATTCCGAATGGATCACGACAACGTCCGTTCGATTTTTCGCCTGAAGGGGTGAGGTCGGTACGGGGAGGTAGACTTAGGCGTGTCTGGCCGGACGCAAGCCCGCGCATGCCCCGAACGCACCTGTGTGGGGTGCCGGGAGCGAGCGGCCAAGAGCGATCTGCTGCGCATCGTGGCGATCGAGGACGAATGCGTCCCCGATCCACGCGGTACGCTGCCCGGCCGGGGTGCCTACCTGCACCCCGCCGTGGTCTGTCTCGACCAGGCGGTCCGCCGCCGGGCGTTCCCCCGGGCCTTCAGGTCCGCAGGAGCACTCGACACGGCGGCACTGCGCACAGCCCTGGCCGGTGAGGCCGGGGCGACACCGTAAGAAGTAGTACGGCACGGATACCCCGTGCGGTCAGGTACCTCGCGAGTTGGAAGTAGGTCGAGATTGCGATGAGCACTCGATGAGTACGCGATGAGTACGCCCATGAAGTAGCGACGGTCCGGCGTAACCCGGACCTAAAAGGAGCGATGTGGCTAAGGTCCGGGTATACGAACTCGCGAAGGAGTTCGGAGTTGAGAGCAAGGTCGTCATGGCCAAGCTCCAAGAACTCGGTGAGTTCGTCCGTTCGGCGTCCTCGACGATCGAGGCGCCGGTCGTACGCAAGTTGACCGATGCACTGCAGGGGCCCGGCGGCAACGCCGGCAAGTCCGCTGCGAAGCCCGGCGCGCCCCGCAAGGCCGCGCCTTCCCCCGCCGCGGCCGCAGGCCGCGCGGGTTCCCCCACCCCCGCGGCGCCGTCCCCGGCCGCCGCGGCACGTCCCGCCGCCCCCAAGCCCGGCGTTCCGGCGGCCCCCAAGCCCGCCGCCGCCGAGGCCCCGGCAGCGGGTGCGCCCGTGACTCCGGCCGCCCCCGGCCCGCGTCCCGGTCCCAAGGCCCCGGCCGCCCCGAAGCCCGCTCCGGCGGCGCCCGTGGCGACCGAGTTCTCCGCGCCCGCACCGGCTCCGGCCGCTGCCCCGGCGCGTACCGACCGTCCCGCCGGTCCCGGCGCCCCCGGTCCCCGTCCGGCGCAGCAGCGTCCGGCGGCCCAGGGTGGTCAGGCCCCCCAGGGCGGCGCCCGTCCCGGCGCCCCGCGTCCGGCCGGCACCGCTCCCGGTGGCCAGGGCCAGCGCCCCTCCGGTGGTGCCGGTGCCCCGCGTCCGCAGGGCGCCCGTCCGGCCGGTCCCCGTCCGGGCAACAACCCCTTCACCTCTGGTGGCTCCACCGGCATGGCGCGCCCGCAGGCGCCCCGTCCGGCCGGCGCTCCCCGTCCCGGTGCCCCCGGCGCCGGTGGCGGCCAGGGTGCCCCGCGTCCGCAGGGCGGCCCGGCCGGCGCCCCGCGTCCGCAGGGTCCCGGCGGCGCGCGTCCCAGCCCCGGTGGCATGCCCCGTCCGCAGGGCGGCGCCCCGCGTCCGGGTGGTGCTCCCGGCGGTAACCGTCCCAACCCGGGCATGATGCCGCAGCGTCCCGCTGCCGGTGGTCCCGGTCCGCGTCCCGGCGGCGGCCCCGGTGGCCGTGGTCCCGGTGCGGGTGGTCCGCGTCCCGGTGGCGCCGGTCGTCCCGCGGGCGGCGGCTTCGCCGGCCGTCCGGCCGGTCCCGGCTCGCGTCCCGGCGGCGGTGGCGGCTTCGGCGGTCCCCGTCCCGGTGGCGGCGGCTTCGGCGGCGGTCCGGCCGGTGCCGGTGGCGGCGGTCGTCCCGGCTTCGGCGGGCGTCCCGGTGGTCCCGGTGCCCGTGGTGGCACGCAGGGTGCCTTCGGCCGTCCCGGCGGTCCGGCCCGTCGTGGTCGCAAGTCCAAGCGTCAGAGGCGCCAGGAGTACGAGGCCATGCAGGCCCCGTCCGTCGGCGGCGTGATGCTGCCCCGCGGCAACGGCGAGACCGTTCGCCTGTCGCGCGGTGCGTCCCTCACCGACTTCGCGGAGAAGATCAACGCCAACCCGGCGTCGCTCGTCGCCGTGATGATGAACCTCGGCGAGATGGTCACGGCCACGCAGTCCGTGTCCGACGAGACCCTCCAGCTCCTCGCGGGCGAGATGAACTACCAGGTTCAGATCGTCAGCCCGGAGGAGGAGGACCGCGAGCTCCTCGAGACCTTCGACATCGAGTTCGGCGAGGACGAGGGCGGCGAGGAATACCTCATGCCGCGTCCCCCGGTCGTCACCGTCATGGGTCACGTCGACCACGGTAAGACCCGACTGCTCGACGCCATCCGCAAGACGAACGTCGTGGCGGGCGAGGCCGGCGGCATCACCCAGCACATCGGTGCCTACCAGGTCGGTACCGAGGTCAACGGTGAAGAGCGCAAGATCACCTTCATCGACACCCCGGGTCACGAGGCGTTCACCGCCATGCGTGCCCGTGGTGCCAAGTCGACCGACATCGCGATCCTCGTGGTCGCGGCCAACGACGGCGTCATGCCGCAGACGATCGAGGCGCTCAACCACGCCAAGGCCGCCGGCGTCCCGATCGTCGTCGCGGTCAACAAGATCGACGTCGAGGGTGCCGACCCGGTCAAGGTGCGCGGTCAGCTCACCGAGTTCGGTCTGGTCGCCGAGGAGTACGGCGGCGACACGATGTTCGTCGACATCTCCGCCAAGCAGGGTCTGCACATCGACTCCCTGCTGGAGGCCGTCGTCCTCACCGCCGACGCCTCGCTCGACCTGCGCGCCAACCCGGAGCAGGACGCTCAGGGTATTGCGATCGAGTCCCACCTCGACCGCGGCCGCGGTGCCGTCGCCACCGTCCTCGTCCAGCGCGGTACCCTCCGCGTCGGCGACACGATGGTCGTGGGCGACGCCTACGGCCGGGTGCGCGCCATGCTCGACGACAAGGGCAACAACGTCGAGGAAGCGGGTCCGTCGACCCCCGTCCTGGTCCTGGGTCTCACCAACGTCCCCGGCGCCGGCGACAACTTCCTCGTCGTCGACGAGGACCGCACCGCCCGTCAGATCGCCGAGAAGCGTGCTGCGCGTGAGCGCAACGCCAACTTCGCCAAGCGCGTCCGCCGGGTGTCCCTGGAAGACCTCGACTCGGTCCTCAAGGCCGGTCTGGTCCAGGAACTCAACCTCATCATCAAGGGCGACGCGTCCGGTGCGGTCGAGGCCCTCGAGTCCTCGCTGCTCCAGCTCGACGTCGGCGAAGAGGTCGACATCCGCGTCCTGCACCGCGGTGTGGGTGCGGTCACCGAGTCCGACATCGCCCTGGCGATGGGCTCCGACGCCATCGTCATCGGTTACAACGTCCGTGCGGCCGGTCGTGCCGCGCAGATGGCGGACCGCGAGGGTGTCGACGTCCGCTACTACTCGGTGATCTACCAGGCCATCGAGGAGATCGAGGCGGCCCTCAAGGGTCTCCTCAAGCCCGAGTACGAAGAGGTCGAGCTCGGTACGGCGGAGGTCCGCGAGATCTTCCGCTCGTCCAAGCTGGGCAACATCGCCGGTGTCCTCATCCGCTCCGGCGAGGTCAAGCGCAACACCAAGGCGCGGCTCCTGCGCGATGGCAAGGTCATCGCCGAGAACCTCACCATCTCCGGTCTGCGCCGCTTCAAGGACGACGTCACCGAGATCCGCGAAGGCTTCGAGGGCGGTATCAACCTCGGTTCCTTCAACGACATCAAGATCGACGACGTCATCGCGACGTACGAGATGCGCGAGAAGCCCCGCGCGTAAGCGCGAGGCGGTTCGCACCGTGTCGTAAGGCTCGTACGGCCGTTGGTCGTACGAGCACCACCGGGGCCGGTCGGCGGAATATCCGTCGATCGGCCCCGGCCGTTGCGTGTACGGTTCAGGTGACCCTGCCGGGCGACGGCCAGGCAGGCCACCGAACCCGCACCGGCGGGATATCCGGAACCGCATGTACGTGGGGACTCTGTCCTTCGATCTGCTCCTCGGCGACGTCCACTCGCTCAAGGAGAAACGCTCCGTCGTCCGGCCCATCGTCGCCGAGCTCCAACGCAAGTTCTCCGTGAGCGCGGCCGAGGTGGGCGACCAGGATCTGCACCGCAGGGCCCGGATCGGGGTCGCGCTGGTGAGCGGGGACGCGGGGTTCGTGTCGGACGTACTCGACCGCTGTGAGCGGCTGGTCGCGGCGCGTCCGGAAGTGGAGCTGCTGTCGGCGAGACGGCGGCTGCACGGTGATGAAGACTGATTGCTTGTCTGCAAGAAAGAAGGAGACGGACCAGTGGCCGACAATGCGCGGGCGAAGAAGCTGGCGGACCTCATCCGGGAGGTGGTGGCCGAGAAGCTGCAGCGTGGTGTCAAGGACCCGCGCCTGGGTACGCACGTGACCATCACGGACACCCGCGTCACCGGCGACCTGCGGGAGGCCACGGTCTTCTACACGGTCTACGGCGACGACGAGGACCGGGCCAGCGCGGCAGCGGGCCTGGAAAGCGCCAAGGGCGTACTGCGCTCCGCGGTCGGCCGGGCGGCGGGAACCAAGTTCACGCCCACCCTGACCTTCGTCGCGGACGCCCTCCCGGAGAACGCCAAGACCATCGAGGACCTCCTCGACAAGGTGCGCGCCTCCGACGCCGAGGTGCGCGAGGCGTCCTCCGGCGCCACCTACGCCGGTGACGCCGACCCGTACAAGAAGCCGGGCGAGGACGACGAGGACGCAGCGGCGGAATGAGCACCGAAGCAGGGAAGACTCCGGACGGTTTGATCGTCGTCGACAAGCCGTCCGGTTTCACTTCGCACGACGTGGTCGCCAAGATGCGCGGGATCGCCAAGACCCGCCGCGTCGGCCACGCCGGCACGCTGGACCCGATGGCGACGGGCGTACTCGTCCTGGGCGTCGAGAAGGCGACCAAGCTGCTCGGTCACCTCGCGCTGACCGAGAAGGAGTACCTCGGCACCATCCGGCTCGGGCAGAACACCCTCACGGACGACGCCGAGGGCGAGATCACCTCCTCCGCGGACGCCTCCCGGGTGACCCGCGAGGCCGTCGACGCGGGCATCGCCAAGCTGTCCGGCGAGATCATGCAGGTGCCGTCCAAGGTCAGCGCCATCAAGATCAAGGGCGTGCGCTCCTACAAGCGCGCGCGGGACGGCGAGGACTTCGAGATCCCGGCCCGGCCGGTGACCATCTCGTCGTTCCGGGTCTACGACATGCGCGACGCGGAAGCCGAGGACGGCACGAAGGTCATCGACCTCGTCGTCTCCGTCGTCTGCTCCAGCGGTACGTACATCCGCGCCCTCGCCCGTGACCTGGGCGCCGACCTCGGCGTCGGCGGCCACCTCACCGCGCTGCGGCGCACGCGGGTGGGCCCGTACAAGCTCGACCGGGCGCGGACGCTCGACCAGCTCCAGGAGGAGCTGACGGTCATGCCGATCGGCGAGGCGGCCGCCGCGGCGTTCGCGCGCTGGGACCTGGACGCCCGGCGGGCCGCGCTGCTCGCCAACGGCGTGCGCATCGACATGCCGGACGAGTACGCCGAGGGGCGGACGGTCGCGGTGTTCGGTCCGCAGGGGCAACTGCTCGGACTGGTCGAGAACAAGGGCGGGAAGGCGAAGTCGCTCGCGGTCTTCGTCTGACCGCCGCCGATCGCTTCCGTTCGGCTCTCGTCTCGTCCCTGGTCGACGTTGTCACTGGTCCTTCGTTGACGTGGAGCGGTGAGCGCACACCGACTGCTGCTCACCGCTCCACGACCCCCCTCGGGTAGGTGTTTATCCACCCGAGGCCCGCTATTCACCCGTCCGAGCAGGCGCTCGGAGTGAATGGAGGGAGCACAAGGGGGCGCTTTCGCCTCGTGTGCTTTTCGCGCTGATCTTCATCCGCCTACCGTCATGAGCACGGAACGGCGGGGAGTGGTGCGGCAGTGGCGGAGCTCGTCAGGATCTGCGATCTCGCCGGGCGGGTGCGGGGCAGCGGCTTCGTGGCCGACGACCGCGGGACGGTGATCACCGGACACGAGGCCGTCGACGGCATGGACCGGCTGGTGGTGCACGGGCCCGGGGCCCGGACGTGGGTCGTCGGCGCGGCCGATGTGACGGCCCTGCCGGGGTTGGCTCTGGCCCTCGTCCGGACCGACGGCCTCGGGGCGGCGCCGCTGCCCGTGGCCCGGCGCACGGTGATCGAGCCCGGTACCTACGTACGGCTGCTCGCGCGGGGCCGGCGCCAGGCGCGGGTGCTCGCGGCCGGGGCGGAGGTCGCGTACCGGACGGGGGAGCGGTGCCACGCGCTGCCCGCCGCGGTCGAGCTGGCCATCGGCACGGACGGCCGGGTCGCCCTGGAGGCCGGCGGGGAAGCCTGTGGGGCTCCCGTCCTCGACGCCGTGACCGGAGCGGTGCTCGCGGTCCTGGGCACCGCTCTGCGGTCGGAGCACCGCTCGGGCGCCTTCGCCGTGCCGTTGCGCGCGGCGGCCGAGGCGGACCCCGACGGCCCGCTGCGGGCGCTGCTGGAACGCAACGCCGCCACCGTGCCGGGATACGGGCCGGAACTGAACCTCGCGGGCGCCTTGGAACTCACCGCGATCACGCTCGGGCCGGTGCTGAACCGGGGGCCCGGACCGGGGCCGGAGCAGGACGAGCCGGAGCCCGTCGTCCGACCCCGCATCGCCGCCGAACTCGACGCCTTCACCGCCGGCGGCCGGCCCGTCCTCGGGGTGGTCGGCGATCCGGGCACCGGCCGTACCACCGCGCTCGCCGCCTTGGCCGCCGCCCGGGCGCGCGGGGAGCGCCCCGCGCCGACGCTGTGGCTGCGGGGGGCGGAACTGCGCGACGGGGACGGGTCGCTGGCCGACGCCGTGGACCGGGCGCTGGCCGCCGCCGGCCGGATCGCGGCGGCGGGCGAACGCTCCCCGGCGACTTCGCCCGGCGCCTTCGCACCAGGGGGACGGCCCGAGCCGCCTGAAGTGCCCGAGCCGCCCGAACCACCCGGGTCCTCCAAACCGTCCGGCCCGTCCGCCACCGGCGGGGTTGCCGAACCGCCGGGGCGCGCCGACATCGGGGCCGAGGTCGCGCGGCTCGCCGCCGGCGCCGGTCGGCCGCTGCTGGTGGTGCTCGACACCCCCGAGGAGATGCCGCCGGCGCTCGCCCGGCGCCTCGCGCCGTGGACCGCGGCCACCGCACGCTGGCTCGGCGGCACCGGGGCCCGGCTGGTGATCGCCGCCCGACCCGAGCACTGGGAAGCGGCCGGCGCCCTCTACCCGCCCGAGGCGCTGCACAGCCCCGCGCGGCCCGCCCGGCGGCTGCCGCCCGCGCTGCCCGTCGGCGACCTGACCCCGGCCGAGGCCGCCGCCCTGCGGACCCGCCTCGGCATTCCCGACGACGCCGTCCGGGAGTGCGACGCCCGGCACCCCGTGACGCTGCGGCTGCTGGCGGGCGTACGGGCCGCGGGGGTCACCGAAGGCCGTCCGGGCCGGGACGAGGTGTTCGCCGCCCACCTGGACCTCCTCGCGCTGCGGGTGGCCGTGCGCATCGCCGGCTCCGTCGCCGATGCCCGGAACCCCGCCGCCCCGGGCGCCGGGACGCACGGCCCCGGGGTGCAGGGGCCGAGGGTGCACTCGCCCGGCGTGCGCCGGCTGGCCGCACGCGTGGCCGGCCGGGTCCACGAGGCCGCCCGGCGCTGCCTGGGACCGGGCCGGGGTCGGCTGGACCGGGCCGCCTTCGAGGAACTGTTCCCCTGGCGCACCGGCTGGGCGTCCGCCGTCCTCACCGAGGGGCTGCTGGTGCCCGCCGGGCCCGGTTACCGCTTCGCCCACGAGGAACTGTCCGACTGGCTCCAGGCCGGCCACCTCGACGTACCGACCGCGCTGGAGGCCCTGGTACACCGGGGGCCGGCCACCACCGGCCCACCCGTGCCCCGCCACCGCATCGGCCCCGTCCTGGAGGCCCTGCGACGCCTCCCGCCCGACCAGGCACACCGGGCGCTGCGCGGGCTGGTGGCGGCCCTGGACGCCTTCGCGCAGGCGCCGACCGACGCCGGCACCCCGGAGGCGGACCGCGCGTGGTGGGCCGGCCGGCTGCTGCGCGAGACCCTGCTGCGGGCACCCGACGCCACCCCGTACCTGTCGGTCCTGCACGCCCTCGTCGAACACCTGGCAGGTCGGGGGAGCGGCGCGCCGGGCACCGGTGACTTCGGCGGCCGCTTCTGGAACCGGCTCCGCCTCCCCGAGCCCGACCGACTGGACCTGCTGCGTCGACTGCTGCCCCGGGACCACCGCTACCTCGAAGCCGTCGGCCGTCGCCTCGCCCGCGACCCCCGGTACGTCCAGCTCCTGCTCCGCGCCTGGTTCGACGACGAGCGCCGACTGCGCGGCCGGCCCGGCGCGACCGTCGCCACCGCCGCCCAGGCCCTGCTGCACACCCACCGACGCCTCGCCGTGGACGATCTCGTCGAGGCGCTCGTCACCGCCGCCCACCCCCGCGCCGACGAACTGCTCGCCGTACTCGCCGAGGACGAGCCCTCGGCCCTGTGCCGGGCCGTCCACCGCTGGGCCCACGACGAGCGGCCCGGACGCCGGGTCGCGGCCGCCGCCTACGGGCAGGCCACCGCCCCCCACGTGCGCACCCCCGCCGACCGGGAACTGCTGCGCCACGCCGCCCAGGCGCTGCTCGCCCGACCGGCCGACGCCACCCTGCACGGCGGCGCCCTCGCCACGCTGCTCCGCGACCCCCAGGCGCGCGCCCGCTACCTCCCCGACGCCCTGGCCTGCTTCCGCGACCCCCGATGCGGCGCCCGGCTGCCCGCCGAGGCGCTGGTGGCGGCCCTGCCGGTGCTGCCGGAGCCGGACGCGGTGTTCGACGCCCTGCGGGCCCGGGCCGACGGGGAGGTGGTGCGCGCCCTGGCGACGCTCACCACCCCGGGGCTGGCCCGCCGCGCGGGCGACCTCGTACGCGAGCACCTGGCCCGGTGCCCCGAGGACGCCCCGCACGCCGCCGCGTTCGTGGACCGGCGCCTGGAGCAGGGCCCGGCGGCCGAACCCGTCCTGCGTCCCCTCGTCCTGGACCTGTTGAGGTCGGCGCCGGTGCCGGTGCGGGCCGCCCTGGCCGCGGTGCTGGCCGCGCCCGGCGGGGAGCCCTCGTATCCCCTGCGGGGCGAGCTGGCCGACGTACTGCTGCGCGAGGAGACCGACCCGGCGGTCCTGGACGCCTTCCTCGGCGCCGTCGCCGCCGGCGCCGCCGGCCGCCCCCACCAGCGCACCCGCGACCTGTTGCGGCGCACCGGGCGGCAACTGCTGCGGCTCCCCGGCGGCCCCGCCGTCTTCGAGCGGCGGACGGTGGAGCTGTCGCGCACCGACCCCGAATTCGGCGCGGTGACCGCGCGCTGGCTCGGGGAGGCCAGGGCGGAGGCCGCCGCGCTGCTCGGGCCGGGCGCCCGGCGCACGGTCGAGACGCTGGGTCGGGGAGCCCCGGACATCACCTGAGGCGGGACGGGGCCGGCCCGACGCCGATGCGGGGCCGCGGCGGACGGCATGGCAGTCTTAGACCTGCAATCGGCAATCGGTACGGGTCTACCCACGGGTTCGGGCGAGGAGCGGTCTCAGTGCAGCGCTGGCGTGGCTTGGAGGACATCCCCGATGACTGGGGACGCAGCGTCGTCACCATCGGCTCCTACGACGGAGTGCACCGCGGCCATCAGCTGATCATCGGACGGGCCGTGGCCAAGGCCCGCGAACTCGGCGTGCCCTCGGTGGTCGTGACGTTCAGCCCGCACCCGAGCGAGGTCGTGCGCCCCGGCAGCCACCCGCCGATCCTGGCGACCTACGAGCGCCGGGCCGAGCTGATGGCGCGCCTCGGCGTCGACGCGCTGCTGATCCTGCCGTTCACGGCGGAGTTCTCGCAGCTGTCGCCGGCCGACTTCATCGTGAAGGTGCTCGTCGACAAGCTGCACGCGCGGGCCGTCATCGAGGGACCGAACTTCCGCTTCGGTCACAAGGCCGCCGGGAACGTCGACTTCCTGCGCGAACTGGGCACCACGTACGACTACGAGGTCGAGGTCGTGGACCTGGTCGTGCGGGGAGAGGCGGGCGGCGGTGTGCCGTTCTCGTCGACGCTGGCGCGCAAGCTCGTCGCCGAGGGCGACATGGAGGGCGTCGCGGAGATCCTCGGCCGCCCGCACCGGGTGGAGGGCGTCGTGGTGCGCGGGGCGCAGCGCGGACGCGAGCTGGGCTACCCGACGGCCAACGTCGAGACGCAGCCGCACACCGCGATCCCGGCCGACGGGGTGTACGCGGGCTGGCTGACGGCGGACGGCGAGCGGATGCCGGCGGCGATCTCGGTGGGCACGAACGTGCAGTTCGACGCCACCGAGCGGACCGTGGAGGCGTACGCGATCGACCGCTTCGGGCTGGACCTCTACGGCATGCACGTGGCCGTCGACTTCCTCGCCTACGTGCGGGGCATGGCGAAGTTCGAGTCCCTGGACGGGCTGCTGGAAGCCATCGCGGACGACGTGAAGCGGTCCCGCGTCCTCGTCGAGACGTACGACACCCAGCGCTGAGCGGCGTCGTCCCCGGACGACGCGAAGGGCCCGTACCTCCCCGGTGGTTCCAGGGGTGGTACGGGCCCTCGTGCGTCGCCGGCGGCGGCCGGGTCAGCCGAGCCGGGGGTCGCGCGGCGGCTGACCGGTCTGGGGCTGCTGGGGCTGCGGGTGCTGACCGGGGTGCGGTGGCTGGGGCTGCTGCCAGGGTCCACCGGGCTGCGGGTACGGCCCGCCGCCGTAGGGCTGGGGAGCCTGGGGCATGGGCTGCTGGTATGCGGGCTGCGGTTGGGGGACACCGGGCTGCCCGCCCTGCTGCGGCGCTCCCCAGTGGCCCTGCGGGGCCTGCTGCTGGGCCCGGATGAAGTCCTCGGCGACCAGGGCGGAGAGGTTGAAGTAGGCCTCGCGCGTCTTGGGCCGCATCAGGTCGAGGTCCACTTCGGCGCCCGCCGCGAGGTGCTCGTCGAAGGGCACCACGACGACGCCGCGGCAGCGGGTCTCGAAGTGCTGCACGATGTCCTCGATCTTGATCATCTTGCTGGTCTCGCGGACCCCCGAGATGACGGTGAGCGAGCGTGCGACGAGATCGCCGTAGCCGTGCGCGGACAGCCAGTCCAGAGTGGTGCTGGCGCTGCTCGCGCCGTCCACGGACGGGGTCGAGATGATGATCAGCTGATCGGCCAGGTCGAGGACACCGCGCATGGCGGAGTAGAGCAGACCGGTGCCCGAGTCCGTGAGGATGATCGGGTACTGGCGGCCCAACGTCTCGATGGCCCGGCGGTAGTCCTCGTCGTTGAACGTGGTCGAGACGGCCGGGTCCACGTCGTTGGCGATGATCTCCAGGCCCGACGGCGCCTGCGAGGTGAACCGCCGGATGTCCATGTACGAGTTGAGGTACGGGATCGCCTGGACGAGGTCGCGGATGGTCGCCCCGGTCTCGCGGCGCACGCGCCGGCCGAGGGTGCCCGCGTCGGGGTTGGCGTCGATGGCCAGGATCTTGTCCTGGCGCTCGGTGGCGAGCGTCGCGCCGAGGGCGGTGGTCGTGGTCGTCTTGCCGACGCCGCCCTTGAGGCTGATCACGGCGATGCGGTAGCAGGACATGACCGGGGTGCGGATGAGTTCGAGCTTGCGCAGGCGCTCGGCCTCGGCGGCCTTGCCGCCGAAGCGGAAGCCGGAACGGGTGGGCTTGGGCTTCTGCTTGGCGCGCAGCAGGCGGTCGGAGGACAGCTCGACGGCGGCGGTGTAGCCGAGCGGCGCCCCGGCGGTGGCCGGGCCGGCCTGGTACGGGGGCTGCGGCCACTGGCCGCCGGCGCGCGGGTCGTGCTGCTGCTGGGGCTGGGCTTGCGGCTGCGGCTGCGCGGGGGCGGGAACCGGGGCCTGGACCGGGGTCGGCGCCGGGGGCGGGAAACCGTAACCCTGCGCGCCCTGGTACGCGGGCGGCAGCGGGGGCAGTTCACCGCCCGGTCCCCCGAACGGGGGCTGCGGGGCGGGCTCGACGGGCTCCGCCGGGGCCGCGGGCGGTGCGTAGGGCCCGGGCGGGGTCGCCGTGTACGGGGAAGGGGGTACGGGAGTGCCCTCGGGCGGTGTGGCGGTGCGGTACGGCTGCGCGGGCGGCACCGCGTCGACCAGGGCCGGAGCCGGAGTGGGGACCGCGTCTACCGGAGCCGGGACCGCGTCTACCGGAGCCGGGACCGCGTCGGCCGGAGCCGGAGCGGGCGTCGGCGCGTCGGCCGGGACCGGGGCCGTCGCCTGCGGCGGGGTCTCCACGGGAGCCGCGTGCACCGGGGCCGGCTCCGCGGGGGCGGGGACGACCGGGGCCGCGTCGACCGGGGCCTCGGCCACCACGGGCGCCGGCGCCGGTTCCGGGTTCGCCACGGGGGTCGGCAGCGGGGCGGCCACCGGTTCCGGAGCCGTCACCGGCGCCGGTTCCGCCGCGGCGACGGGGGTCGGGGCCGCCGGGGGAGCGGCGGTGAACACCGGCGGCGGGACCACCGCGTCCGCCGACGGCGTGCGCGGTGCCGGGGGAGCGATCCGCATCGTGGGAGGCGACGTCACGTCCGACGGACGGTGCGGTTCGAAGCCGCTGCCCTCCGGCAGCCCCGGCACGGACGCGGCAGGTGCCTGCGCCGCACCCTGCGTGTACCAGGCCGGAGGGGTGTAGTCGATGGTGAACTCGCCCGTCACCTCGGGCTCCGCATCGGACTGATCGTCCGTCGGGACGTCCCACGTCCCGCCGCGCCTCTCGTTCCGATCGCCGCTCACTGAGTCCTCCTGGTCTGTCGAACAACGGTCAGGCGCCCACCTCGACGCCGCGCCCACGCCCAGCCTAATCGCGTGCCGCCGCCCCGCTCGCCCCCGTGCCCCGACTCGCACCCCCCGGGACACCGCCTCGCCCGCCCCGTAAGCCGTCCCGTCAGCCGGTCCGTCCGCCGACCCCTCAGTCGATCCGTCGTGCCGGGCCCAGCAGCCCCGTCTCCGTCTCCGTGCCCTGTGTCATGACGAACTTCCGGTCCCGCGGCGTGCACCACAGCGTCACCCCGTCCCCCAGCGTCGGCAGCGACTCCACCGCCGCCCGCGGCAGGTGCATCAGCCGGCCGATCTGCGCGGCCTCGTCGGGGGACACCCGCTGCACCCCCACCAGCGACGCGTTGCCCATCAACCGGGGCGCCGCCGGGCTCAGGTACGGCAGCAGGGTCAGCACCGACTGCCACGGCCCCGCCACCACCCGCCCGCGCGGCGGCCGCATCCCGCAGTCCCGCACCACCAGCACCGGGCTGCCCGCCGACGCGCCCTGCGGTGGCACCCGCCCGACGTCGTGCAGGGTGACGCACTGCTGGCCGCCGCCCGCCGCCTGGGCCAGCCCGGACCACACCTGTCCGCGCCCCGTCTCCACCGCGACCCGGGCCCCCGTGGCCGCCGCCCGCAGCGCCAGCACCTGCGCCGTCCACAGGCCGCCGATCAGCGTCACCTCGTACGGCGTGGGCCGGTTGACGCCCAGCACCGCCGGACGGCCCTCGGCGTCCACCCCGATGACGACCCCGTCGTCGGCGACGGGCAGGGCCAGCGCGTCCAGGTCGGCAGCCGGGACGACGTGTCGTTCGCGGCGCGGCCCGATCAGCCCGAAACCGCCCCTCATCGCGCTCCTCCCAGCGGCAGCGAGGCCAGCAGGCCCGGCACCTGTTCACGGTCGAGCCGGACGAGTCCGGTCTTCACACCCCGAGCCGTCCGCTCCAGTTCACGGCGGGCGGCGACCAGTTCCTCGTCGCTGCGTCCGGTCACCCGTACGTGCCCGGTCAGCGTCACGCCCTGGCGCTCGGCCGGCGCCATCGTCAGGCTGAAGTTCGTCGCGAGTGCGGGCAGCGACGTCAGCAACGCCACGAACTGCGGCAACGCCGCTCCCGCGCCGCCCAACTGCGGCCAGCGGCCGATCCAGTACGTGGTGTGCCGCCGGTCGTCGCAACGCCAGGTCCGCGCCGTCTCCTCCGTGCGCCGACCGCTGCCCGCGGCCCGGCCGGCCTGGGTGATCGCCCTCGGGTTCGCACAGGAGGAGGTCGCCAGCGCGCCCGTCAGTTCCTGCTCGGTGAGCACCACGGCCCGGAAACCGGCACCGGTCAGCCGGCTCGCCAGTTGGTCCGCGATCCGCACCAGACACCGCTGGGCGCCGCCCAGCCCGCCCCCGCGCGCGGTGACCGCCTCCGGGCACAGTTCCGGGTCCAGCTTGAGCGCGATCCAGGTCAGCCGTACCGCCGGAGCGCCCGTACTGGCCTGTAGCGGCGCGTAGTTGCGGGTGGCCATCGCCTGCGGCGGCAGGTGCGGCGCCGGCGCCGGCTGGGTGTGCTGCACCAACTGGGCGGACTCCAACCGGATCCCGTCCACTTCCAGCACGTCCCGTACGAGGCCGAGCGGCAGCGGGCGTGCCCCCCGGTCCGGCCGCAGCGCGGTGGCGTCCATGTCGACCTGGACCACGGCCGTCAGGAACGTGCCGTCGCCGACCATCCCCACCGGCCGCCGGTCACGGTCGCCGAACGTCAGTGTGCGCAGCGCGGGTTCGGCCTCGACCAGCGGCGCCAGCCCCGGCTCCACGCCGGCCGGCACCGGGCGGGAGGCGGCCCGGCGCCGCCGGGCGCGCAGCGCGAGCGCGCCCCCGATCCACTCGGGCAGCGAGCGCTGGTGGCGGCGGACGAGCGCGAGCGGCACCAGGACCAGGGCCAACACCCCGGCGGGCACCAGCAGCAGCGGTTCCACCACCCACGCCACCAGCAGGGCCGCGGCCGCGATCTGGAGGAGCACCAGCTGTTGCAGTCGGAACGGGCCGAACCGGCCCGGCCCCGACCGCGGATGCGGTGTCACCCCGGCGCCCGCCGGGGGTGTGGCCGAGGTCGTCCGTGGCTCCGTCGCGGTGGCCGTCACTCGCGTACCTCCCCATCCCGGGGGCGGGCCCCGTACGCTCCTGCGCGGCGGTCGCCGCCGCACCCCCGAAGTCTTCCGAATCCGCCCCGACGGGCCCCGACCGCCCCGGTCCACGGGCCGCTTGGCGGCCGACTGAGCCTACCCGCCCCCTGCGTACCGTCCGTCAAGAGGCATAGTAGGTCCCCGGTCCGATCATCGAGGCCCGGGGACCGGTGTCCGCTACCGGGCCGTGCGGCGAGAATCAGGCGGTCATGGCATCACGACGTGATGAGCTCAACGCGTACACCTTCGCGAAGCGGCGCACGGTGGCAGCGTTCCTCCAGCCCTCCGCCACCGGCACCGAGGAAGGCGCGCCCCGTCCCCTGCGCGCCGTGGTCCCCGGTCTGGTGGTCGGCGCGCTCGTGGTCGCGGGCTTCGGCGCCTGGGGGATGTTCAAACCACAGGCTCCCAAGGGCTGGGACGAGCCCGGCACGCAGGTCATCGTCGGCAAGCAGTCGACGACCCGCTACGTGGTCCTGACCACCAAGGTCAACGGCAAGGACCAGACCCGGCTGCACCCCGTGCTGAACCTGGCCTCCGCCCGACTGCTGCTGGATCCGGCGAAGTTCAAGGTCCTCCAGATCGACGACAAGATCCTGGACGCGGGCAAGCCGCCGCGGGGCCCGATCATCGGCATTCCCTACGCGCCCGACCGGCTGCCCGCCCCGGCCGACGCCGGCAAGGCCAAGCGCTGGGCCGTCTGCCAGCAGCCCGGCGGCAACGGCAAGGGCGTGCAGACCGCCGCCTTCGTCCTCGCCGACCGGGAGGCGAAGCTGCTGGACGACGGCCGCAAGACCACCGACACGCAGTTGCTGTACGTGCAGAACACCGGTGGCGCCAAGGAGCGTTACCTCGTCGACGCGGCCGGGACGAAGTACCGGTTCCCCGAGGGCACCGCCGACGCGGGAACGCTCACCATGGCCCTGGTCGGCGCCGGCGCCACCCCCCAACCGGTCACCGAACAGTGGCTGGCCACCCTCACCCCCGGCGACGACCTGGCCTTCCCGCAACTGCCCGGCAAGGCGGGCGAGAAGGCCAACGTCCAGGGCCTGGGCACCGCCGACAGCAAGGTCGGCATGGTGCTGACCGCCCAGACCGGCTCCGGCACGCAGCACTACGTCGTGCTGCCCGACCGGGTCGCGCCCGTCTCGGAGTTCGTGGCCTGGCTGCTGATCTCGGCGCCCGCGACCGACAGCCTCAACATGCACGGCAAGGCCCGCGAGGTGGACCTCCAGTCCCTCAACCCGGACGCCACCCCGTTCAAGAACGACGCCAAGTGGCCCCAGCGCAAGGGTTCGCAGGTCAACCGGGTCGCCGCGGCCCCCGGCTCGCCACCGGGCACCGCCCTGCGCGACACGGTCTGCGCGGTGCTGCGCTCCGTCGACGGGCAGGGCAACCCGACGCTCAGCACCTGGGCCGGCACCGGCTTCCCCGTCGACATCGCCGCCAGCGGCACCGGCGCGTACGTCACCCCCGGCTCGGGACTGCTGTACACCCAGGTCCAGGGCCGGCAGACCACCGCCGGCGGTTCCCTGTTCCTCGTCACCGACACCGGCCTGCGCTACGCCGTCCAGGCCAACGGAGACAGCGACGCCGAACAGTCCAAGATCGGTGCGGGCGGTCCGAAGGAGCCGGGCGCGGGCGACGGCCGGCCCGAGGCGAGCCAGGCCCAGATCCGGCTCGGCTACGGCGCGGTCACCCCCGCCATGGTGCCCATCGCGTGGTCGGAGTTTCTCTCCAAGGGCCCGCGGCTGGACACCAACTCCGCCCGTCAGCCGCAGGGTTCGTGAGGAAGCCGCCGATGCCCCGACACCCTTCCGGGCGCCGCGCCGCGGCCACCCGGAGCCTGCTCGCCGGCGCCGCCGTCGCCCTCGTCGCGGCCTGCGGTGCGGCGGTCACCGGCGGCCCCGCCGCGCCGCCCGCCCCGTACGGCCTGACCCTCGCCGGCACGGGGGAGTGCACCTTCCCGATGAAGCAGCAGATCGCCGACCGGCCCTGGGCCCTGCAACGGCTGCTCCTGGACGCCCTGTGGGCCCACACCCGCGGCAAGGGCGTCCGCGTCGCCGTCATCGACACCGGCGTGGACCGCGCCAACCCGCAGCTCGGCAGCGCCCTCGACATCGGCGCGGGCAAGGACTTCGTCGACCCCAAGGGCGGGGACGGCACCAACGACACGGTGGGCCACGGCACCAAGGTCGCCGGCCTGATCGCCGCCCGGCCCCAGGACGGCACCGGCTTCGTCGGCCTCGCCCCCGAGGCCACCGTCATCCCGATCCGACAGAACGACGGGCAGGGCAACGGCAACGCCGCGACCCTCGCCCAGGCCATCGACCACGCGGTGGCCAAGGGCGCCCAGGTCATCAACATCTCCCAGGACACCGACGTCCCGCTGACCGCGGACTCCGAACTCGCCAAGGCCGTCCAGCGGGCCGTCGACGCGAAGGTGGTGGTGGTCGCCTCGGCCGGCAACGACGGCCTCAGCGGTCAGAAGCGCAAGACCTACCCGGCCGCCTTCCCCGGCGTCCTCGCGGTCGCCGCCTCCGACCGCAACAACGAGCGGGCCGCCTTCTCCCAGCCCGGCGACTTCATCGGCGTCGCGGCCCCCGGCGTCGACATGGTCTCCACCGTCCCCGGTTTCGGCCAGTGCGTCGACAACGGGACGAGTTTCTCCGCGCCCTACGTCGCCGGGGTCGCCGCCCTGCTGCGCGCCGCGCACCCGGACTGGAGCGTGCAGCAGATCGTCTGGCAGATCGAGAACACCGCCGAGCGCTCCGTGAACGGCCACGACGACTACGTCGGCTGGGGCGTCGTCGACCCGGTACGGGCACTCACCCAGGACCGCGAGCCCCCCAAGGCGCCCGTCCCGGACCCGGGCCCGCCCCCGGCGGCCGCCCCGCAGGCGGCGGCCCTGGACCTCACCGAGACCGCGCGGGAGCGGGACGAGCGGTTCGGTACCTACGCCCTGGGAACCGCCGTCGTCCTCATCGCCGTCATCGCGGGTACCGCGACCGTCGTGCGCGACGCCCGCGGGCGCCGCCGTCGTCCCTGACGACGGTCGCGGTTCACGACCGTTGCGGGGAACCGGTGTTGGGGCGGACCGGTGGACTGGCTAGAGTGACGGCAGGCTTCACGACTGTGATCGGGGGATGGCGTGGAGCGGAGGGGGAGTTTCCGGGAGCGCGTGGCTTGATTCCGCGCCCGGAAAGCCTGCTCCGCCACGCGATCCGCCGGTTCTGCCGGCGAATTGAGAAGTGAGGAGCTTCGGATGACGAGCAATTTCGGACTTGCGGACGATCCGGTCGTCAAGGCGGCCAACAGGATCTCCGAGACGGCCGAGGCCGTGTCGCGGCAGTCCCGTGAACTGGCCGACATCATCGCCACGGTGAGCGCGGGCTGGACCGGCGTGGGTGCCGGAGGCTTCGTCAAGGCCCAGGAGGACATCAACCTGGACCACGACAAGATCCGCCGGCTGCTCGGGGTCCTGCACCACGCGGTGTCGGAGACCAAGAACCTGACCAACGCCCAGGACGAGGACGTGCGCCAGGCATTCGCCGCCGCCAACAAGTCCGGCCTCAACGGCATCTGACCAAGGCCACGCTGCCCACCACGCCCCCGCGCGAAGGAGAAGATCATGTCCGACGGCCACACCAAGGTCAGGTACGAAAGCGTCCAGCAGATGGCGGACCGCATTCGTGTGGTCTCGCAGAACATCCTGAAGGACCTGGACGATATGGACAACGCCGTCAAGGTGGTCACCGACACCTGGGACGGTGAGGCGCACCGCGAGTACGTCACCCTCCAGAAGAAGTACAAGGCCGCCGCCGACCACATGCACAAGCAGCTGGAGACCGTCGCCCAGCTCATCGAGCGCGGCAAGGGCGACTACCACGCCACGGACATCAAGGCATCGCGCCTGTTCACCGAGGCGTACTGAGCCCGCCGGTCCACGTCGAAGGGGCGCGCCCGCACCGGGCGCGCCCCTTCGCGCGTTCTTCGGTCAACGCAGGTCGAACTCGCCGTCCCGGGCACCGAGCACGAACGCCTCCCACTCGGCCGCGGTGTACCGCAGCACGGTGTCCCGGTCCAGCGAGGACCGCATGGCCACCGCCCCGTCGGGCAGCTTCGCGATCTCCACGCGCTCCTCGTCGGGACTGGTCCCGGGCGGGCCCTCCCACTCGACGCCGCTGATGTCGAGCGCGTACAGCTCGTCCTTCTCCTGCTGGGACCCCATGGCGCGGCCTTCCCTTCGTGCGACTTCGGTGCAGCGTTCAGGCCCGATTATCGGTGTCCGGGCGGCGGCGCGGGGAGCGTTCGCGCTTCTCACGTCCCCGATGCCGGCAACCGCCCGATCTGGATCAGCGACGTACCGCGCCGGCGCGAGACGAAATGGGCCCGGCCCGGCGGCAGCGGACGCGGCCTGACGTTGCCCAGCAGGTCTCCCTCGGACGGGTCGCCGGACAGCACCACTCCCTGGGCGCCCAGCTCCTTGATCCGCTGCATGAACGGCTCGTACAGCGCGCGCGAGGCACCGGCGGAGTTCCGCGCGATGATGAAGCGCACGCCCGTGTCCCGGGCGAACGGCAGGAACTCCACCAACTGCGTCAGCGGATTGCCCTGGCTGCCGGCCACCAGGTCGTAGTCGTCGATGATGATGAAGACGTCCGGGCCCGTCCACCAACTGCGGTCCCGAAGCTGCTGCGGGGTGACGTCGTCCGGCGGCTGCCGGCGGGAGAACACCCCGCCCAGCGCCTCCATGTGCATCTGCAGGGAATTCGCCATCGGCGCGTACTCCAGCAGGTGCTCCTCCGGCAGCGCGCCGAGCAGGCCACGCCGGTAGTCGCCGACGACGAGCTTGGCCTGGTCCGGGCCGTACCGCTCGGCGATCCGCTGCGCGATGAGCCGCAACAGGTTCGTCTTGCCCGACTCGCTCTCGCCGAACACCAGGAAGAACGGGTCCGTCTCGAAGTCGACGAACACCGGCTCCAGGTCCGTCTCCCCGACACCGATCGAGATGCCGTGCCCGGGGAACTCGCCGCCCTTGGGCAACTGGTCCGCGTGCAGCAGCCGCGGCAGCAGCCGTACCCCCGGAGCCGACGGCCCCGCCCAGCTCGCCTTGACCGCGGCCACGAAGGCGGCCGTGCCCTCCGAGAGGTCCTCCGCGCTGTGCGAACCGTCGATGCGCGGCAGCGCGCCCAGGAAGTGCAGCTTCTCCGGGACCTGACCTCGGCCCGGCATGCCCGTCGGCACGTTCGCGGCGACCCGGCGGTCGAACTCGGAGTCCATGACGTCACCGAGCCGCAGCTCCAGCCGGCTCAGGATCTGGTCCTTGAGCGCGGCCCGGACCTCCATGTACCGGGCCGCCGTGACCACCACGTGGATGCCGTATCCCAGACCCCGGGACGCGATGTCCGTGACGACCGGCTCCAGGCCCTCGTACTCGCCCCGGAAACCGCCCCAGCCGTCGACGACGAGGAACACGTCGCCCCACGCCTCGCCGGGCAGCTCACCGGCCGCGCGCCGGCGCCGGTAGGTACCGATCGAGTCGATGCCGTTCGCCCGGAAGAACTCCTCCCGGCGGTTCAGCACGCCCGCCACCTCCGCGACCGTACGCCGCACCCGCTCCGGGTCCAGCCGGGAGGCGATCCCGCCCACGTGCGGCAGGTCCGCGACCGACGAAAGGGAGCCGCCGCCGAAGTCCAGCCCGTAGAACTGCACCTCGCGCGGGGTGTGCGTCAGCGCGAACGAGGAGATCAGCGTCCGCATCAGCGTCGACTTGCCCGACTGCGGGCCGCCGACCACCATCATGTGGCCCGCCGCCCCGGAGAAGTCCCGGTACAGCACCTCACGCCGCTGCTCGAACGGCTTGTCGATCAGGCCGAGCGGTACGACGAGCCCACCGGGCCGCGTGTACCCCTCCGCGTGCAGACCCCGCGCCTCGCTCGGCGCGAGCGCCGGCAGCAGCTGGTCCAGCGGCGGCGCCTGGTCGAGCGGCGGCAGCCACACCTGGTGCGCCGGCACCCCCTGCCCCTCCAGCCGGCCCACGATCACGTCCAGCACCGTGTCCGCGAGCGCGTCGTCCCCCCGCTTCGGCTGCGCCGCGAGGTACGCCGGGTCCGGCGCCGCGTACACCACCGGCACCGGAGCCGCCGTGAACAGCGCGGGCCGCCGCTCCACCGGGAACGGCCCCACCGACAGGTCCGGCCCGCCCGAGCGGTAGGTGCCCGAGACGTACGCCGCCTTGAAACGGGTCATCTCGTCGGTGCCGAACTTCAGGTAGCCGGAACCGGGGACCGAGGGCAGGTGGTACGCGTCCGGCACACCGATCGCGGTCCGCGACTCGGCCGCCGAGAAGGTCCGCAGACCGATCCGGTACGACAGGTAGGTGTCCAGGCCGCGCAGCTTGCCCTCCTCCAGGCGCTGCGAGGCCAGCAACAGGTGCACCCCCAGCGAGCGGCCGATCCGGCCGATCTGGATGAACATGTCGATGAAGTCCGGCTTGGCGGTGAGCAGTTCGGAGAACTCGTCGATGACCAGCACCAGCGAGGCCAGCGGCTCCAGCGGGGCGCCCGCCGCCCGCGCCTTCTCGTAGTCGTGGATGTTGGCGTAGTTGCCCGCCGACCTCAGCAGCTCCTGGCGGCGCTGCAACTCGCCGCGGATCGAGTCGCCCATCCGGTCCACGAGGGTCAGGTCGTCCGCCAGGTTGGTGATCACGGCCGCCACGTGCGGGAGCTGCCCCATGCCGGTGAACGTCGCACCGCCCTTGAAGTCCGCGAGGACGAAGTTCAGGGTCTCCGAGGTGTGCGTGACCGCCAGGCCGAGCACCAGCGTGCGCAGCAGCTCCGACTTGCCCGAGCCCGTGGCGCCGACGCACAGGCCGTGCGGGCCCATGCCCTCCTGCGCGGCCTCCTTCAGGTCCAGCATCACCGGCGTGCCGTCCTCGCCCACGCCGATCGGCACGCGCAGCCGCTCGCCGGCCGACCGCGGCCGCCAGGTGCGGGAGACGTCGACCTGCGCCGCGTCGCCCAGGTTCAGCAGGTCCGTGAAGTCCAGGTTCGCCAGCAGCGGCTCGTCGTCGTCACCGCCCCCGGTGCGCAGCGGCGCCAACTGCCGCGCCAGGGCCTCCGCCGCCGGCAACGACAGCGTGTCCGGAGCGCCCTCGTAGGCGACGCCCGAGCCCGACTCCAGTCGCAGCCGGCCCGGCCGCACCACGACCGAGAGGCCGCCGCGCGGCTCGTCCAGCTCGCCCGCCACCACCTCGACGATGGTCACGCCCTGGAGGCCCTCGACCGCCGCGAACACCGAGTCCGGCGGCACCAGACCACCGCGCGGCGAGTTGGCGTCGAGCACCACCACCAGGTGCGGCTGGTCCAGCACCGGCGAGACGTCCCGGCTGAACCGAGGCCGCCCCTCCAACCGGGACCCCAGCAGCCCTTCCAGCTCGCCCAGGTCGTCCCCGAACAGCCGCTTCGTGCCCGCCCCGTCGACCTGCCCCGGCACCTGCGTATGCGGCAGCCACTTCGTCCAGTCCCACGACGGCACCGCACCCGGCGCCGCCACCACCGCCACCATCAGGTCCTCGGGGGAGTGCAGCGTCACCAACTGCGCCACCAGCGCCCGCGCCGTACCGCGCGCCGACTCCGCCTCCCCGGACACCGTCACGTGGTAGAACGCCCGGATCGACACCGCCACCGGCAGCCCGTCCAGCGAGGAGTGCACCTTCAGGAAGCGCTGCATCGCCCCGGCCGTCAACGGCTCCAGCTCGTCCACGGGGGCCGTGTCCGGAGCCACCAACGGCGTCGCCAACCGCTGCGCGCCCAGACCCAACCGGGCCTGCCCGAAGTCCTCGTCGCCGACCCGCCGCTCCCACAGCCGCGAGCCCTCCGCCACCACCGACCACAACTGGTCCGGCGCCGGGTGCAGGTACAACTGCGCGTCGCGCTGCGCCCGCGCGGTCCGACGCACCTGACGCCGGGTCTGCGCCAGGTACTTCAGGTAATCCCGGCGCACATCGGCCATCTGCCCCTGGGTGCCGCGCCGGTGGCGCACCAACTGGGCGATCACCATGCCCACCGTCGACACCAGCATCAGCACACCCATGATGCGCATGAAGGGCGCCGCGCCCGGCATGAAGAAGAAGACGACCGACGAGCCCATGCCCAGCATCGGCAGGAGCTGCATCAGCATGCCCTCCTGCTGGCCCCGCGGAAGTTCCGGCGGAGCCTCCAGGCGCACCTCGTCCGCCGGCACCTCCGGCGGCAGCGACCTGGGCGGGCGTTTCACGACGATCTGGCTCACCGGAGCATCAATCCCTCGAAAACGGACGGACGTCCACGACCGGCGCCCTCAAGTCCCGGGCCTGGCCGGGGGTGGTGATCCTACTTGCCTACAGTCCGTCATAAGCCCGGTAGGGTGGCCGCGCGACATGCGCTCGAGCGAATCCGACGCCGCGACACGCGACGCCGGAACGGCAACCAGGGGGTCAGACAGGTGAGTACGGCCGAGGCGACCGGCTTCTGCAGGGTCACCGTCGTGGCACCGGACAGTCGGATCGACGTCGCCCTCCCCGAGGACATCGCCGTCGCCGACGTCTACCCGGAACTCCTGCGGCTCACCGGCCAGACGCAGCCCGTCGGCGCCCCCACCGGGTTCCACCTCGTACGCCGCTCCGGCGCCGTCCTCGACGGCGCCCGCACCCTCGCCGCCCAGCAGGTCCTCGACGGCGAGGTGCTCAGCCTGCGCCCCTTCGCCGAGTCCCTGCCGCCCGCCGTCTTCGACGACGTCTCCGACGCCGTGGCGTCCGCCGTCGTACGCGACCGGCACCGCTGGAGCGACGACATGCTGCGCGGCGCGGGGCTCGCCGGCGCCGCGATCCTGCTCGTGCTGCTCGGCTTCGTCCTCTGGTACGCCGACCCCGTCCACCACGACACCCACAGCCTGCCCGGCGTCATCGCCGCCGCCGTCGGCGTCCTGCTCACCGCCGCCGCCGGCGTGCGCGCCCGCGTCTACCGGGACGGCGGCTCCGCCGTCGCCCTCGGCCTCGCCGCCCTCCCGCACCTGCTCATCGCCGGCTCCGGCATCGTCGCGCCCGCCGCCGGTCACGGACCCGGCCGCCTGCAGTTCCTGCTCGGCTGCGCGTGCGCCCTGGTCGCCTCCGTCGCGCTGGTCGCCCTCACCCCGCACGGCGACGCGCCGTTCGTCGCGGCCACCTTCCTCGCCGCCACCGGCACCCTCGCCACCTTCGCGGCCATCGCCACCGACGCCTCCGCGACCGCCGCCGCCGCCGTCTGCGCGCCCGTCGCGATCGGGCTCGTCGCCTTCCTGCCCGGCCTCTCCGCCCGCTTCGCCCGGCTGCCCATCGGCTACGCCGCGCCGCAGAGCTCGACCCGCGACTACGAGTCGCCCGACAGCCACGACCCGGCCCCGTACGGCGACCCGGCCGACCCGACCGGCGCCGACCGGCACGACTCCGGCGCGTCCCTCGACGCGGAAGCCATAGCGGCCCAGGCCCGGCGCGGCCACGAGATGCTCCTGGGCCTGACGGGCGGCTGCGCCGCGGTCGTCGTCGGCTCCGCCGCCGTCCTCGGCTTCTCCGACAACACCTGGGGCCGGCTGCTGGCCCTGGCCGGCGGCCTCGCGATGCTGCTGCGCGCCCGTCTCTTCCGTTACACCTCCCAGGTGGTGTGCGCCCTGGTCGCCGGGTTCGCCGCGGTCGCCCTGCTGGTCCTGGGCCTGGCCCTGCACCCGCCGGCCGACCTGCTCGCGGAACTCGTCAAGTACCACGACCGCGGCGGCCTCGACCTGCGCACCATCTGGCTCTCCGCGGCGGTCGCCGGCGGCGCGGCCCTCCTCGCCGGAATCGCGCTTGTCATCCCCCGCAAGGGCCTGTCACCCTTCTGGGGACGGCTGCTCGACCTCACCGAGGCGGCGGTACTGCTCAGCCTGGTCCCGCTGACCCTGGCCGTGCTCGACGTCTACACCCGGGCCCGCTCCCTCACCAGCTGAGACGGGCCGACCGGGGCGGTCCCCGGCCCGGCAGCCTGGTACGCTGGGTGACGGCCGTTTGTGTACGCGCCCCCGGAGCATCTCTGGAGGCTGCGCTCAGCGGACCCCGCCTCCCGAGTTACGGAAGATCCCCAGAGAATTCGACCTGGGGCACTCGGTGGCTACGAAGACCTAAACGAGGAGTACGCGTGCCGCTCGACGCCGCTACGAAGAAGCAGATCATCGCAGAGTTTGGTGCCAAGGAGGGCGACACCGGCTCCCCCGAGGTCCAGGTCGCCATGCTCTCGAAGCGCATCTCGGACCTGACCGAGCACCTCAAGACCCACAAGCACGACCACCACTCCCGTCGTGGTCTGCTGATCCTGGTCGGCCAGCGTCGCCGCCTGCTGCAGTACCTGGCCAAGAAGGACATCCAGCGCTTCCGTACGCTGGTCGAGCGCCTCGGCATCCGCCGCGGTGCGGCCGGCGCCAAGTAAAGACGCTGTGAAGGGAGCGGTTCCCACACCGATGGGACCGCTCCCTTTGCTGTACGTGCGCGACGTACCGGACGCTTTGTAGTCTGGTCGCAGGTGCACAACTGAAGAGGAGGAGCGCCCTCCCTACGCCGCCGGTCCTCGGTAGTGGCATCCGGAAAGCCCCGGAAGGCTACGAACCGGGTGCTTCGATCGAAGACCGGCCCGCACGCCAGGAGCGCTTCTCCGCAACCGTCCACCACCACACGGGTGGCGGACGGAGACGACGAAAATGGAGAAAACGCTAGTGGAGAACGAGACCCACTACGCCGAGGCCGTCATTGACAACGGTTCCTTCGGCACCCGCACCATCCGCTTCGAGACGGGCCGTCTGGCCCGCCAGGCCGCCGGCTCCGCCGTTGCCTACCTGGACGACGACACGATGGTGCTCTCCGCGACCACCGCGTCGAAGAAGCCCAAGGACCAGCTCGACTTCTTCCCCCTCACGGTGGACGTCGAGGAGCGGCAGTACGCCGCCGGCAAGATCCCCGGCTCGTTCTTCCGCCGCGAGGGTCGCCCCTCCGAGGACGCGATCCTCACCTGTCGCCTGATCGACCGCCCGCTGCGCCCGTCCTTCAAGAAGGGCCTGCGCAACGAGATCCAGGTCGTCGCCACGATCATGGCGCTCAACCCCGACCACCTGTACGACGTCGTGGCGATCAACGCCGCCTCCGCGTCCACCCAGCTGGCCGGTCTGCCCTTCTCCGGCCCGATCGGCGGCGTCCGCGTCGCGCTGATCCGCGGCCAGTGGGTGGCGTTCCCGACGCACACCGAGCTCGAGGACGCCGTCTTCGACATGGTCGTCGCGGGCCGCGTCCTGGAGGACGGCGACGTCGCGATCATGATGGTCGAGGCCGAGGCCACCGAGAAGACCATCGCGCTCGTCAAGGGCGGCGCCGAGGCGCCGACCGAAGAGGTCGTCGCCGCCGGTCTCGACGCCGCGAAGCCGTTCATCAAGGTCCTGTGCAAGGCCCAGGCCGACCTCGCCGCCAAGGCCGCCAAGCCCGAGGGCGAGTTCCCGGTCTTCCTGGACTACCAGGACGACGTGTACGAGGCCCTCACCGCCGCGGTCAAGGGCGACCTCGCCCAGGCGCTGACCATCGCGGGCAAGCAGGACCGCGAGGCCGAGCTGGACCGCGTCAAGGACATCGCCGCCGAGAAGCTCCTCCCGGCCTTCGAGGGCCGCGAGAAGGAGATCTCCGCCGCCTACCGCAGCCTGACCAAGGCCCTGGTGCGCGAGCGCGTCATCAAGGACAAGGTCCGCATCGACGGCCGCGGGATCACGGACATCCGTACCCTCGCCGCCGAGGTCGAGGCCATCCCGCGCGTGCACGGCTCGGCGCTGTTCGAGCGTGGCGAGACCCAGATCCTGGGCGTCACCACCCTCAACATGCTCCGCATGGAGCAGCAGCTGGACACCCTCTCCCCGGTGACCCGCAAGCGCTACATGCACAACTACAACTTCCCGCCGTACTCGGTCGGCGAGACCGGCCGCGTCGGTTCCCCCAAGCGCCGCGAGATCGGCCACGGCGCGCTCGCCGAGCGCGCGATCGTGCCGGTCCTGCCGACGCGCGAGGAGTTCCCCTACGCGATCCGTCAGGTGTCCGAGGCCCTCGGCTCCAACGGTTCGACCTCCATGGGCTCGGTCTGCGCCTCCACCATGTCGCTGCTGAACGCCGGTGTGCCGCTCAAGGCCCCCGTCGCCGGTATCGCCATGGGTCTGATCTCCCAGGAGATCGACGGCAAGACCCACTACGTCGCCCTCACCGACATCCTCGGTGCGGAGGACGCCTTCGGCGACATGGACTTCAAGGTCGCCGGCACCAAGGAGTTCGTCACCGCGCTCCAGCTGGACACCAAGCTCGACGGCATCCCGGCCTCCGTCCTGGCCGCCGCCCTCAAGCAGGCCCGCGACGCCCGCCTCCACATCCTCGACGTGATGATGGAAGCGATCGACACGCCGGACGAGATGTCCCCCAACGCCCCGCGGATCATCACCGTCAAGATCCCCGTGGACAAGATCGGCGAGGTCATCGGCCCCAAGGGCAAGATGATCAACCAGATCCAGGAGGACACCGGCGCCGAGATCACGATCGAGGACGACGGCACCATCTACATCGGTGCCGCCGACGGCCCGGCCGCCGAGGCCGCCCGCGCCACGATCAACCAGATCGCCAACCCGACCATGCCGGAGGTCGGCGAGCGCTACCTGGGTACGGTCGTCAAGACCACCACCTTCGGTGCCTTCGTCTCCCTCATGCCCGGCAAGGACGGCCTGCTGCACATCTCGCAGATCCGCAAGCTCGCCGGTGGCAAGCGCGTGGAGAACGTCGAGGACGTGCTCGGGGTCGGCACCAAGGTCCAGGTCGAGATCGCCGAGATCGACTCCCGCGGCAAGCTCTCCCTCGTCCCCGTGGTCGAGGGCGAAGAGGCCGCCGACGCCGAGAAGGACGATTCCGACAAGTGACGTCGCGTAGTTCCCGTGTGACGGCCCGCCCCTCTTCCGAGGGGCGGGCCGTCGCCCGTACCCAAACCCTCCTCAAAGGCCGGAACGGCATCGGCACCGTCCGCCGCACCGTCCTGCCCGGCGGCCTGCGCATCGTCACCGAGACCCTGCCGTCCGTCCGCTCGGCCACCTTCGGCATCTGGGCGAACGTCGGTTCCCGCGACGAGACGCCCACGCTGAACGGCGCCACGCACTACCTGGAGCACCTCCTCTTCAAGGGCACCGAAAAGCGCAGTGCCCTCGACATCTCCTCCGCGATCGACGCGGTCGGCGGCGAGATGAACGCCTTCACGGCGAAGGAGTACACCTGCTACTACGCACGGGTGCTCGACACCGACCTGCCGCTGGCCATCGACGTGGTCTGCGACATGCTCACCGGGTCGCTGATCCGCGAGGAGGACGTCGACGCCGAGCGCGGCGTGATCCTCGAAGAGATCGCGATGACCGAGGACGACCCGGGCGACTGCGTCCACGACCTGTTCGCCCAGACCATGTACGGGGACACCCCCCTCGGCCGGCCCGTCCTCGGCACCGTCGACACGATCAACGCCCTCGGCGCCGAGCGGATCCGCCGCTTCTACAAGAAGCACTACGACCCGACCCGCCTGGTCGTGGCCGCGGCCGGCAACGTCGACCACAACAAGGTCGTGCGCCAGGTCCGCGCGGCCTTCGAGAAGGCCGGGGCGCTCACCCGTGCCGACGCCGAGCCGGTCGGCCCGCGCGGCGGCACCAAGCGCGTGCGCACCGCCGGCCGGGTCGACCTGATCAGCCGCAAGACCGAACAGGCCCACATCGTCCTCGGCATGCCCGGCTTGGCCCGCACCGACGACCGCCGCTGGGCGCTCGGCGTGCTGAACACCGCCCTCGGCGGCGGCATGTCCTCGCGGCTCTTCCAGGAGGTCCGCGAGAAGCGCGGCCTGGCCTACAGCGTGTACTCGTACACCTCGGGCTTCGCCGACACCGGCCTCTTCGGCGTCTACGCCGGCTGCCGGCCCAACCAGGTCCACGACGTCCTGCGCATCTGCCGCGACGAACTCGACAAGGTCGCCTCGGACGGGCTCACGGACGAGGAGATCGGCCGGGCCGTCGGTCAGCTCTCGGGTTCCACCGTCCTCGGCCTGGAAGACACCGGCGCGATCATGAACCGCATCGGCAAGAGCGAACTGTGCTGGGGCGACCAGATGTCGGTCGACGAGATGCTGGCCCGCATCGCCGCCGTGACCCCGGACGAGGTACGCGACGTCGCCCGGGACGTCCTGGCCCAGCGCCCCTCCCTCGCGGCGATCGGCCCGCTCAAGGAGAAGCAGGCCGCCCGCCTCGACGAAGCGGTCGCCTGACCCCGCCGGCACATCCCGCAGGCACGTACGCACGTGCCGACGTACGCACCTAAGGAAGCGAACATGAGCAAGCTGCGCGTGGCAGTCCTCGGCGCCCACGGCCGCATCGGCTCCGAGGCGGCCAAGGCCGTCGAGGCCGCCGACGACATGGAGCTGGTCGCCGCCCTCGGCCGCGGCGACAAGCTGGAGACGCTGGTCGACGCCGGCGCCCAGGTCGCCGTCGAGCTGACCACCCCCGACTCGGTGATGCGGAACCTCGAATTCCTTGTCGGCCACGGCATCCACGCGGTGGTCGGCACCACCGGCTGGACCGAGGACCGCCTCGCCCGGCTGGACAGCTGGCTGGCCGGCTCCCCGGAGACCGGGGTGCTCATCGCCCCGAACTTCTCCATCGGCGCCGTCCTCACCATGAAGTTCGCCGCCCAGGCCGCCCGCTACTTCGAATCCGTCGAGGTCGTCGAGCTGCACCACCCCAACAAGGTCGACGCCCCCTCGGGGACGGCGACCCGTACGGCGCAGCTCATCGCGGCCGCCCGTGCCGAGGCCGGCCTCGGCGCCCAGCCCGACGCCACCGCCACCGCCCTCGACGGGGCCCGCGGCGCCGACGTCGACGGCGTCCCGGTGCACGCCATCCGCCTGCGCGGGCTGCTGGCCCACCAGGAGGTGCTGCTCGGCGGTGAGGGCGAGACCCTGACCATCCGTCACGACTCCCTGCACCACCGCAGCTTCATGCCGGGCATCCTGCTCGGCGCGCGCCGCGTGACGCAGACCCCGGGCCTCACCTTCGGCCTGGAACACTTCCTCGACCTCGGCTGATGAGCAGGCAGTAGTACCCATGCGCGCGAAGATCACGTACTTCCTGACGGCGGCCGTCCTGGTCGTCTACTTCGTCCTGGTCGGCAGCCGGGGCCTGATGCTGCTCGGGCAGGGCACCTGGCTGACCGTCACGTTCGGCGTCGCGGTCCTGGTCCTGCCCGTCATCGGGGTCTGGTTCCTCTGGATGAACACCCGCTTCGTCACCAAGGCCAACCGGCTCGCCGCCGAGCTGGAGGCCGAGGGGGCCCTGCCCGTGGACGAGCTGGAGCGGGACCAGTACGGCCGGATCCTGCGGGACTCCGCCGACGAGGTCTTCGCGCGCCGCAAGGCGGAGACGGAGGACGCGCCGGGCGACTGGCGCAACTGGTTCCGCCTCGCCGTCGCCTACCACGACGCCCGCGACACCCCGCGGGCCCGCAAGGCCATGCAGCGGGCGATCGCCCTGCACGACGGGAAGCCCGTACAGGTCTGATCCGCTCCTGTACGGGCTTCGGCCGCGCTCCGGGTGCACCTCAGGCGGGCACGGCCGCGTACTCGTCGGCCCGGTACTCCTCGGCCCAGGCGCCGACCACGTCGGCGGCCCGCTCGAACGCCTCGCCGCGCGCCAGGAAGTCGGCGTTGTGGTCGGTCAGCAGCACCGGCGCCGCCGCGCCGTCCTGGGTCGAGAGCGTCAGCGCCTGGCCCTGCACGGTCCTCGGCAGGCCCAGCCAGCGCACCGGCTGCTGCACCGTCCTGATCCCGTCGACCGCGCTCCACGGGATCGAGCGCGTCCGGAAGAACGCCACGTGGCGCAGGCCCGTACGGCTCACCCACACGCCCGCCAGGAGCAGGCGCAGCGTCGCCCCCAGCACCGTGAGCGCGGCGGCCAGGCACCCGACGGCGCCGCCCCACGCTCCCGCGAACGCGATGATCATCGTGGCCAGCAGCATGAAGGCGGTCAGCAGGAGCAGCAGCGCCGCGATCGCCACCCGGCAGGGGCCGGGCCGGTAGGCCCGGCGCCAGCGGTCGTGGTCGTCGTGGGGGAGGGCTTCGTCTTCGTGCTCGTCGGCTACGCCGTCGGCCGTCAAGAAGGGCAGGGGCACGGCTGGACCTCACTCACATGCACGTTCGGTTGGGCTGTGCCCGTGAGGCTACCGCCCCTCGGAGGCCCGCGACTGCTGTGACGTCCCGGGCGCCTGGTGCGGCTGCAGAGCCGGCATACCGAAGAGCAGCGAGCCGACGAGTCCGGCCACCACGGTCAGTCCGACCAGCGTACGGGCGGCGAGCTGAGTCTTGCTCAGACTCTCGCGCGGCGGCGGAGTGACGTTACTGCGAAAACGCTCGGCCTCGGCGACGAAGGTGAACGGGACGGGTTCGCGCCGGAGGAACATGAAGACGGCTCTCCTTGTGGTCGGGGCCCCGGGGGGCCGTTGGTGGTCCTTCCCCCAGTAGGACGCGCGAACGCCCCGATAGGTGCCGGATTTCGGACATCGTTCGCGTTCGTTCGGCGGCCCGTCGGCCGTCCCGGCGCGCCCCTTCCCCGCCCGGGCCCGGACGGGGAGCCCCGCCGGGCGCCGTAGAGTGGGCGCGCCCCAGGTGCGACACGTTTGGAAGGACCCCAGTGAGCGATACCGCCGCCTCAGACCTGAAACCCAGCTTCCGCAGTGATGTGACGGTGGAGCTGGTGAAGCACTCCGCCGCCGACTCCGACGTCCTGTGGGCCGCCCGGGTCTCCACGGCCGGCGAGCAGTCGCTGGAGGAGTTGCAGAAGGATCCGGAGCGCTCCAAGGGCCTGATCAACTTCCTGATGCGCGACCGCCACGGCAGCCCGTTCGAGCACAACTCGATGACCTTCTTCATCAGCGCCCCGATCTTCGTGTTCCGCGAGTTCATGCGCCACCGCGTCGGCTGGTCCTACAACGAGGAATCCGGCCGCTACCGGGAGCTCCAGCCGGTCTTCTACGTCCCCGACGCCGAGCGCAAGCTCGTCCAGCAGGGGCGCCCCGGCAAGTACGTGTTCGTCGAGGGCACCGAGGCGCAGCAGGAGCTGACCGGCCGCGTCATGGAGGACTCCTACCGTCAGGCGTACGAGGCGTACCAGGAGATGCTCGCGGCGGGCGTGGCCCGCGAGGTTGCCCGTTCGGTCCTGCCGGTCGGTCTTTTCTCCTCGATGTACGCCACCTGCAACGCGCGCTCGCTCATGCACTTCCTCGGCCTGCGCACCCAGCACGAGCTGGCGGCCACCCCGTCCTTCCCGCAGCGGGAGATCGAGATGGTCGGCGAGAAGATGGAGCGGCACTGGGCGGCCCTCATGCCGCTCACCTACGCCGCCTTCAACGCCAACGGTCGCGTCGCGCCGTAGGGCCGGAAACAGCCGGTCGCGCACGGATGTCCGAAGGCAAGTCCCAAGTGTCCGTATTGCGGCGTTTCGTAAAGTTCATCTAGGCTGATCAAACGGACCCGGCACTGCTTGAACCCCCGAGCAGGCAGTGCCGGGCTCCAACAACCCGCGGTCACACTCCGCAGTCATATGGGGGAGCGACACCTCGTTGACGTCCCCCGAGGGGACACCGCGAGCGTGGCAGCGAGTAGCGTGTTACCCATGGCTCCGATCTCGACTCCGCAGACCCCCTTCGGGCGGGTCCTCACCGCCATGATCACGCCGTTCACGGCGGATGGCGCACTCGACCTCGACGGCGCGCAGCGGCTCGCCGTCCACCTGGTGGACGCAGGCAACGACGGCCTGATCATCAACGGCACCACCGGTGAGTCGCCGACCACCACCGACGCGGAGAAAAACGACCTCGTACGAGCCGTACTCGAAGCGGTCGGAGACCGCGCCCACGTCGTCGCCGGCATCGGCACCAACGACACCCGCCACACCCTGGAGCTCGCCCGCCAGGCCGAGCGCACCGGCGCCCACGGCCTGCTCGCGGTCACCCCGTACTACAGCAAGCCGCCGCAGGAGGGCCTCTACCGCCACTTCACGGCGATCGCCGACGCCACCGAACTGCCGGTCATGCTCTACGACATCCCGGGCCGCAGCGGTGTCCCGATCAACACCGAAACCCTCGTACGGCTGGCCGAGCACCCCCGTATCGTGGCCAACAAGGACGCCAAGGGCGACCTCGGCCGTGCCAGCTGGGCCATCGCACAGAGCGGCCTGGCCTGGTACTCCGGCGACGACATGCTGAACCTGCCGCTCCTGTCGGTCGGCGCCGTCGGCTTCGTCTCCGTGGTCAGCCACGTGGTCACCCCCGAGCTGCGCGCGCTGCTCGAAGCCCATCTGGGCGGCGACGTGCAGAAGGCCGCCGAGATCCACCAGAAGCTGCTCCCCGTGTTCACCGGCATGTTCCGCACCCAGGGTGTGATCACCACCAAGGGCGCGCTGAACCTCCAGGGCCTGCCCGCGGGCCCGCTGCGGCTCCCGCTGGTCGAGCTGACCGCCGAAGAGACGGCCCAGCTCAAGATCGATCTTGCCGCCGGCGGGGTACAGCTCTGACAACGGACTTCACAACTGAACAAGCACGACCGGCACAACTGAACACGCAAGATCACAACAGACACAAGCAAGTGCACGAATGACATGCGCGCCACGTGCCTTCCGAGGTACGTGGCGTGCGTGGTGAGGAGAGACTTTTGAGCCATCCGCATCCTGAACTCGGCCCGCCGCCGAAGCTCCCCAAGGGCGGCCTCCGGGTCACCCCCCTGGGCGGTCTCGGTGAGATCGGCCGCAACATGACCGTCTTCGAGTTCGACGGTCGCCTCCTGATCGTCGACTGCGGCGTCCTCTTCCCGGAGGAGGAGCAGCCGGGCATCGACCTGATCCTCCCGGACTTCTCGTCCATCCGGGACCGGCTCGACGACATCGAGGGCATCGTCCTCACCCACGGCCACGAGGACCACATCGGCGCCGTCCCCTACCTCCTCCGGGAGAAGCCGGACATCCCGCTGATCGGCTCCAAGCTGACGCTGGCCCTCATCGAGGCGAAGCTCCAGGAGCACCGGATCCGCCCCTACACCCTTGAGGTGAAGGAAGGCGAACGGGAGGCCCTCGGCCCCTTCGACTGCGAGTTCATCGCCGTCAACCACTCCATCCCGGACGCCCTGGCCGTGGCCATCCGGACCCCCGCCGGCCTGGTCGTGGCCACCGGCGACTTCAAGATGGACCAGCTCCCGCTGGACAGCCGACTCACCGACCTCCACGCGTTCGCGCGGCTGAGCGAGGAAGGCATCGACCTCCTGCTCTCCGACTCGACGAACGCCGAGGTCCCGGGCTTCGTGCCGCCGGAGCGGGAGATCTCCAACGTCCTGCGGACGGTCTTCGCCAACGCCCACAGCCGGATCATCGTGGCGAGCTTCGCCAGCCACGTGCACCGCATCCAGCAGATCCTCGACGCCGCCCACGAGTACGGGCGCCGGGTCGCCTTCGTCGGCCGCTCGATGGTCCGCAACATGGGCATCGCCCGTGACCTGGGCTACCTGCGCGTCCCGGCCGGCCTCGTCGTGGACGTGAAGACCCTGGACGACCTGCCGGCCCACGAGGTCGTCCTGGTCTGCACCGGCTCCCAGGGCGAGCCGATGGCCGCCCTGTCCCGGATGGCCAACCGCGACCACCAGATCCGGATCGTCCCCGGCGACACGGTCATCCTGGCGTCGTCCCTGATCCCGGGCAACGAGAACGCGGTCTACCGCGTGATCAACGGCCTGACCCGATGGGGCGCCAACGTCGTGCACAAGGGCAACGCCAAGGTGCACGTCTCCGGTCACGCCTCCGCGGGCGAGCTGCTGTACTTCTACAACATCTGCAAGCCGCGGAACCTGATGCCGGTCCACGGCGAATGGCGCCACCTGCGCGCCAACGCCGAGCTGGGCGCCCTGACGGGTGTCCCGAAGGACCGGATCGTGATCGCCGAGGACGGCGTGGTCGTCGACCTGATCGACGGCAAGGCCCGGATCTCCGGCAAGGTCCAGGCCGGCTACGTGTACGTCGACGGCCTGTCGGTCGGCGATGTCACGGAGGTCCATCTCAAGGACCGCCGCATCCTGGGTGAAGAGGGCATCGTCTCGGTCTACGTCGTGGTGGACAGCACCACGGGCAAGGTCGTGAGCGGCCCGAACATCCAGGCCCGCGGTTCGGGCATCGACGACGGCGCGTTCGGCTCGGTCGCGCTCAAGATCGAGGAAGCCATCGCCCGCGCCGCGGCCGACGGCGTCGCCGAACCGCACCAGATCCAGCAGCTCATCCGCCGCACGATGGGCAAGTGGGTCTCGGACGGCTACCGCCGCCGCCCGATGATCCTCCCGGTCGTCATCGAGGTCTGACCCTCGCCATAGCGACCCGAACCGGAGCGGGCTCCCCTCGATTTGCACCGAGGGGGCCCGCTCCAGTACGTTTACGTCTCCACCTCGCACGGCCCCCCGACACACACGTGTGCCCGGACGGTGCCCGCGAGGAGGGTGGGAAACAGACCCGGGGAGACCTGATAAAGTCTGCATCCACCCGAAAGGGAATGGCCCGCCAACGGCCACAGAATTCAAATCCGGTTCCGGAAACGGCGCGGAAATGGTCTGGTAAGGTTGGCCTCGCCGGAAAGGGAAAGCGCGAAAGCGCTTGAACTGGAAAGCGAACCCCGCTTCGACCGGGAATCGGACACGAAAGAGTCTGATAGAGTCGGAAACGCAAGAACAAAACGAAGAACAAAGGAAGCGCCCGGAGGAAAACCCGCGAGGGTGAGTACGAAGGAAGCG
>NZ_JBHVYA010000011.1:190975-210159 GCF_042881255.1 Streptomyces sp. NPDC058279 | reverse complement strand
TCAAAGGAACCTCATCCACCGAAGTGGACGGGGTATCAACTTCTGGCGTTGATTTTTGGCACGCTGTTGAGTTCTCAAGGAACGGACGCTTCCTTTGTACTCACCCTCGCGGGTTTTCCTCCGGGCGCTTCCTTCGTTTCCAACTCTACCAGATCATTTCCGCGCCCTGCTTCTCGAAAGTCGCAGTCTGCGGGGATTTGAATTCGGTGGCCGTTGGGGGCCTGTGCCTTTCGGCGCTCCACCACGTTAGCGCTTTTCCCTTGGGGCTCATAATCGGGCCGCCGGATTCGAATTCGGGCATGCCGAAATCGTCCCCGCCAGGGGCAAGTCGTAGGTAGTGGGTTTCGCCGCTCCGGGAGTCTGCGAACGCAGTGCCCGTTCAAGCGGCTCGGGCTACGTTAGGCGTCCGCCCGGGGCGAGTCAAGTTGAGCGGCGGCGTGGCGCGTGGGCCCGATACGGGCTGACCGTCGGGTCGTGGGTGATCCAGAAGCGGTACGGATGGTCCGCACCCGCTCCGCCCACTCCCGTGCGGGGGCCACTGCTCACCAGGTCGGGCGTGGTGGGCGTACCGGCGAGCAAGGACAGTGGGGAGTCGGGTCCGTCGCAGAGGTCGGTGCCGTCCAGGGACCGGTCGATGTCCAGGGCCGTGGCCAGACGGGCCGGGCCTTTGGCGAGTTCCCTGTCGTTTCTGGCGGAAAGTCGACGTTTGCGGGCCAGGTCCGCGCCCAGGGTGATCTCGCCGGCGCGGATGAGGACACCGCTCGCGTGGTCGGGCGGCCCGCACACCAGGTTCAGGCTGAACCACATGCCGTAGATGAAGTAGACGTACGCGTGTCCGGGCGGTCCGAACATCGACGCGTTGCGCGGGGTGCGGCCGCGGTAGGCGTGGGAGCCCGGGTCGGCCGCGCCCTCGTACGCCTCCACTTCCGTGATGCGTAGTTCCAGGGGGCCCTCGGGTGTGCGTCGGACCAGGGTGCGGCCGAGCAGTTCGGGGGCCACGGTGAGGACCGGGCGGTCGAAGAAGGACCGGGGCAGGGGCGTACGGTCGGGTCGCGCGCTCATCCGGTCGAGCGTACTGGAGGTCGCGCGCTTGCAACCGGGGCCTAGGGTTCCGCGTTTGTAGGGGTAGTCGCCCGAGGGCCGGGGTCATTGCCGGTGCCCTCACGTCACAGAGCTTCAAAGGGGAGTCAGAGCATGGGGTTCAGGAAGCTGTTCGCGGCGCTGGGTGCCGGTGGTGCCTCGGTGGACACCGTCATCACCGAGCCGAACGTCGTTCCGGGCGGGATCGTCCAGGGCGAGGTCCGGATCCAGGGCGGTTCGGTCGAGCAGCGGATCGAGGGGTTGTCGGTCGGACTCCAGGCACGGGTGGAGGTGGAGGGCGGTGACCAGGAGTACAAGCAGGACATCGTCTTCACGAAGCAGCGGCTGGGCGGCGCGTTCCAGGTGCAGCCGGGGGCGCTGCACGTGGTGCCGTTCGGGCTGGAGATCCCGTGGGAGACGCCGATCACCCACTTCGAGGGGCAGCACCTGCGGGGGATGAACATCGGGGTGAGCACGGAGCTGGAGATCGCGCGGGCGGTGGACGCGGGTGACCTGGACCCGATCAACGTGCATCCGGTGCCGGCGCAGCAGGCGATCTTGGACGCGTTCCGTCGGCTCGGGTTCTCGTTCCGCTCGGCGGACATGGAGCGCGGGCACATCCGGGGGACGCGGCAGACGCTGCCCTTCTACCAGGAGATCGAGTTCCTGCCGCCGTCGCAGTACCGGGGGCTGAACCAGGTGGAGCTGACGTTCGTCTCGGACGGACGCGAGATGGACGTCGTCCTGGAGATGGACAAGAAGCCCGGTCTCTTCTCCGAGGGCAGTGACACCTACCGCTGCTTCCAGGTGGGGCTGCAGTCGTACGAGGGGACCGACTGGGCGGCGTATCTGAACCAGTGGATCGCCTCCGTGGGTTCGCGGCGCAACTGGTTCTGAGGGATGTCTAGGCTCGGGGGCGGTACTGGCAAGCGATCAGGAGGTTCAGCAGTGGCCGAGCAGAGCAGGGCGCCGCTTCCGCACGACTTCCACCCGGATGTGCCCGAGTTCTCCGTGGTGAGTGATGACCTGGCGCCCGGCGCGGAGCTGGGGGAGGCGCAGGTCCAGTCGGCCGGAAACCGCTCGCCGCACCTGCGGTGGGAGGGGTTCCCGGAGGGTACGAAGAGTTTCGCGGTGACGTGCTTCGACCCGGACGCCCCGACGGGCAGCGGGTTCTGGCACTGGGTGCTCTTCGACATCCCGGCCTCGGTGACGGAGTTGCCGGCCGGTGCGGGCGGCGGGAAGTTCGAGGGGCTGCCGGCCGGGGCCGTGCACGTGCGCAACGACTACGGGTCGAAGGACTTCGGCGGGGCCGCGCCGCCGGCCGGGGAGCGGCACCGGTACGTGTTCACCGTGTACGCGGTGGACCGGGAGAAGCTCGGGCCCGGTTCGGACGTCTCGCCGGCGGTCGTCGGGTTCAATCTGCGGTTCCACACGTTGGGCCGTGCGCAGTTCATCGGTGAGTACGAGGCTCCGGCGGGCTGATCGTTTCCCGAGCGTTTGCCCGGTCCTGGTCTAAAGACGGCCAGGACCGGGCATTTTTATTGCGTTGTCCCGCGTGGCGCGCGCGGCCAGAGTGGTTCCGGGCCTTGCCGCCAGGGAGGTCGCGGGCCTGCACACGGGAGGTGGGCGAGATGCGGGACACGCTGGTGCTGAATGCGAGCTTCGAGCCGCTGTCGACGGTGACGTTGAACCGGGCTGTGGTGCTGGTGCTCCAGGACAAGGCCGTGGTCGAACAGTCGCATCCCGAACTGCGGGTCCGGGCGGCCACCATGGAGCTTCCGATGCCGCGGGTGATCAGGCTCTGCCGGTACGTCCGGGTGCCGTTCCGAAGACATGCTCCCTGGTCGCGGCGGGGGGTGCTGGCCCGCGACCAGCACCGGTGCGCGTACTGCGGGAAGCGTGCGACGACCGTGGACCACGTACTGCCGCGGGCCCAGGGGGGCGGGGACACCTGGCTGAACACGGTGGCGTCCTGTGCGGAGGACAACCACCGCAAGGCGGCCCGTACTCCGGAGGAGGCGGGGATGCCGTTGCTGCGCAAGCCGTTCGTTCCCTCGCCGGCGGACGCGATGTTGCTCGCCCTGGGTTCGGGTGGGCGCGAGGCGTTGCCGGAGTGGCTGGCCCGAACCGCCTAGCCGGTCCGGGTAGGCGGGTGCGCCGCGCTGCGTAGGTTCGCTACGCGGTTCAGCGGAGCAGCAGTTGGACGATGGCGATGAGGCCGACTGCCACGATGACGGCGCGGAGCACCGTCGGGGGCAGTCGGCGGCCGACCTTCGCGCCGATCTGGCCGCCGAGGGTGGAGCCGACGGCGATGAGGACCACGGCCGTCCAGTCGAAATCGGCGACGAAGAGGAAGAAGACGGCCGCGATGCCGTTGACGAGCGCGGCGACGACGTTCTTGACGGCGTTGATCCGTTGCAGGTCGTCGTGGAGCAGGAGCCCCATCAGGCCCAGATAGAGCACGCCTTGGGCGGCGCCGAAGTAGCCCCCGTAGGCGCTGGAGATCAGCATTCCGGTCAGCAGGGCGGGGCCGCCGTCGGGGTGGCCGGTATCGCCGCCCGCGGCTTCCTGGCGGGCGCGCAGGGCGGCGGCGAGGCGCGGCTGGAGGACGACGAGGACGAGGGCCAGTCCGATGAGGACCGGCACGATCGTGTTGAAGGAGTCCGACGGCAGGGTGAGGAGCAGGATCGCGCCGCCGAGTCCACCGACGAGGGAGACGGCGCCGAGGCGCATGACGCGGGCGCGCTGCCCCTTGAGTTCCTTGCGGTAGCCGATGGCGCCGCTGATCGATCCGGGTACGAGGCCGAGGGTGTTGGACACGTTGGCGGTGACCGGCGGCAGTCCCGTGGCGAGCAGGACGGGGAAGGTGATGAGGGTGCCGGAGCCGACGATGGTGTTGATGGTGCCGGCTCCGACACCTGCGGCGAAGACCGCGAGTGATTCCCAGGTGGACATGGACATTGCCATCCCCTTCGCATGAGTGGGTCGCCTCCCCGCCATGAAGGTCGGGGGGCCTCACTGATCATGCAGGAGGCGGCGGGCGGTCAGTCGATGGGGGGCTGTTCGCGGCGGTCGGCGGCGGCCTTGTCGGCCGCGCTGGCGCCGTCCTTGCCGGAACCGGCCGGGTTGAAGCCCGAACCGCCGCCCATGGGGCCGAAGTTGCCCATGGCTCCGGAGAGGCCCTTGAGGGCGTCACCGATCTCGCTCGGCACGATCCAGAGCTTGTTGGCGTCGCCCTCGGCGATCTTCGGGAGCATCTGGAGGTACTGGTAGGCGAGGAGCTTCTGGTCGGCGTCGCCGGCGTGGATGGACTCGAACACCGTACGGATGGCCTGGGCCTCGCCCTCGGCGCGCAGCGCGGCCGCCTTGGCGTCACCTTCGGCGCGCAGGATGGAGGACTGCTTCTCGCCTTCGGCGCGCAGGATCTCCGACTGGCGGACACCCTCGGCCTGGAGGATCGCGGCGCGCTTGTCGCGGTCTGCGCGCATCTGCTTCTCCATCGAGTCCTGGATGGAGGTCGGCGGCTCGATCGCCTTCAGTTCGACGCGGTTGACGCGGATGCCCCACTTGCCGGTGGCCTCGTCCAGGACGCCGCGCAGGGCGGCGTTGATCTCCTCGCGGGAGGTGAGGGTCCGCTCCAGGTCCATGCCGCCGATGATGTTGCGCAGGGTGGTGACGGTGAGCTGCTCGATGGCCTGGATGTAACTGGCGACCTCGTACGTCGCGGCCCGGGCGTCGGTCACCTGGTAGTAGATGACGGTGTCGATGTTGACGACCAGGTTGTCCTGGGTGATGACGGGCTGCGGCGGGAAGGGGACGACCTGTTCGCGGAGGTCGATCCGGTTGCGGATCGAGTCGATGAACGGGACGACGATGTTCAGCCCCGCGTTGAGGGTGCGGGTGTAGCGGCCGAACCGCTCGACGATGGCGGCGCTGGCCTGCGGGATCACCTGGATCGTCTTGACCAGTGCGATGAAGACCAGAACCACCAGAATGATCAGGACGATGATGATCGGTTGCATGCGGTTCCCCGTGCCCTTCCGGCTGTCTGTGCTGCCCCGTTGATCGGAGTCTCGCAGACCCTGGGCCCGCGAGTCGGGTGGTTGTCACATGACGACCGCGGTCGCTCCGTCGATGTCGACGACGTCGACGGACTCGCCCGGTTCGAAACTGGTGTCCGAGTCGAGGGTGCGCGCGGACCAGATCTCGCCGGCGAGTTTGATGCGGCCGCCGCCGGCGTCGACGCGTTCGAGGACGACCGCGCTCCGGCCCTTCAACGCGTCGATGCCGCTGCGGTGTTGGGGGCGCTGGTCGCGGTGGCGGTTGGCGAGGGGACGGACGACGGCGATGAGCGCGATCGACACGATCACGAACACCAGGACCTGGGCCACCACTCCCCCGCCGAGCGCGGCCGTCACGGCGGCGAGGGCCGCGCCGACGGCGAACATGCCGAACTCGGGCATCGCCGTGAGGACCAGGGGGATGCCCAGTCCGACCGCGCCGACGAGCCACCACACCCATGCGTCGATGTTGGTCACATGGTCATGGTAGGTCTGGCGGGCGCGGTCGGGACAGGGCGCGTGCGGCTGCCGCCGGGTCACAGCACTAGCGGAGCGGGAGGCCCTGGGCGGTCCAGCGGTCGCTGTCGTTGCGCTCCACCACGAGCGGGAGGCCGAAGCACAGCGAGAGGTTGCGGGAGGTCAGCTCCAGGTCGATGGGGCCGGCGGTGACGACCTTGCCCTGGCGGATCATCAGGACGTGCGTGAAGCCGGGCGCGATCTCCTCCACGTGGTGCGTGACCATGATCATGGACGGCGCGAGGGGGTCGCGGGCGAGCCGGCCCAGGCGCCGTACGAGGTCCTCGCGGCCACCGAGGTCGAGACCGGCGGCGGGCTCGTCGAGGAGCAGCAGCTCGGGGTCGGTCATCAGCGCGCGGGCGATCAGGGTGCGCTTGCGTTCGCCCTCGGAGAGGGTGCCGAACTTCCGGTCGAGGTAGTCCGTCATGCCGAGGCGGTCGAGGAACGCGCGGGCGCGCTGCTCGTCGATGTCCTCGTACTCCTCCTGCCAGGTCGCCGTCATGCCGTAGGCGGCGGTGAGGACGGTCTCCAGGACGGTCTGCCGCTTGGGGAGCTTGTCGGCCATCGCGATGCCGGCGACTCCGATCCGGGGGCGCAGGTCGAAGACGTTGACCTTGCCGAGGGTGCTGCCGAGGATGGTGGCCCCGCCCGCGGTGGGGAAGAGGTAGCTGGAGGCGACATTGAGCAGGGTGGTCTTCCCGGCGCCGTTGGGGCCGAGGATCACCCAGCGCTCCCCCTCCTTCACCGACCAGGAGACCTGGTCCACCAGCGCCCGGCCCTCGCGGACCACGGATACGTCCACCAGCTCCAGAACATCGCTCATGAGCGTGTTGTCTCCCCTTGCAGTCTCGGTTCGTCTGTGCACCGGTAGGCGCAGCCCCAGGGGAAAACCTACGCCACTGGCGGAGGGGTCCGGGCGCCAGGCCGGTCCCCCGGGCTGATCCGTAAAGTGGGGGGATGCTTTACGAACCACGTTCAGGGCGGCTGGCCGCCTGGGGGAACGCGCTGCTGGCCGGTCTGGTCTCGCCCGACGAGGCCGTGCTGTCGATCGTGGGTGAGGACGCCGTGCACCGGGTGGCGGGGCTGCCCGGGGAGTCCGGGCCGGTGGGGCTCACGTTGGCGCTGGGTCGGATGCGGGCGCTGGGGGTGACCGGGCTGCGGGTGGCGCTGCCGGCGCCGGGGCATCCGCTGGGGCTCAGCGGGCCGCCGGAGTTCAACGCGCGGGCGCTGGAGGCCGAGGAGGCGGTGGTCGCGGTGGGGGCGGCGCTGGGTCTGGTGCCGGAGGTGACGGAGGCGGGACCGGCCGGGGACGTGCACGTCGAGGTGGTCTGGCACTGCCTGCCGGTACGGGAGGCCCCGCCGGCGGACGTGCCGTCGCTCGGCGAGGCGGAGCGGGAGCTGGCGGAGGCGCTGCGCGAGGCGACGGTGGTGCTGACCCGGCTGGACGTGGCGGGGTCGGGACCGATGGCGGAGGCGGCGCTGTCGGCGTACCGGGCGCGGGCGGAGGCCGGGCAGGAGGTGCTGGCGCCGGGGTATCCGGCGCGGGCGGTCCGGGTGCTGGCGCTGGCGCAGCGGGTGGATCTGATGGTGTCGCTGGCGTACGAGAACGGGCACGGGGGCGCGGTGGCCGCCTCGGAGATGGCGGCGCGGGCCGAGGCCTTGCGGCCGGTGGAGCGGGTGGCGCGGCGGGCGCTGGTCGCGGCGTACAACGCGGCGGTGGAGGAGCGGGAGCGCGGCTGACCGCTCCCTCCGGGGGTGGACCGGTCCCTCCGGGGGGGGGGGGGAGGGCGGGTGCGGCGCCGTTGCGCTGCGCGGCCCCCGGCTGCGCCGGGCTTTTCGGGGCTCCGCCCCGGACCCCGCGCCTCAAACGCCGGCGAGGCTGTATGTGCGACGGGACGGCCCCGCTTCCGGGGAGAAGGGGAAGCGGGGCCGGTGGGACGGAGGGGTCAGGCGTTGATGCCCGTGTTGCCGAAGGCGGGGTTCAGCAGGCCGATCACGTTGACCGAGTTGCCCACCACGTTGAGGGGGATGTTCACGGGGGCCTGGACCAGGTTCCCCGAGGCCACGCCCGGCGAGTTCTGGGCCTCGCCCGCCGCCGACGCACCGCCGTGCGCCGAGGAGACACCCGCGCCGGCGGCCAGGAGGCCACCCGCGATCATGGTGATGGCAGTGGCCTTCTTGAAGTTCTTCACGTTCTTCTTTCCTCCAGTACGTCCGCCGTGGCCGGCCGCCGCGGCATGCATGGAGAACGGCCGATCCCCCGTCGGGATACGCCATGTGGGCGACATACACCCGACCGTATGAATCTCACACCGGTCCGCCCCGGGGGCTCAGGCGTCGACGATCCCGTGCCTGACCGCCCACAGGGCGGCCTGCGTGCGGTCGGAGAGGTCCAGTTTCATCAGGATGTTCGAGACGTGCGTCTTGACCGTCTTCTCGGACAGGACGAGCGCGCGGGCGATCTCCCGGTTCGCGCGGCCGTCCGCGATGAGGGAGAGGACCTCCCGTTCCCGGTCGGTCAGGGCGCCCGCGCGCGGTGAGGACGAGGGCTGGTCCTCCTGGGCGAGCAGGGCCTCCGCGACCTCCGGTTGGAGCAGGACGTGCCCCGCGTGGACGGAGCGGATGGCTCCCGCCAGGGCGTCGGGGTCGATGTCCTTGTAGACGTATCCGGCGGCTCCCGCCCGCAGGGCGGGCACCACCGTCCGCTGTTCGGTGAAGCTGGTGACGACCAGGACCCGCGCCGGGTTCGCGAGGTCGCGCAGCCGCCGCAGCGCCTCGATACCGTCGGTGCCCGGCATCTTGACGTCCATCAGGATCACGTCGGGGCGCAGCTCCTCGGCGCGGGCGATGCCCTCCTCGCCGTCCGCGGCCTCGCCGACGACCTCGATGTCCTCCTGGACCTCCAGGAAGGTGCGCAGTCCGCGCCGGACCACCTGGTGGTCGTCGACCAGCAGGACGCGGATAAGTGGGTCAGCCACCGGGGACCTCCATCTCGATCGTGGTGCCCGCTCCGGGCTCCGAGCGGACTTCGAGCCGGCCTCCGACGCCGCCGGCCCGGTCCCGCATGGAGACGAGGCCGAGGTGGCGGCCGGCGGTGCGGACGGCCCGGGGCGAGAAGCCGCGGCCGTTGTCGCGTACGGCCAGCAGCGCGCCGGCGGCGTGCCGGGTCAGGGCGACCTCGACCCGGTCGGCGCCCGAGTGCCGCAGGGCGTTGTGGAGGGCCTCCTGGGCGACGCGCAGGAGGGCTTCCTCCTGGCTCGCGGGCAGGGCCCGTATCCCGTCGCAGGTGAAGGTGACGTGTGCGGTGTGGGCGCGGTCCAGGACGCGGACGTGATCGCGCAGGGTCGCGACGAGCCCGTCCTCGTCGAGGGCCGCGGGGCGGAGCTCGGTGACGGCGGCGCGCAGTTCGTCGGCGGCTTCGGCGGCGAGGGCGGCGACCTGCTGGAGTTCGTCCTTGGCCCGGGCCGGGTCGCGGTCCACCAGGGCGGCGGCGGCCTGGGCGGTGAGGCGCAGGGAGAACAGCTTCTGGCTGACGGCGTCGTGCAGCTCGTGCGCGAGGCGGGAGCGTTCCTCGGCGATGGTGAGCTCGCGGCTGCGTTCGTAGAGGCGGGCGTTGGTGAGGGCGATCGCGGCGTGCTGGGCGAGGAGGGAGAGGAGTTCCTCGTCCTCGTCGGTGAACCCGCGGCCGCCGGGCGCGTCGTCCTTCTCGCCCTTGTCGACCTTGTCGTCGACCTTGCCGCCCTTGCCGCGCTTGTTCGTGAGGAAGAGGGCGCCGAGGGTCTCCTCGCCGTCCCGGATGGGCATGCCGAGGAAGTCGGACATGTCGGGGTGGGCGGCGGGCCAGCCGCCGAAGCGGGGATCCCGGCGTACGTCGGTGAGCCGCTCGGGGCCCTCGTCGTGGAGCATCGCGGCGAGGATGCCGTGCTGGCGGGGCAGTGGGCCGATGCTTCGCCACTGTTCGTCGCTGATGCCGTCCACGACGAACTGGGCGAACCCGCCGTGGTCGTCCGGGACGCCGAGGGCCGCGTATTCGGCGTCCAGGAGTTCGCGCGCGGAGACGACGATCGTCCGCAGGACGTCGTGGACCTCCAGGCGGCGGCTCATGGCCAGCAGCGCGGTACTGACGGCGGCCAGTCCGGTACAGGGTCCGTCGGGGTGCATGGGCTCACCGTACCGGCGGCCCTGACCTGCGGGATCGGTCCTCGGGCGTAGGTCGCGGGGACTCGTCCCGGTGGTCCGCGAGACGTTCGGGTCCGCGCATACGCGTCGGGTACGGGGGTACGGGGGCCCGCAGGGTGGTACCGCCGGGTGGGGGTCGGCTCGGTCTGCGGGGGGAGGCACGGGGCCTTCGCCTGCCACCCGAGGATGAGACCGTTCACCGAACGCATTGCAACGGCAACGCACGGTAAGGCCGTCGGTTGCCCGATGTGAGCCCCGGCATAGGACGCAGGTCACTTACGAAGCCGCCTAGTACGTGCGTAAAGGGGCTGTCAGCACTGCTCCGCCTAGCGGCGCCGGCGCGGACCGGGCGTGAGCGGGCGGCCCTGATCCACTAAGCGGGATCGTACGTCACACCTTTGCCATGCCTTTTTGCCACCGCTAAGAATGTCGACGTCGCACAGCGCCGCGGATCCCCGGATCCCGCGGCGCTTTCCTGCGGCCCCCGCTATTCGAAGAGGTTGCTCACGCATGTCCGAGACCAGCACCCCCGGCCACAGTCTTCGTCTGACCAAGGCCCAGAAGCTCTCCTTCGCCGGCATCGCCACCTTCGGCGCCGCCGCGCTCGCCTTCTCCCTCGTTCCGGCCGACGCCGCCGAGAAGAGCGGGACGACGGTCGCCCTCGCCCCCGTGGCGTGGACGAAGGTCGTGGACGGCGCCCAGACGAAGACCGTGCAGGCGCACCTCGGCACGCAGCTCGCCATCGCCGACAAGAACGCGAAGGCCAAGGTCGCGGCCGACGCCGCCGCCGCGGCGAAGAAGGCGCGCGAGCAGAAGGCCGCCGCCAGCCGGTCCGCCGTGCGCACCCCGGTCTTCGCGAACAACCTGGACGGCTGGATCAAGGAAGCCCTGTCCATCATGAAGCGCGAGGGCATCCCGGGCACCTACGCCGGCATCCACCGCAACATCATGCGTGAGTCCAGCGGCAACCCGCGGGCGATCAACAACTGGGACATCAACGCCCAGAACGGCATCCCGTCCAAGGGTCTCCTCCAGGTCATCCAGCCGACCTTCGCCGCCTACCACGTCAAGGGCACGAAGTTCGACCTGTACGACCCGGTCGCGAACATCGTCGCCGCCTGCAACTACGCGGCCGACCGCTACGGCTCGATGGACAACGTCAACAGCGCCTACTAGGACCCCGTCCGAACTGGTCCTGGCGGCTGAGCAGCCCCCCACGCGCCTCAGGGCGGCCCCCGGTGTTCCGGGTGCCGCCCTGAGGCGTTCTCGTTCGTGCGCGCTCGTGCGCGGTGCTTCGCGCGCGGGTCGTGCTACTTGCGCATGACCTCGGGCTCGTGGCGGCGCAGCAGGCGGGCCACCGCGAAGCCGCAGGCGACGCCGAGGGCCAGCAGGACGAAGATGTCCAGGAACCACTGGCCGGCGCTCGGGTCCCACAGGGGGTCGGTGTTGGTGGGGTTCTCCGGATCCCACGGCGCCATCAGCTTGCCGAGGTTCAGGGTGGTGCCGGCGGCGGCGACGGCCCAACGCGACGGCATCAGCCAGGCGAACTGCTCCAGGCCGATCTTGTCGTAGAGCTGGAAGAGGATGCCGGTGAAGACGACCTGGACGATCGCGAACATGACCAGCAGCGGCATGGTCTTCTCGGCGGTCTTCACCAGCGAGGAGATCACCAGGCCGAACATCATGGCGGTGAAGCCGAGCGAGGTGACCGCGATGCAGAGCTCGACCGCGGGGGGCATGAACAAGCCCTCGGCCGGCAGCTTGCGGGGGGTGAAGCCGATGGCGCAGATGATCACGCCCTGGATGGCCGTGATGAGGCCGAGGACGATCACCTTCGACATGAGGTACGCCGACCGGGACAGGCCCGTCGCACGTTCCCGCTCGTAGATGACCCGTTCCTTGATCAGTTCACGGACGGAGTTCGCCGCTCCCGAGAAGCACATGCCGACGCTGAGGATCAGCATGATCGTGCCCGCGTCGCCGTTGAAGCGGCTCGGCGGCGTCGGCGGGGCGAGGCCGAATTTCGCGGGGATCACGACGGAGACGATGCCGAGGACCGCGGGCAGGAGCACCATCAGCGCCAGGAAGCCCTTGTCCGAGGCGATAACCGAGACGTAGCGGCGGATCAGCGTCCACAGCTGTGATCCCCAGCCCTGCGGCTTCGGCGGGTTCATCTGCTGCTGCGAGGGCATCGCGACCGACTGGGGCGCCACCGCGTCGATGTCGGCGGCGTAGAGCTGGTAGTGCTGCGAGCCCTTCCAGCGGCCGGCCCAGTCGTAGTCGCGGAAGTTCTCGAAGGCGGAGAACACGTCGGCCCAGGTGGAGTAGCCGAAGAAGTTCAGCGCCTCGGCCGGCGGGCCGAAGTAGGCGACCGAACCGCCCGGGGCCATGACCAGCAGCTTGTCGCAGATGGACAGCTCGGCCACCGAGTGCGTGACGACGAGGACGGTGCGGCCGTCGTCGGCGAGGCCGCGCAGGAGCTGCATGACGTCGCGGTCCATGCCCGGGTCGAGGCCGGAGGTGGGCTCGTCGAGGAAGATCAGGGACGGCTTGGTGAGCAGCTCCAGGGCGACGGACACGCGCTTGCGCTGACCACCCGACAGCGAGGTGATCTTCTTGTCCTTGTGGATGTCGAGCTTGAGCTCGCGCAGCACCTCGTCGATGCGGGCCGCGCGCTCGGACTCGGCGGTGTCGCCGGGGAAGCGGAGCTTGGCCGCGTACTTGAGGGCCGTGCTGACCTTGAGTTCCTTGTGCAGGATGTCGTCCTGCGGGACCAGGCCGATGCGCTGGCGGAGTTCCGCGAACTGCTTGTACAGGTTGCGGTTGTCGTAGAGGACGTCGCCCTGGTTGGCGGGCCGGTAGCCGGTGAGCGCCTTGAGCAGGGTCGACTTGCCGGAGCCGGAGGGGCCGATGACGCCGATGAGCGACTTCTCCGGGACGCCGAAGGTGACGTCCTTGAGGATCTGCTTGCCGCCGTCGACGGTGACGGTGAGGTGGCGGGCCGAGAAGGAGACGTCGCCGGTGTCGACGAACTCCTCCAGCCGGTCCCCGACGATCCGGAACGTCGAGTGGCCGACGCCGACGATGTCGTTCGGGCCGAGCAGCGCGGTGCCGGACTTGGGCAGCGGCTGGCCGTTGACGTAGGTGCCGTTGTGGCTGCCGAGGTCGTGGATCTCGAAGCGGCCGCCGGTGGAGCGGAACTCCGCGTGGTGGCGCGAGACCTGGAGGTCCGAGACGACGAGCTCGTTCTCCAGGGCACGACCGATGCGCATGACGCGGCCGACGTCGATCTGGTGGAACGTCGTCGGGCTGCGGTCGCCGTACCCGGGGGCCGCGGCCTGCGCCGGCTGGGCGCCGCCGCCCTGCTGCTGCGGGAAGTGCGGCTGGGCCTGCTGCTGCGGGAAGTGCTGCGGCTGCTGCTGCGGCTGGACCTGCTGCTGCCAGGCCTGCTGCGGCTGCTGGGGCGGTGCCTCGTACGCGGGGGCCTGCCCCTGGTACGCGGGCGCCGTGGCGGCCGCCGCGACGGCGGCGCTCGGATTCAGCCGCGGCCCGTCGGTCGCGTTGCCGAGGTGGACCGGCGTACCGGGCACGAGTTCGGTCGCTTGGACCCGACTCCCGTGCACATAGGTGCCGTTGGTGCTGCCGTGGTCCTCAAGGCTCCAACCACGGCCGTTCCAGGCGATGGTGGCGTGCCGCCACGACACCCGGGCGTCATCGATCACCATGTCTCCCTGGGGATCGCGCCCCAGCGAGTACGACCTGGACGGATCGAGCGTCCAGGTCCTGCCATTCAATTCCAGTACGAGTTCCGGCACTCCAGCCCCACTTAAGTCCCCCGAGAATCCCCCTGGCGTCAGGGAGTCCGACGTCAGGGAGTCTAGGGATGGCGAACATCCGGGGGAACTATTTCAGGCCCGGGCCCACATGTGGAATCGGGGCCGTGCCGGGCGTACACGTAGGGGCGCAGACCGGTCGAAAGCCACCAGGAGAGCCCCGTACGGGACGGTGTGCCGGGACACTCCCACGCCACGTCCGGATGGCGCGCGGGAGAACGTGCGGGGAAGCTTGTGACCGCTGGGTGGGACGGGGGTCCTGGTCCGGGAGTGGCCAAGATACGGTGAGAGGACCATGAGCGCATCGCAGACCTCCGAGGTCCCCACCCTCCTCGTCAAGATCTTCGGCAAGGACCGTCCCGGGATCACCGCCGGGCTGTTCGACACCCTGGCCGCCTACTCCGTCGACGTGGTCGACATCGAGCAGGTCGTCACCCGTGGCCGCATCGTCCTGTGCGCCCTCGTCACCATGCCCGTCGGCGGCACCGAAGGCGAGCTGCGGGCCACCGTCCACAGCTGGGCCGAGTCGCTCAAGATGCAGGCCGAGATCCTCTCCGGGACCGGCGACAACCGGCCGCGCGGCAGTGGTCGCTCGCACGTGACCGTGCTGGGCCACCCGCTGACGGCCGAGTCGACGGCGGCCATAGCGGCCCGGATCACCGGTACGGGCGGCAACATCGACCGCATCTTCCGCCTGGCGAAGTATCCGGTGACGGCCGTGGAATTCGCCGTCTCCGGTGCGGAGACCGAGCCGCTTCGGACCGCGCTGGCGACCGCCGCCGCACAGATCGGCGTCGACGTGGCGGTGGTGTCGGCGGGACTGCACCGCCGGGCGCAGCGCCTGGTCGTGATGGACGTGGACTCGACGCTGATCCAGGACGAGGTCATCGAGCTGTTCGCGGCGCACGCCGGCTGCGAGGCCGAGGTCGCCGAGGTCACCGAGCGGGCGATGCGCGGTGAGCTCGACTTCGAGCAGTCGTTGCACGCGCGGGTCGCGCTGCTGGCGGGGTTGGACGCCTCCGTCGTGGACAAGGTGCGCTCCGAGGTGCGCCTCACCCCGGGGGCCCGGACCCTGATCCGGACGCTCAAGATGCTCGGCTACCAGGTCGGGGTGGTCTCGGGCGGGTTCACGCAGGTCACGGACGACCTGCGGGAGCGGCTCGGCTTGGACTTCGCCTCGGCGAACGTGTTGGAGATCGTCGACGGCAAGCTGACCGGCCGGGTCACGGGCGAGATCGTGGACCGGGCGGGCAAGGCCCGGCTGCTGCGCCGTTTCGCGGCGGAGGCCGGCGTACCGCTGGCCCAGACCGTGGCGATCGGTGACGGCGCCAACGACCTGGACATGCTGAACGCGGCCGGGCTGGGGGTGGCCTTCAACGCCAAGCCGGTGGTCCGTGAGGCCGCGGACACGGCGGTGAACGTGCCGTTCCTGGACGCGGTGCTGTATCTGCTCGGCATCACGCGTGAGGAAGTGGAAGCCGCCGACCTGGCCTGACGGGCCCCTGCGACACCCGCACCGGGCCCGGCCGGCGGGAGAGGGCCGGGCGCACGGCGTCAGCGGGTCGTCGAGGGCGGTCGCGGTGGCCGGGTGGGTCAGTGGTCCGCAGGGGTCCAGAAGTCGAGCAGGGTGCCCACGCCGTGTTCCACGGACTTCCAGGTACCGGTGAAGGAGACCACGGCGAGGGCCGCGGTGGGGAAGCCGGTGCGGCTCATCCGCTGGAGCGTGTCCCCCTGGGCCGTCGCGGACAGGGCGTCGGCGAGGGCGTGCATCCCCGGGTTGTGGCCGATGACCAGCAGGTCGGCCACATCGTCGGGGGTCTCGTTCAGCAGGGCGATGAGCTCGCCCGGCGAGGCGTCGTAGAGGCGCTCCTCGTACGTGGTCTTCGGCCGGTGCGGGAGCTCCTGGACGGCGAGCTTCCAGGTCTCGCGGGTCCGGGCGGCGGTCGAGCAGAGGGCCAGGTCGAAGTCGATGCCGGTCTGGGCCAGCTTGCGGCCGGCGGCCGGGGCGTCGTGTCGGCCGCGTTCCGCCAGCGGGCGTTCGTGGTCTGTGCCGTCCGACCATTCGGCCTTGGCGTGCCGGAGGAGGACGATCCTGCGGGGTGTGTCGGCGCTCATGAAGCCCAGCTTCGCATGAAACGAGCCATGGGGCGCGGGGTGTTGAGGGGTTCCCGGCCGGGGTGCGGCGCCGCCTTGCGCCCCCTGTGCGCCCCGGCGTGCGCCGGTCAGCCGACCGCGCGCAGGAGCTGTGCGGTGACGTGGACGAGGGAGGGGCCTTCGCCGCTCACGGCGTGTGCCTCGCCGGATCCCGCGAGGAGCAGCAGCAGGAGGCAGAAGGCGAGCGCGGGCAGCGCCAGCGCCCACCAGTGCAGCCGGGCGTCGGCGCCCGTACCGGCGGTGCGGGTGCGACGGCGGGGGCCGGACGGGGTGTGCGTGGGGGCCGACATGGCCGCCTCCGTGGGTGTGCGGTGGGACTGGCTCGCGGTGTCGAATCTATGGATTCGACACCGCCGCTCCCATCCGGGGCACACCCCAGATCACCCTGAGCCTGACCCCCTAGGGGTACGGGGGTTGTCCCTACCCCGGGCCCCCGAGGGCGGTCGTCAGGGGGAGACGACGGAGGCGAGGACGGCGATGACGACGGTCACGAGGAGCATCGCGCCGAGCACGAGGCCGAGCTTCTTGTGTCCGTTCTGGGGGTTCGGTTCGAGTACGGGTGACATGCCGCTCAGTCTCCCATGCCGCATTCGCCCTCGATCGTGCGGTCCCGCCCGGCGAGCACGCCGAGCCCGATCTGCGGGACCAGCAGCCCGGCCATGAGCGCCAACGGCAGGTCCCAGCCGCCGCTGTGCTGGTACAGCGCGCCGATGAGCAGCGGGCCGGGGATGGAGATCAGGTAGCCGGTGCTCTGGGCGAAGGCGGAGAGCTTGACGACCCCGGCGGGTGACTTGGCGCGCAGTCCGATCATGGTGATGACGAGCGGGAAGGCGCAGTTGGAGACGCCGAGCAGGAGTGCCCAGGCCCAGGCGCCGGCCGCCGGGGCGAGCCAGAGGCCGGCGTACCCGAGGAAGCCGAAGAGGCCGAGGGCGACGGCGATGGGTCCCTGGTGGCGCATCCGGCCGGCGAGGCGGGGGATCACGAAGGCGAGCGGGACGCCCATGAACATGGTGGCGGCGAGCAGTACGCCGGCGGTGGAGGCGGAGACCCCGGCGTCACGGAAGATCTGCGCGAGCCAGCCCATGGTGACGTAGGCGCCGGTGGCCTGGAGGCCGAAGTAGCCGGCCAGGGCCCAGGCGGTGCGGCTGCGCACGACGCGCGGGCCGGTGCCGGGGGCCGCCGCGGGGCCGGCGTCCCGGGCGCGGCGGGCCGCCGCGGCGATGGGCAGCCAGGGCAGCACGGCGGCGAGGGCGAGGACCGCCCAGACCAGCAGGCCGGTGCGCCAGTCGCCCCCGAGGGCGGAGGTGAGCGGGACGGTCACGGCGGCGGCGAGGGAGGTGCCGGCGGCCAGGGCCATGGAGTAGAGGCCGGTCATGGTACCGACCCGGTCCGGGAACCAGCGCTTGATGATCACCGGGAGCAGCACGTTGGTCAGCGCTATGCCGGCCAGGGACAGGGCGCTGGCCGCGAGGAACCCGGCGGCGTTGTGGGCGAAGGGCCGGATCAGCAGGCCCGCTGCGACGGCGGCCATGCCGGCGCAGACGACCGCGGCCGGTCCGAAGCGGCGGGAGAGGCGGGGCGCGGTGATGCCGAAGACGGCGAAGCAGAGGGCCGGGACCGAGGTGACGAGTCCGGCGACGGTGCCGCTCATGCCGAGACCGGTACGGGTCTCCTCGAAGAGGGCGCCGAGGCTGGTGATGGCGGGCCGCAGGTTGAGGGCGGCGAGCACGATGCCGACGATGAGCACCGGCCCGAGCCATGCCGGCTCGGGGGTGGCGGGGGCGGTGGCCGGCTGCGGGGGCGCCGTGCGGGCGCCCTGGGGCCGGTTCACGGTCTGGACCTCATCCTGGGACATTGCTCCATCATAGAATCATGGGATGATTGGTTGTCCAGTCCCCGACCGTCGCCTCCGCGGACGACGCGTCGAACGTCCCGAGAGGACCCCGCCCGCATGCCGCTGACCTCGCCCCGGCGATCCGCGCTCGTCGATCAGGTGATCGCCCAGCTCCGGAACCAGATCACCTCCGGCGAGTGGCCGGTGGGCTCGCGCATCCCGACGGAACCCGAGCTGGTCGAGCTGCTGGGCGTCGCCCGCAACACGGTCCGGGAGGCCGTCCGGGCGCTCGCCCACAACGGCCTGCTCGACATCCGCCAGGGTTCGGGTACGTACGTGCTCGCCACCAGCGAGCTGGCCGGGGTGATGCACCGGCGCTTCGCCGCGGCCGACCCCCGGCACATCGCGGAGCTGCGCTCGACGCTGGAGTCCTCGGCGGCGCGGTTGGCGGCGCAGCGGCGCACCGAACGGGACCTCGCCCAGCTGGACGCGCTGCTGGCCCGGCGTGAGGAGGCGTGGTGCAGCGGGGACAAGGAGCTGTTCGTCGCGGCGGACGTCAGCCTGCACATGGCGGTGGTGGCGGCCTCGCACAACGAGGTGCTGGTCGGCCTCTACGCGGACCTGGGCGACCTGGTGGCCGACTGGCTGCGGACGGATGTCGGGCCCGAGCTGAGTCCGCAGACGCACCTGGACCACGCCCGGTTGGTCGAGGCGATCCGGCGCGGGGACGCGGAGACTGCCGCGTCGGAGGCCGCGGGGTACCCCTTCGCCTGCCGCCGCGAGCGGTAGCGGTCGGTCAGCCGGGCTCGTGGCTCACCCAGGCCGAGCGGACCTCCTTCCAGCACCGGCCGTCGAGCTCGACCCGGCCGGCGGGCCCGACGGCGACGGCCGCGCCGTCACCGTCGATGTCCCACCACTGGTCGCATTCGACGTGCAGCCGCACCAGGTCGGTCCGCGGGAACCTGTTCTGGCAGTACGCCGTCACCTGTGACGCCTCGATCACGGTGTCGCAGTCGGCGCCGAACAGCTCGCGGGCGGGCGGCGCGGACTGCGCGGGCGGCTCCGCGGGGATCTCGGCCGGGTCCACGACGGCGACGTCCCCCTTCGCTGGAACTCCCGGCGCGGGCTCGCCGCCGGCCGGCTGCGCGGCGGCTCCGGGGATCGCGACGGCTCCGGGGATCAGGAGGGCGGCCAGGGCCACCGAGGTGACCAGCAGTGACATCGTCCGGCTCGGCCTCGCGCCCACGCCCGTACCTCCTCCCCGAAGGACCCGGGAAGATCCCGGCTCGGTCAGTTTGCAGGCATGTGTCCCGGTTTTCGACTCGGGAAGATCCGGTCGGCCGACGAACGTCCGCTCGACCGGCGCGCGCGCAGCCCGTGAAACCCCGCGCCCCACGGGCCGAAACGGCGGTGGCCGCGCCGCCCCCGCGGGGAGCCGGGCCCCCCCCCGACGGGCCGTACGGGCCGGGGAGGGGCGCCGGGCCGCCCGGGCGGGCCCCAGGGGCGGAACCCATGGGCCCACCCGAG
>NZ_JBHVYA010000011.1:0-190965 GCF_042881255.1 Streptomyces sp. NPDC058279 | reverse complement strand
CGCCGGCCGCCGCCCCAGCCCCCGCCCGCCCGGGCGCCCCGCCCCCTGAAACCCCCCCCCCCCCCCGCCCCCCCCGGGGGGGCCCCCCCCCCCCCGCGGGCCCCCCCCCCCCACCGCCGTACGGACGTAACGGGCCGGACTGACGAGCCGAGCCGACGGGCCGGACCGATGGGCCGAACCGATGGGCCGAACCGATGGGCTCCGACGCGGAAGGTCAGGCGCCCATGGCGTGCAGGCCGCCGTCCACGTGGACGATCTCGCCCGTGGTCTTCGGGAACCAGTCGGACAGCAGGGCCACGATGGCCCGGCCGGTCGGCTCCGGGTCGTTCATGTCCCACTCCAGCATGGAGCGGGAGTTCCACACGTCCGCCAGGTCGGAGAAGCCCGGGATGGACTTCGCCGCCATGGAGCCGATCGGGCCGGCCGAGACCAGGTTGCAGCGGATGTTCTCCTTGCCCAGGTCACGAGCCAGGTAACGGCTGGTGGCCTCCAGCGCGGCCTTGGCCGGCCCCATCCAGTCGTACTGCGGCCAGGCGAACTGCGCGTCGAAGGTCAGGCCGACGACGGCCGCGCCCTCGTGCGGGAACAGCGGCTTGCAGGCCATGGTGAGCGACTTCAGCGAGAACGCCGAGACGTGCATGGCGGTGGCGACCGACTCGAACGGGGTGTTCAGGAAGTTGCCGCCCAGGGCGTCCTGCGGCGCGAAGCCGATGGAGTGCACGACCCCGTCCAGACCGCCGAGCTCGTCGCGGACGAGCTGCTCCAGACGGGCCAGGTGCTCGTCGTTGGTGACGTCGAGCTCGATCACCTTCGCCGGCTTCGGCAGCTTGCGGGCGATGCGCTCGGTCAGCGTCGGCCGCGGGAAGGCGGTCAGGATGACCTCGGCGCCCTGCTCCTGGGCCAGCTTCGCGGCGTGGAAGGCGATGGACGACTCCATCAGCACCCCCGTGACGAGGATGCGCTTGCCCTCGAGAATTCCACTCATGGTGATCAGTGACCCATGCCCAATCCGCCGTCTACGGGAATGACGGCTCCGGTGATGTACGCGGCGTTCTCGGACGCCAGGAAGCTCACGACCGACGCGACCTCCTCGGGCCGCGCGTAGCGGCCGAGGGGGACCTGCTGCATGATGACCGCGCGCTGCTCGTCGGTGAGCACCTTCGTCATGTCGGTGTCCACGAATCCGGGGGCGACGACGTTGAAGGTGATGTTGCGGGAGCCGAGCTCACGGGCGAGCGAGCGGGCGAAACCGACGAGGGCGGCCTTCGAGGCGGCGTAATTGGCCTGGCCGGCCGCGCCGAGCAGGCCGACGACCGAGGAGATCATGACGACGCGGCCCTTCTTGGCGCGCAGCATCCCGCGGTTGGCCCGCTTCACGACGCGGAACGTGCCGGTGAGGTTCGTGTCGACGACCGACGCGAAGTCCTCCTCGGACATCCGCATGAGCAGGGTGTCCTTGGTGATGCCGGCGTTGGCCACCAGCACCTCGACCGCGCCGTGCTTGTCCTCGATCTCCTTGTAAGCCTGCTCCACCTGCTCGGAGTCGGTGATGTCGCAGCGGACCGCCAGGACGCCCAGGGAGGTGAGCTCCTGCGGTGGCTCGCCGGACCGGTACGTGATCGCGACCTTGTCGCCCGCCTCCACGAAGACGCGGGCGATGGCGAGGCCGATGCCCCGGTTTCCTCCGGTGACGAGAACCGAGCGGCTCAACGGATCACCCTTTCGCTTAGCTGTGTGATGGGCAAAAACCTATCGGTCCCGGCCCGGATAAGGAGAATCGGGGCCCGACAGGGCCTTGCCGCAGCGTCTGTGGAGTCTCTACAGAAAGAAGTGTGCACAACGGCCCCGGGCGCGACATGATCGGGGCGACCGGCCCCGACCCCGGGAGGAATTCCGTGCCCCATTCCATCGACGCGGCTTTCACCGCGCTGCCTTTGCGGGCGCTCGCCGACGCGGCGCTCGCGCGGGCGCGCGCGTTGGGCTCCGACCACGCCGACTTCCGGCTGGAGCGGATCCGCAGCGCCTCCTGGCGGCTGCGCGACGCCAAGCCCTCCGGCACCTCGGACACCACCGACCTCGGTTACGCGGTGCGCGTGGTGCACGGCGGCAGCTGGGGCTTCGCCTCCGGTGTGGACCTGACCATGGACGGCGCCGCCAAGGTGGCCTCGCAGGCCGTGGCCATGGCCAAGCTGTCGGCCCAGGTGCTCAAGGCGGCGGGTTCCGACGAGAGGGTGGAGCTGGCCGCGGAGCCGGTGCACGCCGACCGGACCTGGATCTCCGCCTACGAGGTGAACCCGTTCGACGTGCCGGACGCCGAGAAGGCGGCCCTGCTGGCGGAGTGGAGCGCAGGACTGCTGGCGGCCGAGGGCGTGACGCACGTCGACGCCTCGCTGCTCGCCGTCCACGAGAACAAGTTCTACGCGGACACCTCCGGCACCTCCACCACCCAGCAGCGGGTTCGGATCCACCCCCAGCTCACCGCGGTCGCCGTCGACGCCTCCACCGGCGAGTTCGACTCGATGCGCACCATCGCCCCGCCGGCCGGCCGCGGCTGGGAGTACCTGACGGGCACCGGCTGGGACTGGGACGCGGAGCTGGAGCGGATCCCCGGGCTGCTCGCCGAGAAGATGCGGGCGCCGAGCGTGCGGGCCGGGCGCTACGACCTGGTCGTGGACCCGTCCAACCTGTGGCTCACCATCCACGAGTCCATCGGGCACGCCACCGAGCTCGACCGGGCGCTGGGCTACGAGGCGGCGTACGCCGGGACCTCGTTCGCCACCTTCGACCGGCTCGGCGAGTTGAAGTACGGCTCCTCGATCATGAACGTGACCGGTGACCGCACGGCGGAGCACGGCCTGGCCACCGTCGGCTACGACGACGAGGGCGTCGAGGCGCAGAGCTGGGACCTGGTCAAGGACGGCACCCTGGTCGGTTACCAGTTGGACCGCCGGATCGCGAAGCTGACCGGGCTCGGGCGCTCCAACGGCTGCGCGTTCGCCGATTCGCCGGGCCACGTGCCGGTGCAGCGGATGGCGAACGTATCGCTGCGGCCCGATCCCGGCGGCCTGTCCACGGAGGACCTGATCGGCGGGGTGGAGCGCGGGATCTACGTGGTCGGCGACCGCTCCTGGTCGATCGACATGCAGCGCTACAACTTCCAGTTCACCGGGCAGCGGTTCTTCCGCATCGAGAACGGGCGGCTGGCCGGGCAACTCCGCGACGTGGCGTACCAGGCCACGACCACCGAGTTCTGGGGCTCGATGGAGAAGGTCGGCGGTCCTCAGACGTACGTGCTGGGCGGCGCCTTCAACTGCGGCAAGGCACAGCCGGGACAGGTCGCGGCCGTGTCGCACGGCTGCCCGTCCGCGCTGTTCCGTGACGTGAACATCCTGAACACGACCCAGGAGGCCGGACGCTGATGTCGGTTCGTACCAAGCCCCACGAGATCGTCGAGCGGGCCCTGGAGCTGTCCACCGCCGACGGGTGCGTCGTCATCGCCGACGAGCAGTCGACGGCCAACCTGCGCTGGGCGGGCAACGCGCTCACCACCAACGGCGTCACCCGCGGCCGGACGCTGACGGTCATCGCGACGGTCGACGGCAAGGAGGGCACGGCCTCGGGGGTCGTGTCGCGCTCCGCCGTGACCGCGGACTATCTGGAGCCGCTGGTGCGGGCCGCCGAGGCGGCCGCGCGGAACGCGGCGCCGGCGGAGGACGCCCAGCCCCTGATCACCGGCACCCCGGCGGCGCCGGACTTCACCGACGCCCCGGCCGAGACCTCCTCCGCGGTGTTCACGGACTTCGCCCCGGCGCTTGGCGAGGCGTTCGCCCGGGCCCGCGCGGGCGGCCGTGAGCTGTACGGGTTCGCCAACCACGAGCTGGTCTCCACCTACGTCGGCACCTCCACCGGGCTGCGGCTGCGGCACGACCAGCCGAACGGCACGCTGGAGCTGAACGCGAAGTCGCCGGACCGGCAGCGCTCGGCGTGGGCCGGCCGCGCCACGCGGGACTTCAAGGACGTGGACCCGACCGCGCTGGACGCGGAGCTCGCCGTACGCCTGGGCTGGGCGGAGCGCCGCTTCGACCTGCCGGCCGGGCGGTACGAGACCCTGCTGCCGCCGACGGCGGTGGCGGACCTGCTGATCTACCAGATGTGGTCGGCGGCGGCCCGGGACGCGGTGGAGGGCCGGACGGTCTTCTCCAAGCCCGGCGGCGGCACCCGGATCGGCGACAGGCTGTCGGAGCTGCCGCTGACGCTGCGCAGCGACCCGAACGCGCCGGGCCTGGAGTCCGCGCCGTTCGTGATCGCGCACAGCTCCGGCGACGACGCCTCGGTGTTCGACAACGGGCTGCCGGTCCCGCCCACGGAGTGGATCAGCGGGGGCGAGCTCGCCCGGCTGACCACGACCCGGCACAGCGCGGCCCTGACCGGGCTCCCGCTCTCCCCCGGCTTCGGGAACCTGATCCTGGACGCGGGCGGCGAGAAGTCCCTGGAGGAGATGGTGGCGGGCACCGGCCACCGGGGGCGGGGGCTGCTGCTCACCTGCCTCTGGTACATCCGCGAGGTCGATCCGGCGACGCTGCTGCTCACGGGCCTGACCCGGGACGGCGTGTACCTGGTGGAGAACGGCGAGGTCCTCGGCGAGGTCAACAACTTCCGGTTCAACGAGTCGCCCGTGGACCTGTTGTCGCGGGCCACGGAGGCCGGCCGGACCGAGAAGACCCTCCCGCGCGAGTGGAGCGACTGGTTCACCCGCACCGCGATGCCGGCCCTGCGGATCCCGGACTTCAACATGAGCTCGGTCAGCAAGGGGGTCTGACCCCCATAGACTGAGACGGCAATCCCATCATTCGAAGGAGTCGGAAGACCGTGACGGACATCGTCGACGAATTGAAGTGGCGCGGGCTGTTCGCCCAGTCCACCGACGAAGAAGCGCTGCGCAAGGCGTTCGCGGCCGGTCCCGTCACGTTCTATTGCGGCTACGACCCCACCGCGGCCTCGCTGCACGTGGGCCACCTCGTGCAGGTGCTGACCATGCGCCGGCTCCAGCTGGCCGGGAACCGGCCGCTGGCGCTGGTCGGCGGGGCCACCGGCCAGATCGGGGACCCGCGTCCGACCGCCGAGCGCACCCTGAACGATCCGGCGGTCATCGCGCAGTGGGTGGACCGGCTGCGCTCGCAGATCGAGCCGTTCCTCTCGTTCGAGGGCGAGAACGCGGCGGTCCTGGTCAACAACCTGGACTGGACGGCGGGCATGTCCGCCATCGAGTTCCTGCGGGACATCGGCAAGCACTTCCGCGTCAACAAGATGCTGACGAAGGACTCGGTCGCCAAGCGGCTGGAGTCCGACCAGGGCATCAGCTACACGGAGTTCAGCTACCAGTTGCTCCAGGGGATGGACTTCCTGGAGCTGTACCGGCGCCACGGCTGCACGCTCCAGCAGGGCGGCTCCGACCAGTGGGGCAACCTGACGGCCGGCCTCGACCTGATCCACCGGGTCGAGCCGGACGCGCAGGTGCACGCGATGGCGACCCCGCTGATGGTCAAGGCGGACGGCACCAAGTTCGGCAAGACCGAGGGCGGGGCCGTCTGGCTCGACCCGGAGATGACCACGCCGTACGCGTTCTACCAGTTCTGGCTGAACGTGGACGACCGGGACATCTCGGGCTACATGCGGATCCTGTCCTTCAAGTCCCGTGCGGAACTGGAGGAGCTGGAGGCGCAGACCGCCGAGCGGCCGCAGGCGCGGGCCGCGCAGCGGGCGCTGGCGGAGGAGCTCACGACGCTGGTGCACGGCGCCGATCAGTGCGCCGCCGTGATCGCCGCTTCGAAGGCGCTGTTCGGCCAGGGCGAGCTGGCCGACCTGGACCCGGCGACGCTGGCCGCGGCCCTGTCGGAGCTGCCGCACGCGAAGGTCGCCGAGCTGGGCCCGGTGGTCGACCTGTTCGCGGAGACGGGGCTGGTGGCCAGCAAGTCCGCCGGCCGCCGGACCGTGAAGGAGGGCGGCGCCTACGTGAACAACGTGAAGGTGACCGCCGAGGACGCGGTACCGGCCTCGGCGGACCTGCTGCACGGTCGCTGGCTCGTGCTGCGCCGCGGGAAGAAGAACCTCGCGGCGGTCGAGGTCGCCGGCTGACGTCCCGGCGTGCGCGACGGGGCCGGTACGGACTTCGGTCCGGCCGGCCCCTTCGTCGCGCCCGGGAGGCGCCGGGTCCGCGTCAGGTCGTCTGACGCCGTCGGTCGCCCCGCAGGGACATGTAGATCATGTCGCCGAGTCCGACGATGAGGACGGCGCCGGCGAGCTGGAGCAGGTGCCGGATCCAGTCGATGCCCTTGGTGTCGTGCACACCGATCCACGTGGCCACGGCGTTGCCCAGGACGCCTCCGATGATGCCGAAGATCACGGTCAGCCAGATCGGCTGGTGTTGCTTGCCCGGCAGGATGGCCCTGGCAATCAGCCCCAGTACCAAACCGACGATGATCGCCCACAACCAATGCATGTCGAGCCTCCTCGTGGCGCGTGGTGCGCAGGTGCGGCCAGTCTCGGCCCGCGCCGCGGGGGTCGCATGCCCGACGGCGCCATTCGGGGGACACCCCCTCTCCTCGACCCGATGTCGGCGGCGTACGGTGGAAGGGTCCGGGCCGGGAGTGCCCGGCGGGTGGATCGGGTGGTGGAGCGTGGAACGGTCGAAGCGGAACGGGGCCGAGGTCTTCCGGATCACCGGCGCGCGGATGGGCCTCAGCGAGGACGTCCGGGGCCGGCAGCGCCGGTACGTGATCTCCATGACGATCAGGACCCTGTCGGTCCTGGCGACGGTTTTCCTGTGGAACGTGGAGCGTCCTGTGGCGATCGTGACGCTGGTGGCGGGCGCCCTGCTGCCCTACGTCGCGGTCGTCATCGCCAACGCGGGACGCGAGTCGGCGCCGTCGTTGCCCTCGGCCTTCCTGCCCGCCCCTGTGCACCCGGCACTGGAGGCGGGAAACCTCAAGAAAACCTCAGATCAATCATGAAGTTCCGGTGCACCGCACCGGGTCCTGCGTGACATACTGCCTACGCGCTCCGCATCCCCCGTCGGAGCGACGGACCGACGCCGGGCAGCTCCCCCCGTGGCTGCTCGGCGTCGCCCTTCCGTTTGTAGGGTTGAGGCTGTGAACTCCCCTGATGCGAACTCCCCCGATCCGGACACCGGCACGCCCGGCGCCGATCCCACCTGCTCCGCCAAGGGCTGCCGGGCCGCGGCGGTCTGGGTCCTGGTGTGGAACAACCCGAAGCTGCACACGCCGGAGCGTCGCAAGACGTGGTTGGCCTGCGAGGAGCACCGCGAGCACCTCTCGCAGTTCCTGGGCGTGCGCGGGTTCCTGAAGGACGTCGTGAAGCTCGCGGACTGGGTCCGACCGGAAGGCTCGGAGCGCGAGCGCTAGAGACGCGCCACAGCCGTGCCGGAAAACGTGACGAGGCCCCGTCCGGTCGCCGGACGGGGCCTCGTGCCGTGTGGGGCGGCTAGCCGCCGATCGCCGACATCGGGCGGTCGGGCTGGAGGAAGCTCGGGTCGTCGAGGCCGGAGCCGGCCTTCTTGCCCCACATCGCCACCTGCCACAGGCGGCCGATCTCCTCGTCCGGGGCGCCCGAGCGCAGGGCGGCCCGCAGGTCCGACTCCTCGGTGGCGAAGAGGCAGGTACGGACCTGGCCGTCGGCGGTGAGGCGGGTGCGGTCGCAGGCGCCGCAGAACGGGCGGGTGACGGAGGCGATGACCCCGACGGTGGCCGGACCGCCGTCCACGAGCCAGCGTTCGGCGGGGGCGGAGCCGCGCTCGTCGGCGCCTTCCTCGGTGAGGGTGAAGCGGGTGCGCAGCGAAGCGAGGATGTCACCGGCGGTGATCATCCCGTCGCGCTTCCAACCGTGTTGGGCGTCGAGCGGCATCTGCTCGATGAAGCGGAGCTCGTAGGCGTTCTCCACGGCCCAGGCGAGCAGGTCGGGGGCCTCGTCGTCGTTGAGGCCGGGCATCAGCACCGCGTTGACCTTCACCGGGGTGAGGCCGGCCGCGCGGGCGGCGGCCATGCCGTCGATGACGTCGTGGTGGCGGTCGCGGCGGGTGAGGGTCTTGAACACCTCGGGCCGCAGGGTGTCCAGCGAAACGTTCACTCGGTCCAGGCCGGCGGCCTTGAGCGCCTGTGCGGTGCGCTTGAGGCCGATGCCGTTGGTGGTCAGCGACATCATGGGCCGCGGCTCCAGGGCGGCGCAGCGCTCGACGATGCCGACGAGACCGGGCCGCAGCAGCGGTTCGCCGCCGGTGAAGCGGACTTCGGTGATGCCGAGCCGGGTGACCGCGATACGGATCAGCCGGACGATCTCGTCGTCGCTGAGCAGGTCCGTCTTCTGCAACCACTGCAGGCCCTCTTCGGGCATGCAGTAGGTGCACCGCAGGTTGCACCGGTCGGTGAGTGAGACGCGCAGGTCAGTGGCTACGCGGCCGTAGGTGTCGAGAAGCACTGTGGGCCCCCTCCCCTGTCCGGTTCATAGAGGTCGCGCAGCTCGGATGAGACATGTGTGCGCTGCTTTCGAGCCTACGCGACGCCTGTGACTTGTTGTGGTGCCCGAATGAACGAGACGCGACGTGGCCGTGTCGTAGGGAAATACGACACGGCCACGACGGATGTCTGGAGTATTTCAGTGCGCGCCTGTTCCCGTCAGGGAGCGGACCTCCAGTTCCGCGAACTTCCTGGGGTCGGCCTCCTCCTTCGACAGGAGGGTTCCGAGCCATCCGAGGAGGAAGCCGAGGGGGATGGAGACGATGCCGGGGTTCTCCAGCGGGAACCAGTAGAAGTCGGCGTCCTTGAACATCGAGGTGGGCTTGCCGGAGACCACCGGGGAGAACAGCACCAGGACGACGGAGGAGACCAGGCCGCCGTAGATGGACCACAGCGCGCCCCGGGTGGTGAAGCGCTTCCAGAACAGGCTGTAGAGGATCGTCGGCAGGTTGGCGGAGGCCGCGACGGCGAAGGCGAGGGCGACCAGGCCGGCGACGTTGAGGTCGCGGGCGAGGGCACCGAGGCCGATGGCGACGGCGCCGATCACGACGGTCGACCAGCGGGCCGCCCGGACCTCCTCCTTCTCGGTGGCCTTGCCCCTGCGGATGACATTGACGTAGATGTCGTGCGCGAAGGACGAGGACGAGGCCAGGGTGAGGCCCGCGACCACGGCGAGGATGGTGGCGAAGGCCACGGCGGAGATCACGGCCAGCAGGACGGCGCCGCCGGTGGTGCCCGCGCCGCCGCCGACTTCTTGGGCGAGCAGCGGGGCCGCGGTGTTGCCCGCCTTGTTGGAGGCGAGGATGTCGGCCCGCTTGAGCAGCGCGGCGGCGCCGAAGCCGAGGGCGATCGTCATCAGGTAGAAGGCGCCGATGATGCCGATGGCCCAGTTGACCGACTTCCGGGCGGCCTTGGCGGTGGGCACGGTGTAGAAGCGGATCAGGATGTGGGGCAGCCCGGCGGTGCCCAGGACGAGGGCGATGCCCAGGGAGATGAAGTCGAGCTTCGTCATCCCGTCCTTGCCGTACTTGAGGCCGGGCTCCAGGAACTTGGCGCCCTGGCCGCTGTTCTCGGCGGCCTTGCCCAGCAGTTCGGAGATGTCGAAGTGGAACTTCAGCAGCACCAGGAAGGTGACGAGCAGGGCGCCGGCGATGAGCAGGACGGCCTTGACCATCTGGACCCAGGTGGTGCCCTTCATGCCGCCGATGGTCACGTAGAGGATCATCAGGACGCCGACGAGGGCGACGACGGCGACCTTGCCGCCGTCGCTGGTGATGCCCAGGAGCAGCGAGACCAGTACGCCCGCGCCCGCCATCTGGGCGAGCAGGTAGAAGATCGAGACGACGATGGTGGAGGTGCCGGCGGCGGTCCGGACGGGGCGCTGGCGCATCCGGTAGGCGAGGACGTCACCCATCGTGTAGCGGCCGGAGTTGCGCAGCGGTTCGGCGACGAGCAGCAGCGCCACCAGCCAGGCGACGAGGAAGCCGATGGAGTAGAGGAAGCCGTCGTAGCCGAAGAGCGCGATGGCCCCGGCGATGCCGAGGAAGGACGCGGCGGACATGTAGTCGCCGGAGATGGCCAGGCCGTTCTGGAAGCCGGTGAACTGGCGTCCGCCGGCGTAGAAGTCGGCGGCGTCCTTCGTCTGTCGGCCGGCCCAGATGGTGATGATCAGGGTGGCGACGACGAACAGCCCGAACAGGGTCATGATCAGCGGACGGTGCTCGGTGGCGCCCGCGGCGACCGTCAGGTGCAGTGGTGTGCTCATTCCCCGGCCTCCATCCGGGCCTTGATGGCCGCCGCCTTGGGGTCGAGCGCGGTGGCGGCGTGGCGCGAGTAGAGCCAGGCGATGAGGAAGGTCGTCGCGAACTGGGCGAGGCCGAGGACGAGGGCCACGTTGATGTTGCCGAAGAGCTTGGTTCCCATGAAGTCGCCCGCGTAGTTCGAGAGCAGGACGTACAGCAGGTACCAGGCGATGAACGCGACGGTGAGCGGGAAGGCGAAGGAGCGGTGGGAGCGGCGCAGTTCGGCGAACTCCGGGCTCTGCTGGACGCGTTCGAACGCTTCGGCCGTGGGGGGCGCCGGACGTGGTTCCACGCCGCCGGGCGGCTGGGCCGCTGCTTGGGTTGTCACCGGGGGCTCTCCTTGTGACGCGGGTGCGAGGGGGCGGGTACGGACACAACAACCTCCGTGTGGGGGGTGGTAACGCCGGTCCCCCTGACAACGGCACGGCTCGCGCGACGGGACGGTTCAACGCGTTCCGTTTCCGCGCCCCGTTCCCCGCCGCGCCTCTTCCATCCGATTCCTCGAACTGATGGCGCAAAGGTGACGGCCGGCACTAGGTTCGCTTGTCATGAACCCGCCGTCCCGCGCGACCGCGCGCGGACGGCCCTTTCACGGATGATGTGGAGAACCCATGGCTCAGCTGGGGTCACGATCCCCCAAGAGGCACGGCCGTCTCGCCGTACCGGCCGCCTTGGCCCTCACCGCCTCGCTCGCCTTCCTGCCCTCGGTCGCGGCCTCCGCCGCGCCCCTGGGGACGACGGCGGACGCGGCGGCCGGCGCGAAGGCCGACACGTCCGGGCCCAAGCTGTCGTACGTGGCGAACCTGAACACGTACGCCACCGTGACGGCGGCCAGGAAGGCCGTCGAGCGGGCCGGCGGCACGGTGGTGATCTCCTACGAGCAGATCGGGGTGATCGTCGCCCACTCCCAGAACCCGGACTTCGCCAAGCAGCTCCGGGCCCAGCGCGGCCTGTTCGTGTCGGTCGGCGCCACCCGCACCGCCCCCCTCGCGACGGTGCAGACCACCGAGGAGGGCACCACGCAGCGCCTCAGCGCGGCGGACGCGGCCAAGGCGGCGGCGACCGCGCAGCCGGGGCAGGAGCCGCTGGAGCCCAACCAGTGGGACCTGCGGGCGATCAAGGCCGACCAGGCGCAGGCGATCAACGCCGGCAGCCCGGACGTCACCGTGGGCGTCATCGACACGGGTATCGACGACACCCACCCGGACCTCGCCCCGAACTTCTCCAAGAGCCAGTCGGCCAACTGCGTCGGCGGCGTCGCCGACACCACGGACGGCGCGTGGCGCCCGTACCCGAACGGCAGTGACCACGGCACCCACGTGGCGGGCACCATCGCCGCCGCGCGCAACGGCATCGGGGTCAGCGGTGTCGCGCCGGGCGCGAAGGTCGCCGCGATCAAGGTGAGCGAGCCCGGGACCAGCCTCTTCTACACCGAAGCGGTGGTCTGCGGCTTCATGTTCGCGGCCGAGAAGGGGATCGAGGTGACCAACAACAGCTACTACGTCGACCCCTGGTACTTCAACTGCAAGTCGGACGACGACCAGAAGGCGCTGGTGGAGGCCCTCGGTCGGGCGAGCAAGTACGCGGAGCGCAAGGGCGTGCTCAACGTGGCGTCCGCCGGCAACGAGAACTGGGACCTGGCGTCCCACTCGATCGTGGACGACACGAGTCCGGACGACGGGACCCCCGCGCCGCGCACGATCGACCCGCACGACTGCCTGGACCTGCCGACGCAACTCCCGGGCGTGGTCTCCGTCTCGGCCACCGGCGACAAGGGCCTGCGCTCCTACTACTCCAGCTACGGGCTCGGCGTCATCGACGTCGCGGCGCCCGGCGGCGACAAGTGGCAGATCCCGGACACCCCGGATGCCAACGGCCGCGTGCTGTCCACCCTCCCGGGCGGCGGCTACGGCTACAAGCAGGGCACCTCGATGGCCGGCCCGCACGTCGCCGGCGTCGCGGCCCTGCTCAAGAGCGCCCACCCGACGGCCACGCCGGCGCAGCTCCAGGCGATGCTGAAGGCCCAGGCCACGAAGACGGCCTGCCCGGACAAGATCTACGACGACGCGGGCGCGCTGATCGACGCCACCACCTGCCAGAGCAAGTGGGGGCAGACCGGCTACTACGGCTACGGCGTGGTGGACGCGCTCAAGGCCGTCAAGTAACCGGGCGGTCGGACATTCGGCCACGGGCCGGCGCGGAACGTCCGCGGGGGCCGGCCGGGGGTGTTCCCCGGCCGGCCCCCGCGGTCCGTGCACCGCGTGTCAGGGCGTGATCAGCACCTTGAGGGCGCTGCGGTCGTCCATCGCGCGGTAGCCGTCCGGCACCCCGTCCAGGCTGACGGCCCGGTCGAAGACGGGCGACGGGTCGATCGCGCCGCTCAGCACGTCCGCCAGCAGCTCCGGGATGTACGCGCGCACCGGGGCGACGCCCCCGCGCAGGGTGATGTTGCGGTCGAACATCACGCCGAGGTCGAGTCCGGTGCCGCTGCCGTGCGGGACGCCGACGTAGCCGATGGCCCCACCGTCGCGGGTGATGTTCACGGCGGTGCGCATGGACTGCTCGGTGCCGACGGCCTCGATGACCGAGTGGGCGCCCTGGCCCCCGGTGAGTTCGCGGACGGCCGCCTCGGCGGCCTCGCCGCGCTCGGCGACGATGTCGGTGGCACCGAACAGCTTCGCGATGTCCGTACGGGCGGTGTGCCGGCCCAGGGCGATGATCCGCTCGGCGCCGAGTCGCTTGGCCGCGAGGACGCCGCACAGGCCGACCGCGCCGTCACCGACGACGGCGACCGTGGAGCCCTTGCGGACGCCGGCGCCCACGGCGGCGTGGTGGCCGGTGCCCATGACGTCGGACAGCGCCAGCAGCGCGGTCAGCAGGTGGTCGTCGGAGGCGGCGTCGGCGGGCAGCTTCACGAGGGTGCCGTCGGCGTGCGGTACGCGGACGGCCTCGCCCTGGCCGCCGTCGTGCCCGACCGAGCCCCAGAAGCCGCCGTGCACGCAGGAGGTGTAGAGGCCCTCGGAGCAGTAGTCGCAGGTGCCGTCGGACCACATGAAGGGGGCCACGACGAGGTCGCCGGCGCGCAGGCCGGACACGGCCGAGCCGGTCTCCTCGACCACGCCGAGGAACTCGTGGCCGATGCGCTGGCCGGGCTCGCGCGCGGCCTCGCCGCGGTAGGCCCACAGGTCGCTGCCGCAGACGCAGGCACGCAGGACGCGGACGACGGCGTCCTCGGGGCGCTGGATCGCAGCGTCGGGCACCTCCTCCACGCGGATGTCGTGCGGGGCGTGGATGACGGTGGCACGCATGGTGGTGCAGCCCTCCGGATCAAGTTGGTTCAGTCTTGTATGACTGACCTACCGTACGCCTGCCGGGAGGCGGGTGCGCCCGTGGCCATGACGCCCGTGGCCAGCAGGTACTGGGCCGCGAGATAGGTGGCCATGATCCAGAAGTCCGGGCGGGGCGGCTGCGGCCACTCGGCGACGCCGGTGGCGATGAGGGTGTCGGAGAGCAGGAACAGCGCCCCGCCGATCGCCGCGCGCGGCCCGAGGACGCCGGCGCGGCAGGCCATGGCGGTGAGCAGCAGGCTGTACCCGGCGACGGGCACCCGCAGCCCGACCGGGAGGTCGTTCCAGAGCAGCGCGACCGCGGCGACGAGCACCACGGCGTACGCGCATCCGAGCGCGGCTCGCGTCGCGCCCCGGCCGAAGAGCAGGAGGTAGCAGACGTGGCCCGCGGCGAAGGAGCCCATGCCGATCAGGAAGGCGGCGGGGGCGTCGAAGAGCAGCGCCAGGTCCCCGCCCCACCCGAAGAGCAGGGCCGCGACCAGCAGCCGGGGGGCGCGGAGGCCCCCGTGACGCCGCAGGCAGATGTAGGCGACGAGCAGCGGCATCAGCAGCGGCTTGGCGAGGACGTGCCCGAGGTGCCAACCGGCGAGCAGTGCGGCGAGGTCGAGCACGCCGGCGGCGGCGAAGGCGGCGAGCAGCGTCCGTCCGCGGGTGTCGTCCGGTACGGGGCGGGCCCAGGAGGGGGTACGGGACTCGGTGGCGCTCACGCGGCTTGCTCCGCCGGGGACTTGGCGGGCGTGGCGGCCGGGGCGGGCTGCCAGCCGGGGCCGCGGAAGACCCGTCCGGCGCGCTCGCGCCAGGTGCGGGCGGCCCGCACGTCGCGGGCGATGGCGGCGTATTCGTGGGTGGCGACGCGCAGCGGGTTGTGGGTGTCGATGTTCTTGGTGAGCCCGTAGACGGGCCGTTCCGTCTCCCCCACCCAGGACCCGAACATCCGGTCCCAGACGATCAGGATGCCGCCGAAGTTGCGGTCGAGGTAGCCGCCCTGGGAGGCGTGGTGGACGCGGTGGTGCGAGGGGGTGTTGAAGACGTACTCGTAGGCCCGCGGCAGCTTTCCGATGCGCTCGGTGTGGACCCAGAACTGGTAGAGCAGGTTGAGCCCGTAGCAGAAGGGGATAGCGGCCGGGTGGACGCCGAGGGCGACCATCGGCAGGTAGAACCACCAGGTGGTCGCGCTGGTCCAGGGCTGGCGCAGGGCGGTGGTGAGGTTGAACCTGCGGCTGCTGTGGTGCACCACGTGGCAGGCCCACAGGATGCGGATGACGTGGTGGAGCCGGTGCTGCCAGTAGTAGAGGAAGTCCTGGGCGAGCAGCATCAGCAGGGCGGTCCACCACAGGAAGGGCACGCGGAGCGGGGTCAGTTCGTAGACCGCCGTGAAGACCGCGACGACCGGGATCTTCCACAGCAGGTCGAACCCGATGCTGCCGAGCCCCATGGTGACGCTCGTGACCGCGTCCTTGGTGTCGTACCCGGCGGCGTCCTCGTCGGGATGGAGCCGGTAGCTCACCAACTCGACGACGGTGAGCAGCACGAAGGCGGGTATGGACCACAGCACGACATCGGGCAGGTTCGGCATGCCCGCACCATAAAGGCGCCTGTGGGGGCGCCGCTAGAGGTTGTTACCGATCGGTATCCGACCGTGTTACCGCGGGTACCGCGCATACTGGTCGGCCAGGGTGGGGAGGCCGTGTGACCGGGTTCGAGGCAGTGCTCCTGCGTGTGGCGGGTACGGCGGCGAGCACGTTGGTGAAGTCGCTCCTGACCCGCGCCCCGGGGGCGGGTCTGACGTCCGACCCGGCCGCGCCCGCCGCGCCGGGGCGCCGACCGGTGGAACTGGGCGACGCCGAGATGCGGAAGCTGGTGAACGCGCTGGCCGTCCGCCTGGGCGGGGCAGCCGCGGGGCTGCCCGACCACGAACGCCTGGCCGCCCTGGACGCGGTCGCCGACGCCTTCGCCGCGCTGGGGCCGCTGGACCTGGCGGCGCTCTTCGCCGCGGACCTGGACCCCGCGGCCCTGGCCTCGGCGCTGCCCCCGCCCCCACCGGGCCTGAGCGAGCCGGCCGAGGCCCTCTACCGGCGGCTGGCCGCCCTGTGCTGCCTCCACGTGATCGAGTACGCCACCACCCTCCCGGCCTTCGCGGCCCGTGCCGACCTGGAACTGATCCGCCGCACCGGCCGACTGGAGCGCACCCTGCGGCGGCTGGAGAAGCAGCCCGCCGATCTTCCCCAGGCGAAGGAGGCCCACTTCGAGCAGCGGTACGGCCAGTACGTCGCCGAGGCCCACGGCCGCCTCCAGCTCTACGGGTTGACCCTCGGCCGGAGCCGTCGGGAGTGGCCGCTGGACGTGGCCTACATCAGCCTGGCGGTGACCGGCGACCCGCTGTCGGAGGAGCCGGGTTCGGACCGGACCACCGTCGAGGCGGAGCGGGCGATCACCGGCTCGGACCGGGTGCTGCTGCGCGGGCCGGCCGGTTCCGGCAAGTCGACCCTGGTCCAGTGGCTGGCCCTGAACGCGGCGCGCCGGAGTTTCCGGCGACAGCCGGCCCACTGGAACACGTTGGTCCCCTTCGTCCTGCGGCTGCGCTCCTTCCACGCCTCCGACGCGCTGCCCGTCCCCGAGGACTGGCTCCGCGCCTCCGGCGTGCCGTTGACCGCGCCGCCCGGCTGGACCGAGGGCCTCCTGGCGAGCGGTCGGGCCCTGGTGCTGGTCGACGGCGTGGACGAGGTGCCCCAAAGGCTGCGCGACCGGACCGAGGCGTGGTTGCGCTCGCTGATCGCGGCCTTCCCCAAGGCGCGGTACATCGTGACCACCCGCCCGTCCGCGGTGCCGGAGGACTGGCTCACGGGCCAGGGCTTCGCCCCGTTGTCACTGGTGCCGATGGAGCGGGACAACGTACGGGCGTTCATCACGCACTGGCACGACTCCGCGCGCGAGGAGTGCGGCTCCGCCGAGGAGCGGGCGCGGCTCGACACCTTCGAGCGGACGCTGATCCGGTCGGTGGGCTCCCGGCGCGACCTCGGCCGGCTGGCGACGAACCCGCTGATGTGCGCACTGCTGTGCGCGCTGAACCGGGACCGGCGGATGCGGTTGCCCCGCGCCCGCAAGGAACTGTACGACGCGGCACTGGACATGCTGCTGGTCCGCCGCGACACCGAACGGGACGTATCGGGGGTCGAAGGCGTCCACCTCGGTCGGGACGAGCAGACGGCGCTGCTCCAGCGGCTGGCGTACTGGCTCATCCGCAACGGGCAGGTGGAGGCGGCCCGTGACGACGTCGTGGAGATGCTGGACGAATGGCTCGACGCGATGCCGCAGGTACGGGCGCAGGGCAGCACCGAGCGGGTGTTCACGCACCTGCTGATCCGCAGCGGGCTGCTGCGCGAACCGGTACCGGGCTCCGTGCACTTCGTGCACCGCACCTTCCAGGACTACCTGGGCGCCAAGGCGGCGGTGGAGTCCCGGGACTTCGGCGTGCTGGTCCGCAACGCCCACGAGGACGCCTGGGACGACGTGGTCCGGATGGCCGTCGGGCACGCCCGTCCCGACGAACGCGCCCGCATGCTGACCCAGTTGCTGCGGCGCGCGGACAAGGTGAAGCGGGACCGCAGCCGGCTGGTGCTGCTGGCCGCGGCCTGCCTGGAGCACGCGCCCGAGCTGGACCCGCGGGTACGGGCCGACATACAGACCCGCACGGCGCGCCTGTTGCCGCCGCGCAGCCGGGCCGAGGCCGAGGAACTGGCCGAGGCGGGCGAGCTGGTGCTGGAGCTGTTGCCGGAGCCGGTGGACCTCGGCGAGGAGGAGGCCGCGGCGACCGTGCGCACGGCCGCGCTGATCGGCGGGGAGCGGGCGCTCCAGGTGATCGCCGGTTTCCGGCGCGACGACCGCTACGAGGTGGGCCACGAGCTGTCCGAGTCCTGGGGCCGCTTCCCCACCGGGGACTACGCGGACGCCGTCCTGGCGGGGACCGCCCTGAACGTCGCCCACCTGCACATCCGCACGCCCGAGCAGCTCACGGCCTTCCGCGGACTGTCGCACATCCATCGGGTGCACCTCACCTGGGAGGGGCCGCTGCCGCCGGAGATCACCGACCGGCGGGACCTGCGCTGGCTGGTCATCCAGCGCAATCCGGAACTGGGGGACCTGGCGGCCCTCGGCGGACACCACGCGCTGGAACACCTCGGGGTCTTCGACTGCCCGCGCCTGACCGGCATCGAGCCGATCGGCGGACTGACGCCCGAGAGCCTGGCCTTCGGTTACGTCCCGGACGGGCTCTCGCTGGCGCCGCTCGCCGGCATCCCGACCCTGCAGTCGCTGGTGATCGGCTTCGAGCCGAAGGAGCGCGCCATCGGGGACGTCCCCGCGGCCGAAGGACTGGTGAAGCTCACCCTGTGGCAGGGCGCCCGCGGCCTCTCCCTCGACGGGCTGGATCGTTGGCCGGCGATCCGCGACCTCACCATCGCCGGGGAGCGGCAGTACGCGCAGTTCGCGGTGCGGCGTCCGCTCACCGGCCTGACCTCGCTCCAGATCCGGCACACCGTGTCGGTGGACCTCGGCGTGCTCGCCCCTTACCGTGGGCTGACCGAGCTGATGCTGCTGCGCTGCGGGTTCCCCGGCGGGCTGGCACCCCTGGCGGACCTGCCGGAGCTGAACCGGCTGCGGATCGTCGAAAGCGCCGATGTCGTGGACCTGGCCCCGCTGGCCGGCCTGCCTTCCCTGCGGATCGAGATGGACCGCAGATCCGCTTTCACCGGCGCCGAGTTGATCGCGCCGGAGCGGCTCACCTGGGCCGACTGAGCCGCTCCGGCGGGGCGGTGTCACCAGACGCGGACCGAGCCGCCGCGGGCGAAGGCCGGGCTGGTGGCCTCGGGCGGGACCTCGGTCAGCGGCCGGGCGACCTCCGAGACCAGGGGGCCGCACCTGGCGGCCACCGCGTCCAGCAGGGGCAGGTCGAAGCCGTAGACGCGGGCCGCGTTGCCGCCGACCATGGCGGCGACCTCCGCCCGCGGCAGACCCGCGTAGGCGATGCGCAGGCCCTCGCGGGAGAAGGGCGTGGTGCCCTCGTCGTGGGGGTAGTCGCTGCCCCACATGATCTTGTCGAGCCCGATCCGGTCCCGCAGCGGCACCTCGTGGGGGCGCATGAAGCTGGCCCCCACGAAGCAGTTGTCGCGCCAGACTTCGCCGGGGCCCTTGCCCATCGACTCCGCGAGGCCCGCGCCGAACTTGGCCTCCGCCGTGGCCGAGGCGGCGACCAGCCGGGCGTGGTAGTAGTCCAGCATGTCCAGCACGCCCGGAATCCAGCCCGAGCCCTGCTCCGTCAGGACCAGCCTGAGACCGGGGTGGCGGCGGAAGGCCCCGCCGAAGATCAGGTGCCACAGGGCGCGGTGGGAGAACCAGGTGGTCTCCACCATGAACACCGCCCGGGCGGCCGGCTCGTCGCCCAGGGGCGGGGACGCCGAGCCGCCGTGGTGGTTGACCGGGACGTCGAGTTCGTCGCACACCGCCCAGATCGGGTCGTAGGCCGCGGAGTAGAGCTCCGGGACGCCGGAGCCGGGCGGGGCGCCCGGGAGCAGGACACCGCCCGTCAGGCCGGCCTCCTTCGTGCGGCGGATCTCCTTGACCGCCTCCTCGACGTCGTTCAGCAGGATCTGGACCACGCCCGCCCGGCGACCCGGGGCGTCCGCGCAGAAGTCCGCCAGCCAGCGGTTGTGGGCCCGCAGCCCCGCCCAGCGCAGGGTGAATTCGGCCGCCGTCGGCGCGGGCGCCATCAGGGCCGCGCTGGGGAAGAACGGCGGGATGGTGTTGGGGAAGACGACCTCCGCGACGATGCCGTCCGCTTCGAGTTCGGCCAGCCGGCGGGCGGAGTTCCAGTTGCGGTCCGCGGTGTCCGCGAGGAGGTCCTCGTACGGGTTGACGTAGTGGGCGGCCCAGGCGTCGAACTCGTCGTGGTGGCGCTTCTCCAGGTAGGGCTTGTAGTCGAGCAGGTCCGCGCCCGCGTGGCAGTCGGCCGAGATGACCGTGTAGCGGTCCGGTGTCATGACGAGACCCCCAGCGTCGGGAAGTCGTGGCCGGTCAGCCAGTGCCGGCCCACCTCCCGGGAGCGGGCCCAGGAGGCTTCCACCGACGCCTGGTCGGCGCTCTGTCCGAGTTCGGCCGGGGTCGGGCCGATCCGCCGGGCCAGCGGGGCCAGCTTCGCGGTGTCGAAGCCGAAGACGTCGGCCGCCGCGAGGCCCAGCATCCGGCGGGTCTCGCCGACCGGGATGTCGTGGAACGTCTTGCGCAGCCAGCCGCGGGTGTCGGGCCAGGTGCCCTCGGGGTGCGGGAAGTCCGAACCCCACAGGATGTTGTCCACGCCGATCTCGTGGCGCTGGGCCAGCTCGCGCCGTTTGGTGTTCGTGGCGCAGATGAAGACCTGGCGGTCCAGGTACTCGCTCGGGGGCCGTTTCAGCTCGGCGAACGGGGAGAGCTTCTTGCCGCCGTGCGCGCCGAGGTAGAGCCGGTCCATGAACCACAGCTGGTTCGGCAGCCACCAGCAGCCGGACTCGGCGACCCCGAACTTCAGCCCCGGGTGCCGTTCGAACACCCCGGACCAGAGCAGGAACCAGAGGGGGCGGGCCGGCCACCAGGTGACCTCCGAGACGTAGATGCCGAGGTGGTCCCCGTACTCGTGGCGGGGCGCGGCCCCGGAGTGGGTGACGACCGGCATCGCGGTCTCGGCCGCCGCCGCCCAGATCGGGTCGTAGCGTCGGTCGTGGTAGGGAGCCTGGTCCACCCACATGGAGGGGATCATCAGCGCGCCGAGTCCGGACTCCTTCGCCCGGTGGATCTCGGCGACGACCTTCGCCGGTTCGCCGGTGATGGGCAGCAGGGCGACCCCGCAATGCCGTTCGGGGTGTTCGGAGACGAACTCGGCCAACCAGCGGTTGTGGGCCTGCGCGCCGGCCATGCCGAGTTCCGGGTCCTGGTCGCCGGAGAGGCCGAGGCCGACCCCGAAGGGGGCCGCGGTCTGGCTGTCGACGGCGTCCGCGTCGGGGAAGACGACCTCGGCCGCCACTCCGTCGCCGTCGAGTTCCTTGAGGCGCTGACCGACGTCCCAGCCGCCCTTGAGTCCTTCCTCGTGGTCGTGGAACCACTTCTCGGCGAAGGCCTCGTTGCGGACCCCGAGGCGGGTGGCCTCCTCGCGGCGGGCGCCCTGCTGTCCGAGGAACTCGTCGAACCGGGCGTGGAAGCGGGAGTCGAGGTAGGGGCGGTAGTGCTCGGTCGGCAGTCCCGCGTGGCAGTCGGAGGAGATGATCAGGTACGGGTCTTCGTACGCGTTCACGGCAGGGCTCCTCTGTTCCTCAGTCGAGGATGAAGCTTTCGAGGTAGGCGGGATTGGCGCGCTCCAGCATCGACCGCGAACGGGCGCGGATCTGCCGGTCGCTGTGCTCGCTCTCCGGGAGCATCCAGAACCGGTCGGCGCGGATGCCGTCGACCACGTGCTCGGCGACGTCCTCGACGGGGGTGAACTCCACCTGGTGGCCGGCCCGCTTCATCGCGGCCTCGTACTGGTCGAGGCTGCGGTACGGGGTCTTGCGCGGTCGCTGCTTCGCGTAGCGGTCGGGCCGGTTGCGGTGCGACTCCCACAGGCCGGTGCGCAGCATGTGCGGTCCGGGGAAGAGGACCGAGGCGCCGACGTCGGTGCCCTCCGCCTTGAGGTGGGCGTACAGCGACTCCGTCATGGTGACCACGGCGGCTTTGGTGACGGCGTAGACGGAGGCGGTGGGCAGGGGGGCGATGCCGCCGTCGGCGGAGCTGGTGTTGACGACGTGGCCGGGGGCGCCGCCCGCGATCATGCGGGGGACGAACGCCTGGATGCCGTGGAAGACGCCCCATACGTTGACGGAGAAGGCCCATTTCCAGTCGTTGGGCTCGTGCTCCCACATCCGGCCCTCGGCGCCGGAGCCGACGCCGGCGTTGTTGCAGAGGACGTGGACGGCGCCGAAGGCGTCGTAGGCGGCGTCCGCGAGGGCGACGACCGAGTCGCGTTCGCCGACATCGACCGGACGGGCGAGTACGTCGGCGCCTTCGGCGGAGAGTTCGGCGACCGCCTCGCGCAGGGCGCCCTCCTCCACGTCGGCGAGGACGACCCGCAGTCCCTCGGCGGCGAAACGGCGGGCCATGGCGAGCCCGATGCCACTGGCCGCGCCGGTGACGACGGCGACCTGTCCCGGTTCGAGGCGCATCTCACACGCTCCCCTCGGGCGGCCCGTCGAGGATCTGGAGCGGGTCGTCGTAGCGCTGGTGGATGTACGGGAGCAGGGCCCGGGCGCTGACGCGTTCGGCGACGCGGCCCTTCTGGTCGGTGGTCTTCTCGCCGATGGTGAGGTCCACGACGCGGCGTACGGGGAGGTCGGCCACCGGGTCGAACATCGACTCGCGCAGCACCACGTCGCCGGTGAGGTGCTCCAGCCTGCGGACCTTCTCGTTGCGCGTGCAGTGCACGAGCACCGGGTCGGCTTCGAGGCCGCCGCCGTCGACCGAGGGCAGGAACTTGAAGTAGAAGTCGGTCTTGGTGGTGGGTTCGGGCAGCGGCAGGGCGCCGTCGACGGCCCCGCGCACTTCCACGAAGGCGATGCCGTGGCGGGCGAGCGAGGCCCGTACGACCAGGCCGTCGCGCTCGACGGTGACCTCGCCCAGCTTCTTCGGTTCGCCGAACACCTCCCGGCCGCCGATCAGCGCGCGTTCGTGCGTCATCGGCATGACGAGCGGGTACCAGCCTTCGACATCGCCGTGCCGGGCGGCGACGGCCACCGACCCGGCGCCGAGCGGATATCCGGGCAGGTCGACCTTGCTGATGTTGGCCCGGACGAGGGGCCGTTCGGCGGGCTTCAGCGGCGGCGGCAGGACCGCCGCGATCACGTCCGGGTCGCTCTCCCAGACCGCCACCACGCCCGTCGACCAGATGTCGGGGAGTCGGGAACTCTTCTCGCGCGACGCCGCGATCTCGGCTTCCGTGCGCGCTCCGTACCGTACGCGTGCCATGGGTGTACCACCCTTCTCTGGGGTCGTCCCCGTCCCGGGACGGCACCGGCTCTGTAACACAGTTACACCGCCGGCGATGAAGGGTAAAGGCCCCCGACCAAGAGAACTGACGGAACGACAGATTGGCGGCGCAGCCATGGCGCGAAGCTCGCTGACCCGCGAGGAGGTGCTGGACGCGGCCGCGTCCCTGGTCAGACGGCACGGCCCGGCGGCGCTCACCATGCGGGGGCTCGCCGCGGCACTCGGGACGGCCGTGACCTCCATCTACTGGCACGTCGGGAACCGCGAATCGCTGCTCGACGCCCTCGTGGAGCGGACCGTACGCGAGATGGGCGCGATCAAACCGTCGGGCCGTACCCCGGCCGAGCGGATCGTCTCCGTGGCCCGGCTGCTGCGCCGTGAACTGCGGGAGCGGCCGCACCTGATCGCGATGGTGCACGAACGGGGGCTGACCGAGCGGATGTTCCTGCCCGCCCAACAGGCGCTGGTGCACGAGGTCCGCGCGGCGGGGCTGCGGGGAGCGCGGGCCGCCGACGCGGTGCGGGCCGTCCAGTTCCAGATCGTCGGCTTCCTGCTCGTGGAGCGCAATCGCGAGCGTTCCCCCGCCCAGTCCCCCGCCGAGGGTGAGCTCTGGGACCCGGCCGCGGCGCCCGGCGACCCGGCGCTCTCGCGCGCCCTGGCCCGGCCGCCCGACCCGGAGCGGCTGTTCCTGCTCTCCGTACGGGCTTTGACGCGGGCGCTGCTGGCGCCGGAGCCGCCGGGCCGCGGCTGACCCGCACCGGTTCCGCCGCCCGACCCGCCACCATCGGGGCACGGGTGTCAGCGGGGGCCGATATCCTCTGTGACCATGCTCGACGACCGAACGACCGCAGAGACGACGTGGCCGACCGCGTACCCCGAGGGGTACGCGGTCGTCGACGTGGAGACCACCGGGCTCGCGCGCGACGACCGGATAGTCTCCGCCGCCGTCTACCGGCTCGACGCGCAGGGCAACGTGGAGGACCACTGGTACACCCTGGTCAACCCGCGCCGCGATCCCGGGCCCGTGTGGATCCACGGCCTGACCAGCGACGTGCTCCGGGACGCCCCGCTCTTCGAGGACATCGCCGAGGAGTTCGCCGGTCGCCTCGCGGACCGGGTGCTGGTGGCGCACAACGCCATCTTCGACTGGCAGATGATCGCCCGCGAGTACGCCCGGGCCGCCGCGGCGGCGCCGGTCCGTCAACGGCTGTGCACCATCGCGCTGTCGAAGGAGCTGAACCTCCCGCTGCCCAACCACAAGCTGGAATCGCTCGCCGCCCACTTCGGGGTCGTCCAGCAGCGCGCCCACCACGCGCTCGACGACGCCCGCGTCCTCGCGGAGGCGTTCCGTCCCTCGCTGCACGCGGCCGCCCGGGACGGCGTCCGGCTGCCCCTGCTGGAATGCCGCCCGTTGACGGAGTGGTCGGACTCGCCCGCCGCGCCCCGCGTCGGCTACCAGGGCCCCTTCGGCGCGACGAGCTGGCGGCCCTCCCGCAAGCGCCCGCCGTGCCCGCACCCCAACCCGGGCCGGTTCGAGGACGGCAAGCCGCTCAAGCAGGGCATGCGGATCGCCTTCTCCGGCGACACCTCCGTGGACCGGGAGCTCCTGGAGGACCGGGCGGTCGAGGCCGGCCTGCATGTCGCGACGAGTGTGTCGCGCCTCACGAGCCTGCTGGTCACCAACGACCCGGACTCGGCGACGTCGAAGACCGTGAAGGCGAAGTCCTTCGGAACGCCCGTGGTCGACGAGGCCGCCTTCACCCAGCTCCTGCGGGACGTCGCTCCGGCAGACGGGTGACCCTCGCGCGACTCGCCACGCGCCCTCTTCCCCGGGCCACCGGTCCGGTCCCACCCTGTGGCGCATGGCCCGTTGCGAAGTATGCGGAAACGATTACGACCTGGCGTTCTACGTGGAGACCCAGGACGGTGCGCGGCACGTGTTCGACTCCTTCTCCTGCGCCATCCACCGGATGGCGCCCATCTGCGAGCACTGCCGCGTGCAGATCATCGGGCAGGGCGTCGAGGCGGACGGCCACTGGTACTGCGGGGCGCACTGCGCCCGCGCCGAGGGCAAGGCCGGGATCGTCGACAAGGTGGGCAGCGCGGCCGGCGCCTCGTGACGACGCCACCCGGCCGCCGGGGTCCGCGCGGGTGGGGGTACCGTCGTGGGCGTGTACCGCTTTGTGCTGACCCGGCAGTGGGTGTGCCTCACCCTCATCACCCTCGCCCTCATCCCCGTGATGATCAAGCTGGGGTTCTGGCAGTACCACCGCCATGAGCACCGGGTCGCGCAGAACGAGCTGATCGCCCGGAACCTGTACGGGAAACCGGTCCCGGTGGGCGAACTGACCTCCCCCGGCCACACCGTCCCGCGGAACGACTACTGGCGCGCGGTCTCCGCCACCGGTACGTACGACTCCGCGCATGAGGTGGTCGTCCGGATGCGGACCTCCAACGACGGCAAGGTCGGCTTTCAGGTCGTCACCCCGCTGGAGCTGGACGACGGCCGGGTGCTGCTCGTGAACCGCGGGTGGGTGGCGAGCGGCGAGGACTCCGGCGCGTACCCGCCGGTGCCGGCGGCGCCGCCGGGCGAGGTGACGGTCACCGGGCGGCTCAAGGCCGACGAGACCAGCGGCGATAGCGGCATCAAGGACCGCAAGGGCCTGCCGGAGCGCCAGGTGATGCTGATCGACAGCGCCCAGCAGACGGCCCGCCTGGGCAAGCCCGTGCTCGGCGGGTACCTGGAGCTCACCGCGCCGGTCCCGGCCGGGGGCAGCCCGGAGCCGGTCGCCGAACCCGACCACGACTCGATCGGCCCGCACATGGCGTACGCCGTGCAGTGGTGGCTGTTCGCCGCGGCGGTACCGGTGGGGTGGGTGATCCTGGTGCGCCGGGAGAAGCGGGACCGCGACGAGGCCGCGGCGAAGGCCGCCTCGGAGCTGACGACCGCCTCGGCGTAGCGTGTCCGGCATGGATCTTGGACTGAAGGACCGTGTCTACATCGTCACCGGGGCCACCCGCGGCCTCGGCCACGCCTCCGCGCGCGAACTGGCCGCCGAGGGCGCGAAGCTGATCGTCACCGGACGGGACGAGGAGCGCGCGGTGGCCGCCGCCGCCTCCCTGGGCCCGGACGCGGTGGGCGTCGCGGCGGACAACTCCGACCCGCGGACGGCGGCGCGGCTCGTCGCGACGGCCGTGGAACGCTTCGGCCGCCTGGACGGCATCCTCATCAGCGTCGGCGGGCCGGCCCCGGGCGCGGCGGCGGACAACACGGACGAGCAGTGGACGGCCGCCTTCGAGTCGGTCTTCCTGGGCGCGGTCCGCCTGGCCCGGGCGGCGGCGGCCGAACTGGGCGAGGGCGGGGTCATCGGCTTCGTCCTGTCCGGCTCGGTCCACGAACCGATCCCCGGTCTGACCATCTCCAACGGCCTGCGCCCGGGGCTCGCCGGCTTCGCGAAGTCCCTGTCGGTGGACCTGGGCCCGCGCGGTATCCGGGTCATCGGGCTGCTGCCCTCGCGCATCGACACGGACCGGGTGCGGGAGCTGGACGCCCTCGCCGGTGACGCGGCCGCCTCCCGCGCGGCGAACGAGGCCCGGATCCCGCTGCGCCGCTACGGCACGCCGGAGGAGTTCGGCCGCGCGGCGGCGTTCTTCCTCTCCCCGGCAGCGTCGTACCTGACGGGCGTCATGCTGCCCGTGGACGGCGGCGCCCGCCACGGCTTCTGACGCCGGGCCCCGGCGACCCTGGCCGGCCGGCCACGGTCGTCGGGCCCGTCAGGTGACCCGGCTCGCGCGGTGCGAAGCGACCCCGAGGCGGGCCTCGGTCGGGAGGGGGGTCAGGCCCGTCGAGGCGCGGGCGTGCTCCAGGACCGGGCCGGCCAGCGCGGCCAGGGTGTCCGAGGGGACCGCGTGCGGCTCCAGTTCCAGTTTCACCCTGAGGGCCGGCGCACCCCGCCGGCCCCGCAGGGCGACCCGGCAGCCGGCGACCCCGTCCAGCGCCCCCACCTCCGCGGCCACCGCCGACTCCAGCGCGCGTCCCCGCAGCACCGCGTAGGCCCCGTCCCCGGTGTCCACCGCCACCGTCGCCGGCCGTGAACGCCGCAGCTGGGCCAGCAGCCACCACAGCGCCAGCAGCACGCACAGGGCCAGCCCGCCGAGCACCGCCCACCACCACCAGCCCTCGACGTGCAAGTGGGCCCGCCGGGCCCGCGCCGTCAGCAGCGGTGCGTGCCGCCCGGCCAGGGGCCACGACCCGGTCAGCACGGATCCCCCGGCCGCCAGCAGCGCCAGCCCGATCAGGGCCAGCAGCACCCGGTTCACCACCCCGAGCATCGCGTCACCTTCACCCTTTCCGGCGGACCCGTACCCGCGCCACCGGCGGGTGCGCGAGCCCGAGTTCCTCGATGCCGACCGCGACTACCGCCTCCAGGTCGGCCCGTACGTCGGCCAGTTCGCGGAAGTGCGAGGTGGCCCGGACCCTGACGCGGGAGCGGCCCGTCCGCACCCGGACCGACCGCACCCCGGACACCTCCATCGCCCGGTCGCGCAGCACCAGACCGGCCGCCTTGCGGCCGAGGCCGGCCCGTACCTCCGAGCCCCGCATGACCAGCAGCCCGCGCATCCCCGGCGTGAGCGCCAGCAGCAGGAGCACCGCCCCGACCACCGCCAGGACCGCTCCGGCGATCAGCACCTGCGGGTCGGCGGGGGTCTGCCGCTCCAGTTGCCGCACGAGTTCCCGGCGCCAGCCCATGCCGGGTCGGTGCGCCCGTACCGCCGCGAGGTCGTAGAGGAACAGCCCCGCGACCGCGAGCACCGCCAGTGCGGTGAGCCCGGCCGGGATCCGCCGCGCCGACGTGAACCGCCGCGCGCGCGGGCCGGTCACCGCAGCCGCCGGCCGCTGCGCCCGGAGGCGGCCGGCCCGGCCGGGAGGGGCCGCAACCGCTCGATGTCGATGTGCACCTCCGGTACGGCCATCCCGGCGCACCGCTCGATCCGCTCGGTCACTTCACGGCGCACGGCGGCGCACTGGGCGGTGAGGTCGGAGGGGTAGTCGAGTTCCAGGCTCACGTGCACCCGGGCGATGTCGTGGTGCACGGTGACGGTCGCGTGCGGGCGCGCCGGCGCGGGACCGGTGGCGGCGAGCGCCTCCCGGGCCGCCTGGGCCGCGATCTTGGTGACGACCCGGTCGGCGATCCGGGTCGCACCCCGGTCCGCGGGTGGTACCCGCGGCGGGGTGGACCGCGGCGTGTCGGTGTCGCTCGTACTCATCGGCGCCTCACCTGCGCCGGCCGTCACGCGGACGGAACAGGTCGGCGAAGTCGAGGTCGCCGTCGAGGAACCGGCCGACCACGAAGCCGATGGCGCCCAGGGCCGCCACCAGCAGGAAGGCCCCGAAGCCGCCGAAGTACCCGGCGAACCCCAGTGCCATGCCGGCCACCAGGCCGACGACCGCCATGCTCATGCGGGGCTCCTTCGGCTATTGGAGACGGGATTCCGGTTCTTCGTCTTCCTCGTCGGGCAGTTTGACGTCGGTGACGGCGATGTTGACCTCCACGACTTCCAGGCCGGTCATCCGCTCGACCGACGAGATGACGTTCTCCCGTACGGCGCGGGCCACGTCGCGGATCGACACGCCGTAGTCGACGACGATCTCCAGGTCAAGGGCGGTCTGGAGCTCGCCGACCTCGGCCTTCACCCCGCGCGAGGCGGAGGATTTGGCGCCGCCGGGTACGCGTTCGCGGACGGCGCCGAACGTACGCGAGAGGCCGGAGCCACTGCCCATGGCGTGGACGCCGACCACCTCCCGGGCGGCCAGTCCGGCGATCTTCTCGACCACCCCGTCGGCGATGGAGGTGCGGCCCCGGTCGGCGGCGTCCTTGGCAGAGCTCCCTGGCACGAATTCGGTCATCGTGTGTCCCTTCGAGCGTGCGGACTCAGGACCACCGTAAGCGCGAAACCCCTCCGCCGCTCTGAGGACGCGGGTGCGCCGGGCGGATCGGAGGGGTCGCGGGGCCGGGCGCAGGGGCTGCCGGGCCGGCCGGGTCAGTCGGAGAGACCGGCCAGGTCGCGCAGCCGGCGGGCCTGCGCCGCACGTTCGGCGGCGCGCTGGTCGTCGTAGGAGCGTGAGGTGGCGCCGCGCAACAGTGTCTTGGTCTCGATCACCGCGTCGCGCGGCGGCGCCAGCAGGGCCGTCGTCAGGTCCTGGACGGCCGCGTCAAGCTCGTCCACGGGCACCACGAGGTTCGCCAGGCCCACCCGTTCGGCCTCTTCGGCGTGTACGAAGCGGCCCGTCGCGCAGATTTCGAGCGCGCGGGCGTAACCCACCAGCGAAGTCAGCGGCTGGGTGCCGGTCAGGTCGGGCACCAGGCCGAGGCTGGTCTCGCGCATGGCGAACTGCACGTCGTCCGCGACCACGCGCAGGTCGCAGGCGAGCGCGAGCTGGAAGCCGGCGCCGATCGCGTGCCCCTGCACGGCGGCGACGGAGATGATGTCGCCGCGCCGCCACCAGGTGAACGCCTCCTGGTACTCGGCGATGGTGCTGTCGAGCAGTTCGTCCGAACCGCGCGCGAGATCGAGGAAGGACGGCTCACCTTCGAAGCCCTCGGGCGTGAACGCCTGACGGTCGAGTCCGGCGGAGAAGGACTTGCCTTCGCCGCGCAGCACGACGACCCGGACGCTCCCCGGCAACGACCGTCCGGCCTCCGCCAAAGCCCGCCAGAGCGCGGGGGACTGAGCGTTTCGCTTGGCCGGATTGGTCAATGTCACCGTGGCGACCGTGTCGTCCACGGTGAGCCGTACGCCGTCCTTGTCGAGCAGAGCCATCTCGGTGCCTCCGGTGTGCAGTCGGCCGGCAATCCCGACCTAAGTGACTGCACAGTAACCACCCGGTCGGCCGCAGGACCGACCGGGGGCCACCGAAGAACCGTCCGTGACGGCCAGGGTCAGGCCGAGGCCGCCTTCTTGCCGCGCGTCGCGCCACCGCGACCACGCAGCACGACTCCGGACTCGCTGAGCATCCGGTGGACGAATCCGTAGGACCGGCCGGTCTCCTCGGCCAGCGCCCGGATACTCGCACCGGAGTCGTACTTCTTCTTCAGGTCTGCCGCGAGCTTGTCGCGCGCGGCGCCGGTTACCCGGCTGCCCTTCTTCAGAGTCTCGGCCACCCGTGCCTCCTCATGGGAAGTGCGCTCTGGACTTCTCATGATCACCCCTCCCCGCGATCCTGGCCACCCATTCAGCAAGGTCGGTACGACGGCATTTCTCAGGGAGTGGACACGAGAACAGAACGGAATCTCCCCTTCCGCCGCATGACCTCCGTCACACTCCCCCCGTCGCACAAGGAATCACCAGGTCAGGGGCGGGGAACCGGAAAGTGGACGGGCCCCGGTCGCGTACCCCCACGGGTACGGCCGGGGCCGTCGTGTCGGTGCGACGGTATGAGACCGCCTCACTCAGATGATGGATCACGCGTGGGCCGAATGATCCATAAGGGACTGGATCAACCCCGCGAAGGGCCGGCGGGACCCGCGCGAAGACGCTGCACGGGCTCCGGCGGGGGCTCGGCCGAGGGGTCAGGCGAGCGCCACCAGGTCCCGGTAGTCCGGGCCCCACAGGTCTTCCACACCGTCCGGCAGCAGGATGATCCGCTCCGGCTCCAGGGCCTCCACCGCGCCCTCGTCGTGGGTGACCAGGATGACGGCGCCCTTGTACGTGCGCAGCGCGCCGAGGATCTCCTCGCGGCTGGCCGGGTCGAGGTTGTTGGTGGGCTCGTCGAGGAGCAGCACGTTCGCGGAGGAGACGACCAGCGTGGCCAGGGCCAGCCGGGTCTTCTCACCGCCGGACAGGACGCCCGCCGGCTTGTCCACGTCGTCGCCGGAGAACAGGAACGAGCCGAGCGTCTTGCGGACGGCGACCAGGTCCAGGTCGGGCGCGGAGGAGCGCATGTTCTCCAGGACCGTGCGCTCCGGGTCGAGCGTCTCGTGCTCCTGGGCGTAGTAGCCGAGCTTGAGACCGTGCCCGGGGGTCACGGTGCCGGTGTCCGGCTTCTCGGTGCCCGAGAGCAGGCGCAACAGGGTGGTCTTGCCGGCGCCGTTGAGGCCGAGGATGACGACGCGCGAGCCCTTGTCGATGGCCAGGTCGACGTCGGTGAAGATCTCCAGCGAGCCGTAGGACTTCGACAGGCCCTCCGCGGTCAGCGGGGTCTTGCCGCAGGGCGCCGGGTCCGGGAAGCGCAGCTTGGCGACCTTGTCGGAGACGCGGACGGCCTCCAGGCCGGACAGCAGCCGCTCGGCGCGCTTGGCCATGTTCTGCGCGGCGACGGTCTTGGTCGCCTTCGCGCGCATCTTGTCGGCCTGCGAGTTGAGGGCCGCGGCCTTCTTCTCGGCGTTCTGGCGCTCGCGCTTGCGGCGCTTCTCGTCGGCCTCGCGCTGCTGCTGGTAGAGCTTCCAGCCCATGTTGTAGACGTCGATCTGGGCGCGGTTGGCGTCCAGGTAAAACACCTTGTTGACGACGGTCTCGACCAGGTCGACGTCGTGGGAGATCACGATGAATCCGCCGCGGTAGTTCTTCAGGTAGTCGCGCAGCCAGACGATCGAGTCGGCGTCGAGGTGGTTGGTGGGCTCGTCGAGGAGCAGCGTGTCGGCGTCCGAGAAGAGGATCCGGGCGAGCTCGACCCGGCGGCGCTGACCACCGGAGAGGGTGTGCAGGGGCTGGCCGAGGACCCGGTCGGGCAGGCCCAGGGCGGCCGAGATGGTGGCGGCCTCCGCCTCGGCGGCGTACCCGCCCTTGGTCAGGAACTCGGTCTCCTGGCGCTCGTACTGCTTCATCGCCTTGTCGCGGGTGCCGCCGCTGCCGGTGGCGATGCGCTCCTCGTTCATGCGCATCTTCTTGATCAGTACGTCGAGCCCGCGCGCGGAGAGGATCCGGTCGCGGGCGAGTACGTCGAGGTCGCCGGTGCGCGGGTCCTGCGGCAGGTAGCCGACCTCGCCCGAGCGGGTGATGGAGCCGGCGGCGGGCTGGCCCTCGCCGGCGAGGCACTTGGTGAGGGTCGTCTTGCCCGCGCCGTTGCGGCCGACCAGGCCGATGCGGTCGCCCTTGGCGACTCGGAAGGAGGCGGACTCGATGAGGACGCGGGCGCCGGCGCGCAGCTCGACGCCGGTGGCGGTGATCACGGAAATACTCCAGGGCGGTGGGGACGGCGGAAGGGGGGCAGGACGCGCGAGGCTTCGACGCCGCTAATCCGCGAGGAGATTTGCCATGAGGACATTCTACCGGGGGCGCGCAACCACTTTTCGGGCCGCCCGGTCTCCTTCCCGTCCCGCCGCCGGGGTGCCCGCCGGTCGTCGTCGCGGCCCCGCCGGGGTCCGCGCCCGGTCCTCCGTTCGGCGCACGGATCTCCCGCGTCTTCCGGGGCACGTATCAGGGCAAGGACGGTGACGATCGCCGCGGGTGCGGACACGTGGGAGTGAGGGCGGTGCGGCATGCAGTTCGACGACGACGCCGATCTGGACACGTCGGAGGTCTCGGACCAGCGCGGCAGCCGGGTCCCGGGCGGCAGGGCCACGATCGGCGGGGGGCTCGTCGGCCTGATCGCCCTGGTCCTGGGGCTGCTGCTGGGGGTGGGGCCGGACCAGCTGGGCCTGTCGGGCGGCGGTCCCCAACCGGTGACGAGCCCCTCATCCGCCGCGCAGGTGCAGCAGACCTGCCGGACCGGCCACGACGCGAACACCCGTGAGGACTGCCGGCTCGTCGCGGTGACGAACAGCACGCAGGACTACTGGCGGCAGGAGTTCCGGCGGCGGGGCGCCCGGTACGTCCCGGCCTCGACGGTCTTCTTCACCGGCCAGGTGAACACCGCCTGCGGCCCGGCCACCTCGGCGGTCGGCCCCTTCTACTGCCCGGGTGACCGCAAGGTCTACCTCGACCTCGGCTTCTTCCAGGAGCTGCGCACGAAGTTCGGCGCGAGCGGCGGCCCCTTCGCCCAGGCGTACGTGGTCGCCCACGAGTACGGGCACCACATCCAGAACCTGACGGGCACGCTCGGGAAGTCCCAGGACGGGCGGACGGGCGCGAACAGCAACTCGGTCAAGGTCGAGCTCCAAGCCGACTGCTACGCGGGGGTGTGGGCCCACAACGCGACCCGGACCCCGGACGAGTCCACCGGGCGCCCGCTGATCACCAGCCTCACCGACCAGGACATCAAGGACGGCCTGGACGCGGCGGCCGCGGTCGGCGACGACCGGATCCAGGAGAAGTTCCAGGGGCGGGTCACCCCGGAATCGTGGACGCACGGCTCGGCGCAGCAGCGCCAACAGTGGTTCTACCAGGGCTACCGGACCGGTGACATGGCCCAGTGCGACACCTTCCGCTGACTGTCGGCGGTGCCTGCCATGCTGTGGTGCGGGTCACGTGGCCGGTCGGCCGGTCGCGTGATCCGAGGTCCGTACCCGCCCACCGCACGAGAGGGAGTGATCGTCATGGCAGGTGTTCCGTCCATCGTTCCGACGCTGCTCTACCGCGACGCGAAGGCCGCGATCCGGCAGCTGACCGAGGCGTTCGGGTTCACGCAGGTCGCCGTCTACGAGGGTGAGGACGGCTCGGTGATGCACGCGGAGCTGTCGTACGGGAACGGCGCGGTGATGCTCGGCAGCAAGGGCCGGGGCGGGGCCTTCGACAAGGCCATGGCGGACGGCGGCCCCGTCGGTGTCTACGTCGTGGTGGACGACGTGGACGCCCACCACCGCCGGGCCGCGGAGCACGGCGTGGAGATCGTGATGGAGCCGACCGACCAGGACTACGGCTCGCGGGACTACATGGCCCGCGACGCCGAGGGCAACATCTGGAGCTTCGGGACGTACGCGCCGCAGGTCTGACCCCGGCCGGGCGTACGCCCCTCGTTTCCTCGCGGTGCTAGACGCCGCCGGTGTGGACCTGGAAGGCGGCCCGCCGGACCGCCTTGGCCAGGGCCGGGTCGGGGTGGGCGGCGGCCAGGGCCACCAGGACCTGCACGGTACGGGGGTGGCCGACCGCGCGGACCTCGTCCAGCAGCCGGGGCACGGTGGTGCGCACGGCCGAGTCGAGGTGGCGGGCGAGCAGTTCGGCCTCTCCGTGGTCCGCGATGGCAGCGGCGGTGTCCACCCAGAGCCAGGTCGACTCCTCGGGGGTGAGGACGTCCTGTGCCTCGTCCGGGTCCACCCCGTCGTGCTCGGCGAGCCAGAGCAGGGCGTAGGGCCGCAGCGCCGGATCGCGCACGGCGGCGCGCACATCGGGTTCGGCGGGGGCGCCGACCACGCGGAGCGCCTCGAAGGCGAGGCCGCGCAGCAGGGCGTCCTCCCCGCGGGCGGCCTGGAGCAGTTCGCTGACGGCGTGTCCGACGGGCCGGGCGGCGAGCCAGGCCCGGTACTCGGCGCGCGCGGGGCCCGGGGTGAGCCGGGCACAGCCGTGCAGCATGGCGGCGGCGGACTGTTCGATGTTCCCGGCCGGGCTCTGCGCGGCGACGCAGATCTGCTCCAGCTTGACCCAGACGGCCCAACTGCCGAGCGGGGTCAGGGTGGCCCGCGCGGGGCCGAGGGTGACGGCGTCGACGGCGGCGAGGCCGCCGAGCGCCCAGCGCAGCAGGCGGGCGAGGGGGACGGGGGGCGCGGGCGCGGTCGCCTGCGCGGAGACCGCCGGGTCCGCCGGGCCGTCGTGCGCGGAGGCGTCCGGGGTGGAGGCGGCGTAGGGGACTTCGCAGCGCTCGTCGCGCAGTTCCGTCACCCGTTGGCCGAGCAGGTCCAGTAGGTCCGGGACGGTCACCGGGCCGGCGGAGAGCTGGAGCAGCGACAGGAGTTGGGGCATCGCCTCGACGACCTCGGCGACGGCCGCCGGGGCGATGTCGGCGGGGGCCGGGTGGACGAGCGACCAGGCGTCGAACAGGGCGACCCAACCGCGCAGGACCGCGGTGTCGTCCCGGTCCCAGGCGCGCAGGCGCCAGCCGGGCCGGGCGTGGCCGCCGTGCACCTCGACCAGGCCGGAGAGGCGGGCCCGGTCCCAGCCGACCCGGATCTGGCCGTGGGTCAGCCCCAGGTCTGCCGCGGCCCGTTCGACGTCCGTGGCGGGCAGCGCGCCCGCCGGGGCGGGCCTGCCCCCGTCGCCGGCCCCGAGGTGCCGCTCGGCCCAGCGGGCCAGCCGTACCGCGTCGGCGAGTGAGGCCCGGGCCCGGTTCGCCAGGTCGGCCGTCGCGGGAGTGCCCGCCGGGGGCCGGGGGGCGGTTCGCGTCCGCCGATCGGTCACCGCCTTGCGGGCCGCGGCGACGGAGCGCGGGGAGACGAGTCGGAGTCTGGAGTCGCGAGCCAACTGCTCATCAGGCTTTCGGGACGTCACGGAAGCAGTCTCGCCCGTCACTGGCCGAAAGCCCAAACGGAACGGGGCGTTTCTACGGGGCACCGGTCAGGCATACCGGGACAAGACGACCACGACACTTCCGCTGCCACCGCACTTTCACACGACCGTAGCGGTTCGCAGGAGAAGGGGTCTCACATGAGGGGGGTCAGGAAGCGGCGCAGGGTCTCCTCGTAGACCTCCGGGTCCGCGTTCCACATCGCGGCGTGCGGCGCGCCGCGGACCGTCTTCAGGGTGACGAGGTCGGGGCGGGCCGCGGCGAGCCGGCGGGCGGGCCCCCAGGGGGCGATCGCGTCGTCGGGCCCGTGGAAGATCAGGACGGGCATCCCCGGCGCGCCGGGGTCCGTGGCCGGGGAGCGCCGGTCGGCGCGCAGGCCCGCACGGCCTTCGGCGGCCCGGACCACGAACGGCATCAGCGGCGCCGGGGTGCGCCGGGCCCCGGCCAGGGCGCGCAGGGTGGTGTGCCAGTCGAGCACCGGGGAGTCCAGCACCAGTCCGGAGATCCGGCCGGCCAGCGCCGAGCGCTCGGCGGCGTAGAGCGCCATGGTGGCGCCGGCGGACCAGCCGTACAGGATGACGTTTCGGGCGCCGTAGCGCAGGGCGTAGCGGATGGCGGCGTCCACGTCCCGCCACTCCGACTCGCCGAGATGACCGAGGCCGTCCGGTGGGCGGGGGGCGCCGAGGTCGCCCCGGTAGCCGACATCGAGGACGGGGAGGCCGTACCGGTGCAGGAACGGCATGACGACCATCGGGTGCTCTCGGGTAGCGCCGAGTCCGTGCACGGCGATGACCCAGGTGTCGCGGGCCGCCGGGACGAACCAGGCGGGCAGCGGGCCGAGCTCGCCGGGGATGTCCACGTCGGCGTGGTCGAGGCCGAGGGCGGTGCGCGGATTGCCGAGGTGGACCTGGGGGGTGAGGGCGACCCGGGTGCCGGGGTCGAGGCTGCCGTGGGTGACGGCGAGGAGGCGGCGTACGACGGTGTCGGGGCCGTGCGGGACATCGGTGAGGACGGGGCCGACCACGGCGTGCACCCCGGGGGCGTCCAGGCCGTACCTGCCGGGGCGCAGGGAGGCCAGGGACCGACTCAGTTCGACGCGGCCGGCCGCGGTGGAGTGGACGGTGAGCCGGGCACTGCCGGGCAGCGGGCGCCCCGGCTCGGGGCGCAGGGCCGCGTCGGCGGCGTACCGGCCGGCCGCGACGGCGGCCGCGCCGACACCGATCAGGGTCGCGGTGACGGCCGCTGCCGTCGCTGTGGCGGTACGCATCGCTCCAGTGTCGGCGCGCGACGGCACGGAGGCCACTGGAGGAGATCATTCCGCATCCGTCGGGTCACGGTCGGTCAGGGTTCGGTCAGGGTTCCGCTTGGCCGCCGCGGAATGTGATCCGGGTCTCGTCGCAAGGGGCGCGAGAGGCGGCGGGGGCGGCCGGGACACCCGCCGGTGAGCGCCGCTCACCGGCCGTGACGTGCCCTTATGGCCGGATCTGGGGCCGAATCGGGAGGAAGGCCCCGATCGCGCCACGGGACGCGACACCACCCGACCTCCCCCAGTTCATCTTCCGTTCACCCAGATTGCCTACGGTCGCCGAACCACTGACGCCAAACAGAAGCCTGGGTAAATGGAGCACATAACGCTTCTCCTCGGGATCGTGATCATCACCGCTCTCGTGTTCGACTTCACGAACGGTTTCCACGACACAGCCAACGCGATGGCGACCACCATCTCGACCGGCGCTCTCAAGCCCAAGACGGCGGTGGCCATGTCCGCCGTCCTCAACCTCGTCGGCGCGTTCATGTCCGTGGAGGTCGCAAAGACGATCTCCAAGGGCCTGGTCAACGAGCAGGGCATCCAGCCTGAAGTGATCTTCGCCGCCCTGGTCGGCGCGATCCTCTGGAACCTGGTCACCTGGCTGGTCGGGCTCCCCTCCAGCTCCTCCCACGCCCTGATGGGCGGCCTGATCGGCGCCGCGGTCGCCTCGGCCGGCATCGGCGCGGTCAACGGCAGCGTGGTCGTCACCAAGGTGCTCATCCCGGCGGTCGCCGCCCCCATCGTGGCCGGGGCGGCCGCGATGCTGGCCGCCAGGCTCACGTACAAGCTCGGTGGCAAGGTCGGCGGCAAGACCGCCACCAAGGGGTACCGCGCCGGCCAGATCGCCTCGGCCGGTCTCGTCTCCCTGGCGCACGGCACCAACGACGCCCAGAAGACGATGGGCATCATCACGCTCGCGCTCGTCGCGGGCGGCGCCCTGGACTCCGGCGCCAACCCGCCGGTCTGGGTCATCATCTCCGCCGGCATGGCCATCGCGACCGGCACCTACCTGGGCGGCTGGCGCATCATCCGCACCATGGGCAGCGGCCTCACCGACCTCCAGCCGCAGCAGGGCTTCGCCGCCCAGACCTCGGCCGCGAGCGTCATCCTGGCCTCGTCCACCCTCGGCTTCTCCCTCTCCACCACCCACGCCTGCTCGGGCGCGGTCATGGGCGCCGGCCTGGGCCGCAAGGGTGGCGTGGTCCGCTGGTCCACCGCCACCCGCATGTTCATCGCCTGGGGCCTGACCCTGCCGGCCGCCGCGCTGGTCGGCGCCGGCGCCGAGATGGTCATGCGCACCGGCAACGTCGGCGTCGCCGCCGTCGTGGTGTTCCTCGTCGCCTCCTGCGCCGCGATCTGGTTCATCTCGCGCCGCCAGGTCGTCGACCACCACAACGTCACGGAGGCGGAGCCGCTCGCCGTCGAGCCGCCGGGCGTCGTCACCACGGCCATGGCCGCCGTCACCGTCCCGCCGATCGCCGCCGCCGGTACCACCGCCGCCGTCACGGACGAGGACCTCAAGGCCACCATCCCGGCGGCCGCCCCGGCACCCGTGGCTCCGGCCGCGGCGGTCTGACCCCGAGAACGACAGAGGAATCAGCGGTATGAAGATCGACTGGGCAGCACTCGGCTCCGTCTTCGGGGTCAGCCTCTCCGCCACCGTCGCCCTCGTGGCCCTGTTCACCCTGGGCCTGGTGGGCCTCTCCAAGCACGAGGCCGCCACGGAGCAGGGCGGGACCGCCACCGCGGCCCGCGGCGGCGCGTACGCCTGCTTCGCGCTCTGCGGCGTCGCCGTGGCCTACGCGATCTACCTGATCGTCAGCTGACGCGACGACCGTCGAAAGCTCCCCGCGGGATTCCCGTGGGGAGCTTTCGCATGCCCCTCGCCCCGGCCGCCCCACCCCGCCCCGCGCGCAGGTCAACGGCAAGTTGACGGGCGTTCGCGGTGCGTGGTGGACTGCCCGAGCCAATACGGCGGCATGGAGAGGAAGTCCGGTGCGAATCCGGCGCGGTCCCGCCACTGTCACCGGGGAGCGCACACGGTCCGTGCGTCCCGGGAGCCAGGAACTCTCGCCGCCGGACACGTCGAACCAGGGCGCGGACCCTGAGCGAGGACATACCTGCCACCATGCGTGCCGATCGCGTATTCGCGTACGGCGCCACGGCGGGCCTGATCGGCGACCGGATCCTCGGGGATCCGCGCCGGGGGCACCCCGTGGCCGCCTTCGGAAGAGCCGCCGCCGCCCTCGAACGCGCCCTGTGGCGCGACGACCGGGCGCGGGGCGTGGTCCACACCCTGGTGTGCGCGGGGGGCGCGGTCGCCGTCGGCGCGCTCGGCGCCCGCGCCGTGCGCTCCCGGCCCGCGGCCGCCCGTATCGCCCTGACCGCCGCCGCCACCTGGGCCGTCGTCGGCGGCACCTCGCTCGGCCGGGAGGCCCGGGCCATCGGCGGGGCGCTCGCCGCGGGGGACGCCGAGGTGGCCCGGGAGCGGCTGCCGCACCTGTGCGGGCGGGACCCGCAGGCCCTGGACGAGCAGCAGTTGGCCCGTGCGGTCGTGGAGTCGGTCGCCGAGAACACCTCCGACGCGGTCGTCGGCGCGCTGGTCTGGGGGGCCCTCGCGGGCGTGCCCGGGCTGCTGGCGTTCCGCGCCGTCAACACCCTGGACGCGATGGTGGGCCACAAGTCGCCGCGCTACCTGCGCTACGGCTGGGCCTCCGCCCGGCTCGACGACGTGGCGGGCTGGCCCGGCGCCCGGCTGACGGCGCTCGCGGCCGTCCTGGCCGGACCCGACCGGCGGGGAGCCGCACGGGCCTGGCGCGCCGACGCCGCCGCGCACCCGAGCCCCAACGCCGGCCCGGTCGAGGCGTCGTTCGCCGGGGCGCTCGGCGTACGGCTGGGCGGCACCCTCGCGTACGGCGGCCGGGTCGAGCACCGGGCCGTGCTGAACGGCGAGGCTGGTCGGCCGGTCGAGGTGGCGGACATCGAGCGGGCGGTGCGGCTGTCGCGTCGGGTGACGTGGGTGGCGCTGGGGGCGTGTGTGGCATTGCGGTGTGCGGTGACACGGTGGGCGGCACGGCAGTCGGGGAAGGGGCGGGCATGAGCGGCACGAGCGGTTCGAGGCGGGGCGGCGGTCTGCTGGTCGCGGGCACCACGTCGGACGCGGGCAAGAGCGTGGTCACGGCGGGCATCTGCCGCTGGCTGTCCCGGCAGGGCGTGAAGGTGGCGCCGTTCAAGGCGCAGAACATGTCGCTGAACTCGTTCGTCACCCGGGAGGGCGCCGAGATCGGCCGGGCGCAGGCGATGCAGGCGCAGGCCGCCCGGGTGGAGCCGACGGCGCTGATGAACCCGGTGCTGCTCAAGCCGGGCGGCGACCGCAGCAGCCAGGTCGTGCTGCTGGGCAAGCCGGTGGGCGAGATGAGCGCCCGCGGGTTCTTCGGCGACCCCGGGGGGTCGGCCGCCGGGAAGACGCCGCACGGCGGACGCGAGCGGTTGCTAGGGGTCGTCACGGACTGCCTGGAGCAGCTTCGGGGCACGTATGACGCCGTGATCTGCGAGGGGGCGGGCAGTCCGGCCGAGATCAACCTGCGCCGGACCGACATCGTGAACATGGGCATCGCGCGGGCCGCGCGGTTCCCGGTGGTGGTGGTCGGGGACATCGACCGGGGCGGCGTGTTCGCCTCGTTCTTCGGGACGACGGCACTGCTCTCGCCCGAGGACCAGTCGCTGATCGCCGGCTACCTGGTGAACAAGTTCCGCGGCGACGTCTCGCTCCTGGAACCCGGCATGGAGATGCTGCGCGGGCTGACCGGGCGGTCCACCTACGGCGTGCTGCCGTACCGGCACGGGCTGGGCATCGACGAGGAGGACGGCATGGGGGTCCCCCCGGCCGGAGGCTGGGGGAGGGTCTCGCTGCGGGGCGCGGTACGCGAGTCCGTGGTCGCCCCGCCGGTGGGTGAGGACGTGCTGCGGGTCGCGGTGTGCGCGGTGCCGTTGATGTCGAACTTCACCGACGTGGACGCGCTCGCGGCGGAACGCGGGGTCGTGGTGCGGTTCGTGGACCGGCCCGAGGAACTGACCGACGCCGACCTGGTGGTGGTACCGGGCACCCGCGGCACCGTGAAGGCCCTCGCCTGGCTGCGCGAACGCGGTCTGGCCGACGCCCTGGCGGCCCGGGCGGCGGCCGGTCGGCCGGTGCTGGGCATCTGCGGCGGGTTCCAGGTGCTGGGCGAGCGGATCGAGGACGAGGTGGAATCCCGGGCGGGCACCGTCGAGGGCCTGGGGCTGTTGCCCGTACGCGTCCGCTTCGCGCGCGAGAAGACGCTGGCGCGGCCGGTGGGTTCGGCGCTGGGCGAGCCCGTGGAGGGGTACGAGATCCACCACGGCGTGGCCGAGGTGCTGGGCGGCTCCCCCTTCCTGGACGGCTGCCGGGTCGGTGAGGTGTGGGGCACGCACTGGCACGGCTCGCTGGAGTCGGACGGCTTCCGCCGGGCCTTCCTGCGGGAGGTCGCGGCGGCCGCGGGGCGCCGGTTCGTCCCGGCGCCCGACACGTCGTTCGCCGCCCTGCGGGAGCGACAGCTCGACCTGCTCGGGGACTTGATCGAGGAACACGCCGACACGTCCGCGCTGCTGGGGCTGATCGAGTCGGGCGCGCCCGCCGGGCTCCCGTTCCTGCCCCCGGGCGCGCCGTGAGGCCGGTGGCCCCGCGGGGCCCCTCCGCCACCCCGCCCCTCCCCGGCGCCCGGGACTCCGTCCCGAGGCCCGTCCCCGGTGCGGCGCCGTACCCGCAGACCGTCCGCTACGAAGGAGTGAGCAACACGTGAGCACCCCCTACCCGTTCACCGCGGTGGTCGGTCAGCGCGACCTGCGGCTGGCGCTGCTGCTCAACGCCGTGAGCCCGGCGGTCGGCGGTGTGCTCGTGCGCGGCGAGAAGGGCACCGCCAAGTCCACGGCCGTCCGGGCCCTGTCCGCGCTGCTGCCGCAGGTGGACGTCGTACCCGGCTGCCGGTTCTCGTGCGCGCCCGCCGCGCCCGATCCGGCCTGCCCCGACGGCCCGCACGAGCCCGGCGGCGGCGCCGTCCGGCCCGCGCGGATGGTGGAACTGCCCGTCGGCGCCTCCGAGGACCGCCTGGTCGGCGCGCTCGACATCGAACGGGCGCTGGCCGAGGGCGTGAAGGCGTTCGAGCCGGGCCTGCTCGCCGACGCGCACCGGGGCATCCTCTACGTCGACGAGGTCAACCTCCTGCACGACCACCTCATCGACCTGCTCCTGGACGCGGCCGCGATGGGCGCCTCCTACGTCGAGCGCGAGGGGGTCTCCGTCCGCCACGCGGCCCGCTTCCTCCTCGTGGGCACGATGAACCCGGAGGAGGGCGAGCTCCGGCCGCAGCTCCTGGACCGCTTCGGGCTCACCGTCGAGGTCGCGGCCTCGCGCGAGCCCGCCCAGCGCGTCGAGGTGGTGCGCCGCCGGCTCGCCTACGAGGACGACCCCGCGGCCTTCGCGAGCCGCTGGGCCGATGACGAACGCGAGGTCCGGGCCCGGGTGGTGGCCGCGCGGGCGCTGCTGCCGAAGGTCGTGCTCGACGACACCTCGCTGCTGCGGATCGCGGCCACCTGCGCCGGGTTCGAGGTCGACGGCATGCGGGCCGACATCGTGATGGCCCGCACCGCGACGGCCCTGGCCGCCTGGGCGGGGCGGACCGAGGTGCGCAAGGAGGACGTGCGGCAGGCCGCGCTGCTGGCGCTCCCCCACCGGCGCCGGCGCAACCCGTTCGACGCGCCGGGCCTCGACGAGGACAAGCTGGACGAGATCCTGGACCGGTTCCCCGACGAGGAACCCGAGCCGGAGCCGGACCCGGAGCCGGAGGGCCCGGAGGACGGTGGTCCCGGGGACGACGGCCCGGACGGGGGCGGCCCGGACGGGGGCGGCCCGGACGACGGCGGTCCCGACGGGGGCGGGGGCGTACCCCCGCAGGGCGAGGCGCCGGAGGACGCGCGGACCCCCGACGCGCCCGGCCCGCAGGAGGCGCCCGAGCCGCAGACCGCACCGCCCTCGCCCGAAGGGGGCGGCGCGCCCGAACAGGCGCCCGTACGGGCCGCCGAGCCCTTCCGGACCAAGATGCTGAGCGTGCCGGGCCTCGGCGAGGGCGCGGCCGGCCGCCGCTCCCGCGCCCGGACCGCGCACGGCCGCACCACCGGCGCCCAGCGTCCCCGCGGCCACCTGACGAAGCTGCACCTGGCCGCGACCATCCAGGCGGCTGCGCCGCACCAGAAGGCGCGCGGGCGCAGCGGACGCGGGCTCGTCGTACGGGCGGACGACCTGCGGCAGGCGACCCGTGAGGGCCGCGAGGGCAACCTCGTCCTGTTCGTCGTCGACGCCTCGGGTTCGATGGCCGCCCGGCAGCGCATGGGCGCGGTCAAGGGCGCCGTCCTGTCGCTGCTGTTGGACGCCTACCAGCGCCGCGACAAGGTCGGTCTGATCACCTTCCGGGGCGCGGGCGCCGAGCTGGCGCTGCCCCCGACCTCGTCCGTGGACGCGGCGGCGGCCCGGCTGGAGAAGCTGCCGACCGGTGGGCGGACCCCGCTGGCGGCCGGACTGCTCAAGGCCCACGAGGTGCTGCGGATCGAGCGGTTGCGGGACCCCTCGCGCCGACCGCTGCTCGTGGTCGTCACCGACGGGCGGGCCACCTCGGCGGGCGCGCTCGGCGGGGACCCCCGCGAACTGTCCGGGCGCAGCGCGCGGATGTTGGCGGCCCAGGGGCTGGCCTCGGTGGTCGTGGACTGCGAGACGGGTCCGGTCCGGCTGGGACTGGCCGGGGTGCTGGCCGCCGACCTCGGCGGGCCGGCCGTCACGCTCGACGGGCTGCGGGCCGACTCGCTGGCCGGCCTGGTGAAGAACGTACGTACCTCAGTGACCTCGAACACCACCCCCAACAGGAGGGCCGCGTAATGCCGCAGGGACAGCCGTCCGTCGTTCCGGACGACGGGCTCACGACGCGCCAGCGCCGCAACCGTCCGCTCGTCTTCGTCCACACCGGCCCGGGCAAGGGCAAGTCGACGGCGGCCTTCGGGCTGGCGCTGCGCGCCTGGAACCAGGGTTGGTCGATCGGGGTGTTCCAGTTCGTCAAGTCGGCGAAGTGGAAGGTCGGCGAGGAGAACGCGCTCAAGGTGCTCGGCGCCTCCGGCGAGGGCGGCCCGGTCGTCTGGCACAAGATGGGCGAGGGCTGGTCCTGGGTCCAGCGCGACGCGCAGCTCGACAACGAGCAGGCGGCGAAGGAGGGCTGGGAACAGGTCAAGCGGGACCTGGCCGCCGAGACCCACCGGCTGTACGTGCTGGACGAGTTCGCGTACCCGATGCACTGGGGGTGGATCGACGTGGACGAGGTGATCGAGGTGCTGCGCGACCGCCCCGGCACCCAGCACGTGGTCATCACGGGCCGCAACGCGCCCGAGAAGCTGCTGGAGTTCGCCGATCTGGTCACCGAGATGACCAAGGTCAAGCACCCCATGGACGCCGGCCAGAAGGGCCAGAAGGGCATCGAGTGGTGACCTCGCTCCACATGCCGCGGCTGGTCATCGCCGCGCCGTCCTCCGGCAGCGGCAAGACCACCGTGGCGACGGGCCTGATGGCGGCCTTCGCGGAGCGCGGCCTCGCCGTGTCCCCGCACAAGGCCGGGCCCGATTACATCGACCCGGGCTACCACGCCTTGGCCACCGGCCGGCCGGGGCGGAACCTGGACGCCTTCATGTGCGGGCCGGAGCTGGTCGCGCCGCTGTTCGCGCACGGGGCGGCGGGGTGCGACCTCGCCCTCGTCGAAGGCGTGATGGGGCTGTACGACGGGGCGGCGGGGCGGGGTGAGCTGGCCTCGACGGCGCAGGTCGCGAAGTTGCTGCGGGCGCCGGTGGTGCTCGTGGTGGACGCCTCCTCGCAGTCGCGGTCGGTGGCGGCGCTGGTGCACGGCTTCGCGTCGTTCGACCCCCGGGTGCGCCTGGGCGGGGTGATCCTCAACAAGGTCGGCTCCGACCGGCACGAGGTGATGCTGCGGGAGGCGTTGGAGGAGGCCGGGATGCCGGTCCTGGGCGTCCTGCGGCGGGCTCCGCAGGTGGCCGCGCCGTCGCGGCACCTGGGGCTGGTGCCGGTGGCGGAGCGGCGGGCCGACGCGGTGGCCGCGGTGGCCGCGCTGGCGGACCAGGTCCGGGCCGGGTGCGACCTGGAGGCCCTGCTGGCCCTGGCGCGCACGGCCCCGCCGCTGGAGTGCGAGGCGTGGTCTCCGGAACGGGCTCTGGTCGATGCCGCGGCGCCCGCTTCCGGCGCCGCCCGGCACGACCCGGTCCCGCCGGCGTTCGAGGCGCGGGGGTTCGGGGGCGGCGCCCCCGACAACGGCGCCACGCCGAACGAACCTCCTGTCATCGCGGTCGCCGGCGGCCCGGCCTTCACGTTCTCCTACGCCGAGCACGCGGAGCTCCTCGGCGCCGCCGGCGCGGAGGTCGTCACCTTCGACCCGCTGCGGGACGAGGCCCTCCCCGAGGGCACCACCGGCCTGGTGATCGGCGGCGGGTTCCCCGAGGTGTACGCGCCCGAGCTCGCCGCCAACGCGCCGCTGCGCCGGGCCGTCGCCGACTTCGCCGCGGCCGGCGGCCCGGTGGCGGCCGAGTGCGCGGGGCTGCTGTACCTGGCGCGGTCGCTGGACGGGAAGCCGATGTGCGGGGTGCTCGACGCCGACGCCCGGATGTCGGAGCGCCTGACGCTGGGCTACCGCGAGGCGGTCGCGGTGTCGGACAGCGCACTGGCCGTCGCCGGGACCCGGCTGCGGGGACACGAGTTCCACCGGACGGTGATCGAGCCGGGCGCGGGAGCGGCCCCCGCGTGGGGTTTCACGCATCCCGAACGCCGTGTCGAGGGCTTCGTACAGGGCGGTGTCCACGCCAGCTACCTGCACACGCACTGGGCGGCCCGGCCGTCCGTCGCCCGACGGTTCGCGGAAGCGGCGGCGGCGGCCCGGTCGTGAGGTCAGTCCGCGAGGCCGACCACGAGCCAGATCCCGGCCACCCCGCCCACGGTGCACAGCAGCGTGGACAGGGCGGGGTGGCGGTGGTGCGCCTCGGGGAGGATCTCGGCGGCGGCCAGGTAGAGCAGGACGCCGGCGAAGAAGCCGAGGTACGCCCCGAGCGGTTCCTCGGGAAGGGTGAACAGCAGGGTGGAAAGGGCGCCCACCACCGGCGCGAGGGCGTCGGCGAAGAGCATCAGCTGCGCCTTGCGGCGGGCGTTCCCGTACAGGCTGGTGAGCGTGTACGTGTTGAACCCGTCGGCGAAGTCGTGGGTGACGACCGCGAGGGCGACGGCCACGCCCATCCCGCCGCCGACCTGGAAGGCGGCGCCGAGGGCCACCCCGTCGGCGAGGCTGTGGCCGACCATGGCGGCGGCGGCGGCGAGCCCGACCTCGGGGGTCCGGTGCGCGTGCGCGCGGTCGTGGGAGTGGCCGGGGTCGTCGGGGGTACGGGGGTCGTCAGGGAGGCGGGGGTCGTCGGGGACGGGGGGAACGCGGGGGACGCCGTTCGCGGCGCCGTGCGCGGCCTGCCGTACGGCGAGCAGCCGCTCGGCGACGTGCGCGAGCAGGAAGCCGGTGACGAAGAGCAGCAGGGCGAGCGGGACGCCGAACACCGGACGGCCCGCGGCCCGCATGGCCTCGGGGAGCAGGTCGAGGCCGACGACGCCGAGCATCAGCCCGCCGGCCAGGCCCAGCACGAGGTGGCGCCGGTCGGTGACGCGCTGCGCCGTCCATCCGCCCGCCAGGGTCATCAGGAACGCGCCCAACGCCACGATCACGGCCATGTGCCCCTGAATACCGATTGTCGGCGTCACGCGCACTTCCCCGCGCGGGACGACGGAGACGTATTGACCACGGCGGCCCGACAATGACTCGACAGGACGACGGAGGGAGGGCTTCGGTGGGCGAGTACGCGACCCGGCTGGTGGTCGGGGTGGGCGGACGGGCGGGGGTCTCCGTGGCGGAGGTCTGTGCGTTGGTCGAGGAGACGTTGCGGGGGGCGGGGCTGGCCGCCGACGCGGTGGCGGCCCTGGCCACGGTGGAGCCCAAGACGAAGGAGGCGGGGATCGCGGGCGCGGCGAAACGTTTCGGCGTGCCGTTGCTGGGCTACTCCGCGGAGAAGCTGGCGACCATCGCGGTACCGCACCCCTCGGACGCGGCGCTCGACGGCGTCGGCACCGCCTCGGTGGCGGAGGCGGCGGCGCTCGCGGGGGGCGGGGAACTCCTCGTACCCAAACGCCGGTCGGTGGCGGCGACCTGCGCCGTCGCCACCGCGCAGGGGCACGACCTGCGCCACCACGGTGACGCGGAGGTGCGGGACGCGGGAGCGGGACTCGTCGACCTGGCGGTCAACGTACGGACGCACACGCCCCCGGAGTGGCTCAAGCAGCGGATCGCGGCCTCCCTCGGGGATCTCGCCGCGTACCCCGACGGCCGCGCGGCCCGCGCGGCGGTGGCGGAGCGGCACGGGCTGGCGGTCGGGCGGGTGCTGTTGACGGCGGGGGCGGCGGAGGCGTTCGTACTGATCGCCCGGGCGCTGGGCGCCGTCCGGCCGGTGGTGGTGCATCCGCAGTTCACCGAACCGGAGGCGGCCCTGCGGGACGCTGGCCACCGGGTGGAGCGGGTGGTGCTGCGGGCGGCGGACGGGTTCCGGCTGGACCCGGCGGCGGTGCCGGAGGACGCGGACCTGGTGGTGGTCGGGAACCCGACCAACCCGACGTCCGTGCTGCACCCGGCGGCCGGCCTGGCGGCACTGGCCCGGCCGGGCCGGATCCTGGTGGTGGACGAGGCGTTCATGGACGCGGTCCCCGGCGAACGGGAGGCGCTGGCCGGGCGGACGGACGTACCGGGGCTGGTGGTGCTGCGCAGCCTGACGAAGACGTGGGGGCTGGCGGGGCTGCGGATCGGGTACGTGCTGGCCGAGCCGGAGGTGATCGCGAAGCTGGCGGCGGCGCAGCCGCTGTGGCCGGTGTCGACGCCCGCTCTGGTGGCGGCGCAGGCGTGCATGACCCCGGAGGCGCTGGCGGAGGCGGAGGCGGCGGCGCGGCAGATCGCGGTGGACCGGGCCCATCTGCTGGCGGGACTCGCCGAGTTCGAGGAGATCTCGGTGTCGGGGGTGGCGCAGGGGCCGTTCGTGCTGATCCGGGTGCCGGGCGCGGAGCAGGTCCGGGCCCGCCTGCGCGCGTTGGGCTTCGCGGTGCGCCGCGGGGACACCTTCCCGGGCCTGGACGACTCCTGGCTGCGCCTCGCGGTCCGCGACCGCCCCACGACGGGCCGCCTCCTCCAGGCCCTCGACCACGCCCTGACCCTGACCACGCACTGACCCGCCCGTCGGGGCCGCTGTAGGGGTATCCCGGTCCGGCTCCGGACCCGCCCGGCGCGGGGGCTGGGTGCCTCGGTCCGGGCTCCGGACCGGCCCGGCACGGGGGCTGCTGGGCGGCCTCGCCGGCTGCCGCGTCGGCGCGGGTCAGCGGGGCGAGGCTCGTTGGGGCGCCGCCCCGGACCCCGCGCCTCAAGCAGCGGCGAGGCCGGCGGGTCGGCCGCCCGCCACGCCGGCTGCGGCAACGCCGCTTCGACTGGCAGCCCCGCTCGGCCGCCCGGGGCGGCCGGAGCCGCCGGGTCGCCGGCCGGGATGCCGGCGGGGCCGGTCTCACGGGCACGTGCCCCGACTCCGGCCTGGGGCCGTTCCGGGTCGCTCGCCGGGATTCCGGCGGGGCCGGTCTCGCGGACACGTGGCCCCGACGCTGCCCCGGGGGCGATCCGGTCGACGCCGGCCCGCAGCCGGTCCGAGTCGTCCGCGCCGTCGCCGAGGGCTCGCTGACCGCCGCGGAGCGGAGCGCGTACGCCCGCGCCGACCAGCAGGTCACCCCCGCGGTGCCGTCCCGGGCCGCGACCGCCCGGGGACCGGGGCCCGCCGCGCGCCGACGGGCTCCTCGGCCGTCCGCCCGCGCTACGAGGACTTGCCGCGCCGGGTGAGGAGCAGCGCGCCCGCGCCGACGCCGAGTAACAGCAGCGCCCCGCCCGCCACATAGGGCGTCGCCGAACCGCTCCCGGTCTCGGCGAGGTCGGCGCGCACGGGTGTCGGCGCGCCGCTCGCCGTCTGCGGCTTCACGTCCGACGGCGCGGCGGCGGCCGTGCTCGGCGCGGGGCCCGTCGGGGTCTCGCAGTGGGCCTCGGCCAGGACGACCTCGCCGTCGACCCGCGCCACGTTCAGCTTCAGCGGGTTCACCGAGACCTTGAGCCGGAGCGCCGTCGCGGCGGCCGTGGTGGAGGTGGTCCGCGTGCCGGACAGCTCCAGGTCGACCAGGCCGACCCCCGGGACCTCGACCTTGGTCGGGCCGCCCGCCGACAGGGTGACCTTCTTGCCGAGGACGGTGACGGCGCCGAGCACGTTCGAGCCGGCCACCGGCTTGCGCCCGGCCTCGCACACCGCCGTGGAGGTGACCTTCTCGACCTGGATCAGGGAGAGCAGCGGCAGTCCCGGCACGTGCACGGTGGCGTTGGCGAGGTGGGACTCCGCCCGTGCGCCGTGGGTGTCCGCGGTCGCCTTGGCGGTGGCCACGTCCGCCCGCAGCACGCTGACGGGGTTGCCCTGTTCGGCGCCGTCGAGGGTCACGGTGAGGGCGGTCTTCTCGGCCGTCGCCGGGGCGCTGACCTCGTTGAGGGTGGCCTGGAGCGGGACGTGGACGGCCTCGCCCAGCAGGCCGACGTCGAGTCCGGCGCGCAGGACGACGGCGCCGGCCTTGCCCTGGCCCGCCGCGCCGCCACTGCCACTGCCCGCCGCGGTGGCCGAGGCGGGCGGCGCGGTGAGCAGGGCCACCGCCCCCGCGGCGAGCAGGACGGCCGCGGGCATGCGGAAGGTGTTGCTGTTCAAGATGGAGGAACCCCCGGGGAGATGGGTGCCGTCGCGCGGCCAATGGGGGACATCGCGCACGCCGACGGCTTCGACCCTCGGATTCTTTAAGCACTGTGGGTGAACGGGGGCCCACCCGGGGTGACTTCACCCCAATGGGTGGTTTCCGACCGCACGTACGAATCATCGGCCCCAGAAAGAACGGGAGTTCCCCCCAGTCACGCCCGAACGGCCCCGTTGACCACCACGCGCAGCGGCTGCGCCAGGGTCCGTACGTCAACGCGCGGGTCCGATCCGTAGACCACGAGGTCGGCCGGCGCGCCCTCGGTCAGGCCGGGCCGGCCGAGCCACTCGCGGGCCGACCAGGCGGTGGCGGACAGGGCGGCCGATGTCGGGAGCCCGGCCTTCACCAGCTCAGCGACCTCGGCGGCGACCAGGCCGTGCGGCAGGGAACCGCCCGCGTCGGTGCCGACGTAGACGGGAACTCCCGCGTCGTAGGCGGCCCGTACGGTGTCGTACCGGCGCTCGTGCAGCCGCCGCATGTGCGCCGACCAGGCCGGGAACTTCGCCTCGCCGCCCGCCGCCAGCTTGGGGAACGTCGCGATGTTGACCAGGGTCGGGACGATCGCGACCCCGCGCTCCGCGAACAGCGGGATGGTGTCCTCCGTGAGCCCGGTGGCGTGCTCGACGCAGTCGATGCCCGCCTCGACCAGGTCGCGCAGCGAGTCCTCGGCGAAGCAGTGCGCGGTGACGCGGGCGCCCAAGCGGTGCGCCTCGGCGATGGCCGCCTCGACCTCCGCGCGCGGCCAACAGGCGGTCAGGTCCCCGGCGTCGCGGTCGATCCAGTCGCCGACCAGCTTGACCCAGCCGTCGCCGCGCCGCGCCTCGCGCCCCACGTACTCGACCAGGTCGGCCGGCTCGATCTCGTGCGCGTAGTTGCGGATGTAGCGGCGGGTCCGGGCGATGTGCCGGCCCGCCCGGATGATCTTCGGCAGGTCCTCGCGGTCGTCGATCCAGCGGGTGTCGGAGGGCGATCCGGCGTCGCGGATCAGCAGGGTGCCGGCGTCGCGGTCGGTGAGCGCCTGGCGTTCGGCGGTCGCCGCGTCGACGGGCCCGTGGGCGTCGAGGCCCACGTGGCAGTGCGCGTCGACCAGGCCGGGCAGGGCCCAACCGGTGACCGTGGTGATCTCGCGTGCGGCGCGCGGGCGCTCGTAGGAGATCCGGCCGCCGATCACCCACAGTTCGTCGCGTACGTCGTCGGGTCCGACGAGCACCCGCCCCTTGACGTGCAGCACTTGACCCACGGACCCGCCTTCGGACCCGCTCTGCGACCGATCGTCGGCCCGGCCCGCTCCGTCCACCTCACGCGTATCGCTCATGGCGGCACCTTACGTCCGTGCTCGGTAGGCTCGGCCGGTGACCCCGGACGAAGAGAGCACCGCCGTGACCCACCCGCTGTTGGACCTCCCGCCGCTGACCGCCGACCGTTTCGCGTCGATCGAGCGGGGGGTGGCGGAGCTGCTCGGCACCCGCCAGGACGTGGTGATCACCCAGGGCGAGGCGCTGCTGCCGCTGGAGGCGTGCATCCGCTCGGGGGCCCGTCCCGGATCGGCGGCGCTGAACATCGTGACGGGGCCGTACGGGACCACGTTCGGCAACTGGCTGCGCGACTGCGGGGCGCGGGTGGTGGACCTGGCGGTGCCGTTCCACACCGCGGTCACCGGGGAACAGGTCGCCGGGGCGCTGGCCGCGCACCCGGAGATCGACTTCGTGTCGCTGGTGCACGCCGAGGCCGCGACGGGCAACACCAACCCGGTCGCGGAGATCGGCGAGGCCGTCCGGGCCCACGGCGCCCTGTTCATGCTGGACGCGGTGGCCTCGGTGGGCGCCGAGCCGCTGCTCCCGGACGCGTGGGGCGTGGACCTGTGCGTGATCGGCGCGCAGAAGGCGATGGGGGGCCCGGCGGGCGTCTCGGCGGTGTCCGTCTCGGAGCGCGCCTGGGCCCGCTTCGCGGAGAACCCGGCGGCGCCCCGGCGTTCGTACCTGTCGCTGCTGGACTGGAAGGAGCGCTGGATCGACGCCGGCCGTACGACCCTGCCGCACGCCCCCGCCCAGCTGGAGATGCTGGCGCTGGAGGCGTGCCTGGACCGGATCGCCGCCGAGGGACTGCCCGCGGTGACGGGCCGGCACGCGGCCGCGGCCGCCGCGACCCGAGCGGGCGCGACGGCGCTGGGCGTGGCCCCGTACGTCCCGGCGACGGTGGAGGCGGCGCCGGTGGCGACGACCCTGCGGGTGGCGGACGCCTCCGTCGTGGTGGCCAAGGCGCTGTCGGCGGACCCGACCGCTCCGCTCGCGGCGGGCGGCGGGGCGCTCGCGCAGGAGATGATCCGGGTCAACCACTACGGCCCGGCGGCCTCCCCGGAGGCGGTGCGGGCGTCGTTGACCGCGTTGGCCTCCGCCCTGTCGGCCGACCCGGCCCCGGCGCTCGCCGCGGCGGACGCGGCCTGGTAGTCCGCCGCGAGGGGCCGGCCCCGGCCTCCGCCTCCGCGAGGGCCGGCTCGGTGTCGGCTCGGGGTCGGCCCGAGGTCGGCCGGATCAGTCCGCGAGGACGTCCAGGAGCCGGTCGACGTCCGCCTCGGTGTTGTAGAGGTGGAACGAGGCCCGCAGGCCGCCGGCCCGGGCCGATGTGGCGATGCCGGCGGCCTGCAGGGCGGGCTGTCGGTGGGCCAGCCCGGGAACGGTGACGATCGGGGTCCCGCCGGTGACCGGTTCGTGGCCCAGGCGGGCGAGCCCGGCCCGGTAGCGGGCGGCCAGGGCGGTGTTGTGCGCGTGCACGGCGGCGACGCCGATCCGCTCCAGCAGCGCCAGCGAGGGCTCGGCGGCGTGGTAGCCGAGGAACGCCGGGGACTCGTCGAAGCGCCGGGCCCCTTCGGCCAGTCGCGGCATCGGCCCGTAGGTGGCGTCCCAGACGGACTCCGCCGCCACCCAGCCGGCGTGCAGCGGGGTGAGGGTGTCCTGGGCCTCCTCGGACACGGTGAGGTACGAGGCCCCGCGCGCGCCGAGCAGCCACTTGTAGCCGGCGGTGACGGTGTAGTCGTAGGGCGCGGCGTCGAAGGGCACGCAGCCCGCCGCCTGGGTCGCGTCGACGAGCATCCGCGCGCCGTGGGCGGCCGTCGCGGCCCGTACCGCCGCCAGGTCGGCGCTGCGGCCGTCGGCGGACTGTACGGCGGACAGCGAGACGAGCGCGGTGTCGGGGCCGACGGCTTCGGCCAGCGACTCCAGCGGGGCGAGGCGGAGCTTGAGATCGGCGCGCACGACGAAGGGATTCATCACCGAGGCGAAGTCCCCTTCGGGGCAGAGGACTTCGGAACCGGCGGGGAGGGCGGCCGCGACCAGACCGACGTGCGTCGCGACCGAGGAGCCGAGCGCGACCCGTGCGACGGGCACGCCGACGAGCCGGGCGAAGGCCGCCCGGACCCGGTTGACCCGGTCGAAGTCCCCGAATCCGGCCGGGTCCCCGGCCCCGGCCGCCTCGGCCAGGGCCCGGACCTCGGCGACGGCCGACCGCGGGAGGATTCCGCACGTGGCCGTGTTGAGGTAGGTGGTGGAGTGCGCGAACTCGGCCCTGAGGGCGGGGAGGTCCATGCCCTCAACTCTGCGCCAAGCCCGGCTCCCCGTCCACGCCCGTCGCGCCGGTGTCCGCTACGCCCGGTCGCGCCGGTGCCCGTTACGCCCGGGGGACGGCGCACGCCCCGTCGGGCTCGCACACCTCGCCGTCGGCGGCCTCGGACGGGGCGACCTCGCGGCCGGCCCACGCCTGTTCGAGCGCCTGTGTGAACACCTCGGCGGGCTGCCCGCCGGAGATGCCGTAGCGGCGGTCGAGGACGAAGAACGGTACGGCGTTGGCCCCCAGTTCGGCCGCCTCGCGCTCGTCGGCGCGCACCTCGTCGGCGTAGGCGGAGTCGTCGGCGAGCACCGTACGGGCCTCCGTCTCCTCCAGCCCGGCCTCGACGGCGAGGGCGACCAGCACCTCGGGATCGAAGACGCTGCGCTCCTCGGCGAAGTTGGCGCGGTAGGCCAGGTCGAGCAGTTCCTCCTGACGACCCCGGGCGGCGGCCAGGTGCAGCAGGCGGTGGATGTCGAAGGTGTTGCCGTGGTCGCGCCCCTCGACCCGGTACGCCAACCCCTCGCCGCGCGCGCCGGCGGCGACGTGCTCCTCCATGGCGCGCGCCTCGTCGAGGGTCCGGCCGTACTTCGCGGCCAGCATCTCCAGGACCGGCGCGGTCACGCCCTTGGGGCCGTGCGGATCGAGTTCGAAGGACCGGAAGACGACCTCCACCCGGTCGCGGTGCGCGAAGTCGGCCAGCCCCTTGGTGAACCGGGCCTTGCCGATGTAGCACCACGGGCAGGCGATGTCGCTCCAGATCTCGACGCGCATGATCCTTCTTCTCTCGGGTTCGGGGGCCGTCCGACGGGAGGACCGGACGGTTTCCCTTTCAACCGACTGCCGGAGCGTCTCATTCCCCGGACGGGTCCCCCACGCACAGCCAGAGCGTGAGGTGGCTGCCGGAGCGGGCCGCAGCCGGCTCCGGGCGCCAGCCGAGGGCGGCGTAGAAGGACTGGGCGCGCGTGTTGTGCTCGTACACCTCCAGGCGGGCCCGGGTGACCCCGGCCCGGCGCCAGGCGTCCAGGCAGGCCGCGTGCAGGGCCGCGCCGGTGCCGTGGCGCCAGTGGGCGGGGTCCACGTGCAACTGGGTCAGTGTGCTCTGCCCGTCGGCGGTGCGGAACGCGGCGACCCCGGTGAGTATGCCGTCCTGTTCGGCGCAGAACACGCCGCCTTCGGAGCCGGCGCGCGCGACGGCGCGGGCCCAGCCCTCGCGGCTGCGCGCGACTTCCGCTTCGCCCCCGTAGACCTTCTCGGGGACGCGGCCCCGGTAGTAGGTGGCACGGGCCCGGGTGTGGAGGGCGGCGATGGCGTCGAGGTCATCGGGGCGCGCGGTTCGGATCATGGACAGGGGAACGCGCCGGGAACCGTGTCGGTTCCCGGCGCGGCGCCCCGCGGGCGGGAGGGCTACTTCTTGAGCCACGCCGCCATCATCTTCTGCGCGATGGGCGCGGCCAGCTTGCCGCCACCGATCTCGGAACGGTCGGTGTCCGAGTTCTCGATCACCACCGCGACGGCGATCTGCTTGCCGTCGATCTTCCCGTACGAGGTGAACCAGGCCAGCGGCGGCAGGCTGTTGTTCACGCCGCGCTGCGCGGTACCCGTCTTGCCCCCGACCTCGGCGCCCGCTACCTGCGCGGGCTTGCCGCCGCCCTGGGTCGCGACGGTGCGCATCGCGTCCTGGAGCATCGAGGCCGTCTTGGCGCTCATGACCTGGTCCGACTTGGGGTCCTTGAAGCTCTCCAGCACGTTGCCGCCGGAATCGGTGACCTCCGAGACCATGTGCGGCGCGACGAGCTTGCCGCCGTTCTCGATCGCCGCCGTCACCATCGCCATCTGGAGCGGCGTGGCCTGCACGTCGAACTGGCCGATACCCGTCTGTGCGACCTGGTCGACCGACATCTTGGTCGACGGGTACTTGCTCGCGGGACGGGCGGTGACGGGGGTGGCGGTCTCCTTGTTGAAGCCCAGCTTCTCCGCCATCGCGCGCATCTTGTCCTGGCCGAGCTTGGACGCCAGGTCGGCGAAGACGTTGTTGCAGGACAGCCGCAGCGCGGTGCGCACGGACACGTTGTTGCACCCGTCGTTGCCGGCCTCGCTGGGCAGGGCGGTGCGGGTGCCCGGGATCGTGTACGCGCCGGGGATGCCGGTGGGCGCGTCGATGTCGGAGACCAGCCCGTTCTCGATGGCCGCCGCCATGGTGACCAGCTTGAAGGTGGAGCCGGGGGCCTGCGGCTTGCGCAGCGCCACGTTCTCCATCGCCTTGCCCTGGTCGGCCGAGAGCTCCTTCCACGCCTGCTCGTCGGCGGCGCCGGTGATCCGGCCCGGGTCGAAGGAGGGGTTGTTCACCATCGCGAGGATCTGCCCGGTCGCCGGGTCGATCGCCACGGCGGAACCCTGCTTGCCCTGCAGCGCGTCGTAGGCCGCCTTCTGGACGCCCTTGTCGATGGTGGTCAACACGTTGCCCGGGGCGGCCCGCTTGTTGGTGAGGATGTCCATCGGCGTCTTCAACCGGCTGTCGGAGCCGTTGAGGATGTTCTTGTAGACGCCCTCCAGCATGCTCACCCCGTACGCCTGGGAGCTGTAGCCGGTGATCGGCGCGTACAGCGGGCCGTCGACGTAGGTGCGCTTGTACTCGAAGTCCTTGCCGCCGGTCTTCACCGAGCCGGTGATCGCCTCGCCGCCCACGATGATGTTCCCCAGCGGGTTCTCGTACTGCCCGATGAGGTTGCGCCGGTTGTGCTTGTCGTCTGCGAGCGCCTGGCCTTGGTACGCCTGCACCCAGGTGACCCGTATCAAGAGGGCCGCCACCAGAAGCAGACAGAAGACCGACGCGCGCCTGATCGTCTTGTTCATCCCCCGGAAAGACGTGCGAGCGGCGTCAGACGTTCCGCTCTGCCCCGATTGTGGCCGGGTTCTCAGTTTTTCCTCATGAGGAACCCCCCTTCGTAGGCGGCGATCACCGCTTGGGTGCGGTCGCGGGAGCCGGTCTTGGCGAGGATGGCGGCGACGTGCGTCTTGACCGTCTGGGGCCCGACGCCGAGGCGTTCACTGACCTCGTGGTTGGACAGGCCGGTGGCGATCAGGCGCAGTACGTCGGCCTCCCGGTCGGTCAGCCGGCGCACCCAGGGGGCGGTGGCGGAGGGGTCGCCGGCCGCCTGGGTGGCGGCGAGGGAGCGGACGGCGGCGGGGAAGAGCAGGGAGTCGCCGCGGGCGACGAGCCGTACCGCCCCGATCAGCTCGTCCGGGTCGGCGCGCTTGAGGAGGAAACCCGCGGCGCCGGCGCGCAGCGCCCCGTAGACGTAGGAGTCGTTCTCGAAGGTGGTGACGACGACGATCCGGGGCGGCTCGGCCATGGTGGCGAGGATCTGCCGGGTGGCGCGGATGCCGTCGATCCCCGGCATCCGTACGTCCATCAGGACCACATCGGGCGCCAGCGCGCGTACGAGGGACACCGCCTCGGCGCCGTCGGCCGCCTCGCCGACGACATCGAGGTCGGGTTCGGCCTCCAAGATCACGCGCAGGGCGGTACGGACCATCCGCTCGTCGTCGGCGAGCACGATGCGCAGGGGCGGCCGGCTCATCGCTCTTGCCCGCCCAGCGGAAGGACGGCGCGCAGCCGCCACCGCTCCTCGCCGGGGCCTGCCTCGACGGGTCCGGCCTCGACGCCGCCACCGAGTAGCGCGGCCCGCTCGGCGGCGCCGCGCAGGCCGCGCCCGCCCGTCGCGCGGGGCTTCGACCCCTCGGCGGTGCCCGGCGGGTTGGTCATGGTGATCTCCAGTTCGCGGTGCGTGCCGTTTCCCTTGTCCCGTACGGCGATCCACAGCTCGACGGGGCCCGTGCCGTGGCGCAGGGCGTTGCTCAGGCCCTCTTGGACGATGCGGTACGCCTCCCGGGAGACGATCGCGGGGAGCCGGGTCCAGTCCCCGGCGGCCCCGTGGTCCTGGTGGGCGGTGATCGGGGTGCCGGCCGCCCGGGAACGGGCCAGGAGGCCGTCGAGATCCGCCGCGAGCGTCGGCGCGGGCCGCGACCGGTCCGACCCGTCGGTGCCGTCGCCCTCCCGCAGCAGGCCCAGCACGGCGTCCAGCTCACCGACCGTCCGCCGGGTGGTGTCCTCGATCGCGGCCAACGCCTCACGTACGAAGCCGGGGTCGCTCTCCAGCACCCGCCGGGCGGCGTTCGCCTGGAGGGTGACCGCGCTCAGCGCGTGCCCGACGGCGTCGTGCAGCTCCCGCGCCAGCCGATTGCGCACCGCCAGGTCGGCGGCCCGCTCCTGCGCCGCCGCCAGCCGGTCGGCCGCGGTCGGCCCGAGCAGGACGGGCGCCGCTCGGGCCAGCAGCGCCCCGGCCGCGGCGGCGCACAGGACGAGCCCGCACAGCAGCGCGATCCCCAGCAGCGGGGCGGTGTAGGGCTCGGCGCCGGTACGGAACCATCCCAGCCCCACCGGCACGTCCCGCAGCCGGCGCACGAACGGCAGCACGATGAGCACGACCGCCATGGGCGGTACCGCGAGGCTCATCCCGCTGATGACCGCGCCGACCCCCAGGTGCAACGTCCACCAGGCCGAAGTCCGCCCGCGGGCCTGCCAGGACCGGGCCGGCCCCTCCGCCAGCCGCTCGCCGGGCACCCCGCACAGGGCCCGTACGGCGCCCGCCGACATCGGCCGGACGAGCGCGAACACTGCGGTCAGCGCGGCCAGGGGCAGGGAGACCCCGTAGGCGGCGAAGGTCAGGCGGGTGGAGCCGAGGACGTTGCCCACACCCGCGACGACACTGACCGCAACCTCGGCGAGGAGGAAGTACGGCATCAGCAGGGCGCCGCCCAGGATCAGATGTACCCACCGCCGTCGGGCCCGCGCCCCCAGCAGCCGGGCGACACCGGCCCGTACCCCCGTCGCCATTCCATCGCCCCCCGGCACCCCACTGCCCCGTCGGCCCTCTCCCGCCCGCGCCGGTCCCCCTCACGCGGTGCGGCGTGAGGCGAGGAACCGGGTCAGGACCACGGCGGCGAGCAGACCGGTGATCATCTGGCCAGCGTAGGTCAGGACCATCGCGAGGGTGACCGCCTCCTCGGGATCGGTGGCACCCGTCGAGGCGATCAACAGCCACAGGCCCCAGCAGGCCGCGGCCGCCGACCCGGTCCATGCCACGGCGAGCGCCCCCCGGGCCCGTCGGGCTCCGCCCCGGGCCAGGTTCACCGCGCCCGCGCCCGCGGCCAGGGCGCATATCGCATGGGTGGCGGACACCGCGCCCGTCTGCGGATCGAACCGGGCGATCTGTGACGCGCTGAGCCCGGCCGTCCCGCCGAAGGCCCAGAAGAGTTGCACGGCCGCCACGGCCACGGCCGTCACCGCCGCGGCTCCCGCCACCACCCCCGTGGGTGACGGGAGCCGCTCCCCCAGGACGCCCTGCCAGCGGCTGCCCCAGCGCTTCCGCGCATAGGGGACGAACAACCCGGCCAGGGCTATGGCCTGCACGATGAAGCCGCTGTAGACGACGTTGAACACCCAAGGGTCGAGGAAGGGCTCCTTGGCCGCCTCCGCGGCGGCGCCGGAACCCACGCCCGCTACCGCCATGAGGCGTTGGGCGGGGAAGGCCACGACGATCGGGACGAGCAGTCCGGTGGCGATGAACACCGGGACGGTCAGCAGCCAGGTCGGCACCCGTATGCCCCAGGACCGTGTGAACACGAGCACGAGCACGATGACGGCCGAGTCCATGACCAGGGTGACGGCATTGGCGACCTTGAAGAACATGCCGGGCTCCAGCAGCACGCTGCCGTCCGGTATCCCGATGCGGCTCCCCGCCAGCCAGGCGCCCTTGAGGCACAGGTAGGGAACGGTGGCGGCCAGGGCCGCCGCTCGCAGGATCCGTCCGACGGCCCCGGGACGGGAGGCCCCCGGGCCGCCGGCCGGCGGCCGCGCCGTGTACGTCGTCTCGCTCCTGTGCACCGCTCGTGTGGTCATGACCCAACGGTCGCGTGCGCGCCGCCCCGCCACCTCCCCCGTGAAGGGGAACCGCCTCCCCCGTCCGGGGGAGAAACCTCCGTCCGGGGGAGGGACCCCCGCCCGGCGGGAGGACCCCCGCGTTCACCGCCTCACATCCACCGCCTCAACACCAGCGCCTCACATCCGCCGCGTCACCACCGACAGCCGGTCGCGGGCCTCGAACAGCGCCGCCTTGATGGCCTGTTCGTGCTGCGGCGTCAGCCGGGCGACCGGCACCGAGCAGCTCACCGCGTCCCGCGCCGGAGTGCGATAGGGCACCGCCACCCCGAAGCAGCGCAGTCCGAGGGTGTTCTCCTCCCGGTCGACCGCGTAGCCCTGCTCCCGCACCAGCGCCAACTCGTCCACGAGCCGCTCCCGGTCGGTGATGGTGTGCTCGGTCACCGCCTCCAGCCGCCGCGGCAACAGCCCCCGCACCTCGTCGTCGGTGTGCGTGGCCAGCAGCGCCTTGCCCAGGGCCGTCGAGTGCACGGGCAGCCGCCGACCGACCCGGGTGAAGGGCCGCAGGTAGTGCTGGGACGGCCGGGTCGCGAGGTAGACCACGCTCGTCCCGTCCATCCGCGCCAGGTGGATCGTCTCCGTCGTGTCGTCGGAGAGCCGGTCCAGGGTGGGCCGGGCCGCCGCGACCACTTCGTCCCCGTCGATGTAGGAACTGCCGACCAGCAGGGCCCGTACGCCGATGCCGTACCGCGTGCCCGTCGCGTCCGTCTCCACCCAGCCCAGGTTCACCAGCGTGCGCAGCAGCATGTACAGGCTGGACTTGGGCAGCGAGAGGTCGTGCTGGATGTCGGCCAGGCTGTGCAGTCCCGGCCGGGCCGCGAAGTGTTCCAGCAACATCACCGTGCGCACGGCCGACTTGACGGCCGCCGGCGCCCCCGGACCGCCCGCTTCCGCGCCTTGGTCCCCTGACGCCCCGGACTCACCTGTGGTCATCGGCCTTCGTGCCCCTCTTGTGTCGTTTCCCTTGTCAACCGGGAAGACGCGGAAATAGAGTCCACGCTGGATGTGATCATTCATCCTTCGGAACGGCGTTCAGAATACTGAACGACGACACCGCGCGGGTCAGCGTAGATCCAGGAGGCAGTGCGCCATGGCAGCAACACCAGTCTGGAGTGTGGACCCCCGCACCGGGAAGCAACACGGTCAGGTTGCGGTGGAGGCCACATCCCGGGAGGTGGACGGGGCCGTACGCGCGGCGCACTCCGCCCGGGGCGCGCTGAGCGACCGCGCCGCCCGCACCGCCTTCCTGCGCGGGGCAGCCGACATGCTGGACGGGGCGGCGGACCAGGTCGTCGAAACCGCCGACGCCGAGACCGCCCTCGGACCCGGCCGGCTCACCGGCGAACTGGCCCGCACCACCGGCCAATTGCGGGCCTTCGCCGATGCCGTGGACGAGGGCGGGTACCTCGACATCCGCGTCGACCGCGCCGACCCGTCGCTGACTCCGCCGCGCCCGGAACTGCGCCGTTACAAGGTGCCGCTGGGCGTGACCGCCGTCTACGCCGCCTCCAACTTCCCGCTCGCCTTCTCCGTGCCCGGCGGGGACACCGCGAGCGCGCTGGCCGCCGGCTGCCCCGTGGTGGTCAAGGCGCACCCCGACCACCCGGCCACCTCCGAACTGTGCGCCGCCCTGCTGCGCCGGGCGGCGGTGGACGCCGGGTTGCCGGCCGCCATCGTGTCGGTCGTCCACGGCTTCGGGGCCGGGCTGGAGCTGATCCGCCACCCACTCGTCGCGGCGGCCGGATTCACCGGTTCCATCCGGGGCGGGCGGGCCCTGTTCGACGCGGCCGCCGCCCGGCCCGTGCCGATCCCCTTCCACGGCGAACTGGGCTCGCTGAACCCGGTCGTGGTCACCCCGGCCGCGGTCGCCGAACGCGCCGAGGAGATCGGAGCGGGGCTCGCGGGCTCGCTCACGCTCGGCGTGGGCCAGTTCTGCGTCAAGCCGGGGCTCGTCCTCGTCCCCGAGGGTCCGGACGGCGACCGCCTCACCGCCGCGCTCGGCAAGGCGCTGGGCGAGAGCGGGCCGGGGGTGCTGCTGGACCACCGGATGCGGGACGCCTTCGTCGCCGGGGTCCGCGAGCGCTCGGCGCTGCCCGGCGTCGACGCGCCCGTCGCACCCGGCCCGGCCGGTGAACACACCGTCGCCGCCGGGTACCTGAGCGTGCCGGCCCGGACCCTCCTCGACGGCGGGCCGTCCTACGAGGTGCTCCTGGAGGAGTGCTTCGGCCCGGTCGGCGTCGTCGTCCGGTACGCGGACGGGCGCGAGCCGGCCGAAGTGCTGGGCCGGCTCGCGGGGAACCTGAGCGCCACCCTCCAGCTCTCGACGGCCGAGGCCGAGGGCGCCCCCGGACCGGCCGCCGAACTGATCGAGCGGGTCACCGGCTTGGCCGGCCGGATCGTCGTGAACGGCTGGCCGACCGGGGTCGCGGTGGCGCCGGCCCAGCACCACGGCGGCCCGTACCCGGCGGCGACCTCGCACTCGACCTCGGTCGGCGCCACCGCCATCGAGCGCTGGCTGCGGCCGGTGGTCTACCAATCGGTGCCGGACGCGCTGCTCCCGGCGGAGCTGCGCGAGGGCAACCCGCTCGGCCTGCCGCGGCGGGTCACGGGCGGCTGACGGGCGTCCGACGGGCGACTTACGGCGGGCGGCCGGGAGTGCGCGGACGGCGCCGGGCGGGCGCGCGGGAGCGGCGGGTCCGGCGGAGGCCACCGGGCCGCGGGCCGGGCCGGTCGGCCGCGGGAGGTTCCGGCGCGCTCGCGGAGGCGGCCCGAATCCGTTGCCGCCTCCGCCCCGGGCACGGCAGGCTGCCGCCCATGCCGAAGCCGCACGGGTTCACGCATGGGAAACACGGCGACCGCGTCGTCATCACGCACCGGGGCCGCGCCGCGGGCACCCTGGGGGGCCCGGGCCGGGAAGTTCCCCGCCGAGGTGGATTCCGGCGACCCGCGACTCGTCATGGCCCGCCGGACCGGGGCGTACAAATCCGGCGACGAGCGCTCGGCCCGGAACCACCCGCGCAACCGCGGCTGAGAAGTCTTGCGAGGGTAAGGGAACGGCAAAGCGGTGTCGGTCGTTCTCCGGGCATGACCGCTATGACCCCTGGTTCCAATCTGCCGCTCCATACCGTCCGTGTGACGGTCGACGTGGCTGCCCCGGTGCGGCTCGACGTGTCGGGACTCCTCCTCACGGCGGACGGCAAGGTGCGTTCGGACGCCGACTTCATCTTCTACAACCAGCCGTCCGGGCCCGGTGTGGACTACCGGTCCGGCGGCGGTTCGGCGCCCGACTCGATCACCGTCGACACCTCCGCCCTCCCGCCGGGGATCGAGCGCATCGTGGTCACGGCGAGTCCGGACGCCGCCGGACAGAGCTTCCAGGGCATCGAGCCCACCGCCACCGTGCGGGACGCGGTGAGCGGAGCGGTGATCGCCACCTTTACCCCACCGCGGCTCGGCGCCGAGACCGCCCTGGTGGTGGTGGAGGTGTACCAGCGCGGCGGAGTGTGGAAGGTGCGCGCCGTGGGCCAGGGGTACGCCAACGGTCTCGCCGGCATCGCCACCGACTTCGGGGTCACGGTGGAGGAGGAGCCGGCGGCGGCCGTCCCGCCGATGCCCACGGCCGCGCCCTCGACCGTTGCCCCGCCGATGCCGTCGGCGCCCGCCCCTGCCCCGGTCACAGCCGCCCCCGCGCCGCCCGCCGCCACACCGGCCGCCGGCCCCGGGAAGATCAACCTCGACAAGGGGCGGGTCAACCTGCGGAAGAACCAGACCGTCTCGCTCGTCAAGGGCGGCCGCCCGCTGCTCTCCCAGGTCAAGATGGGCCTCGGCTGGGAGCCCGCGTTCGGCGGCCGGGCCATCGACCTCGACGCGTCCGTCGTCGCCTACGGCCCGCAGCGCAACCACATCGACAGTTGCTACTTCGGCAAGCTGTCCATCCTCGGCGGCGCCGTCAAGCACTCGGGTGACAATCTGACCGGCGAGGGGGCCGGGGACGACGAGGTCATCGTCGTGGACCTCGGCCGATTGCCCGCCGAGGTCACGGGCCTGGTCTTCACGGTCAACTCCTTCTCCGGCCAGAAGTTCAGCGAGGTGGCGAAGGCCTACTGCCGGCTGATCGACGCGGCGAGCGACGAGGAGCTGGTCCGCTTCGACCTCACCGGAGCGGAGCCGCAGACCGGCGTCATGATGGCCAAGTTGATCAAGCAGTTCAGCGGCGAGTGGGAGATGACGGCCATGGGCGACTTTGTGAAGTCCCGCACAGTGCGGGGCATGGTCAAGCCAGCCTCGGAAGCACTCTGAGCAGGTGGGCGGCCACATGGCGCGACCGGTGCCGGGACCGGGTGAGCGATGACACCTCTAAATCGGAGGTGACTGTCAGTGGCCGCCCGTAGCCTTGTAACCATGCAGAAGACACTCCAGCCCGCGGGTCCGGCCCGCCCGTCCGCCGCAGAGGCGAACGCGGCGATCCGGCACCTCGTCGAGACCCGAGTGGACGACGAGTGGCCCTCCGAGGCGTACGAATTCCTGCTCGAGGAATGGGCCGCGGCGTCCCGCGCGGAGGCCGCCCCGGCCCAGTAGGGCCGGTAGCCGGCCGGGCCGTATCGGCCCGGCCGCCGTTCGTCGGCCTCCTCAGCGGGTGCGCCGCCAAGGCCCGGTGATGGCCAGCATGATCCCCGGCTCCTGGATGTTGGCGTACAGCGTGCGCCCGTCCGGTGCGAAGCAGACGCCGGTGAACTCCGAGTACTCGGGGTTCTCGGCCGTCCCCATGTTCATCTCGTTGCGGGCGAGCGGATAGGTGCGGCCCGACTCCGTCGCGCCGAGCAGGTGCTGGACGCCCTCGCCGTCCTCCGCGATGACCAGACCGCCGTACGGCGACACCGTGATGTTGTCGGGGCCGTCGAAGGCACCGTCCTTGGACGGGTCGGGGTTCACCCCGAGCAGGACCATCAGCCGGATCGTGCGGCGCTTCGGGTCGTAGAACCACACCTGGCCGTCGTGCGCGGGGCCCGGGCTCTCGGACCGGGCATAGGAGGAGACGAAGTACGCTCCCCCGTCGGCCCACCACATGCCCTCCAGCTTGCGCGCCCGGGTCACGGCGTCCGCCCCGAACTGCTTGCGCACCGACGTCGTACGCCCGTCGCGGTCCGGGACCTCCACCCAGTCGACCCCGTACACGGTGCCGGTCTGCGTCGCGCGCGAGAGGTCGTCCACGAACCGCCCCGAGCTGTCGAAGCACTTGGCCGCCGCGAGCACGCCCGCGTCGGGGGCGAGCGTACGGAGCTTGCCGCGCCCGTGGCGGAAGCCGTGCGGCGGGGTCCAGCGGTAGAGCAGGCCGTTGGGGCCGGAGGCGTCCTCCGTGAGGTAGGCGTGGCCCTGGCGCGGGTCGATGACGACGGCTTCGTGCGCGTACCGCCCGAACGCCTTGACGGGCTGAGGGTCGCGGTTGGCACGGCGGTCGTGCGGATCGACCTCGAAGACGTAGCCGTGGTCCTTGGTCATCCCGTTCTTGCCGGCCAGGTCCTCGGTTTCCTCGCAGGTCAGCCAGGTGCCCCAGGGGGTGGCGCCGCCGGCGCAGTTGGTGGACGTACCGGCGATGCCGACCCATTCGGCGACCTCGCCGCCGCGGCGGACCTCGACGACCGTACAGCCGCCGGAGGCCGCGGGGTCGTAGACGAGGCCCTCGGTGAGCGGGACCGGGCGGGCCCAGCCGGAGCGGGGGCCCTTCAACTCGTGGTTGTTGACGAGGAGGGTGACTCCGCGTGCGCCCTCGAAGGCGGCCGTGCCGTCGTGGTTGGAGGGGGTGCTCTCACCGGAGTCGAGCTTCGTCACGCCGCTGTGGGTGATGACGCGGTACGTGAAACCGGCCGGGAGGGCGAGGATTCCGGCCGGGTCGGAGACGAGCGGGCCGTAGCCGGGCTCGCGCGGGTGACCGTTCTCCTCGTGCCACGCGGTGCCGTCGGCCGCAAGCGCGCCGGGGGCGGTGGCGAGCGCGCCGACGGTCCCGGTGAGTGCGACTCCCGCACCGGCGATGACGGTGCGGGAGGTGAAGTCTCTGCGGCTGAGGGGCATCGTGGCTCCAAGGGGTGGACGGTGGTGCGCCTGTCGTACGGTCGTCGGCGCACACGCTCGCGCCCGCACGTGAACGCCGGCTGAACTACCCCCGGCACCGGACTGTCCCTCGCCCGCGCCTCGGAATGGCGAACTCCGGCCTTTGATCGGCTCGTTGTACCCCCTTGCGGACGCCGGCCCGGACCCTGCCGTCGCGGCGAGCCGCCGGGGCCGCCGGGCGCGCAACAGGAACCGGTGCCCCCGCCGCCCGATGCCCCGCCCCGAGCCGGGCCGCCCTCACCGGCCCCGCCGGCACCGGCGCGGGCGGGTGGTGGAGTCTGCCTGCTCCGCACCGGCACCGGCGGGGCCGCCCGCCCGGGAGGCGGGCCCTCGCCGGGCGGGCGGACCGGGGCACCCGAAACGCCCGGCCGCCCCGTTCCCGAGCCGGGCCGGAGCCGGGACGGACCCCGGGCCGGGCCGGAGCCGGCCGGGACACGGCGGACCTGCCGGCCCTGGGGCGCCCGGTCTCGGTCGACCGGGCCGGTAGGTGCCCGCACTCGACAGCCCGCCCGGGTCCGGCGCGCCCCAAGCCCGGCGCGCCCCAGCCCGTCACGGGACACCCGGTCCGATACCGGTGGGAAACCCGGCGCCCACGCCCCGCGCCGACGGCCGGGAACACACCTGGTCCGGGACCCGGCGAACCCGACCACCGGTACGCCACCTGCCGTCCGACCGGCCGGCCGAGGCCCGCCACCGGGCGGCCGGCAGCCGCGGGTGACCCCACCGAACACCTGGCCCGACCTGGGCCCGGGCCGCCACCCCGGCCTCCGCCCACCGCCCGGTGGCGCGCTCGAAGTCCCCGGCGGGCCCGACCACTGGTACGCCGCCCGGGCCGACAGGAGCGCGGGCCGGCGGCCACGGATGGCCCACCGGCCGGAACACCCCGCCGCCCCGCCCCCAAGAAGGGTGTCAGCGGCGGCGGGAGCGGGCCTTGAAGGCGGCCTTGCGGGCTGCCTTCGCCGCCTTCTTGTCCGGGTGCAGGCGGCCCATCGCCTCCAGGACGTCCGCCGTCGCCGGGTGCTCCACCCGCCAGACCTCGTCGAAGAACCCGGCGTGGTGTCCCGTCAGGCTCCGCATCAACAGAGGCAGTTCCTCCGCCTCCCCGTCCGCCGCGAGCTGCGCCGCGATCGTGTCGACCGTCAGCCAGAACACCATCGCCCCGTCCGGGGCCGGTACGTCCGTCGCCCCCCGCTCGGCCAGCCAGACCCGTGCCAGCCCGCCCAGGCGCGGGTCCTCCAGCACCGCCCGGACCGCGGGTTCCGCCTCCGGTCCGGCCGGGGCGAGGGCCTGTTGGCAGCGCAGCCGGCGCAGCGGGGCCCCTTCGTCGTCACCCCGCGCCGCGTCGAGCAGTTCGGCGACCGCCGACGGCAGTTCGCGTCCGGCCAGCCACTGCTCCATCTCGGCCTGCGCCGCGTGCTCCGGGTAGTGGGAGACGGCGTCCAGCAGCGCGTCGGCGCCCTTGTCGGCCAGTTCACCGATCGCGGGCGCCTCCACCCCGGCTTCGAGCATGCGGGCGCGGACGCCGTACAGGCCGAGGGGAGTCAGCCGCACCATGCCGTACCGGGCGATGTCGTCCTCGTCCGCGTCGGCCGGGCCCGGGAGCAACTCCTCGTCGTCCGTCCCCGCCATCAGCTCTTGGTCCACGGGCCGGAACTCGACCAGCCCGATGGGTTCCAGCTGCCGGAACTGGTCGTCGAGGCGCATCATCGCGTCGGAGACCTGCTCCAACACCGCGTCGGTCGGCTCCCCCATGTCGTCGGGGACGACCATGGAGGCGGCGAGGACGGGCAGCGGCACCGGGCTCTCCCCCGCGCCGCCCTCCGCCACCGTGAGCAGGTAGAGGTTGGCGAGGACCCCGTCCAGGAAGTCCGCTTCGCGCGCCGGGTTCCAGTCGAGGCGGTCGAAGTCGATTTCCCCGGCGCCCTCCAGCGCGTCGACGAGGTCGTTCAGAGGGGGCACGGCGGCGTCCGCGAGGACGGCGTCCAAGGCGGCCAGCCACAGGTCGAGCACGTCGGCGGGCGCGCCCGCGCCGATCAGCGCGAGGTCCTCGCCGGGGGCGGCGGTGCCGTGCTCCGGCGCACCGGCGCCGCCGCCCGGCGAGGCGGCGCCGGATTCCGGTTCGCCTTCGGCTTCGGCTTCGGGCGCGGCCTCGGCCTCGGCCTCGGCCTCATGTTCGAGTTCGGGTTCGGTCACGTCGACCAGCCCGGTGTCGACGGCCACCCGCCATGCCTGGCTCGCGTACATCGGGCCGTCCGGGTCGACCGCGTCGAACCCGAGTACGGTCGCGGCCCGCGGCAACTGGTCGGCGGCCAGCTCGCCGCCGATCTCGACGCGCGTGTCGGGTCCGGCCCACCGCGCGAGGCGCACGGCCCGGGCGAACAGGGGTGCGACGAGGGCGTCGCGGGCCAGCTCCGCATCGGAGTGCAGCCGTACCGGCGGCAGCGTGGGGTGCGGCTCTGCGGACATGGGGCGGTTCTCCTCGGGGACGCGGTGGTGGGACCGTCGGGCCGAACGGCGACGCCCAGCGTAGACGCATATCGGGCACGTCCAGGGGGCCAACGCCTTTGGTTCATCCCACAGTCAGCTGCCGTCTTCCCTGGAGACCTTGACAACTTCACGCCCCACGCAGGAAATTGACGCGCGTAGACATAGCGAAGACCCAGCCCCAAACCCTCCACACCATTCCGGGCACCCGCGGTCCTTCGGGTTCCCCCCTCCACACACCGGAGTTCCTGACCATGCGCTCCTCGCACCCCCGTTCCGCCGCCATCGCGGCCCTCGTCGCCACGGCCCTGGCCACCGGGCTGCTCGCGGGCTCCGCCGACGCCGCTGAGGGCGCCGCGTCCGCCGATCAGGTCCGCATCCACGACATCCAGGGCACCACCCGGATATCCCCGCTCAACGGCAAGCAGGTCACCGGCGTCGAGGGCATCGTCACCGGCGTGCGCACGTTCGGCTCGCGCGGCTTCTGGATGCAGGACCCGGACGCCGACGACGACGCCGCCACCAGTGAGGGCATCTTCGTCTTCACGAGCTCGGTCCCGACCGTCGCGGTCGGCGACGCCGTCAAGGTGAACGGCACGGTCGGCGAGTACGTCCCGGGCGGGGTCTCCTCCGGCAACCAGTCGATCACCCAGATCGCCAAGCCGGCCGTCACGGTGGTCTCCTCCGGCAACGCGCTGCCCGAGGCCGTAACGATCAACGAGTACAGCGTTCCCGCCGAGTACGCCCCGGCGGGCGACGCGTCCGCCGCCGGCAGCATCAACGGCCTGCCGCTGGACCCCTCGCGGTACGCCCTGGACTACTACGAGTCCCTGGAGGGCATGAACGTCCGCATCGGCACCTCACGCGTCGTCGGCCCCACCGACCCGTACTCGGAGCTGTGGGTCACGGTGAAGGGCTGGGAGAACACCGCCAAGCGCGGCGGCACGCTCTACGGCTCGTACGAGTCCCAGAACACCGGCCGTCTCCAGGTCCAGCAGCTCGCGCCGCTCGCGCAGCAGCCCTTCCCCGTGGCGAACGTCGGCGACAAGCTGACCGGCACCACCGAGGGCCCCCTCGACTACAACCAGTTCGGCGGCTACACCCTGGTCGCGCGCACCCTCGGGCAGGTCCAGGCGGGCACGCTCGCCCCCGAGAAGACCAAGGCGCAGGCTCCGGGCGAGCTGGCGGTGGCCACGTACAACGTCGAGAACCTCGACCCGTCCGATCCCCAGACGAAGTTCGACAACCTGGCGAAGGCCGTCGTCGAGAACCTCGCCTCCCCCGACATCGTGGCCCTGGAGGAGATCCAGGACGACAACGGCGCCAAGAACGACGGCACCGTCTCCGCGGAGCAGACGCTGACCAAGTTCACCGCCGCCATCGCGGCGGCGGGCGGTCCCGCCTACCAGTGGCGGACCATCAACCCGGAGAACAACAAGGACGGCGGCGAGCCCGGCGGCAACATCCGCCAGGTGTTCCTGTTCAACCCGGCCCGCGTCTCGTTCACCGACCGCGCGGCCGGCGATTCCACCACCGCGACCGGCGTGACGACGGAGAAGGGCCACGCGGCCCTGACCCACTCCCCCGGCCGGATCGACCCGGCCAACCCGGCGTGGACCGACAGCCGCAAGCCGCTGGCGGGCGAGTTCGTCTTCCGCGGCCGGACGGTCTTCGTGATCGCCAACCACTTCACCTCGAAGGGCGGCGACGAGGGCCTGACCTCCGCGCACCAGCCTCCGGTGCGGTCCTCGGAGGCCAAGCGGCTGCTCCAGGCGCAGGCCGTGAACGGCTTCGTCAAGGACATCCTGGCGACCGAGAAGAACGCCGACGTCCTCGCGGTCGGCGACATCAACGACTTCGAGTTCTCGGGGACGGCGAAGGCGCTGGAGGACGGCGGCGCGCTGTACTCGGCGATCAAGTCGCTGCCGAAGGCGGAACGTTACTCCTATGTCTACCAGGGCAACGCGCAGGTGCTGGACCAGATCCTGACCAGCCCGGCGGTGAAGAACTTCTCCTACGACAGCGTGCACATCAACGCCGAGTTCTCCGCCCAGAACAGCGACCACGACCCGCAGGTGCTGCGCTTCCGCCCGTAACCGCGGTCCGCGGGCCGTAGGCCGCAGGCCGCAGGCGGCCCGGGCGCTCTCCCGCCCGGGCCGCCTGCCACACTGCCGCCATGATCCTCCGCACCGCGACCCGTGCCGACCTGCCCGTCCTCCTGGCCCTCCTGGCGGACGGCGACGACGCCCCGGTCACCGAGGCGCACGAGCGGGCCTTCGCCGCCATCGGGGCGGACCCGCGCAACGAGATGCTCGTCCTGGCGGACGGCGACCGGGTGCTGGGCTGCCTCCAACTGACGTACATCCCGGGTCTCGGCCAGGGCGGCCGGGAGCGGGCGCTGATCGAGGCGGTACGGGTGCGCCCCGAGCTGCGGGGGGACGGGCTGGGCACGGAACTGATGGAGCGGGCGGTGGCGCGGGCCCGCGAGCGCGGCTGCGCTCTGGTGCAGCTGACCAGTAACAAGCGCCGGGTCCACGCGCATCGCTTCTACGAGCGGCTGGGTTTCGCCCGCAGCCACGACGGGTTCAAGCTGTCGCTGACGGGCTGAGCGCGATCGACGGGAGGGCGAGATGAGGAGTTTCGTCCCCGACGTGACGCCGGCCACATCCGTGCCCATTCCACCCGGGTTGTGGTGTTGAGTATCCCCACGCCGAAACCCGCTCGACCCGACGAACCGACGCCTGACCCGCCGAACCGACGCCGGACCCGCGCCCGACGCGCCCGACCCGTGCCGCGCGCACGCCAGGCCCACGCCCGATCCCGTCCCCCCGCACACCCGGAGGACCGCGTGTTCCCCTCCATCTCCCTCGCCCGGGAAATCGGCGTGGCCGTGCTGCTCTTGGCCGCGCTGGTCTGGGTCATCGGCCTCGGCCACATGCTGTGGGGCAGCAGGTTCCACCACCCCGAGCCCGGCTCGCACGAGGGCCTCGCGGCCATCCCGGGCCAGCGCGGCCCGGCCGGCCACCCGATGGAGACGGTCGAGCTGACCGAGGAGGAGGAACGGGCCTTCGCCGGCCTGATCCGCACCATCGCCCTCCACTGAGGACCCCGTCCCGCGCGAACGCCCTCCCACCCCGCTCGGGGGTGTGGGAGGGCGTTCGCGCGTACCGGCCGGGCGGGCCGGCTCAGTTGTGGCTGTGCAGGACCTCGTTCAGGCCGCCCCAGACCGCGTTGTTCGGGCGGGCCTCGACGGCGCCGGTGACCGAGTTGCGGCGGAAGAGGATGTTGCTCGCGCCCGACAGCTCCAGGGCCTTGACGATCTGGCCGTCCGGCAGGGTGACGCGGGTGCCGGCGGTGACGTAGAGGCCGGCCTCGACGATGCACTCGTCGCCCAGCGCGATGCCGACGCCCGCCTCGGCGCCGACCAGGCAGCGCTCGCCGATCGAGATGATCTGCTTGCCGCCGCCCGAGAGGGTGCCCATGGTGGACGCGCCGCCGCCGATGTCCGAGCCGTCGCCGATCACGACGCCGGCCGAGATGCGGCCCTCGATCATGGAGGTGCCGAGGGTGCCGGCGTTGAAGTTGACGAAGCCCTCGTGCATGACGGTGGTGCCCTCGGCGAGGTGCGCGCCGAGGCGGACGCGGTCGGCGTCGGCGATGCGGACGCCCTTGGGGGCGACGTAGTCCGTCATCCGCGGGAACTTGTCGATCGAGGTGACCTGGAGGTGCAGGCCCTCGGCACGGGCGTTCAGCCGCACGGTCTCGACCTGGTCGACGGCGACCGGGCCGAGCGAGGTCCACGCGACGTTGGCCAGCAGGCCGAAGAGGCCGTCCAGGTTCTGGCCGTGCGGCTTGACCAGGCGGTGGCTCAGCAGGTGCAGGCGCAGGTACGCGTCGTGGGCGTCCAGCGGCTTGTCGTCGAGCGAGGCGATCACGGTGCGGACGGCTACGACCTCGACGCCGCGGCGCGCGTCCGGCCCGAGGGCCTTGGGCGCGGCCTCGCCGAGCAGCTCCACGGCGCGCTCGGCGGTGAGGCGCTCGGTGCCGGCCGGGCCGGGCTCGGCGACCAGCTCGGGGGCGGGGAACCAGGTGTCGAGGACGGTGCCGTCGGCGGCGAGGGTGGCAAGTCCGGCGGCGACGGCGCCGGTGGTACGCGTAGCAGTCATATCCGAAACCTAACCGGCCAGGGGCTCGCGTCGCGAACCGGTCTCATGTGCCGGGCGCGCTTCCCGTCCCCCGGCGCGACGGGCGTCCCCCACTCGGGCGTCACCCCCGCGGGCCTGCCGCGCCGACGCCGTGAACACCGCCCCGCCCGCACCCACCGCCAGCGCGGCGCACAGCGGCCAGAGCAGCCCCGGCGCGGCGGAGTACAGGGCCCCGCCCAGCGGCGCGCCGAGCACGACGCCGCTGATCGAGACCCCGGCGTACAGGCTCTGGAACCTGCCGACCGCGTGTTCCGGCGCCTGGTCGGCCACGTAGGCGGTGGCGGTGGTCTTGTAGAGGATCTCTCCGAGGCTCAGCAGCACCATCATGACGACGGCGCTCGCCGCGCCCGCCCCGCCGAGCAGCGCCGCGTACCCGGCGCCGACGAGCACCAGCCCGGTGGCGATGACGGGCAGCGGCGGGCGGTGGCGCAGGGCGACGGCGGCGGGCAGCTCCAGCAGCAGGATGACGCCCCCGTTGAGCGCGATGACCAGCCCGAAGGCGCCGACGTCGAGACCGTGGTCGGCGAGGAACACCGGGAAGGTGCCGTACTGCTGGCGGTAGACGAGGTCGGTGACGAGGATCGCGCCGAGCAGGACGAGCACGGCCGGCCTCGCCCGCAGTTCCCCCCATACGCCGCGGCCCCGACCCCCGTCCGGGGCCGCGGCGGGCTTCCCGGAGGCGCCGCGGGCCGGCACGACCCGGGCGGTCCAGACGGCGAAGAGGAGGCTGCCGAGGCCGTCGGCGACGAAGAGCCAGTCGTAGGACAGGGCGGTCGCGACGAGGGCCCCCAGGGGCGGGCCGAGGGTGAAGCCGCCGTTGGAGACGCAGCGCACCACGGCGAACGCCTGCCGGCGGGACCCTTCCGGGACGGTCACGGCGACCAGCGCGGAGTTGGCCGCGCGGATCACGCCCGAGGCGTACTGGGCCACCGGCAGGGCGGCGTACAGCAGCGGCGTGGGCAGCAGCGGAAGACTCACCAGGGTCAGCCCGCCGAGGCCGGCGGCGGCGAGGAGGACCCGGCGGTGGCCGAAACGGTCGCCGTACCAGCCGCCGGTGAAGTTCCCGGCGACCATGCCGATGCCTCCGACGCCGACGGCGACACCCGCCTGGGCCGGACCGAGCCCGCGCGGGCCCGAGAGGTAGAGGAAGACGAAGACGAACGTGAAGCTGACGACCGCGTTGACGAACACTCCCGCCGCCAGCAGCCACACGACCCTCGGCACGTCCCCGAACGCCGGCGCCCCGAACCTCGGCCCCCGGAACCCCGGTCTCCCGAACCACTGCGGCACAGCCACCCACCTCCGAGTAAGTTCCTTTTGGGAACGGACTATGTCAGCATGGCAGCCTCGGGTCAACGGACAAAGGAGTTCCCATGGCCCAGCGCACCACCCTCGGTGACGCGGACTGCTCCATCGCCCAGGCCCTCGACGTCGTCGGGGACTGGTGGACGCTGCTGATCGTGCGCGACGCCGCCCGCGGCGTGCACCGCTTCGAGGCGTTCCAGCGCGAGCTGGGCATGTCCCGCAAGGTGCTCACCGAGCGGCTGCGGCTGCTCGTGGACGCCGGGGTGCTGGCGCGCGTGCCGTACCAGGACCGCCCGGTGCGGCACGAGTACCGGCTGACCCCGCGCGGGCGGGGCCTGCTGCCGGTGCTGGTCGCCCTCCAGGACTGGGGCGACACCTGGATCCTCGGAGAGGGAGAGATGACGGCGACGACGACGGAATCCTCGCGCGAGGCGGTACGGGTCCACGCGCTGCGCGGCAGCAGACTGCCGGAGCTGCTGCTGCCGGACCGGTTCGGCGAGCCGCGCGACCCGGTGGCCGACACCCCGTTCACCGTCCTGTACTGCTTCCCGGGAGCGTACGCGCGGGCGGAGTCCTACCCGCCGGGCTGGGCGGGGATTCCCGGGGCGAAGGGCTGCACGCTGGAGTCGTGCACCTACCGGGACCAGCTGGCGCAGTTCACGGCGGCGGGCGCGACGGTGCACGGGGTCTCCACCCAACGCCCCGACGAGCAGAAGGAGTTCGCGGAGGCGGAGGGCCTGCGTTTCCCGCTGCTCTCGGACGCGGACCTGGAACTGGTCGCGGCGCTCCGGCTGCCGACCTTCCGGGCGGCGGGGGTGAGCCGGATCAAGCGGCTGACCCTGGTCGTGGACCGGGAGCGGACCGTGCGCGAGGTGTTCTACCCGATCCGGGACATCGAGGCGAGCGTCCGGGCCGCCCTCGCCGCCGTCCGCTCCGACGGTCCCTGAGCGGGCCACGCCGACCGCGCCCGAGCCGACGGCCCGGGAGCGGCGGGCCCGCCTACGGCTCCCCCAGCACCCGCGCCAACAGCCCGCGCGCGTACGGCTCGTCGTACTCGGCCTCGGTCAGCAGGACCTGGAGGCTGATGCCGTCCAACACCGCCGACACCGCTCGGGCCGTCGCCGCGTCCACCCGCTCGGCCAGCGCCGCCACCACCGCGTCGCACCACTCGGCCGCCACCGGCCGCAGCGCCGGCTTGCGCAGGGCGGCCAGGTACAGCTCGTACTCCAGCTCCGCGCCCGCCCGGTCCGCCGTCAGGAACTCCCCCAGCCGGCGGGCCAGCGCCCCCGCCAGGTCGCCGTCCCCGAGCTCGGACAGCGCCGCCGCGAAGCCCTCGTTCGTCTGCCGCAGCGCCGCCACCAGCAGCTCGTCCAGTGTCGCGAAGTGGTAGGTCGTCGACCCCAGCGGTACGTCGGCCTCCGCCGCCACACTGCGGTGGCTCAGCCCCGCGATGCCCTTGGCACCGACCACCCGGATCGCCGCGTCGATGATCCGCTGCCGTCGGTCGGGGTCGTGGCGGCGCGCCATCAGTGCGTCGCCCCGCCCAGGTTGAGCAGGACCACCCCGCCGATGATCAGGGCGATTCCGGCGATCTTCGCCGCGGTGGCCGCCTCCCCCAGGAACACCATCCCGATGGCGGCGATGGCGGCCGTGCCGACCCCGGCCCATATCGCGTAGGCCGTGCCCACCGACATGGATTTCAGGGTCTGCGCGAGCAGGGTGAAGGCGATGAGGTACCCCGTCAGCGTGCCGAGCGAGGGCCAGAGCCGGGTGAAACCGTCGCTGTACTTCATGGCGGTGGTCCCGGCCACCTCGGAGGCGATGGCCGCCGCGAGCAACACATAAGGCATGTGTACGACAGTACACATGCCTTACGTACGCCGGTACACAAAGGCCGGTCAGTTCAGCGTGAACCAGGCCGCGCGCGTCTTCTTCCACTCCGGGTGCGTGAGGTCCTTGGCCTCGACCCCGTCGCCGTACAGGTCCGCCGAGCCGCTGTCGGTGATCAGCTGCACCCTGGCGCCCGGGACGGTCAGGTCGGGCACGTCCACGATGGCCTCCCAGCCGCCGGGGTCGGTCGTCGGCAGGTCGGCCCGCTTGACCGGGGCGTGGCCGGCGATGCCGTCCCACTGGTAGAGGGCGTACGGGTCGGAGTTGTCGTCGGCGGCCCAGGAACCGGCGAGGATCAGGTACTGGTCCGCCGCGTTCTTGCGGATGTCGCGGACGGAGAGACCGCCGAGGTCCAGCTCGATGCCCGGCCCGAAGACGGCCTTGGAGCCGCTCGACAGCACCTTGTCGAAGTTGGTCACCGGCACGAGCAGCGCCTTGCCGCCCGGGACGGCCGGCGCCAGCGGCGCCCGGAACCCCAGGTAGGCGGTGGTCGTGGAGCCGGGCGCGAACTCCAGCCCCTCGACGTTGAACCCGTCGATCTGCTTGGGCGCCTCGCCGGCCGCGGTCCCGGCGGCGAAGCCGTACCGGTTCCCGTTCCCCTTGTCCCAGGCCACCAGGTCGTCACGGAGCTGCTTGTACGAGCGTCCGTAGGCCAGTTGCGTGCCCGGGCCGGAGCCGCTGACGGTGGTGGTGAACACGGTGTTCCGGGGCGCCTTGTACTCGCCGTCCTTGTTGTTGCCGAGCGAGCCGGTCCAGTAGACGGTGTCGCCGATCCGGGTCGCCCCCTCGATGTCCACCTCCTTGGTGACACCGAGCTGGGAACTGAAGTCCCAGGTCCGCACGGGCGCGGCGGAGCGGGCGCGATCGTACAGGCGCAGCACGTTGTTCTCGTCGTCGGCGACGACGGTGTAGCCGCCGCCGACGTCCACGGCGGCCGAGGAGTCCGAGGCGCCGCTGAAGTAGCGGGCGTCGGCGGGGTCGCCCACCGCGGCGGAGGCCGCGTAGGACAGGGTCTTGGTGGCGGTCTTGCCGCCGAGTCCGGTCACCTTGACGGTCAGGTCGGTGTAGCCGCGGCCCCGTGCGGTGACGGCGAGCCGCCGGACCGCGCCGGACCCGGTGACCGTGACGTCGCCCGCCCCGGCGACGGAGCTCTTGCCGGACGCGGAGGCGCTGACGGTCAGCGCGGACACGTCGGCGCCGCTCTGCCCGATGGTGACGGCGACCGTCTGGTCACCTACTCCGCCGACGGCGCCGGACAGGTAGGACGAGGACAGGGTGATGGTCGGCGTACCGTACGTGACCGCGTGCGCGGGCAGGGCCGCCCCGGCGACGACCAACGCCGCGATGGCGGCGGTGCCCAGCTGCTTCTTCATCCGAAGGGTCCTCTCGTGTGCGTTCGCCACCTCGTGACGTCCGTCGAGAAGATTCGGCCGGCGTGGCCAACTCCCGGTGCACGCGGATCGACCACGGAAAGAACACGCAGGGCGGCGGAACCGGCGAAAACACGGAGGGCCCCCGGCACGACCGTGCCGGGGGCCCTCTCGCGAACGCGGGAACTCAGACGTTGAAGCCGAGCGCGCGCAACTGCTCACGGCCGTCGTCCGTGATCTTGTCCGGGCCCCACGGGGGCATCCAGACCCAGTTGATGCGGAGTTCGTTGACGATGCCGTCCGTCGCCGACTTCGCCTGGTCCTCGATGACGTCCGTCAGCGGGCAGGCCGCCGACGTCAGCGTCATGTCGAGGGTGGCGATGTTCGCGTCGTCGATGTGGATGCCGTAGATCAGGCCCAGGTTGACGACGTCGATGCCCAGCTCGGGGTCGACCACGTCGTAGAGGGCCTCGCGGACCTCTTCCTCGGTGGCCGGCTTGATCGACGCCTCGGGCGTCGCGTTCTCGGTCATGCCGTCTTCCTCTCGGCGTCGCCCAGTGCCTGGGCGGTCGCGTCCTTCCACGCCATCCAGCTCAGCAGAGCACACTTCACCCGCGCCGGATACTTGGAGACGCCGACGAACGCGACCGCGTCCTCCAGCACCTCCTCCATGGCCTCGTCGGGCTCGATCTTGCCCTTGGACTGCATCATCTCCAGGAACACGGCCTGGATCTTCCGCGCCTCGGCCAGCTCCTTGCCGACGAGCAGCTCGTTCAGTACGGACGCGCTGGCCTGGCTGATGGAGCAGCCCTGGCCCTCGTAGGAGACGTCGGTGAGCGTCTCCCCGTCGTACTTCACACGCAGCGTGATCTCGTCGCCACAGGTGGGGTTGACGTGGTGCACCTCGGCATCGCCGTCGCGCAGGCCACGCCCGTGCGGGTGCTTGTAGTGGTCCAGGATCAGTTCCTGGTACATCGAATCCAGCTTCACAGCGCTCTCGTCCGCCTCGTCGTCGTCCGACTCGTCGTCATCCGAAGAAGTTCCGTACGTGCTCAAGCCCGTCGATCAGCGCGTCGACCTCGGCCGGAGAGGAGTACAGGTAGAAAGACGCTCGTGTCGTCGCGGGAATTCCGTACCGCAGGCAAACCGGGCGCGCGCAGTGGTGTCCCACGCGGACCGCGATGCCCTGCTCGTCCAGCACCTGCCCGACGTCGTGCGGGTGGATGTCCCCGAGGACGAAGGAGATCGCGGCGCCGCGGTCCTCGGCCGTGGTCGGGCCGATGATCCGCAGGTCCGGCACCTCGGCGAGGCGCTTGACCGCGTATTCGGTGATCGCGTGCTCATGGGCGGCGATCTTGTCCATGCCGATCGCGGTCAGGTAGTCCACGGCCGCGCCGAGGCCGACGGCCTGGGCGATCGGGGGCGTACCCGCCTCGAACTTGTGCGGCGCGGGAGCGTAGGTCGAGGCGTGCATCGACACGGTCTCGATCATCTCGCCGCCGCCGAGGAACGGCGGCAGGTCCTCCAGGAGCTCCTGGCGGCCCCACAGGACGCCGATGCCGGTCGGGCCGCACATCTTGTGGCCGGTGAAGGCCACGAAGTCGGCGCCGAGCGCCTGTACGTCGAGCGGCATGTGCGGCGCGGCCTGCGAGGCGTCGATCAGCACGAGGGCGCCGACGTCCTGGGCGCGCCGGACGATCGCCTCGACCGGGTTGACGGTGCCCATGATGTTGGAGACCAGCGTGAAGGAGACGATCTTCGTCTTCTCCGTGATGACCTCTTCGATGTTGGACAGGTCGAGCCGGCCGTCGTCGGTGAGGCCGAACCACTTCAACTTCGCGCCGGTGCGCTGCGACAGCAGCTGCCACGGGACGATGTTGGAGTGGTGCTCCATCTCCGTGATGGCGATCTCGGTCTCGCGGTCGACCCGGTAGGGCTCGTCCGCCCAACCGAGCATGTTCGCGACCAGGTTGAGCGACTCCGAGGCGTTCTTGGTGAAGATCACCTCATCGCGGCTCGGCGCGTTGATGAAGGCGGCGACCTTGTCGCGGGCGCCCTCGTACAGCGCCGTGGCCTCCTCGGCGAGCACGTGAACGCCGCGGTGGACGTTGGCGTTGTGCTGCTCGTAATACTCGTTCAGCGCGTCGAGCACCTGGCGCGGCTTCTGCGAGGTCGCCGCGTTGTCCAGGTAAACGATCTTCTTCCCGTCGTGGACCACACGATCCAGCAGGGGGAAGTCCTTGCGGATCGCCTCGATGTCGAGGAGGCCAGGCAGCTGTGTCACGCGGTCGCGCCACCCTTCGTGCTGTACGCCTCGTAGCCTTCCGCCTCCAGCTTGTCGGCGAGCTCGGCGCCGCCGGACTCGACGATGCGGCCTTCCGAGAAGACGTGGACGAAGTCGGGCTTGATGTAGCGGAGGATCCGCGTGTAGTGCGTGATCAGCAGCGTGCCGACCTCGCCGGTCGCGCGGACGCGGTTGACGCCCTCGGAGACCTGGCGCAGGGCGTCGACGTCGAGGCCGGAGTCCGTCTCGTCGAGGATCGCGATCTTCGGCTTGAGGAGCTCCAGCTGGAGGATCTCGTGGCGCTTCTTCTCACCGCCGGAGAAGCCCTCGTTGACGTTGCGCTCGGCGAAGGCCGGGTCCATCTGGAGCTGCTCCATGGCGGACTTGACCTCCTTCACCCAGGTGCGCAGCTTCGGCGCCTCGCCGCGGATGGCGGTGGCGGAGGTGCGCAGGAAGTTGGAGACCGAGACGCCGGGGACCTCGACCGGGTACTGCATGGCGAGGAAGACGCCGGCGCGGGCGCGCTCGTCGACGGACATCTCCAGGACGTCTTCGCCGTCGAGGGTCACGGTGCCACCGGTGATGGTGTACTTCGGGTGACCGGCCAGCGAGTACGCGAGCGTGGACTTGCCGGAGCCGTTGGGACCCATGATGGCGTGCGTCTCACCCTGCTTGACGGTGAGGTCGACGCCCTTGAGGATCTCGCGGGCACCATTCTCGGCCTCGACGGAGACGTGCAGGTCGTGGATTTCAAGCGTTGCCATGGATACCTCAGGACTCCTGGGTGAGGGAGACGAGCACGTCGTCCCCTTCGATCTTTACGGGGTATACGGGGACGGGGCGCGTGGCGGGGAGGCCGGACGGCTTGCCGGTGCGCAGGTCGAAGGCCGAGCCGTGCAACCAGCACTCGATCATGCAGTCCTCGACCTCGCCCTCCGAGAGGGAGACGTTCGCGTGCGAGCAGATGTCGTTGATCGCGAACACCTCCCCCTCGGCGCGGACGATGGACACCGGCGTGCCGTCGAGCTCCACCCGCTTGGGGGTGCTCTCCTCCAGCTCGCTCAGCGCGCATGCCTTGACGAAATTCATCAGACGGAACCCTGGAGCTCGGCCTCGATCTTGGCGAGCAGGCGCTCCTCGATGTCGGGGACACCGATGTGCTGGACGAGCTCGGCGAAGAAGCCGCGCACGACCAGGCGCCGCGCCTCGTCGGCCGGGATGCCGCGGGCCTGGAGGTAGAAGAGCTGCTCGTCGTCGAAGCGGCCGGTCGCGGAGGCGTGGCCGGCGCCGACGATCTCGCCGGTCTCGATCTCCAGGTTCGGCACGGAGTCGACCCGGGCGCCGTCCGTGAGGACGAGGTTGCGGTTCATCTCGTACGTGTCGGTGCCCTCGGCGGTCTTCTCGATGAGCACGTCACCGATCCAGACGGCGTGGGCGTCCTGGCCCTGGAGCGCGCCCTTGTAGACCACGTGGGACTTGCAGTGCGGGGCGTCGTGCGTGACCAGGAGGCGGTGCTCCTGGTGCTGGCCGGCGTCCGTGAAGTACAGGCCGAGCAGCTCGGCCTCGCCGCCGGGGCCCGCGTAGCTGATCCGCGGGTGCAGGCGCACGACGTCGCCGCCGAAGGTGACGACGATCGACTTGAAGCTCGCGTCGCGGCCGACCAGCGTGTTGTGCTGGGAGCAGTGCACGGCGGTGTCGTCCCAGTCCTGGACCGACACGACGGTGAGCTTGGCGCCGTCGCCGACGACGAACTCGACGTTGGCGGCGCGCACGCCGTCACCGGTGTGGTCGATGACGATGACGGCCTCGGCGAAGGCCTGCACGTCGAAGACGGTGTGACCGAAGGTGGTGCCGCCCTCTCCGTGCAGCGAGACGCGCACGGGCTCGTCCAGGACGGTCTCCTTGGGCACGGTGACGACCGTGGCCTTGGCGAAGGAGGAGAACGCCTGGGCGGCGACCCGGTCCACGGGGGCGCCGGCCCTGCCGATGCGGGCGTCATCGCGCTCGACCGACTCGATCGTGACGACGTCGGGGGCGTCGATCTGGGCCTTCATGGTGCCGTTGGCGACCGCGGTGCCGTCGTGGAGACCACGCAGGCGCGCCAGCGGAGTGAAGCGCCACTCCTCCTCGCGGCCGTGGGGGACGGGGAAGTCCGCCACGTCGAAGGACGGGGGTGCACTCATCCGGGTGGCGACGGTGGACTCTGCGGCCACCGCGATCGCGCCGGCGGTGGTCGAGCCCGCCGGGATGTTCTGAGCCTCAGCCATGGCTGTCGTGTTGCTCACTCTCTTGTAAAGCGCTGCCTGCGTCGAAGAATTGCCGCTGATGCGGGGTGGTCGGACTAACCGACCGATCCCTCCATCTGCAGTTCGATCAGCCGGTTCAGCTCCAGCGCGTACTCCATGGGCAGCTCACGCGCGATGGGCTCGACGAAGCCGCGCACGATCATGGCCATGGCCTCGAACTCCGTCAGGCCGCGGCTCATCAGGTAGAAGAGCTGGTCGTCGGAGACCTTGGAGACGGTGGCCTCGTGGCCCATGGAGACGTCGTCCTCGCGGACGTCGACGTACGGGTACGTGTCCGACCGGGAGATCGTGTCGACCAGCAGCGCGTCGCACAGCACGTTGGACTTGGAGCCGTGCGCGCCCTCGCCGATCTCGACCAGGCCGCGGTAGGAGGTGCGGCCGCCGCCCCGCGCCACCGACTTGGAGACGATGTTGGAGGAGGTGTGCGGCGCCATGTGGACCATCTTGGAGCCGGCGTCCTGGTGCTGGCCCTCGCCCGCGAAGGCGATGGACAGGGTCTCGCCCTTGGCGTGCTCGCCCATCAGGTAGACGGCCGGGTACTTCATGGTGACCTTGGAGCCGATGTTGCCGTCGATCCACTCCATGGTCGCGCCCTCGTACGCCACGGCACGCTTGGTGACCAGGTTGTAGACGTTGTTCGACCAGTTCTGGATGGTCGTGTAGCGGCAGCGGCCGCCCTTCTTGACGATGATCTCGACCACGGCGCTGTGCAGCGAGTCCGAGGAGTAGATCGGGGCGGTGCAACCCTCGACGTAGTGGACGTAGGCGTCCTCGTCCACGATGATCAGCGTCCGCTCGAACTGGCCCATGTTCTCCGTGTTGATACGGAAGTAGGCCTGGAGCGGGATGTCGACCTTGACGCCCTTGGGGACGTAGATGAACGAGCCGCCCGACCACACGGCGGTGTTCAGCGACGCGAACTTGTTGTCGCCGACCGGGATGACCGTGCCGAAGTACTCCTGGAAGAGCTCCGGGTGCTCCTTGAGCGCGGTGTCCGTGTCGAGGAAGATCACGCCCTGCTCCTCCAGGTCCTCGCGGATCTGGTGGTAGACGACCTCGGACTCGTACTGGGCCGCGACACCGGCGACGAGGCGCTGCTTCTCCGCCTCGGGGATGCCGAGCTTGTCGTAGGTGTTCTTGATGTCCTGCGGCAGGTCCTCCCAGGAAGCGGCCTGCTTCTCGGTGGAGCGCACGAAGTACTTGATGTTGTCGAAGTCGATGCCGGAGAGGTCGGAGCCCCAGTTCGGCATGGGCTTCTTGGCGAACAGCTTGAGGCCCTTGAGGCGGAGGTTCAGCATCCACTCCGGCTCGGACTTCTTGCCGGAGATGTCGCGGACGACCTCTTCGGACAGACCCCGCTTGGCAGCGGCACCGGCCGCGTCGGAGTCGGCCCAGCCGTATTCGTAGGTGCCCAGGCCATCGAGCTCAGGGTGAGCAGTCTCCGTGGTCATGCGGGGTTCCTCCCGGCCGTGCTTGCAGATACTGATGTGTCGGTCTGTGCGGCGCCCGTGGCGCCGGCGCTTCCGCTTCGCGGAATGAACGTCGTGCACACCCCGTCGCCGTGGGCGATGGTGGCGAGTCGCTGCACATGTGTCCCGAGCAGGCGGGAGAAGACCTCGGTCTCCGCCTCGCAGAGCTGCGGGAACTGCTCGGCTACGTGGGCCACCGGGCAGTGGTGCTGGCAGAGCTGTTCACCGCTGTGCGGACCGGGAGCGCTCTTCGCCGTAGCAGCGTACCCGTCCGCGGTCAACGCCTTGGCCAGGGCCTCGGTGCGGGCCTCGGGGGCGGCCGACGCGACGGATTCCCGGTAGGTCTCCGCCTGTGCGGCCATGCGCGCCCGGGCGAAGGCGGCGACGGCCGCTTCGCCCTGCTCGCCCCCGCCGGCGGCCTGCGCGATCCAGCGCATGGCGTCCACGGCGAGCGAGTCGTAGGACTGGTCGAAGGCGTCCCGACCGCAGTCGGTGAGTGCGAAGACCTTGGCGGGCCGCCCCCGGGTGCGCGCCCCGTAGACGCGCTGCGCGCGGGGTGCGACCACGTCGTCCGCGACGAGTGCGTCGAGGTGACGGCGCACGGCGGCCTGGGTGAGGCCGAGGCGCTGCGCGAGGTCGGCGACGGTGGACGGACCGTGGTCCAGGATGGAGCGAGCGACCCGGTCGCGGGTTGACCGCTCCCCGGTTGCGAGCTCCCCCTGAGGGGTCTCGATCATCCGTCCGCCGTATTTCACAACGCCATTGTTGCGTAATTAGTCGAGGCCAGACAAGCCGTGACGGACGCCACTCCTGGTGTCCTCCATCACTAAGGGTTACCTTATTTACTTAAAAGATCACCGAAAGCCGCACGTGAGAGCGAGTTCCGGCCCCCTTCACCCCACGGCCCGGGGGGCCGTCCGGCCCTCCGTAGACTCACCCGCATGAGTAACGACCCCGCCGTGGAGATCCGCGGACTGGTGAAGCGGTACGGCCCGAAAACCGCGGTGGACGGCCTCGACCTCACCGTCCGCAAGGCCTCGGTCACCGCCGTCCTCGGCCCCAACGGCGCGGGCAAGACCACCACCGTCGAGATCTGCGAGGGCTACCTGCGCCCCGACGCCGGCGCCGTGCGCGTCCTCGGCCTCGACCCGATCGCCCAGGCCCCGGCCCTGCGCCCGCGGGTCGGCGTGATGCTCCAGTCCGGCGGCGTGTACTCCGGCGCCCGGGCCGTGGAGATGCTGCGCCACATGGCGAGCCTCTACGCCGACCCGCTCGATGTCGCCGGCCTGGTGGAACGCCTCGGCCTCGGCGGCTGCGGACGCACCCCCTACCGCCGGCTCTCCGGCGGCCAGCAACAGCGCCTGGCCCTGGCCATGGCCGTCGTGGGCCGCCCCGAGCTGGTCTTCCTGGACGAGCCGACCGCCGGCCTCGACCCGCAGGCCCGCCGCGCGACCTGGGACCTGGTACGGGAACTGCGCGCCGACGGCGTCGGCGTCGTGCTCACCACCCACCACATGGACGAGGCCGAACAGCTCGCCGACGAGGTCGCCATCGTGGACGCGGGCAAGGTCATCGCCCACGGCAGCCCCGAGCTGCTGTGCCGCGGCGGCGCCGAGAACACCCTGCGCTTCACCGGCCGTCCCTCCCTCGACCTGGCCTCGCTGCTCAAGGCGCTGCCCGACGGCACCCAGGCGGCCGAGCTCGGCGCGGGCGTCTACCGGGTCACCGGAGAGGTCGACCCGCAGTTGCTGGCGACCGTGGCCTCCTGGTGCGCGCAGAACGGGGTGATGCCGGACAGCCTCACGGTGGAGCGGCACACCCTCGAAGACGTCTTCCTGGAACTCACGGGCAAGGAGCTGCGCGCATGAGCGCCGGTACGTTCACCCCCCGCCCCGCGGCCGCCCCCGTCTCCCGGATGATCAGGGCGCAGGCCCTGCTGGAGACGCGGATGCTGCTGCGCAACGGCGAGCAACTGCTGCTGACCGTGATCATCCCGGCCCTGCTGCTGGTGCTGTTCTCGACCGTGGACATCGTCGATGTGCCCGTCACCGGCGGCGGAACCGGCAAGTCGGTCGACTTCCTCGCGCCCGGCGTCCTCGCCCTCGCCGTGATGTCCACCGCCTTCACCGGCCAGGCCATCGCCACCGGCTTCGACCGTCGCTACGGGGTGCTCAAGCGGCTCGGCGCCTCCCCGTTGCCGCGCTGGGCGCTGATGGCCGCCAAGACCCTGTCGGTCCTGGTCACCGAGGTGCTCCAGGTCGCCCTGCTCACGGTGATCGCCCTGGCGCTGGGCTGGTCGCCGCACGGGAACCCGCTCGCCGTCGCCGCGCTGCTCCTGCTGGGCACCGCCGCCTTCTCCGGGCTCGGGCTGCTGATGGCGGGCACGCTGAAGGCCGAGGTGACCCTGGCCGGCGCGAACCTGGTGTTCCTGCTGCTGCTGGTCGGCGGCGGGGTCATCGTGCCGCTGGAGAAGTTCCCGGGCGCGGTGCGCTCCGTACTGGAACTGCTGCCCATCTCGGCGCTGTCCGACGGGCTGCGCGAGGTACTCCGGCACGGGGCGGCGATGCCGTGGGGCGACGCGGCCGTGCTGGCCTGCTGGGCGGTGCTGGGCCTGGGCGCCGCCGCCCGCTTCTTCCGCTGGGAGTGAATCCCTTCCCCCGTTCGTTGTCCGGGCGCGAGGATGGGCGCCGCCGCACATCGGCGACGCACTCCAGGACACCGGGAGCGGGGCATGGGACAGCGCGAAGCCGTTCTGCGGCTGGACCGGCAGTGGGCGAGGATCCGCTCGGGGGCCGCGCAGGCCGAGCCCGGCGAGGACGACCGGCTGCTCGCCGAGCTGATCGGCGCCCTGCGCGAGCCCGCCCGCACCGATGCCGAGTGTGCGGCGCGTCTCGGCCTGCGCCTGGGTGACCTCGCGGCCCGCCGGTTCGCCGCCGGGGACCGCGCGGGGGCCCTGTCCGCCGTCGAGGAGGCGCTGCGGCACGCCGGGGACGCGGCCGGGCACGATCCCGAGTACGCCCGCTGGTACGCCCGGGCCCTCATCAACCAGGGCGTCTGGCTGGCCTGGCCGCTGAGCGACGCGGACCGACTGCCCCGCTATCCGCTCGGCTCGGCCGGGGAGACCGGCCCGAGCCCCATGGAACGGGCGGCCGGTGAGCGCGCCCGGGACGTGACCCGGGCCGCCGTCGAGGTCTGGGCGGCCCTCGACCGCGACGATCCGGTCAACCGGCGCGGGCTCGCGCAGGCCGAGGTGTTCCTCGGGGACCGGCTCGCCGAGCTGGGCTCCACCGAGGACGCGGTGGCCTGGGCGGTGGACGCGGAGGCCGGCTTCCGTCGCATCCTGCGCTCCGCGCCGGGCCCGGAGGAGGCGGAGGAGGCCGAGGCCGCGCTCGACCACATCGGCCGCCAGGTGGAGCTGCGGCTGCGCCACCTGACCTTCGACTCCCTCGCCCGCCTGCGCGCCGGCGGGCGGCTGCCCGATCGGCTGTTGCCCCTGGCCGTGGTGGCCGCCCGCGTCCAGGGCGCCCCGGAACCCGAGATCGCGGCGCGCTTGGGCCTGGGAGCCGAGCAGGTCGCCACGATGCTGGAGGTGACGCCCTGGACGGCGGTGTGGCGCGTCGAGGTGCGCGGCGCGGACGGACTGTGGACCGTCCCGGGGCAGCCCTGGCACGGCGCGTCCGAGGTCCGCGACCGTACGGCCGAGGAGGTCGCGACCGAGTTGATCCGCGGGTTCCGGGCCTCCGCGCGGTACCCGGGCGAGGAGGGCTTCTGGCGCGTGCGGGTGTGGTGGCACGAGGAGGGCGACCCGGCCGCCGCCAAGTTCCGCCTGGTCATCGGCCCGGACGCACCTCTGGGCACCCCCTCGTGAAACTTTGCACAAGGCGCGGCCTACGATAGGGGCCGTGTTGAACCCCCTCGCCTTCCTCGCCCGCCGCTGGACCCCGTCACCCCGGATCGTCCGCCGGGCCGCGTTCGCCGCGCTCCTCATGAGCGTGGCCATCGTGGTCACCGGTGGCGCGGTGCGGCTGACCGGATCGGGTCTCGGCTGCGACACCTGGCCCAAGTGCACCGGCGACAGCCTGATCGTCACCCAGGAACAGGGGTTCCACGGGGCGATCGAGTTCGGCAACCGCATGCTGACGTACGTGCTCTGCGCGGCCGTCGGCTGGTGCATCCTGGCCGCCCGCTCCGCCAAGCCGTGGCGCCGCTCGCTCACCGGGCTCGGCTGGCTCCAGTTCGCCCTCGTGATGGGCAACGCCGTTCTCGGCGGCATCACGGTGCTGACCGGCCTGAACCCGTACAGCGTGGCCGGGCACTTCCTGCTCGCCACCTCCCTGCTCACGGTCACCACGGTCACCTGGCAGCGCACCGGCGAGGGCGACTCCGCCCCCCGGCCCCGGGTGCCCGCGCCGGTGCGCAGGCTCTCCTGGGCGCTGGTCGCGGCCACCTTGGTCCTGATCGCGGCGGGCACGGTCGTCACCGGTTCCGGCCCGCACGCGGGTGACAGCAGCGAGATCAAGCGGATGCCGTTCGACTGGGCGACCACCGCGCACGTCCACGCCGTCTCCGCCTGGGTCGTGTGCGCGCTGGCGCTGGCCATGTGGCTGGTGCTGCGCGTGGCCGACGCCCCCGTCGACACCCGGGCGCGCGCCCGTGACCTGCTGGTCGTGCTGCTGGCCCAGGGCGCCGTCGGTTACGTGCAGTACTTCACCCACGTGCCCGAGGTGCTGGTGGCGGTGCACATGCTCGGCTCGTGCCTGGTGTGGATCTCGGTCCTGCGCGTGGTGCTGAGCCTGCGCGAGCGGTCGCCGGAGCGGGCGGGCATCCCGGCCCAGGGCGACAGCCGGCTCTCCTCCGTCTGAGCCGCGCGGGCCTGCCCGAGCCCGCGCGAGCCGGGGTCAGGCCCGCTCGTCCAGCCGGTAGACGCGGCGGGCGTTGCCCGCCGCGATCATCGCCGCCACCCGGTCCGCGTCCCGCCAGGACCAGGCCCCGTCGCCGACCCACCCGCGCAGCACCCGGCCCAGCGCGTCGCGGAACGCCAGGGCGCCCACCGCGTGCAGCTCGGGCACCTGCCGGCCCCCGCTGGAGAACAGCAGCTTCCCGAACGGCGCGAGCTCCAGCAGCTCCGCGAGCACGGAGGCGGCTCCCGGGCCGGCCCGCGCCAGGAACGGTCCCAGGTCGGCGTGCACGTGCGCGAACGCCTCGGCCAGCCGGGCGGCGGCGCGGTGGTGCGGGTAGCCGCCGAGCAGCACCAGCGGGGCGCCCAGCCCGGCTGTGGCCCGTACGAAGCCGGTCAGCAACGCGGGGTCGGCGTGCTCGGGCCGCTGCCCCGGCTCCCCGGCGCCGGTGTGGAGCTGGATCGGCAGCCTGGTCGCCACGGCGCTCCACAGCAGGTGCCGCAGGAGGACGGGGTCGCGTACGGCGCCGCCCTTGGTCCGGCCGGCCAACCACCGCCCGGCGGCCGCGCGCACCTCTCCCGGGCCGGGCGGCTCCGGGGACTGGGCCAGGGCGGCGGGATACCGGGCGTCGGCCCCGCAGGTGAAGGCGACGGCCCCGGCGGCGGCGTGGTGGACGGCCTCCGCGAGGTTGGCGAGGAAGGCGGCGACGGTCCCGGAGGTGTCGGCGACCTGCTCGGCCAGCGGCTCCAGCCGGACGACCTCGAACGCCTCGGCGTCACCCGCGCGGGCCAGCTCCTTGGGCGGGGTGAGGTCGCCGGGCACCCCGGTGTCGACGAGGTAGACCCCGACCCCGGCGCCCCGCAGCAGCCGCCGCCCGGCTTCGGCGACACCGAGCTCGCGTCGCCGGGCGAGGTAGCGGGCGGGCGGGCAGTGGGGTTCGAGCCCGAGCAGCGGCGGGCACCAGCGGCGCACGGCGAAGCCGGTCTGTGTGTCGAAGAAGGTGGTGCCCGCGGCGGGCGGTCCGGCCGAGCGGATCAGCTGGGCCTCGAAGGTGCCGAGGCCCAGCTCCGTGCGGAGCACTCCCTGGCAGTGCTGGTCCACCAGGGGCGGCGTTTCGATCATCCGGGCATCCCGTTGCGGACGTGAGGAAGCGGCTTCCACACGTCCTAACGGGTGAGCGGCGCGCCAGGTGTTGCTCGCGCGCTTGACCGAGCCGCCCCTCTTCCGGACCGCGGGCGGGAAGCTCCGTTGCACCACCGGAGTCGGCACGCGAACCGAGCCCCGATCAGAGCTGGATTCCGGCCATGCGCGACCACTCGTAGGGGCCGGTCCTCACCCGGGCGGCGAACTCGCCGTCGAACTCCTCGTGGAGGGTCAGGCCCGCCTTCTCGGCGGCCCGCTCGGCCACCGCGTAGGTCGGGGCGACCAGGTCGCCCCAGCCGCCGTCCGTGCCGACGAGCACGATCCGGGTGCCGGCCTGGCCGATGTGCGCGAGCTGCCCCTCGGCGCCGCCGTGCCGCGCGGCGAACGCGCCGATCCGCTTGGCCAGCTTCGCGGCCTTACGGTCCTGCTTCTTGGTGTCTGCGGTGTCCGCGGTGGTGTCTGCCATGAACGGCATGCTACCGGCGGGTAATGAAGGGAGGAAGTATTAGCGGAGGAAGGGATCCACGGCCACGGCGACGAAGAGCAGCGACACGTAGGTGATCGACCAGTGGAACAGCCGCATCTCCTTGAGCTTCGCGCCCGTCACGCCGGCCTTGGCCCGCGCGTTCAGCGCGTGCGCCTCCCACAGCCACCAGCCGCCCGCCAGCAGCGCGACCGAGGTGTAGAACCAGCCCGTGTAGCCCAGCGGCGTCAGCAGCAGCGAGACGGCCACCATCACCCAGCTGTAGAGGACGATCTGACGGGCCACGACCTTGTTGCCCGCGACGACCGGCAGCATCGGCACGCCGACCCGCGCGTAGTCGTCCTTGACCTTCATCGACAGCGGCCAGTAGTGCGGCGGCGTCCAGAAGAAGATGACGAGGAAGAGGATGACCGCGGCCCAGGAGACCTCGTTCTTCACCGCCGACCAGCCGATGAGCACCGGCATGCAGCCCGCGATGCCGCCCCAGACGATGTTCTGGGCGGTGCGCCGCTTCAACAGCATCGTGTAGACGACGACGTAGAAGAGGAGCGCGCCGAGCGAGAGCGCGGCGGACAGCCAGTTGATCAGCAGGCCGAAGAACAGGGTCGACACGACGCCGAGGGTGATGCCGAAGACCAGGCACTCGCGCGGGCTCACCATGCCGGTGACCAGCGGGCGCTGCGACGTACGGTCCATCAGCGCGTCGATGTCGCGGTCGATGTACATGTTCAGCGCGTTGGCGCCGCCGGCCGACAGGTATCCGCCGAAACAGGTCGCGAGGACCAGCCACAGGGACGGCACGCCCTGTTCGGCGAGGAACATCACCGGCACTGTGGTGATCAGCAGAAGTTCGATGATCCGCGGCTTGGTCAAAGCCACGAAAGCCATGACCCTGGCCCCGAACGGCCGGTGACCGGGAGGGCTCCCCAGCACCCCCGCTGGACGGGATTCGACGGCCGTCACACGCACCCCTGACAGAGAATTCAGCGAGCCGCGGGCAGGAGGCCCGGCAAGGCTCGCACGTACCACGCCACTCTAGACGTTGCCCTCACCCCGCCCGGCGCCGGGGTCGCCTCGTGTTGGGCCGATCGGCCCGAGCGCAGGTGAACACCTGTGGCCGACAAGGCGACGCACTACCGGCTCTCGAATAGTGGCACGCCGTCTCGGGGGTAGGCTCGGAATCGCGCCGGTGCACCGTTCGTCACCGGGAAACAACATGTGGAGAGGAGCCCTGACTCACGGTGAGCACCAAGCCGACCACCACAGAGCTCGAGTGGACCGAACTGGACCAGCGGGCCGTCGACACCGCCCGCATCCTGGCCGCCGACGCGGTCCAGAAGGTCGGAAACGGCCACCCGGGAACGGCGATGAGCCTGGCCCCCGCCGCGTACACCCTGTTCCAGAAGGTCATGCGCCACGATCCGGCGGACCCCCAGTGGGTCGGCCGCGACCGTTTCGTGCTCTCCGCGGGGCACTCGTCCCTCACCCTCTACACCCAGCTCTACTTCGGCGGCTTCGGCCTGGAGCTGGACGACCTCAAGGCGTTCCGGACGTGGGGCTCCAAGACGCCCGGCCACCCGGAGTACGGGCACACCGCCGGTGTCGAGACCACGACCGGCCCGCTCGGCCAGGGCGTCGCCAACGCGGTGGGCATGGCCATGGCCGCCCGCTACGAGCGCGGCCTGTTCGACCCGGACGCCGCCCCGGGCACCTCCCCGTTCGACCACATGATCTACGCGATCGCGGGCGACGGCTGCCTCCAGGAGGGCATCTCCCACGAGGCGTCCGCACTGGCCGGCCACCAGAAGCTCGGCAACCTGGTGCTGCTGTGGGACGACAACCACATCTCCATCGAGGGCGACACGGAGACGGCCGTCTCGGAGGACACCCTCAAGCGCTACGAGGCGTACGGCTGGCACGTCCAGCGCGTCGCCCCGAAGGAGAACGGCGACCTCGACCCGAAGGCGCTGTTCGAGGCGCTCAAGGCGGCGAAGGCCGAGACCCGGCGTCCGTCCTTCATCGCCATGCGCTCGATCATCGCCTGGCCGGCCCCCGACGCCCAGGGCACCGAGGCCGCGCACGGCTCGGCCCTCGGTGACGACGAGGTCGCCGCCACCAAGCGCGTCCTCGGCTTCGACCCGGAGCAGACCTTCGAGGTCTCCGACGAGGTCATCGCGCACACCCGCAAGGCGCTGGACCGCGGCCGCGAGGCCAAGGCCGCCTGGGAGAAGGACTACTCCGCCTGGCGCACCGCCAACCCGGAGCGCGCCGCCGAGTTCGACCGCATCGAGGCCAACGAGCTGCCCGCGGGCTGGGAGGACAAGCTCCCCGTCTTCGAGCCCGGCAAGGGCGTCGCGACCCGCGCGGCCTCCGGCAAGGTGCTCCAGGCGCTCGGCCCGGTCATCCCGGAGCTGTGGGGCGGCTCGGCCGACCTGGCCGGCTCCAACAACACCACCATCGACAAGAACTCCTCGTTCCTGCCGGAGGGCAACCCGCTGCCGGAGGCCGACCCGTACGGCCGCACGATCCACTTCGGCATCCGCGAGCACGCCATGGCCGCGTCCATGAACGGCATCGCGCTGCACGGTCACACGCGCATCTACGGCGGCACCTTCCTGGTGTTCTCCGACTACATGCGCAACGCCGTGCGGCTGTCGGCGCTGATGCACGTGCCGGTCACCTACGTGTGGACGCACGACTCCATCGGCCTCGGCGAGGACGGCCCGACCCACCAGCCGGTCGAGCACCTCGCCTCGCTGCGCGCCATCCCGGGCCTGAACGTGGTCCGGCCGGCCGACGCGAACGAGACCGTCGTCGCCTGGCGCGAGATCCTGCGCCGGCACACCAAGGTGTTCGGCAAGGGCGCCCCGCACGGGCTGGCGCTGACCCGTCAGGGCGTGCCGACGTACGAGCTGAACGACGACGCCGCCAAGGGCGGGTACGTGCTGTTCGAGGCGGAGGGCGGTGCGCCCGAGGTCGTCCTCATCGGCACCGGTTCCGAGGTCCAGCTCGCCGTGGCCGCCCGCGAGGCGCTGCAGGCCGAGGGCATCCCGACCCGGGTGGTCTCGATGCCGTCCGTCGAGTGGTTCGAGGAGCAGGACCAGGCGTACAAGGACAGCGTCCTGCCGCCCTCCGTCCGCGCCCGCGTCGCGGTCGAGGCCGGCATCGGCCTGACCTGGCACCGCTACGTCGGTGACGCGGGCCGCATCGTGTCGCTGGAGCACTTCGGTGCCTCGGCCGACGCGAAGGTGCTGTTCCGCGAGTTCGGCTTCACCCCCGAGGCCGTGGCCGCCGCCGCCCGGGCCTCCCTCGACGAAAGCCGTGGCACCGCAGCCGCTGCGCGCTGACGCCCGTACCCGACCAGTAGGAGATGCAATTCCCATGACAGACGCACTCAAGCGCCTCTCCGACGAGGGCGTGGCGATCTGGCTGGACGACCTGTCCCGCAAGCGCATCACGTCCGGCAACCTCGCCGAGCTGATCGACCAGCAGCACGTGGTCGGTGTCACCACCAACCCGTCGATCTTCCAGAAGGCGATCAGCCAGGGCGACGGCTACGACCAGCAGCTCTCGGACCTCGCCGCCCGCAAGGTGACCGTCGAGGAAGCCATCCGCATGATCACCACGGCGGACGTCCGCGACGCCGCCGACATCCTGCGGCCGGTCTTCGACGCGACCGAGGGCCAGGACGGCCGGGTCTCGATCGAGGTCGACCCGCGCCTCGCGCACCACACGAAGCCGACCGTCGCCGAGGCCAAGCAGCTGGCCTGGCTGGTGGACCGCCCGAACACCCTGATCAAGATCCCGGCGACCATGGGCGGCCTGCCCGCGATCACCGAGGTCATCGGCCGGGGCATCAGCGTCAACGTGACGCTGATCTTCTCCCTGGAGCGCTACCGCCAGGTCATGGACGCCTACCTGGCGGGCCTGGAGAAGGCCAAGGCCGCGGGCTTGGACCTCTCTCAAATCCACTCGGTGGCCTCCTTCTTCGTGTCCCGCGTGGACACCGAGATCGACAAGCGGCTGGACGAGATCGGCACCCCCGAGGCGAAGGCCCTCAAGGGCAAGGCGGCGCTGGCCAATGCCCGGCTGGCCTACGAGGCGTACGAAGAGGTCTTCTCCTCCGAGCGCTGGGCCGCCCTGGACCGGGCACACGCCAACAAGCAGCGCCCGCTGTGGGCCTCGACCGGCGTGAAGGACCCGGCGTACAAGGACACCCTGTACGTGGTGGACCTGGTCGCCCCCGGCACCGTCAACACCATGCCGGAAGCCACCCTGGAGGCCACGGCCGACCACGGCGAGATCACCGGCGACACCATCCGCGGCACCTACGAGCAGGCCCGCGCCGAGCTCGACGCGATCGCCAAGCTTGGCATCTCGTACGACGATGTGGTGCAGCTGCTGGAGGAAGAAGGCGTCGAGAAGTTCGAGGCGTCGTGGAACGACCTGCTGAAGTCGACCCAGGCGGAGCTCGAGCGCCTCGCCCCCGCGGAGGACTGAGTATTTTGTCGGTGAACGGAGCGAACCCGCTTCGTGACGCACAGGACCGGCGGCTCCCGCGCATCGCGGGGCCGTCCGGCCTGGTCATTTTCGGCGTTACGGGTGACCTGTCGCGCAAGAAGCTGATGCCCGCCGTCTACGACCTCGCGAACCGCGGCCTGCTGCCCCCGGGCTTCTCGCTGATCGGGTTCGCCCGTCGCGAGTGGCAGGACGAGGACTTCGCCCACGAGGTGTACGAGGCCGTCAAGCAGCACTCCCGCACCCCCTTCCGCGAGGAGGTCTGGCAGCAGCTGGTCCAGGGCTGCCGGTTCGTCCAGGGCGAGTTCGACGACGACGCGGCCTTCGAGACCCTCAAGGCCACGATCGAGGAGCTCGACAAGGCGCAGGGCACGGGCGGCAACTTCGCCTTCTACCTGTCCGTGCCGCCCAAGTTCTTCCCCAAGGTGGTCCAGCAGCTCAAGGACCACGGTCTGGCGCAGAAGGAGGGCTCCTGGCGGCGTGCCGTCATCGAGAAGCCCTTCGGCCACGACCTCAAGAGCGCCGAGGAACTCAACAAGGTCGTCCACGAGGTCTTCCCCCGTGACGAGGTCTTCCGGATCGACCACTACCTCGGCAAGGAGACCGTCCAGAACATCCTGGCGCTCCGCTTCGCCAACACCATGTTCGAGCCCATCTGGAACCGGTCGTACGTCGACCACGTACAGATCACGATGGCCGAGGACATCGGCATCGGCGGCCGGGCCGGGTACTACGACGGCATCGGCGCGGCCCGTGACGTCATCCAGAACCACCTGCTGCAACTGCTGGCGCTCACCGCGATGGAGGAGCCGGGCTCCTTCCACCCCAAGGCGCTGGTGGCCGAGAAGCTCAAGGTGCTGACCGCCGTGGAGCTGCCGGAGGACCTGGGCAAGCACACCGTGCGCGGCCAGTACTCGGCGGCGTGGCAGGGCGGCGAGAAGGTCGTCGGCTACCTCGAAGAGGACGGCATCGACCCCAAGTCGAAGACCGACACGTACGCGGCGATCCGGTTGGAGATCAACAACCGCCGTTGGGCGGGCGTTCCGTTCTACTTGCGGACGGGCAAGCGCCTGGGCCGTCGGGTGACCGAGATCGCGGTCGTCTTCAAGCGGGCGCCGTACCTGCCGTTCGAGTCGGGTGCGACCGAGGAGCTGGGGCAGAACGCCCTGGTCATCCGGGTCCAGCCGGACGAGGGCGTCACGGTGCGGTTCGGCTCGAAGGTTCCGGGCACCTCCATGGAGGTCCGCGACGTGACGATGGACTTCGCGTACGGCGAGTCCTTCACCGAGTCCAGCCCCGAGGCGTACGAGCGGCTGATCCTCGATGTCCTGCTGGGTGACGCGAACCTCTTCCCGCGCCACCAGGAGGTGGAACTGTCCTGGAACATCCTCGACCCGATCGAGGAGTACTGGGACAAGCACGGGAAGCCCGCGCAGTACCCGGCGGGCACCTGGGGGCCGGTCGAGGCGGACGAGATGCTCGCACGAGACGGACGGAGCTGGCGCCGGCCATGAAGATCGATCTTACGGAGACCACCTCCAGCAAGATCAACGCCGCGTTGGTGCAGGCGCGCCGGGACATCGGCACGCCGGCCATCGGCATGGTCCTCACGCTGGTGATCGTGACCGACGAGGAGAACGCGTACGACGCGCTCAAATCGGCGAACGACGCGTCCCACGAACACCCTTCGCGGATCATCGTCGCGGTCAGGCGGGTCAGCCGCTCCCCCCGCAGCCGTCGCGACGCCCGGCTCGACGCGGAGCTCCGCGTCGGGGCGGACTCGGGCACCGGCGAGACGGTGGTGCTGCGCCTGCACGGTGAACTGGTCCACCACGCCCAGTCGGTGGTCCTCCCGCTCCTCCTGCCCGACGCCCCCGTGGTCGTCTGGTGGCCGGAGGGGGCGCCGACGGACCTCGCCGGCGACCCGCTCGGTGCGCTCGGTCAGCGCCGGATCACGGACACGTACTCCTCCGAGGACCCCATCGGCGCCCTCGGTGCCCGGGCGGAGGCCTACGCGCCCGGCGACACGGACCTGGCCTGGACCCGGATCACTCCCTGGCGCTCGATGCTGGCCGCCGCCCTGGACCAGCAGACGGTGTCGGTCGTCTCCGCCACCGTCGAGGGCGAGGACGAGAACCCGAGCTGCGAGTTGCTGGCCATGTGGCTGGCGGACCGGCTGGACGTGCCGGTGACGCGCACCCTGTCCCAGGGGCCGGGTCTGACCGCCGTACGCCTGGAGACCAAGGACGGCCAGATCGTCCTGGACCGCGCGGACGGCGCCCTGGCAACGCTGTGCATGCCGGGTCAGCCCGACCGGTCGGTGGCGCTCAAGCGCCGCGAGACCGCCGAGCTGCTGGCGGAGGAGTTGCGCCGGCTGGACCCGGACAACACCTACGAGGCGTCGCTGAAGTTCGGTGTGACCCGGCTGGAGACGGCGCCGGCGCCGGTCGCCGCCGCGCCGGCCGCCGAGGCCCCCGCGGCGACCGGCGGCGCGTCCGCCGACGCTCCGGCGGCGAAGCCGGCCGCCAAGTCCGCGGCGAAGAAGGCCGCGGCCAAGCAGTGACGTTCCACGGCCGCCGGTCGGGCCCCCGCACGGGGGTCCGACCGGCGGCCGTTTCCGTTCCGTCCGGCGCCGAGGCGTCCGGCACGAGCAAGAAGGCGGCACGCACATGGGTATGACGACTCCGCAGGTCGTCGTCCACCGGGACAAGGAGCTGATGGCCCAGGCGGCCGCGGCCCGGCTGATCACGAAGGTCGTGGACGCGCAGGCGGCCCGCGGCAGCGCCTCGGTGGTGCTGACCGGAGGCCGCAACGGCAACGGGCTGCTCGCCGCGCTCGCGGCGGCCCCGGCCCGGGACGCCATCGACTGGTCCCGGCTCGACCTGTGGTGGGGCGACGAGCGCTACGTCCCCGCCGACGACCCCGAGCGCAATCACGTCCAGGCCCGGGAGGCGCTGCTGGACGCGGTCCCCGTCGATCCGGCACGGGTCCACGTGATGCCGGCCTCGGACGGCCCGTACGGGGCGGACGTGGACGCGGCCGCCGCGGCCTACGCCGAGGAGCTCCGCAAGGCCGCGGGGCCTGAGGACCACGGCCCCGTTCCCCGTTTCGACGTGCTGATGCTGGGCGTGGGCCCGGACACGCACGTGGCGTCCCTGTTCCCGGAGCACCCGGCGGCGCGCGAGAGCGACCGCACGGTGGTCGGGGTGCACGGTGCGCCGAAGCCGCCGCCGACCCGGGTGTCACTGACCCTCCCGGCGATCCGGGCCGCGCGTGAGGTCTGGCTCCTCGCGGCGGGCGAGGACAAGGCGGGCGCGGTGGCCATCGCGCTCGGCGGCGCGGGGAGCGTCCAGGCCCCGGCCGCGGCCGCGTACGGGCGCAGCCGCACCCTGTGGCTGCTGGACCGTCCGGCGGCGGCCAAGCTGCCGCCGGGCCTCTACCCGCCGGCCTCGGCCTGACGGGGCGCCCGGGAGCCCTACGGGTCGCCCCGGCCCGACGGTCGCCCCGGTCTGACGGACGGCTGCCGGACGGCGGGGGCGAGGGCTCCGGGCCCCCGCCCCCGCCGTCACCGGGTCAGGACCGGCCGCGCAGCTCCCGGTAGGTGGTGACCAGCGCCCGGGTGGACGGGTCGAGATCCTCCAGGTGGGAGCCGTCGACCAGGGCGGGCTCGACCCGCTTGGCCAGCACCTTGCCCAGTTCCACACCCCACTGGTCGAACGAGTCGATGTTCCACACCGCCCCCTGGACGAACACCTTGTGCTCGTACAGGGCGATCAGCTGGCCGAGGACCGCCGGCGTCAGCTCCTCCGCGAGGATCGTCGTCGTCGGGTGGTTCCCCCGGAACGTCTTGTGCGGGACCAGCGCCTCGGGAACGCCCTCGGCCCGCACCTCCTCTTCCGTCTTGCCGAAGGCCAGCGCCTGGGTCTGCGCGAAGAAGTTCGCCATCAGCAGGTCGTGCTGGGCCGTCAACTCCGGTTCCAGCTCCGCCACCGGACGGGCGAAGCCGATGAAGTCCGCCGGGATCATCCGGGTGCCCTGGTGGAGCAACTGGTAGTAGGCGTGTTGCCCGTTGGTGCCCGGCGTGCCCCAGACGACCGGCCCGGTGTTCCAGTCCACCGGGTTGCCGTCCCGGTCCACGGACTTGCCGTTGGACTCCATGTCGAGCTGCTGCAAGTAGGCCGTGAACCGGGAGAGGTAGTGGCTGTAGGGCAGCACCGCGTGCGACTGCGCGTCGAAGAAGCCCCCGTACCAGACGCCCAGCATGCCCATCAGCAGGGGCGCGTTCCGCTCCGGCGGCGCCGTACGGAAGTGTTCGTCCACGGTGTGGAAGCCGCCCAGCATCTCCCGGAAGGCGTCCGGGCCGATCGCGATCATCAGGGAGAGTCCGATGGCGGAGTCGAAGGAGTAGCGGCCTCCGACCCAGTCCCAGAACCCGAACATGTTGGCCGGGTCGATGCCGAACTCCTCGACCTTCTCGGCGTTGGTCGACAGGGCCACGAAGTGCCGTGCCACCGCGGCGTCTTCGCCGCCCAGTCCGGCCAGCAGCCAGGTGCGCGCAGAGGTGGCGTTGGTGATGGTCTCGATCGTCGTGAACGTCTTGGAGGCGATGATGAACAACGTCTCGGCGGGGTCGAGGTCCCGTACCGCCTCGTGCAGGTCGGCGCCGTCCACGTTGGACACGAACCGCACGGTCAGGTCGCGGTCGGTGAAGGCGCGCAGTGCCTCGTAGGCCATCGCCGGACCGAGGTCGGAACCGCCGATCCCGATGTTGACGACGTTCTTGATGCGCTTGCCGGTGGACCCGGTCCACTCCCCCGACCTGACCTGCTCGGAGAAGGCGGCCATCTTGTCGAGGACGGCGTGGACGGCGGGGACGACGTTCTCGCCGTCCACCTCGACCACCGCGTCCCGGGGGGCCCGCAGGGCGGTGTGCAGGACCGCCCGGTCCTCCGTCGTGTTGATCTTCTCGCCGCGGAACATCGCGTCGCGCAGCTCGGCCACGCCCGTGGCCGACGCCAGGTCGCGCAGGAGCGCGAGCGTCTCGTCGGTGACGAGGTGCTTCGAGTAGTCGATGTGCAGGTCCCCGACCCGCAGGGTGTAACCGGTGCCCCGGTCCGGATTCGTCTCGAACAGCTCCCGCAGATGCGTCTGACCCAGCGCTTCCCGGTGCTTGCCGAGTGCCGACCACTCGGGCGTCCGGTTGAGCCTCGTCCTGCGGCCGTCTGCGTTCATCTCGGACATCAACCCACTTCTTCCGTCCTGTTGTGCCCCGCCACGCCCCAACTTAAGGGATGTGAAGGGGGACAACGCGCACAAAGGGGCCCGGCCCGCGGGATTGTCTCTTCCGCGGGCCGGGCCCCAAGTCACTCTCCGGTGCGACGGCGTGGGCCGACTCTCAGATCTCGCCCCGGAGTTTGGCGAGCGCCTCGGCGAGGATCGCCTCGCCGTCGGCGTCGGTACGCCGCTCCCGCACGTACGCCAGGTGCGTCTTGTACGGTTCGGTGCGCGGCGGCGCCGGCGGGTTGTCCCGGTCCTGTCCGGCGGGGAACCCGCAGCGCGGGCAGTCCCAGGTGTCCGGCACCTGCGCGTCGCTGGCGAAGCTCGGCTGCGTCTCGTGCCCGTTCGAGCACCAGAAGGAGATGCGCAGGCGGGGCGCGGATTCGCCGCGCTCGGCCTCGCCCATCGGCCCCGCTCCGACCCGACTTCCACGGATCGCGTTGCCACTTGCCACGGTCGTAACTCCCTGCCTGATGGTGCCGCGGAGCGTGAGGGGTATTCCGCTGCGGGCGCCCAAGTCTACGTAAGGCCGGGCGGCCGTCCAGCAACTGGAGGGGGCGCCCCCGCAGGAGCCCATGATAGGCCGCAGGGGGCGTACCGGACCGGCACAATGGCCGGAACGGTCGACTTCCGGCTTACTTCCGCAGCAGGCCCAGGGCGACGATGCAGGCGAACCACAGCAGACCGATCACGACGGTGATGCGGTCCAGGTTGCGCTCGGCGACCGAGGAGCCGCCGACCGACGACTGCATGCCACCGCCGAACATGTCGGAAAGGCCACCGCCCTTGCCCTTGTGCATCAGCACGAGCAGCATCAGCAGGGCGCTGAAGACGATCAGGGCGATCGAGAACCCCAAAATCACGGCTGATTCCTACTTTCTGGCTTTCCGGCTTTCCGGTTCCGCCGGGAGGTGCGCGGGGGCCAGTCGCCGGCAGTGCGGCCTCCTGGCCCCCGCAAGGGTACGACGGATCCGTCCCGCCGCCTACTCGCTGCGGGGACGGCCCGGCTCTACTGGTCCCGGAACCGGACGATCTTGACGAACTCGTCCGCGTCCAGTGCCGCGCCGCCGACCAGGGCGCCGTCGACGTCGGGCTGGGCCATGATCGCGGCGATGTTGCCGGCCTTGACGGAGCCGCCGTACTGGATGCGGACCTTGTCGGCCAGCTCCTGCGAGTACAGCTCGGCCAGCCGGCCGCGGATCGCCCCGCAGACCTCCTGGGCGTCCTCGGGGGTGGCGACCTCGCCGGTCCCGATGGCCCAGACGGGCTCGTAGGCGATCACGATGGTCTCGGCCTGCTCGGCCGGGAGGTCCTTCAGACCGCCGTCGACCTGCGCGAGCGTGTGCTCGACCTGGCGGCCGGCCTTGCGGACGTCCAGGCCCTCGCCGACGCACAGGATCGGGGTGATCCCGTGCCGGTAGGCGGCCTTGACCTTGGCGTTGCAGAGCTCGTCGGTCTCGGCGTGGTACTGCCGGCGCTCGCTGTGGCCGACGGCCACAAAGGTGCAGGAGAGCTTGGCCAGCATCGGGCCGGAGATCTCGCCGGTGTAGGCACCGGAGTCGTGCGCCGAGATGTCCTGGGCGCCGTACTTGATCTTCAGCTTGTCGCTGTCGACGAGGGTCTGGACGGAACGCAGGTCGACGAAGGGCGGCAGGACCGCCACCTCGACGGCGTCGTAGTCCTTGTCGGCGAGCGCGAAGGCGAGCTTCTGGACGTGCGCGATGGCCTCGAGGTGGTTGAGGTTCATCTTCCAGTTGCCCGCCATGAGCGGGGTGCGCGTGGTCATTGAGGGTCAGACCTCCAGTGCGGCGAGGCCGGGGAGCGTCTTGCCCTCGAGGTATTCGAGGGAGGCGCCGCCACCGGTCGAGATGTGGCCGAAAGCGTTCTCGTCGAAGCCGAGCGTGCGCACGGCGGCGGCGGAGTCCCCGCCGCCGACGACGGTGAACGCGTCGCTGTCGACGAGGGCCTGCGCGATCGCGCGGGTGCCTCCGGCGTAGTCGGGGTGCTCGAAGACGCCGACGGGACCGTTCCAGAAGACGGTCTCCGCGTCGGCGATCTTCGACGCGTACAGCTCGCGGGTCTTGGGACCGATGTCCAGACCCTCCTTGTCGGCGGGGATCTGGTCCGCGTCGACGGTGGTGAAGTCGGCCGGGGTCTTGCCCTTGAGGTCGGGGAAGTCCGTCGAGGCGAGGATGTCGACCGGCAGGACCAGCTCGACGCCGTTCTTCTCGGCGCGCTCCATGTACTCCTTGACGACGTCCACCTGGTCCTTCTGGAGCAGGGAGATGCCGACCTCATAGCCCTTGGCGTAGAGGAAGGTGTACGCCATGCCGCCGCCGATGAGGATGCGGTCGGCCTTGCCGAGGAGCTGGTCGATGACGGCGAGCTTGTCGGAGACCTTGGCGCCGCCCAGGACGACCACGTACGGGCGCTTGACCTCGGCGGTCAGCTTCTTCAGGACGCCGACCTCGGTGGCGATGAGGTAGCCGGCCGCGTGGGGCAGCCGCGCCGGGAGGTCGAAGACCGAGGCGTGCTTGCGGTGGACGGCGCCGAAGCCGTCGCCGACGTAGAGGTCGGCGAGCGCGGCGAGCTCGTCCGCGAACGCGCCGCGCTCGGCGTCGTCCTTCGAGGTCTCGCCGGCGTTGAAGCGCAGGTTCTCGATGACGGCGACCTTGCCGTCGGCGAGGGCCGCGACGGTCTCCCTGGCGGAGGGGCCGACGGTGTCGGTGGCGAACGCGACGTCGGTGCCGAGCAGCTCGCCGAGCCGCTCGGCGGCCGGGGCCAGCGAGAACGCCGGGTCCGGGGCGCCCTTGGGGCGGCCCAGGTGCGAGGCGACGATCACCCGGGCGCCGGCTTCGGCGAGCTTCGCGATGGTCGGCTGCACGGCACGGATGCGTCCGTCGTCGGTGATCTCGGTGCCCGCGAGCGGCACGTTGAGGTCCGCGCGGACGAACACCCGCTTGCCGGAGACGCCCTCGGCGAGAAGTTCGTCGATCGTCTTCATGTGTTTCTTACTCCTTATCCCCACGCGGGGTTTCCGTCCCGACCTGGGTGAGAGGGTACGAGACAAGCCACAGGGCCCGTGCGGCGCCTCGTCGCGCCACTCGGACCCTGTGCCTCACATCGTGCTGCCTGCCGTGACGATCAGAGCTGACCGCCGACGAACACGGTCAGGTCGACGAGGCGGTTGGAGTAGCCCCACTCGTTGTCGTACCAGCCGATGACCTTGACCTGCGTACCGTCCTGAACCATCGTCAGGGACGCGTCGAAGGTGCAGGACGCGGGCCAGTTCACGATGTCGGAGGAGACGATCGCGTCCTCGGTGTAGTCGAGGATGCCCTTCAGCTGGCCCTCGGCGGCCTTCTGGAAGGCCGCGTTGATCTCTTCCTTGGTGGTCTCGCGGGAGAGCTCCAGGACGAGGTCGGTGACCGAGCCGGTGGGGACCGGGACGCGCATGGCCATGCCGTCCAGCTTGCCCTTGAGCTGCGGCAGGACCAGCGCGGTGGCCTTGGCGGCACCGGTCGAGGTCGGGATGATGTTCTCGGCGGCGGCGCGGGCGCGGCGCAGGTCCGAGTGCGGGAAGTCGAGGATGCGCTGGTCGTTGGTGTAGGCGTGGACCGTCGTCATCATGCCCTTGACGATGCCGAAGTTCTCGTCGAGGACCTTGGCCATCGGCGCCACGCAGTTGGTGGTGCAGGAGGCGTTGGAGATGACGTGGTGGTTGGCCGCGTCGTACTTGTCCTGGTTGACGCCCATCACGATCGTGATGTCCTCGTCCTTGGCCGGGGCCGAGATGAGGACCTTCTTCGCGCCGGCCGCGATGTGCTTGGCGGCGTCGGCCTTCTTGGTGAAGATGCCGGTCGACTCGATGACGATGTCGGCGCCCAGCTCGCCCCAGGGCAGGTTGGCGGGGTCGCGCTCGGCGAACGTCTTGAAGGTGTTGCCGTTGACGGTGATGGTGTCGTCGGTGTGCGAGACCTCGGCCTTGAGGCGGCCGAGGATCGTGTCGTACTTGAGCAGGTGCACCAGAGTGGCGTTGTCAGTCAGGTCGTTGACACCGACGATCTCGATGTCCGCTCCCTGCTCAAGGAGCGCCCGGAAGTAGTTGCGGCCAATTCGGCCAAAACCATTGATGCCTACGCGGATCGTCACGAACCGATCTCCTCGTTGGTGCGCCGGTAAAAGTCCCCCGGCGAGCTGTATGGGATGTCCCCGACCGCTTACGACCCTACCTCTCCGTGAGCTTCTGAGTGACATCGGCCGACGGCTGACACTCCCCTGCTTCCCAGGAATGACACCGCGAGGCCCCGTACCGGACGTACCGGTACGGGACCTCTGGGACCTTGTCCCCGTTACCCGGAGTGAGGGCCCGCTAAGCCTCGGATCAGTGGTTCAGCGAACGGAGTGCCCTACCGACGAGTACGGCTCGGTCCGCCGCCGCCGGGACGTGTTCCAGGCCGAAACCGAAGAGGACGGTGTCACGCGTAGTGACAGCCGCGTACGACTTGAAGAGCTCCCCGGACCTGTACCAATCCCCCGGGATGACGGGACTTCCGGCCGGTGCGCCCTGGGCCGTCCACGCCCCCAGCGAGGTCTCGAAGCCCTCGACGGTCTGGTCCGTCCCGCCGACGGAGAGCCGCGCCTCGTCCGCGAAGACGCCCCGGCCGCCCGCCCCGCCGTCGGTGACGTACGACAGCGAGACCTCGACGGACTTGCCGGCGTAGGCGCTCAGGTCGAAGGAGACCTGCTTCCAACCGCCCGAGGAGCCGGTGAAGCTGTTCCACGCCCCGCTGCTGCCGTGCGGAGTGCAGCCGCCCGCGGTCAGGTCGAGGTAGTGGCGCAGGAAGGGGTGTCCGTTGACGAAGAACCCGGCGTCGCACTCGGCGGGGACGGCGGCGCTGCTGAGGCCGGTGGCCTCGGGGAGCGTGGTCCAGTCCTCCGCCCCGGTGGTGTGCGCCTCCAGGAGGGCGTGGTCGTAGCCCTGCTCGGTGTTCCAGTTGAGGGCCATCTTGAGCTGCGGCCGGTCGGCGGCGGAGACCTTGGTGAGGTCGAGCGTGCGGGTCAGCCGCTTCCACTCGTTGTCCTCGTGGGTGACCGCCGCCATCCCGGTGCCCGCGTAGGGGGCGTACGGGTTCACGACCCCGGCGTACTGGCCCGCCTGCGCGCTCTTGAACTGCGGGAACCGCGCCGGTGGCAGCGTTTCCGAGGTCACCGAGAAGGACCCCGGGGCGTCCAGGGGGTTGCCCGCCGCGTCCCCGAGGCCGCCCTTCGCCCCGGCGAGGGCGCCCGCTCCGGTGAAGGCGGTGGGCCCGCTGACCCCGGCCCGGCCGTAGGCGCCGAGGTAGTACTGGCTGAAGTCGTCGGTGACGGCGCGGCCGACGCGGGCGTTGCCGCCCGCCTGCTCGCCGGCCTCGATCAGCTTGCCGCCCTCGTTGAGGAAGTCGCGTACGGCGAGCTGGGTTTCACCGCCGGGGGTCTTGGCCCCGGTGTAGTGGACGACGGTGCCGAAGTGGGAGAGCACCCCGAGGTGGTGCGGGACGCCTTGGGTGGCGACGTCCCAGACGGCGGCCTTCTTGCCGTTGGCGCGCAGGGCGTCGACGTACTCCTGGGCGTGGGTGGCCTTGGCGCCCTCCTCGGCGATCACCAGGACGTCCGCGTCGCGGGGCCGCTCGGCCACCGTGTAGGTGAAGTGTTCGCTGGAGAGTTCCCTGCCCCGGTCGCGGCCGGTGAACCAGACCTCGACCTTGTCGCCCGGCTTGGCGCCGTCGACCTTGGCCCGGTACTCGTCGAACCAGTTGTTGTCGTCGCCGCCGTAGACGTCACCGCCCTTCCACGCCTTCAGCCCGTCGTCGTGCGTACGGCCGCCGTTGACGCGGAACTTGAGCTGCTTGTCCTGGAGCGCCTTGCGGGCGGTGACCGAGACGGTCTGGTCCTCGCCGCGCTGTACGTAGGAGGTGGTGAAGGGATCCACGGTGAAGTCGGCGGCGCTCAGGCCGACGGAGGACACCGGCCGGTCCGGGTGCGCCGCGCTCTCGGCGACCGACAGCGCGAAGGGGACGTTCTTGGCGAACTCGGCCTGGATGAGCTTCTCGTCGTCCGGGAAGTTGAAGACGGACGGACAGTCCTCGGGCTTCCAACGGTCGTTCGGGTCGACGGCGGAGGCCGTCTGGCAGGTGCTCATCTCCGGGGTGAACATCATGACGCCGTTGACGTTGGCCGCGTGGCCGTCGGCCTCGCCGTTGGTGGTGTAGAGCTCGGAGGACACCTGCGGGTAGTAGCCCGGGATCGCCGAGTGCTCGGGGGTGCCGGCGAGCGCCTTGTAGGCGACGTCGTCGGGGGTGGGGGTGGCGACCTGCCAGCCCACTCCGTAGAGCAGCAGCTCGGCGGCCGAGTGGTAGTTGATCGCGTACCTGAAGCCGACGCGCTTCTCGAACGCGTCGAGGGCGACGGTCTCGGGTTCGGAGTTCGGCTTGGGGCCGCGGTAGGTCTCGCTCGACGGGCTCTCGGAGGAACCCTCGTCGTCGTAGCCCCACCGGTAGGCGAAGTTGCGGTTGGGGTCAACGCCGTCGACGGCCGTGATCTTGCCGTCGCCGTCGTTGTCCCGCAGGTTCTTGCGCCACAGCCGCTGCCCGTCGGGGGCGTGCGTGTAGTCGTAGCCGTCGGGGTTGGCGGAGAGCAGGAACCACATCTCGGTGGAGTCCACCAGCTTGGTGATGCGCTGGTCCTTGCCGTAGCCGTCCAGCGTGGTGTGCATCAGCCGCCGGGTCATCTCGGGGGTGATCCACTCGCGGGCGTGCTGGTTGGACATGTAGAGCACCGACGGCTTGGCGCCGTCCTTGGTCTTCTTGGCGTCCTTGGTGACCTTCAGGGCGAGGATGTCCTTGCCCCGGCCGGTCTTGCCGATGGAGACGACCTTGGTGAGCGACGCGTTGTCCCGGGCGGTCTTGAGGATCTCCTCCTGGAGGCCGCCCTTGCCGCTGTACGGGCGGAAGACGCCGTCGCCGGGGGCCTCCGCCCGGGCGGACGGGGCGATCTTGCGCTCGGCGATCTTGACGCCCTGTGCGGCGAGATCCCCGGCCTGCCGGGCGGTGAGGAACAGTTCGACCTTCGCCGTCCCGGTCGCCGGCGGGCGCTCGGCCAGTTCGTGGGCGTCCTGGCCGGCGGCGAGGACGAGCGGGACCTGTTCCTTGGTGATGTCGGCGTCGTAGACCCGGACCTCGTCGGATGCCGGTCCGGCTCCGCCGTCCGCCGCGGGTCGGGCGTGTGCCGCCACGGGTAACGCGGCGAGTGTGGTTCCGATGACGAGTGCGCTTGCGGCGAGGATCGATCTCGCGCGGTGCCTCATGTGCCCCCCTGGGCGTCGTCTGCCACGAAAGCGTTGGCAGCCAGGCTCACGACAGCCCATGCGCATGTCAATGGGGCATACGGCGGGGGACCCGCACGATCACCCGTGCGGGTCCCTGCCGGCCCTGCTCCGTGACGTGGTCAGCCCGGGGAACGCGGTCAGCCGGCCATGTTGTCGGCCAATTCCTCGCTGAGGTCGAGGTTCGACTCGGTGCCCGGGATGCCCAGGTCCTGCGCCCGCTTGTCGGCCATCGCCAGCAGCCGACGGATCCGGCCCGCGACGGCGTCCTTAGTCAGCGGCGGGTCGGCGAGCGCGCCCAGCTCCTCCAGCGACGCCTGCTTGTGCTCCATGCGCAGCCGGCCGGCCGCGGCGAGGTGCTCGGGGACCTCCTCGCCCAGGATCTCCAGGGCGCGCTGGACCCGGGCACCGGCGGCCACCGCGGCCCGCGCCGAGCGGCGCAGGTTGGCGTCGTCGAAGTTGGCGAGGCGGTTGGCGGTGGCCCGCACCTCGCGCCGCATCCGGCGCTCCTCCCACGCCAGCACCGACTCGTGGGCACCCAACCGGGTCAGCAGCGCGCCGATCGCGTCGCCGTCGCGGACCACGACCCGGTCCACCCCGCGCACCTCGCGCGCCTTGGCGGCGATCGAGAGCCTGCGGGCGGCGCCCACCAGGGCCAGGGCGGCCTCCGGACCCGGGCAGGTGACCTCCAGGGAGGAGGACCGGCCGGGCTCGGTGAGCGAGCCGTGGGCCAGGAAGGCGCCGCGCCAGGCCGCCTCGGCGTCACAGGTGGCCCCGGAGACGACCTGCGGCGGCAGACCCCGGATCGGCCGGCCGCGACCGTCCACGAGGCCGGTCTGGCGGGCCAGCTGGTCCCCGCCGGCGACGACGCGGACGACGAACCGGCTGCCGCGGCGCAACCCGCCCGGGGCCATCACCACCAGGTCGGAGGAGTGCCCGAAGATCTCCAGGATGTCCTTGCGCAGGCGCCGGGCGGCGATGCCCGTATCGAGCTCCGCCTCGATGACGATGCGGCCGCTCACCAGGTGCAGCCCGCCCGCGAACCGAAGGATCGCCGAGACCTCCGCCTTCCTGCAGCAGGTCCGGGTGACGGGGAGGCGGGAGATCTCATCCTTCACCGCGGGCGTCATCGCCATGGGCCGATCCTTCCATGCATCCGAAAAATACGGTCGTACGCGGCGGCCAGCAGCTCCGGATCGTGCTTCGGAGCCCCGTCCCGCCTGGCCACGGGCGCCAGCTCGACCGCGGCGCCGAACCGTTTGGCGGCATCGGCCAGGGAGTCGCGATCGGGCACGGCGGCCTCGTCGGCCAGCACCACGTCCAGGGCGAGTTTAGGGGCGTGTCGGGCCAAAACCTCCAAATGACGCTGCGGAGAGAAGCCCTCTGTTTCACCGGGCTGCGGCGCGAGGTTCAACGAGAGCACCCTGCGGGCCTTCGTCGCGATGAGCGCGTCGAGCAGTTCCGGCACCAGCAGGTGCGGGATCACCGACGAGAACCAGGAGCCCGGACCGAGCACCACCCAGTCGGCGTCGAGCACGGCGGCGACCGCCTCCGGCACGGCCGGCGGATCGCCCGGGACGACCTGTACGGACAACACCTCGCCGGGGGTCAGGGCCACCGTGGCCTGCCCCCGCACGGTGTCCACGTCCTCCGGGCGCGCCGGGTCGTGGCCCTTGACCAGCGCCTGGAGCTCCAGCGGGACCGCGGACATCGGCAGCACCCGGCCCTGCGCGCCGAGCAGTTTGCCGACCAGGTCCAGCGCCTGCACGGGGTCGCCGAGCTGCTCCCACAGGGCGACGATCAGCAGGTTGCCGACCGCGTGCTCGTGGAGGGCGCCGGCGGACTGGAAGCGGTGCTGGATGACGCGGGACCAGGTCTGGCCCCATTCGTCGTCCCCGCACAGCGCGGCGAGCGCCTTGCGCAGGTCGCCGGGCGGCAGCACGCCGAGCTCCTCACGGAGCCGGCCGCTGGAGCCGCCGTCGTCGGCGACGGTGACCACGGCCGTGAGCTCGCCGGTGATCCGGCGCAGCGCGGCGAGCGAGGCCGACAGGCCCATACCGCCGCCGAGGGCGACGACCTTGGGCGCGACCACCTTGGCGGCGGCGCGGCGCCCGGTGCGGCCCGCGCCGTCCTCGCCCCGGCCGGGGGCGAGCCGGCGCAGGCGGCGCAGGCGCAGGGAGCGTCCGGTCACTCGCGCCCCATGTCCCGGTGGACGACGACGGTCTCTACTCCCTCGGCGGCGAGGCGGGCCGCGAGCTTCTCGGACATGGCCACGCTGCGGTGCTTGCCGCCCGTGCAACCGACCGCGATGGTCACGTACCGCTTGCCCTCACGGCGGTAGCCGGTGGCGATGAGCTGGAGCAGCTCGGTGTACCGGTCGAGGAACTCCTTCGCGCCGGGCTGGCTGAAGACGTACCCCGACACCTCCGCGTTGAGCCCGGTGAAGGGGCGCAGCTCCGGGACCCAGTGCGGGTTGGGGATGAAACGACAGTCGACGACGAGGTCGGCGTCGACGGGGAGGCCGTACTTGTAGCCGAAGGACATGACGGTGGCCCGCAGCTCGGGCTCCTCGTCGCCCGCGAACTGGGCGTCCATCTTGGCGCGCAGCTCGTGCACGTTGAGGCTGGAGGTGTCGATGACGAGGTCGGCGTCACCACGCAGCTCGCGCAGCAGGTCGCGCTCGGCGGCGATGCCGTCGACGATGCGCCCGTCGCCCTGGAGGGGGTGCGGGCGGCGGACCGACTCGAAGCGGCGGACCAGCGCGTCGTCGGAGGACTCCAGGAAGACGATGCGACGGGTGACGCCGCGGGCCTCCAGGTCGGCGAGGGACTCGCGCAGGGCGTCGAAGAACTGGCGGCCTCTGACGTCGACGACGACGGCGATGCGTGCCACGTTGCCCTGCGAGCGGGCGCCGAGTTCCACCATGGTGGGGATCAGCGCCGGCGGGAGGTTGTCCACGACGAACCAGCCGAGGTCCTCCAGGCACTTGGCCGCGGTACTGCGGCCGGCCCCGGACATCCCGGAGATGATCACCAGCTCGGGGATGGCCGCCTCGGCGGTATCGCCGGGCTCCACTGTCGTGCCCGTACTCACCTGTGCTCCGTCTCGGTCGTGCTCGGTCTCGTTCTGATCCGCGACGTGTTCGTCGGTCGCGTTCTGGTCGGTCGCGTTCTCGTTGGTCGGGCGCTCGGTCATGGCGTTGTCCCCCGTTCGGACGACGTTCCCGCAGACGCGGGAGTCTCATCCTCAATGATCTCTCCTGTCGCCATGTTGACGGCAGGACGGGCGGGGACGGCCCGGGCGAGCGCGGCGGCCACGGTCTCGGCCGTCTTGCGGCCTATGCCCGGAACCTCGCAGATCTGGTCGATTGTCGCCGCTCTCAGCTTCTTCACCGAACCGAAGTGCTTGATCAGGGCCTGCTTGCGGCTCTCCCCGAGGCCGGGCACCTCGTCCAGCGGACCGGCCTTGAAGCGCTTGCCTCGCTTGTTGCGCTGGTACTGGATGGCGAAGCGGTGGGCTTCGTCACGTACCCGCTGGAGCAGGTAGAGGCCCTCGCTGGTACGGGGCAGCACCACCGGGTCGTCCTCGCCGGGCAGCCACACCTCCTCCAGCCGCTTCGCGAGGCCGCACACCGCCACGTCGTCGATCCCCAGCTCCTCCAGGGCCCGCTGGGCGGCCGTGACCTGCGGCCGGCCGCCGTCGACCACGACGAGCTGCGGCGGGTACGCGAAGCGCTTGGGACGCCCGTCGTCCTCCTCGGGGCCGTCCGTCTCCCCGTCCTCGGGGGACCACTCGCCGGTCTTCAGCTTCTCCTGGAGGTAGCGCCGGAAGCGCCGGGAGACCACCTCGTGCATCGAGCGGACGTCGTCCTGCCCCTCGAAGGACTTGATCTGGAAGCGCCGGTACTCGCTCTTGCGGGCCAGTCCGTCCTCGAAGACGACCATGGAGGCCACCACGTCGTCGCCCTGGAGGTGGGAGATGTCGAAGCACTCGATGCGCAGCGGCGCGCCGTCCAGCTCCAGGGCCTCGGCGATCTCCTCCAGGGCCCGGGAGCGGGTGGTGAGGTCGGCGGCCCGCTTGGTCTTGTGCAGGGCGAGGGACTGCTGCGCGTTGCGGTGGACGGTCTCCATGAGCGCCTTCTTGTCGCCGCGCTGCGGGATGCGCAGGCTGACCTGGGCGCCGCGGCGCTCGGCGAGCCACTGGCTCAGCACCGGCGTGTCCTCGGGCAGGGCGGGGACCAGCACCTCCTTGGGGACGGCCTCGCCCTTCTCCTCCCCGTACAGCTGCTGGAGGGCGTGCTCGACGAGCCCGGCGGTGTCGACGGCCTCCACCTTGTCGGTGACCCATCCGCGCTGGCCGCGGACCCGGCCGCCGCGTACGTGGAAGATCTGCACGGCGGCTTCCAGCTCGTCCTCGGCGACGGCGATGAGGTCGGCGTCGGTGGCGTCGGCGAGCACGACGGCGTTCTTCTCCATGGCCCGGCGCAGCGCCCCTATGTCGTCGCGCAGCCGGGCGGCCTTCTCGTACTCCATGTCCTCGGCGGCCTCGTGCATCCGCGCTTCGAGCCGGGAGAGGTAGGTGCCGGTGCGGCCGGCCATGAAGTCGCAGAAGTCCTCGGCGAGTTCGCGGTGCTCGTCGGGGGTGACGCGGCCGACGCAGGGGGCGGAGCACTTGCCGATGTAGCCGAGCAGACAGGGGCGGCCGATCTGCGCGGAGCGCTTGAACACGCCGGCGGAGCAGGTCCGTACCGGGAACACCCGGAGCATCAGGTCGACGGTCTCGCGGATCGCCCAGGCGTGGCCGTAGGGGCCGAAGTAGCGCACGCCCTTCTTCTTCGGGCCGCGCATGACCTGGACGCGGGGGTACTCCTCGTTCATGGTGACGGCGAGGGAGGGGTAGCTCTTGTCGTCCCGGTACTTGACGTTGAACCGGGGGTCGAACTCCTTGATCCAGGAGTATTCGAGCTGGAGCGCCTCGACCTCGGTGGAGACGACGGTCCATTCGACGGACGCGGCGGTCGTCACCATGGTGGCGGTACGGGGGTGCAGGTTCGCGACGTCCTGGAAGTAGCTGGCCAGGCGCTGGCGCAGGCTCTTGGCCTTCCCGACGTAGATCACCCGGCGGTGCTCGTCGCGGAACTTGTAGACCCCCGGGGAGTCGGGGATCTGTCCCGGCTGGGGGCGGTAGCTGGAAGGGTCGGCCATGCCAACCACCCTACTGTCGCCCACGGACAACCCACCCCACGCCCCGGCCGGGGCCGCCGAGCGGTAGTGCGGGGCCCGGCCTCCCCCGCCCGGGAGGCCGGCCCGAACCCCCCGGGCCCGGCCGGGGTCCGCCCGGGGGCGGTGGCGCGAGCATGCGGACCGCCCCGGCCCGGGGGCCTTGGTGCGGACCGCTCCCGCCGGGGCCCCCGGGGGTGGTGCGGGGCGGACACCGCGCCCCGGGGCCCCTCCACTGGCTCGCTCCGGCCCGGGACGGTGGCGCGCTCACCGGGCCCGGCCGGAGGTCGCGCCCGGGGCCGGTGACGCGAGCATGCGGACCGCCCCGGCCCGGGGGTGGTGGTGCGGACCGCTCCCGCCGGGGGCCATCGGGGGCGGTGTGGGGAACTGGCTCCCGTCGGCCGGGATCGGGACGGTGGCCCGAACCCACTGGGCCCGGACCGGGTCGCGCGGCGGGAGCACCCCGCCGTCCGGGCCCGGGGGGTCACGGCCCCGGGGGCGGGACCCGGGACCCCCCGGGCCCCTGCCGGCGCTCTGTCCGCGGAGGCGCCCCGCCGGTGCCGCCCCGGCGTCGGGGCAAGGCGTCTGGGGTGCAACGCCGAGGCGCGGAGCCGCAGGAGATGGGGAAAGGGCGGGGCCCGTCGCCTTGGCGGGGCGGCGGGGCCGTGTCGCGCGGGCCACCCCTTGGCGCCCGGGCCGGACCGCCGACTTGCCGGAGGCGCGGAGCACGGCCGCGCAGACCACCGAACGGTCCGCCCGGGCGGCCGGGCCCGCCGGCCCCCGACCCACCGAGGCGAGGCTCGGGCGGGTCCGGGCGAGCGGGGCGGGGAGCACCCCGCAGGGGCGCCGGGCTGCGCCGCTCGCGGAGGGAACGGCCCTCGGGGAACCGGGTCGGAGCCACGCTCGCGCTCCGGCCCGGCCCCGCTTCGGAGGGACACCGCCGGACCCGCCGTCCTGGCGGGACGGCGGGTCCGGCGGGGGCGGTTACGCCGGCGCGCGGCGGTGGTGGCGGCGGAGGAACAGCACCCCCGCCCCGCCCAACGCCAGCGCCCCGGCGGCCCCGGCCACCCCCGCGGCGTCACCGGCGGAGCCACCCGCCGAGCCGGCCGCCGAGCCGTCCGCGTACCCCCCGGCCCTGCCGGCCTTCGCGTACGCCGACCCCGGCAGCTTGTCCCCGTACGCCCGCGCGACCCGCGCCCGGTACGCCGCCAGGCTCGTGCCCCCGGCGCCCACGGCCCGCTCCGCGTCCTCGTCCAGCGGCAGCACGCTCGCGCCCCGGGCCACGTACCACGCGTCGATCTGCGGCTCGCGGAACACCGTCCCGCCCGGCAGCCTCCGCTCCCCGAGCCGCGCGTAGCGGAACTCGTCGTCGCCGGTGGCGATGTTCACCACCCGCCAGCCGGCCTCCGTCCGCGCCGTCCACAGCGCGGCCAGTTGGCCGTCCGAGGAGACCGCCTCGCTGGCGAGGAACTCCAGCCGGGCGACCGGCGCCCCGGGCTTGCCCGCCACGAAGTCCGGCGAGAGGTAGTTCACCGGTATCGCCTCGCCCTCCAGCCTCGGCTGCGCCGCGCTCACCGCGACCTTGCCCTCCCGCGCGAAGAACCGGGACAGGGTGGCCAGGGACTCGGGTGCGGCGGCAGCCTGCCCGGCCGCCGCTTTGACCTCGGCGGTCGCGGACAAGGGCTGGGGCACGGGGGCCGCCTGCGCCTGCGCGGGCAGCGCCAGGCAGGCGGCGGCGGTGGCGAGGACCGCGACGGCGGCGGCACGCAGTCGGTCGGCGTTCACGCGGTCACGCTCCGATCCGGTAGAGCGAGTGGGTCCAGGAGAAGGTGCTGTTGTCGACGTACCAGGCGTGGGAGGCCCAGTTGTAGCGGTCGTTGGAGGGCCACGGGTCACCCCAGTACACCCAGCTGTCGGCGGTGTCGTAGCCGTACAGGACGTGCATGTGGCCGCCGCCGTTGGACCACTGGATACGGGTCTCCACCGGGCGGTTGGCATTGATCTCGGTCTGGACGGTGGCGTACTGGAGCCATCCGGTCACGTACGAACCGGAGTTGATGCCCGCCCAGCGCAGGGCCGTCTGGACGTTGCCCAAGGTGGCCTGGTTGTTCGGGCACTCGGTGCCCTGTTGGCGGTTGAAGGCGGCGTTGCAGAACTGGTTCTGGCTGTAGCCGCGGCCGAACCAGGTGGCGATGGTGTTGCCTGAGGCGGCCCAGCACCAGTTGGTCTTCTGCTGGGCCTGCATCGTGATGTTCAGGCGGTTGGCGGACAGGGTGGACACGGTGGACGGGGCGGAGGTGGCCTGCGAGCCGGCATCGGCGGCGGTGGCGGTGCCGGCGGGCAGGGCGAACAGCAGGACGGTGAGCAGGGTGACGGCCAGGGACGGCCGCCGGTGGGGATGGCGCATCGCGTTCCTCCCGTGGGGGGAGTGGGGATGGAGGAGCGCGTCCGGACGCTGGTGAGGAGCATCAGGGTGTTGTTGCGAACAGGTCAACAGGCTTCAATGCGAGGTGACATCGCGGTGTGAACGGCGGGGCGTCGGTGTGAACGGCGGCGGTCCCGTCACCTGGACCACAGCAGTCACCGGCGTGGTCCCCCGCCCCGCCACCCGTGAACGTTCACAGGAAGGAGCGCCGGCGTGCGGCCGACCGTCGAGAGCGACCCGGACCTGCCACGACTGCTGCGCGCGGGCCCCTTCCACCTCGCGCTGCGCGCCGCGCTGACCGCCCGCGGCCTGCCCCTGCACCGGGTGCAGCACCGGCTCGCGGCCCGGGGCATCAAGGTCGGCGTGACCAGCCTCAGCTACTGGCAGCAGGGGGCCCGGCGCCCGCGGCGCCCCGAATCACTGAAGGCCGTGGGCGCCCTGGAGCAGATCCTGGAACTGCCCGAGGGAACGTTACTGCGGCTGCTGTCCGCCCCCGGGACCGCCGGGCCGGTCACCCACCGTCCGGCCGGCCGGCCGTACCGGGCCCTCGTCGACGCCGGCGCGGCGGTGGACGAACTGCTCGCCGGCCTGGAGCTGCCCACCGACGGCGGCCTGCACACGGTGGGACACCACGAACGGGTGCGCGTCGGCGCGGGCGGCGAGCTGCTCGACCGCGCCTCGCAGCACGTCGTACGAGCCCACCGCGACGGCGTCGACCGCTACCTCGCCGTCCACCACGGCGATCCGGGCTGCGACCCGGCGCGGGTCCGGGTCCGCGCGGGCGAGAACTGCCGGACCGGGCGCGTGCGGTGGCACCGCGAGGCCGGGGTGACGGTCGCCGAGCTGCTCTTCGACGCCCGGCTGCGCGCGGGTGACACGTACCTCTTCGGCTACGGCTTCGAGGACGGCACGGGCGGGCGCTGCACCGAGTACGTGCGCGGCTTCACCTACACCGGCGGTCAGTACGTGCTCCAGGTCCGCTTCGACGAGGCCGCCCTGCCGGTGCGCTGCCGGCGCTTCACCCGAACCGGTCCGGGCGCGCCGCGCACGGGACTGGCCGACCTGACCCCGAGCGGGCGCCACCGGGCCGTACACCTCGTGGAGGAGGCGGTACGGCGCGGGATCGTGGGCATCGCCTGGGACTGGGACTGAGCCGTCCCCCGCACCGTCCGCGGACCCGCCGCTCAGCCCGCGACGATCTTGCCGCCCTCCGCCTTGACCGGGACCGGCGTCAGCGGGTCGGCGGCCGGGCCGCGCAGCACCTTGCCGGTGGTCACGTCGAAGCGGCTGCCGTGACAGGGGCAGCTGCCCTGCCCGTCGACGATCTTGTCCAGGATGCAGCCCGCGTGCGTGCACTGGGCGGTGAACGCCTTGTACTGGCCCGCCGCCGGGCAGCTGACGACGAGCTTCTGCTCCCGGTACAGCTTCGCGCCCCCGACCGGGACGTCCGCCACCGCGCCGAGTTCGACCGGCTCGCCCGGCACCGCCGGGGAGCCCGCCGCGCCGCTCGCCGCGGTGGAGCAGGCCGCGAGGGTCAGGCCGGCGCCGGCGGCCCCGGCGAGGGCGGCCGCGCCCTTGAGCACGGTACGGCGGGCGGCGGGCTGGGACGCGGACATGCGCTGCTCCTGGTGTCGGGGGGCCGGCGGCCGGCCGGGCCCACCCGACGATACCGCCGCCCGATGGGGTACTTTCCCCGCGTGATCGTCGTCGGTGGAGAAGCCCTGATCGACCTGGTGCCCCTCGCGGACCCGCCGGGGGCCCTCGTGCCCCGACCGGGCGGCGGGCCGTACAACACCGCGCTGGCGCTCGGGCAGCTCGGGGAGCGGGTCGCCTTCTGCTCCAGGGTGTCGACCGACGGTTTCGGCGAGAGCCTGCTGGCCGGGCTGCGGGCCGCCGGGGTGGACCTCTCGTCGGTCCAGCGCGGGCCCGAGCCGACGACGCTGGCCGTGCCCTCGCTGGCGCCGGACGGCTCGGCACGGTACCGCTTCTACGTCGAGGGCACCGCCGACCGGCTGTTCGCCCTGCCGCCCGCGCTGCCCTCCGGTGCCCGGGCCCTCGCGCTGGGGACCTGTTCGCTGGTGCTGGAGCCGGGGGCGAGCGCGTACGAGGCCCTGCTGCGCCGGGAGTCCGCGCGCGGGCTGCTGACCCTGCTGGACCCCAACATCCGGCCGGCGCTGATCGCGGATCCCGCCGCGTACCGGAGGCGCTTCCTGCGCCGGCTCCCGTACGTCAGCGTGCTGAAGCTGTCGGAGGAGGACGCGGCCTGGCTCGGCGGCCGGGTCGAGGACTGGCTGGCCGCCGGACCCTCGGCGGTGGTGCTGACCCGGGGCGCCGAGGGGCTGACGGTCCGGACGCGGGAGGGGGCGGAGCACACGGCGCCGGCCCGCCCGGTGACCGTGGTCGACACGATCGGCGCGGGCGACACCGTCAACGCGGCGCTGTTGCACCGCCTGGTGGGCTCCGGCGGGCCGGTGGACTGGCCGCGGGTCCTCGCCTACGCCGCCCACGCGGCCGCGCTGACCTGCACCCGGGCGGGCGCGGAGCCCCCGTACGCGGCCGAGCTCAGCGGATAGCCGCCCAGAGGGTGCCGGCCACGGCGGAGGCGAACTCCTCGACGGGGCGCACCACTTCCTCGCCCGAGAAGTGCAGGAAGAAGGCCCGCTGGAAGCAGGCACCGAGCAGCAGTGCGGCGGCGGCCTCCGGATCGGCGTCCGGCCGCAGCCGCCCGCGCTCGCGTTCGCGGCGCAGGTGCCCGGCCAGGGCGTCGCGGATGACGTGGGGCCCGGTGCCGATCTGCTGGACGCCTTCGCGGTGGCGGGTCAGCAGGGTGGGCTCGGCGAAGAGCGAGGCGGCCATGGGCATGGCGTCGGCGTAGAAGAGCGAGGCGTGGCGGGCGATGGAGACGAGGCCCTCCTCGACCGGGCGCCCGTCGTGCTCCGCGCCGAGTTCGGCCATGAGCGGTCCGGCGTTGGGGGTGCGTTCCATGAGGACGCGGACGAACAGTTCCTCCTTGTTGGCGTAATGCTTGTAGAGCGCGGCCTCCGAGCAGCCCGCCTCGCGGGCGATGGCCTTGGTGGTGGTGTTGGCCAGGCCGACGGTGCGCATCAGCGTCTCCGCCGCGTCGAGCAGCCGCTCGGGGGTGGGACGGCTTGACTTCGAGGTGAGCATTCACTCACTCTAAGGGTGTTCCTGGGTGAGTGAATACTCACCCACCTACGGGGAGACAGGAGCCAGACATGAAGCTCACGGTGTTCGGGGCCACGGGCGGGGTGGGCCGCGAGGTCGTCCGCCAAGCGCTCGATGCCGGTCACGAGGTGACCGCGGTGGTCCGCGACCCGGCGCGGCTGCCGGTACCGGCGCACGAACGGCTCCGGGTGGCGGTGGTGCCCGACCTGACCGACGAGAGCGCGCTGGTGCCCGTACTCACGGGGCAGTCGGCGGTCATCTCGACGCTGGGCTCCCCGAGCAACAAGCAGGCGCGGCTGACGCCGGTCACCGGGCCGGCGGTACGGGCCATCGTGGCGGCCATGGCGCAGGCGGGGGTGAGCCGGCTGGCGGCGGTCAGCGCGGCCCCGGTCGGGCCGGACGTGCCGGGAGACGGGGTGCTGGCCCGCAAGGTGTTCCTCCCGCTGCTGCGACGCGCGCTGCGGGACCTGTACGCGGACCTGGCGGTGATGGAGGCGGTGATCCGTTCTAGCGACATCCGGTGGACGGTGGTCCGCCCGCCGCGCCTGCTGAACCGGCCGGGTACGGGGCGCTACCGCCGGGTGATCGGGGCCAACGTGCCGGGCGCCCGGGTCATCGCCCGCGCCGACGTGGCGGACGCCCTGCTGGCCTGCCTGACGGATCCGTCCACCTTCGACCGCCCGGTGGGCGTCGCGGACTGAGCCGCTGCGGGCGCGGGGACGGCGCGGACCGGGAGGCATGCCGGGACGGCGTGCCGGGACGGGGTGGGCCGGGGAACACCCCGGCCCACCTCCTCCCGCGTCAGCTCTTGCGGGCCCGTACCGCCTTCTTCGGCGCGGCGGCGGCCGTCTTGGCCGGTGTCGCCGCCGTCTTCTTGGCCGCGGCCGTCTTCTTCGCCGCGACCCGCTTCCGGGCCGGCGCCGCGACCGGCGCCGCGTCCGAGATCCGGTCCGCCCCCAGGATGTCCCGCAGGAACTTGCCCGTGTGGCTGGCGCCGACCGAGGCGACCTGCTCCGGCGTCCCCTCGGCGACGACGAGGCCGCCCCCGTAACCACCCTCCGGGCCCATGTCCACGACCCAGTCCGCGGTCTTGATGACATCGAGGTTGTGCTCGATGACGATCACCGAGTTCCCCTTGTCCACCAGCCCCGACAGCACCTTGATCAGCTTCGAGATGTCCTCGAAGTGCAGGCCGGTCGTGGGCTCGTCCAGCACGTACACCGTCCGCCCCGTCGACCGCTTCTGCAGCTCCGACGCCAGCTTCACGCGCTGCGCCTCGCCGCCCGACAGCGTCGGCGCCGACTGGCCGAGCCGGACGTACCCGAGGCCCACCTCGTTCAGCGTCCGCAGGTGCCGCGCGATCGTCGGCACCGCCTCGAAGAAGTCCAGGGCCTCCTCGATCGGCATGTTCAGGACCTCGGCGATGGACTTGCCCTTGTAGTGGACCTCCAGCGTCTCGCGGTTGTACCGGTCGCCGTGGCACACCTCGCACGGGACGTACACGTCCGGCAGGAAGTTCATCTCGATCTTGATGGTGCCGTCACCGGAGCAGTTCTCGCACCGGCCGCCCTTGACGTTGAAGGAGAAGCGGCCCGGCAGGTAGCCGCGCACCTTCGCCTCCATCGTCTCCGCGAACAGCCTGCGCACGTGGTCGAAGACCCCGGTGTACGTCGCCGGGTTGGACCGCGGGGTCCGCCCGATCGGCGACTGGTCGACATGCACGACCTTGTCGACCAGGTCGTCGCCCTCCACGCGGGTGTGCCGGCCGGGCACCGACCGGGCGCCGTTCAGCTCGCGCGCCAGGTGCGTGTAGAGGATGTCGTTGACCAGCGTGGACTTGCCGGATCCGGACACACCGGTCACGGCCGTGAGCACACCCAGCGGGAAGGACACGTCGATGTCCCGCAGGTTGTTCTCCTTGGCACCGTGGACGGTGAGCTTCCGCTCCCCGTTCACGGGACGGCGTACGTCCGGCAGCGGGATGGACCGCTTGCCCGACAGGTACTGCCCGGTCATCGACTCGTCGTTCTTGAGCAGTTCCTTGAGCGAGCCGCTGTGCACCACCTTGCCGCCGTGCTCGCCCGCGCCCGGACCGATGTCCACGACCCAGTCGGCCACCTTGATGGTGTCCTCGTCGTGCTCGACGACGATCAGGGTGTTGCCCATGTCGCGCAGCCGCACGAGGGTCTCGATCAGCCGGTGGTTGTCCCGCTGGTGCAGGCCGATGGAGGGCTCGTCCAGGACGTACAGCACGCCGACCAGGCCGGAGCCGATCTGTGTGGCCAGCCGGATGCGCTGGGCCTCGCCGCCCGAGAGGGTGCCGGCGGCGCGGTTCAGGGAGAGGTAGTCCAGGCCCACGTCCACCAGGAAGCGGAGCCGCTCGTTGACCTCCTTGAGGACCCGCTCGGCGATCTTCTTGTCACGGGCGTCGAGCCGCAGCTGCCCGAGGAAGTCGGCGCACTCGCTGATCGACATCGCGGCGACGTCGGCGATGGACTTCTCCATCACCGTCACCGCGAGCACGATCGGCTTGAGCCGGGTGCCCTCACAGGTCGGGCACGGCACCTCGCGCATGTAGCCCTCGAAGCGCTCCCGGCTCGCGTCGCTCTCGGACTCCGCGTGCCGCCGCTTGACGAACGGCACGGCGCCCTCGAAGGCGGTCGTGTACGCCCGCTCGCGCCCGTACCGGTTGCGGTAGCGGACCTCGATCTGGGTGCGGTGGCCGTAGAGCAGGGCCTTCTTGGCGCGCTGCGGCAGCCCGGCCCAGGGGATGTCCGTACGGAAGCCCAGCTCACCCGCGAGGGCGCCGACCAGCCGCTGGAAGTAGTCCTTGGTGTGACCGAGCGACCAGGGGGACACCGCGCCCTCGTCCAGCGACTTGTCCTCGTCCGGGACGATCAGGTCCGGGTCCACCTCCATGCGCGTGCCGATGCCCGTGCACTCGGGGCAGGCGCCGAAGGGCGAGTTGAAGGAGAAGGAGCGCGGCTCCAGCTCCTCGAAGGACAGGTCGTCGTACGGGCAGTAGAGGTGCTCGGAGAACATCCGCTCCCGGTCCGGGTCGTCCTCGGCGAGGTCGACGAAGTCCAGGATCACCATGCCGCCGGACAGGCCGAGGGCCGTCTCCACGGAGTCCGTGAGCCGGCGCTTGGCGGAGTCCTTGACGGTCAGGCGGTCGATGACCACCTCGATGGTGTGCTTCTCCTGCTTCTTGAGCGTGGGCGGCTCGGAGAGCTGGATCGTCTCGCCGTCCACCCGGGCCCGGCTGTATCCCTTGGTCTGGAGGTCGGCGAAGAGGTCGACGAACTCGCCCTTGCGCTCACGCACCAGCGGCGAGAGCACCTGGAAGCGGCTGCCCTCGGGCAGCGCGAGCACCTTGTCGACGATCGCCTGCGGCGACTGGCGCGAGATCGGCCGGCGGCACTCGGGGCAGTGCGGCTTGCCGATGCGGGCGAACAGCAGGCGCAGGTAGTCGTAGACCTCGGTGATCGTGCCGACGGTGGAGCGCGGGTTGCGCGAGGTGGACTTCTGGTCGATGGAGACGGCCGGGGAGAGGCCCTCGATGAAGTCGACGTCGGGCTTGTCCATCTGCCCCAGGAACTGGCGGGCGTACGACGAGAGCGACTCGACGTAGCGGCGCTGGCCCTCGGCGAAGATCGTGTCGAAGGCCAGGGAGGACTTGCCCGAGCCGGAGAGTCCGGTGAAGACGATGAGGGAGTCGCGGGGCAGGTCGAGCGAGACGTTCTTCAGGTTGTGCTCGCGAGCGCCACGAACGATGAGACGGTCGGTCACGCCGGTCCGCACCTTTCTTGAGAGAGCGGGGGGCACGGGCCCCCGTCCCAGGGTATGGGGGGCGCGTTAGCGGTGGAGTCGTGCTTGACTTCCGAGCGTATAGCACGCGCATTCGATTTACGGCACGCGCAAGTGGGCTTCACCCGATCGTGTGGCCGACGCCCCGCGCGCACTAGGCTCGGCCCCATGACTGATCATGTGCACGACCTGCGATCTGTACGTGAAGCCACGGACCGACTGCTGACCGCTGTCGCGAAACTGGACAACGCGGCCCTCGCCGAGGAGTCACTTCTGCCCGGCTGGACCCGCGGCCACATCCTGGCCCACCTCGCCCGTAACGCCGACGCCCTCGTCAATGTCTTCGAGGGTCGGCCGATGTACACGAGCGGGGAGGCGCGGGACGCGGACATCGAGCGCGATTCCGGCCGGCCTCTGGTGGAACAGTCGGAGGACGTCCGTCATTCCGCGGACCGCTTCCTGGCCGTCGCCGAAGCCGACCAGGACTGGTCGCGGACCGTCGAGCTCCGGGGCGGTGTGACCGACCTCGCCTCCAACGTACCGTTCCGCCGGCTCGTGGAGGTGGAGCTGCACCATGTCGACCTCGGGATCGGCTACACGCTCGAAGACCTCCCGCGGGAGTTCACGGGCCGTGAGATCGCCTTCCTCGCGGACCGCTGGTCCGGCCGCCCCGAGGTGCCGCCCACGGCCCTGGTCGCGACCGACGGTCGCACCTGGCGGACCGGGTCCGCCGGGGAGGCGGCCGTCACCGTCTCGGGCAGCGCGGCCCAGCTCCTGGCCTGGCTGGCCGGCCGCGCCGACAAGGGCGCCGCCCTGACCACCACCGGCGGCCCCCTGCCGACCCTTCCCCCGCTCTAGGATCAAGACATGACGTACAGCGGAGCGGTCAAGGTCGGCGGTCCTGCCGACGTGCACGAACTCGCGGACCTGATGATTTCCAAGGTCGCGGTGGGCGAGATGAACAACAACGCCTACCTGTTGCGCTGCCGGGCCACCGGCGAGCAGCTGTTGATCGACGCGGCCGCCGAGGCGGACACGCTGCTGAGCCTGATCGGGGACGACGGCATCGCCTCCGTCCTCACCACCCACCGCCACGGCGACCACTGGGGCGCGCTCCGGGCCGTGGTCGACGCGACGGGCGCCCGCACCTACGCGGGGGCACACGACGCCGAGGGGATCCCGGTCCCCACCGACGTCCTGGTCGAGGACGGCGACACGGTCACGGTGGGGCGGGTCTCGCTGACCGCCCGCCACCTGGTCGGCCACACCCCCGGCTCGATCGCGCTGATCTACGACGACCCGCACGGTCACCCGCACGTGTTCACCGGCGACTGCCTCTTCCCGGGCGGCGTCGGCAACACGTGGGGCGACCCGAAAGCCTTCGTCCGGCTCCTCGACGACGTGGAGGAGAAGCTCTTCGCGCGGCTGCCGGACGAGACCTGGGTCTACCCGGGGCACGGGAACGACACCTCGCTCGGCGCCGAGCGGCCGCACCTGGCCGAGTGGCGCGAGCGCGGCTGGTAGGCACCGTGGCGCGGGTCAACACGGCTCGCGCGGGCACTCCTTCCGGTCGTTCATGACCGAGCGCACGCCCTGAGGCTCCGGGGCGGGGTATTGCCGCACCATGCGACAAGACCCCTCCCCGGGCCACTCCCCCTCGATGCCGCGCCTCGCCCTGGCCTCGCTCGCCGGGACCGCCATCGAGTTCTACGACTTCTTCGTCTACGGCACGGCCGCCGCCCTGGTGCTCGGCCCGCTCTTCTTCCCGTCCCTCTCGCCCCTCGCCGGGACCCTCGCCGCCTTCGGCACCTTCGGCATCGGCTTCCTCGCCCGCCCGGTCGGCTCCGCCCTGTTCGGCCACATCGGCGACCGCCACGGGCGCCGCCCGGTGCTGCTCGGCTCCCTCCTGCTCACCGGCCTGGCCACGGTGGCGGTCGGATGCGTGCCCTCCTACGCCTCCATCGGCACGGCCGCGCCGGTGCTGCTGCTCCTGCTGCGCTTCCTCCAGGGGCTCGGGCTGGGCGGCGAGTGGGGCGGCGCGGTCCTGCTGACCGCCGAGCACGCGCCCGAGGGCCGGCGCGGACTGTGGTCGAGCTTCCCGCAGATGGGGCCGCCGGTGGGTTTCGTCCTGGCCAACGGCATGATCCTGGCGCTGTCGGCCGGCCTGACAGAGGGTCAGTTCATTTCGTGGGGCTGGCGGGTGCCGTTCTGGGCCGCCGGGCTGCTCGCGCTGACCGGGCTGTGGCTGCGCCGATCGGTGGAGGAGACGCCGGAGTTCCGGGCGCTCGCGGAGACGGGGCGGCGCTCACGGGCCCCGCTCGCCGAGGTGGTGCGCGGCCACTGGCGGCTGCTCCTGCTGACCGGCGGGGCCCTCGCTTCGGGCTACTCCGTCTTCTACGCGACCACCACCTGGTCCTTGGCGTACGCGACGACGCACCTCGGCCTGGATCGCACGGTTCTGCTGGCCTGCGTCATGACGGCCGTCGCACTCACGGGTTCGCTGACCCCGCTGCTCGCGGTGCTGGGCGACCGCTACGGCCGCAAGCCGCTGTGCCTGATCGGCTGCGCGCTCTGCGCGGTGTGCATGCCGGCCTTCGTCGCGCTGTTGTGCACGGGCGATCCGCTGCCGATGACGCTGGGCTTCCTGGGCGCGCTGCTGGGCATGGTGACCACCGTCGCCGTGGTGGGGGCCTACCTGCCCGAGCTGTACGCCCCGCGCGTGCGGTGCACCGGGGCGGCCGTCGGCTACAACCTGGGCGGCGTGCTGGGCGGCGCCCTCACCCCGATCGTGGCGACGGCGCTGGCGGACGGCGCCGGTCCGCCGTGGGGCGTGGCCGGGTACTTGAGCGGTATGGCCCTGCTCAGCCTGGCCTGCTTCGCGCTGCTGCCGGAGACGAACCCCCACGTCGCGGGACCCGGGGCGGACCGGGGCGCGGGTACGGAGAAGAGGGCGGCCGAGACGGCCGCCCCCGCATAGCCGTCGGGTCAGGCGTCGACGCTCTCCGTGCGGGCGGTCGCCTCGGCGGCCTCCTGCTTCCCGGACGCGATCAGGCTGGTGGCGGTCGTGACGACCAGGACACCGCAGATGACGCCGAGGGACACCGGGATGGAGATCTGCGGGACGTGCACCCCGGTCTCGTGCAGCGCGTGCAGCACCAGCTTGACGCCGATGAAGCCGAGGATGACGGACAGGCCGTAGCTGAGGTGGACCAGCTTCTTGAGCAGCCCGCCGATGAGGAAGTACAGCTGGCGCAGACCCATCAGGGCGAAGGCGTTGGCGGTGAAGACGATGTACGGGTCCTGGGTGAGACCGAAGATCGCGGGGATCGAGTCCAGGGCGAACAGCACGTCGGTGGTGCCGATGGCGAGCATGACGACCATCAGCGGGGTCAGGACGCGCTTGCCGTTGCCGCGGATGAAGAGCTTGGTGCCGTGGTACTTGTCGGCGACGCCGAACTTCTTCTCGACCGACTTGAGGAGACGGTTCTCCTCGAACTCCTCCTCGGCTTCGTCCTTGCGTGCCTCCTGGATCAGCTTCCAGGCGGTGTAGATCAGGAAGGCGCCGAAGAGGAAGAAGACCCACGAGAAGCTCGCGATGATCGCGGCGCCGGCCGCGATGAAGACCGCGCGGAGCACCAGGGCGATCAGTACGCCGATCAGCAGGACGCGTTGTTGGAGGTGGGACGGTACGGCGAACTTCGCCATGATCAGGACGAAGACGAAGAGGTTGTCCACACTCAGGGACTTCTCGGTGACGAAGCCGGCGAAGAACTCCTGGGATGCCTGGCCGTTGCCGAAGACCGACAGGCCGAGGCCGAAGAGCACGGCGAGGACGATCCAGACGACCGTCCAGACGCCGGCCTCCTTGACCGATACGTCATGCGGCTTGCGGCCGATCAGGAAATCGGCGCCGATGAGGATGCCCAGACCCACGATGGTCAGCACCCAGAGGGTCAACGAAACGTCCATGTCTACACGCCTCCGGCGGATGGCTCAGCACTGTGTCAGCGTCATCGCTGCCGGAGGTCTCTTCCACCCGGGCGGCCTGGAGGCCGGGGGCCGGCGCCCCGGGACCGGCCGCGGTCGGATGACCGGGCGGGGTCCGTATTGACGGGAACGCCGTAGCAGGAAAGCAGGAATACTCCCCTCCGCGCTCCTCACAGTAGCCGCCGGGAGGGGCAAAGGTAAAGAGGAGACCAAAGAAAGGTCAGCGAACGGTCACTGTGAGGTCATGGGACAGCCGGGTCGCGTGGCGCCGCGGCCTCATGGCCGGGCGCCCCGTCGGGCCTGCGCGATCCGCTCCAGCGCCCGGTCGAGGACCGCGCTCCGCTGCGGGGGCAGGTCCGGTTCGAAGGTCCAGGCGTGGTGCACCCACGGGTCGGCCAGGTGGTGGTCCGGTACGGGCGACAGGCGCGTCAGCGACCGCCACAGCGGATCGAGCAGCGGTCCGTAGGCCGACGCCTCGTCGCGGTCGGCCACCATCAGCAGGTGTACGCCGACCGCCGGCCCCTCGTCCGCCAGGTAGCGCAGCCGGGTGACGGCGCGGTCGTCGAAGCCGTGCGGGAAGTCGTGGACGATCAGCAGTCGGTCGGCCGGGTCCACGTCCGGGGGCAAATCCTCGGGTGCCCCGGCGCGCACCGCCATCTGTACGAGGTCCACCCGACGGGTCAGCCGCTCCAGGGTCTCGGCGACGCCCTCGGCCCCGGCGGCGGGCGGGGCCGCGAGCACACCCGCTCGTACGAGGGGTGCCAGCGCGGCGCTCCCGGCGCCGGCCGCGTCGATGACGTGGACGGAGAACCGGCCGGCGGGCTGGACGGCGAGCAGCCGGACCGCGTGGGCCACGGCCATGTCCATCGCGAGGCGGCGCAGCCGGTCGGTGTCCATGGTCATGGCGGCCTCGGAGCCGGTGCGGCCGTTGTCGATCCACAGGCCGCGCTCCAGCGGGAGCCGCATCAGCATCGGTACCCGCAGGCCCGGCGCCTCGGGCAGGCTCAGGTCGCCCAGGCGCAGCGCGAGCGGGCTCTCCGCGGGTACGCCGGCGCCGTGCCAGACGGGGTTGTCCCAGCGGGCGTACGCGGCCGGCAGCGCGGGTTCGACGACATCGGATTCGGCGCGCAGTTGGGCGAGGTCCCGGTCGAGGACGGCTTGGGCCCGGGCGACGAGTTCGTCACGGCGGGTGCGGGCGGCGTCCCGTGCCGCGTTGCCGGCCCCGCCGAGGCGGGCGCGCGGGTCGGACAACGCCGCGTCGAGTTCCCGGTCGAGCCGGGAGTCGGCGAAGTCGACGGCGCCGCGGTAGGCGGCCACCGTGCGGGCCAGATCCTCGAACATGCCCCAGACCTGGTTGTAGAGCCGCTCCTCCATGGACCAGCCGCTCGCGTCCCCGGCGACGGGGCGCGGGGGTGTCCCGGGCTCCCGGGGCGCCTCGGGGGCGGCCGCCGGCTCGGGCGGCTCGGTGGTGGTGCGGCGGCGGCGCGGGTGGGCGTAGTCGATGGCCGTCGGGCCGGGGGCGTCGGCCATGGCCGCACCGCCCCGGGTTTCGCCGGACCGGGCGTCCCCGGACCGGGATGGTCCGGGCAGGCCGGGCGGGGCGGTGGGCGCCGGCGTCGTCACGGCAGCCGCGAGGGAGAAGTCCTCCAGGGCCGCCGTGGCCAGCGCGCCGGCGGTCGGGCCGGCCAGTCCGGCGTCGGCGAGCAGGGCGCTCAGCCCGTCGGCGTAACCCTGGCCGACGGCGCGGACCTTCCAGGCGCCCTGCCTGCGGTACAGCTCAAGGGCCACCACGGCGGTCTCGGAATCGAGGCCGGTGATGGTGTAGCCGGCGACCTCGACGCCATCGGGGCCGGCCACCACCACGTGCGGCGCCGGCACCGCGCCGAAGCGGGCCGGTCCGCCCGGCGGTAGCGCGAGCACCAGGCGGACCCGGTGGACGGCCGCACCGACGGCGTCGAGATCGACGGGGAACCGGTGCCGGTCGGCGGCCGACCCCGGCACCCTGAGCCCGGGCAGGGTGCGGGCCCCCGGGTGCGCCAGCGCCTCCGGGCCGGGCAGCCGGCCCTCGTCGTCACCGGCCGAGACCAGGGCCAGTACGGGCGCACCCGCGACGACCCCGATCTCCACCTGATGCCGGGACAGGGGGTGGTTCTGCCCCCGGACCAGTTCGGCCGTCATCGTGCAGCCCTCCCCCGTGCCCTCTGTGCTCTTGGTCGCCCGCGTGCTCTTGGTCGTCCGCGCCGTTCGTTACAGGTGCGGCTCTTTACAGGTGCGGCAGGATCGCCGGCATCAGGTCCTGGAAGGTCCGGCCGTTCGCCGGGGTCCCCAGGGCCGTCATCTGCCAGCCCGCGCCGACGCGCGACACCTTCGCCATGATCTGCGCGGTGTACGCGCCGCCGCCGTCGAGGGTGTAGCGGGCCAGTTCCTGGCCGTTGGTCTCGTCGACGATGCGGCAGAAGGCGTTCTGCACCTCTTGGAAGGTCTGCCCGGTGAAGGAGTTCACCGTGAAGACGATCTGGTCGATGTGCACCGGAACGCGCTGGAGGTCGACCAGGATCGCCTCGTCGTCGCCTCCCTGGCCGACGCCGCCGACGAGGTTGTCACCGGTGTGCCGCACGGAGCCGTCGTCGCTCTGCAGGTGCCGGAAGAACACCACGTCCACCGGCTGCTTGTCGGCGAAGAGCACCGCCGACGCGTCCAGGTCGATCTCGCGGGTCCGCGAGCCGAACAGCCCGCGGCGCTTCGCCGCCTGCCAGCCGAGACCCATCCGGACCGCGGTCAGCGTGCCCCCGTCCTGCTTCTGCAGACTGATGGCCTGACCCTTGGTCATGTTGACCGTCACGCGCTGTCCCCTCTCCTCTACCCGCCCCGATGAGGGCCCGCGGCACGTACCCGCGGCTGCCCGTGGCCCACCCTACTGACCTGCCCCGGGTCAGGCGAGGCCCGCTTCCCTCATCTGACGGAGCTCCTTCTTCAGCTCGCCGACCTCGTCCCGGATCCGGGCCGCGACCTCGAACTGGAGCTCGGCCGCCGCGGCCCGCATCCGCTGCGTCATCTCCTCGATGATCCCGGCCAGTTCGGCGGCCGGACGGTCGGTCAGCACCTCGGCGGCCTTGGCCCCCTTGGCGCCCTTCGCCTTGGCCGCCTTGCCGCCGGTCACCGCCCCGCCCAGGGCCGGTACCGGCGTCTTCGCGCCCTTGCCGTCCCGCGCCTGGCGGTAGCCGGTCCCGAGCAGCTGTTCGGTGTCGAGCTCCTCGCGGGCGATGGTGGCGACGATGTCGTTGATCTTCTTGCGCAGCGGCTGGGGGTCGATGCCGTTGGCCGTGTTGTAGGCGATCTGCTTCTCGCGGCGCCGGTTCGTCTCCTCGATGGCCTTCTCCATCGCCGGGGTCATCTTGTCCGCGTACATGTGGACCTGGCCGGAGACGTTGCGCGCGGCGCGGCCGATGGTCTGGATCAGGGAGGTCCCCGAGCGCAGGAACCCCTCCTTGTCGGCGTCGAGGATCGCCACCAGGGACACCTCGGGCAGGTCGAGGCCCTCGCGCAGCAGGTTGATGCCGACCAGTACGTCGTACTCGCCGGCGCGCAGCTCGCGCAGCAGCTCGATGCGGCGCAGCGTGTCGACGTCGCTGTGCAGGTAGCGGACCTGGATGCCGAGCTCCAGGAAGTAGTCGGTCAGGTCCTCGGCCATCTTCTTGGTGAGGGTGGTGACCAGGACCCGTTCGTCCTTCTCCGTCCGCTGACGGATCTCGTGCACCAGGTCGTCGATCTGGCCCTCCGTCGGCTTGACCACCACTTCGGGATCGATGAGGCCGGTGGGGCGGATGATCTGCTCGACGAAGCCGTCGCCGCGCGAGAGCTCGTACTTGCCGGGGGTGGCCGACAGGTACACCGTCTGGCCGATCCGCTCCTGGAACTCCTCCCACTTGAGCGGCCGGTTGTCCAGCGCCGACGGGAGCCGGAAGCCATGGTCGACCAGGGTCCGCTTGCGGGAGGCGTCACCCTCGTACATCGCGCCGATCTGCGGCACGGTGACGTGGGACTCGTCGATGACGAGGAGGAAATCCTCGGGGAAGTAGTCGATGAGGGTGTTGGGGGCGGAGCCGGGCGCCCGGTCGTCCATGTGGAGCGAGTAGTTCTCGATCCCGGAGCAGGACCCGATCTGGCGCATCATCTCCAGGTCGTAGGTGGTGCGCATGCGCAGTCGCTGCGCCTCCAGCAGCTTGCCCTGCTTCTCCAGCTCGGCGAGGCGTTCGGTCAGTTCCGCCTCGATGCCGCGGACCGCCTTCTCCATGCGTTCGGGGCCGGCGACGTAGTGGCTGGCGGGGAAGACGTACAGCTCGCGGTCCTCGCTGATGACCTCGCCGGTCAGCGGGTGGAGGGTGGAGAGGGCCTCGATCTCGTCGCCGAACATTTCGATGCGGACGGCGAGTTCCTCGTAGACCGGGAAGATCTCGATGGTGTCGCCGCGGACCCGGAAGGTGCCGCGGGTGAAGGCCAGGTCGTTGCGCGTGTACTGGATGTCGACGAAGCGGCGCAGCAACTGGTCCCGGTCGATCTCCTCGCCGACCTTGAGGGCGACCATCCGGTCGACGTACTCCTGCGGGGTGCCGAGGCCGTAGATGCAGGACACGGACGCGACGACGATGACGTCGCGCCGGGTCAGCAGCGAGTTGGTCGCGGAGTGGCGCAGCCGCTCCACCTCCTCGTTGATCGAGGAGTCCTTCTCGATGTAGGTGTCCGACTGCGGTACGTACGCCTCGGGCTGGTAGTAGTCGTAGTACGAGACGAAGTACTCGACGGCGTTGTTCGGCAGCAGCTCGCGGAACTCGTTCGCGAGCTGGGCGGCGAGGGTCTTGTTCGGGGCCATCACCAGGGTGGGGCGCTGGAGCCGCTCGATCATCCAGGCGGTGGTCGCCGACTTGCCGGTGCCGGTCGCACCCAGGAGCACGACGTCCTTCTCACCCGCACGGATGCGCTTCTCCAGCTCGGCGATGGCCGCCGGCTGGTCGCCGCTGGGCTGGTAGGGGCTGACGACCTCGAAAGGCGCCACCGTGCGTTCGATCTTCGATACGGGCCGCATGACTCCACCGTACGACCCTCCACTGACACTCACGCACTCGCGCCGGTCGGCCGGGTCGGGCGCGGGCGCCCGGACCGATCGCCGTACCCGTCCGGTCGGCGGTGGCCTGGTCCGTTTGTCGTAGTTCGGTGGCGGCGCGGTGATCTTCACGCCCATGATCGCCATACAGCGGATCTCCATGGGGCAGATCTCCGTGAAGCGCATCTCCGTGAAGCGCGTCGCCGTCCACCGCATCACCGTCGACCACACAGCCGTCCACCGCACAGCCGTGAAGTGCATCGCAGTGAAGTGCACCGCCGCAACGTCTGCCGCTTCGCGCCTGTTTGAGGCAGGGGCAGGGGCTCACGACCCGAGGAGAACGCATGTACGTCGTCCGACCCGCCGCCGCGGCCGCGGCCGCCTTCCTGGGCCTGACCCTCACCGTGCTCGGCACGACGGTCTCGTCCGCCGCCGGCCCCACCGGCCGCCCCGCCTCGGGCAACGGCCCGCTCGGCTCGGCCGCCCCCGTCGTGTACGCCCACCGGGGGGCTTCGGCGTACGCCCCGGAGAACACCCTGGAGTCGATCGACCTCGCCATGCGGCTCGGCGTGACCTGGGTCGAGAACGACGTCCAGCGCACCAAGGACGGCGAACTCGTGGTCGTCCACGACGACAGTCTGGCCCGCACCACCAATGTCGAGCAGCTGTTCCCCGATCGCAAGCCGTGGCTCGTCAAGGACTTCACGGCGGCTGAGATCGCCCGGCTGGACGCGGGCAGTTGGTTCAGCGAGGAGTACACGGGCGCCCGGGTGCCGACCTTGCGGGACTACATGAACCGGGTCCAGCGCAACCGCCAGCGACTGCTGCTGGAGATCAAGAAGCCGGAGCTCTACCCCGGGATCGAGCGGCAGACCCTCGACCTGCTGGATCGGCTCGGCTGGCTCGACGAGGCGCACGTCGGCCGCCGGCTGGTGGTGCAGAGCTTCAGCGCCGACTCCATCCGGATCGTGCACGACCTGCGCCCGGACATCGTGACGGCCTTCCTGGGCACCCCCAAGGTCGCCGACCTGCCGCGCTACGCCGCCTTCACCGACCGGATCAACCCCTGGCACACCACGATCTCGGCCGACTGGGTCGCGGCGGTGCACCGGCTGCGGGGCGCACACGGCAAGGCGATGGAGGTGGACACCTGGATCGTGGACGACGCGGCGACGGCCCGGAAGGTCCAGGACATGGGGGTGGACGGGATCATCACCAACGCGCCCGACGTGGTGCGGGACGCGGTCGGCTGGTTCTGATCCGCGGGCGGGGCCGGGCTGTCGGTGGCGGGCCGTACGGTGGACGCGTGGACAGCTCCGAGCGGCCCCGCGGGCCGCATCTCGAATGGACGGTCGTCGCCGGTGGCGTCGGCCCCCTGCTCCTTGCCGCGACCCCGGAAGGACTGGTCCGGGTCGGGTTCCATGCCGGGCCGGACCGGGTCGACCGGATGATCGGCTCGCTGGTTTCCCGGCTCGGCGCGGACCCCTGGCGGCCCGAGCCGGGCCGCGAGGTGCTGCTCGCCGAGCCGATACGCCAGGTGGAGGCGTACTTCGTCGGTTCGCTGCGGCGCTTCGAGCTTCCGCTGGACTGGCGGCTCAGCTCCGGGTTCAACCGCCAGGTGCTGCTGGAGCTCGACCGCTCGGTGCCCTACGGCCAGGTCGTCGGGTACGGGGAGCTGGCCGCCCGGGTCGGGCAACCGGGCGCGGCCCAGGCGGTGGGCAACGCCATGGGCTCCAATCCGCTGCCGGTGGTGGTCCCCTGCCACCGGGTCGTGGAGAACGACGGCGGTATCGGGGGCTTCGGGGGCGGGGTGGAGGCCAAGCGGACGCTGCTCGCGCTGGAGGGGGTGCTGCCCGAGCCGCTGTTCTGAGGTCCGGAGCGGGCACGCGGGCGGCGCGGCTCGCGGGGACTCGCAGAGGAGCGGCGCGGGGCTCGGGGCTCGCATGGCGGCGCGGGGGTCGGGGCTCCCTTGGCGGCGGGGTTGACTCGGGCTCGTGTGGGGCTGCCTGCCGGGTTCCGCCCCGCGGTAAGGGGTGGGAAACTGCGGCGGTGACTACTCCTGCCGCCGCGCGCGGTCGCCTCACCCCCTCCGTCCGCGTCCCGCTCCCGGCCGGGAGGTGTGGCGCGTGACGGCGTCCCTCGGTACGGAGCGCACCGCCGCGCCGGTCACGGCCGCGGACGTGCCCCGGCTGCGACGGCGGATCACCGGGGTGCTGATCGCCAGTCAGATGCTGGGCGGCCTCGGCGTGCCCATCAGCATCGCCCTGGCCCCGGTCCTGGCCACCGAGGTCAGTGGCACGGAGTCCCTGTCCGGCTTCGCCTCCACCGCCGCCGTCATCGGCACCGCCCTGGTCTCGCTGCCGCTGGCCGCCTTCATGACGGCGCGGGGCCGCCGGGCCGGGCTGGTCCTGGGGTACGCCATCGGCACCTGCGGGGCCCTCCTCGTGGTGCTGGCCGCCTCGGTCAAGAGCTTCCCGCTGCTGATGCTGGGCATGGCCTGCTTCGGCGCCGCCTCGTCCGCCAATCTCCAGGCCCGCTTCGCCGCTGCGGACCTCGCCGACCCGGACCGCCGCGCGCGGGCGATCTCCGTGGTCGTCTGGGCCTCCACGATCGGGGCGGTCGCCGGGCCGAACCTCTCCGCCCCGGCCGCCGCCGGCTTCGCCGGCACCTCCATACCCCGGACGGCGGGCCCCTTCCTGTGGGCCGCCGTCGTCTTCGTGCTCACCGGGACGCTGCTCGCCGTCTTCCTGCGGCCCGACCCGCTGCTGACGGCGCGTGCGCTGTCGGCGCCGACCGCGCTGCCCGCGGCGGGCCGCTCGCTGCGCGCCGGGCTCGCCGCCGTCAAGGCCACGCCGCGGGCCCGTCTCGCCCTGCTCACCGTCGCGGTGTCCCACACCACCATGGTCTCGATCATGGTGATGACACCGATGGACCTCGGGCACCACGGAGCCGGGCTGAAACTGGTGGGGCTCGTCATCAGCGGCCACATCGCCGGCATGTTCGCCTTCTCGCCGGTCATGGGGTGGCTCTCGGACCGGCTCGGGCGGCTGTCCGTGATCGGTCTCGGGGCCGGGCTGCTGTCGCTCGCCGCGCTGCTCGCGGGCACGGCGGGCGACCGCCACGGGCAGAGCGCACTCGGGTTGTTCCTGCTCGGACTGGGCTGGTCCGCCGGGATGGTGTCCGGCTCGGCGCTGCTGACCGACTCGGTGCCGCAGGCCGCCCGGGCCGCCGTACAGGGCCTGAGCGACCTCACGATGAACACCGCAGCGGGCGTGGGCGGCGCCGCGGCCGGTCTGGTCATGTCCCGGGCCGGCTACGGCTGGCTCAACGCGATCGGCGCCGCGCTGCTGCTGCCGATGGCGGCGCTGGCCCTGTTCACCGCCCGCCGCCACCCCGGGCCCGTGAAGACGGGGGCGCGGGCGGACGCGTAGGCCCCGTACCGTCCGGACCGCGGCGCTCGCGGCGCCCGGCCGGTGGAGCGGCGGCGCTCAGCAGTTGATGTGGTACGCCTTGCGCAGCGTCTCGTGGACGGTCCAGGTCGTCTTGTCGCCCTCGCGGAGCACACAGGCGGAGCCGGGGCCCACCTCCAGGGTCGCCCCGCCCTCGATCTCGATGGTGGCGCGTCCGCTGACCACCACGAACAGCTCGTCGGCCTCGGTGTCGGTGACCACTCCGGGGGTGATCTGCCAGATGCCGCGGATCTGCGAGCCGTCCTCGGCCTCCCACAGCACCTTGCCGGTCACCACCGGTTCGCCCGCGACGATCCGGGCCGGATCCAGCTCCTCCGTCTCCAGTTCGGCATCCGGGACGTCCGGTACGGAGACGGCGAGGGAGGCGGGGCGGGCGCTGTGATCACTGGTGCTCATGGGGCGCAAGCGTAAGGCCGGTGTAGGGCCTGCGGGGTGGCCAGAGCGTCCAGCGCGGGCGCGTGGAACGCGTCATCCTGTCCAGGGAGCGGGTACGGGCGCGGGTGGGGCGCCGGCCCCGCGTTTGGCGGCGGCGCTCCCGTGCCATGGATGGGGACATGTCACAGCAGAGAGCAGCCGCATCCCCGTCCGGAGTCCCGGTCCTGTCCGAAGAGGTAGGCGAGGCGCTCGCCGGGGGCCGTCCGGTCGTCGCACTGGAGTCGACGATCATCGCCCACGGCCTGCCCCGGCCCCGCAATCTGGCGGTGGGCCTGGAGCTGGAGGCACTGGTCCGCGCGGAGGGCGCGGTCCCGGCGACGGTCGCGGTCCTGGACGGAGTGGCGTACGCGGGCCTCGACAAGGCCGCGTTGGAGCGGATCGCGAGCGGCGACGGCGTGCGCAAGCTCGGTCACCGGGACCTGGCGCCCGCCCTCGCGACGGGCGCGACCGGGGCGACGACGGTGTCGGCGACGGCCTTCCTGGCCGCGCGGGCGGGACTGCGGGTCTTCGCCACGGGCGGGCTGGGCGGCGTACACCGGGACTGGACCCGGAGCCAGGACGAGTCGGCGGACCTGTCGCTGCTGGCCCGCACGCGCCTGACGGTGGTGTGCGCGGGGGTGAAGTCGATCCTGGACGTCCCGGCCACCCTGGAGCGGCTGGAGACCCTGGGCGTGGGGGTGCTCGGGTACGGGACGGACCGATTTCCCGGCTTCTACCTGGCCAGTTCCGGCGAGCCGGTGGACTGGACGGTTACCAGTCCGGAAGAGGTGGCGGAGGTGATGGCCGGCCAGGACGCCCTCGGCGGCCCGGAGTCCGCGCTGCTGGTGGCGAATCCGGTGGCGGAGGCGGAACAGTTGGATCCGGAACTCCACGACCGGGTGCTGGCCGAGGCCCTCGCGGAATGTCGGGAGCGGGGGCTCACGGGGCAGGCGGTGACCCCGTTCCTGCTGGGGTTCCTGGTGCGGGCGACGGGCGGGGCATCGTTGGAGGCGAACCTGGCGGCGGTACGGGGCAACGTGCGGCTCGGCGCGCGGATCGCGCGGGCGTGGGCGGCGCGGGCATGACCGGGGCACGGTTAACCACCGGGCCGGGCCCGGCCGCCGGACCGTGCCCGGCCTCCGGACCGGGCCCGGTCGGGGCGCTGCTGGTCGTCGGGGATGTGGTGACGGACGTGGTCGCGGTGTATCGGGAACCCCTGGCCCCGGCCACCGACACGGCGGCCCGCATCCGGACCCTGCCCGGCGGCGCCGGGGCGAACGCGGCCTGTTGGGCGGCCCGCACGGGCCCGGCGGAAGTACGCCTCCTCGCGCGGGTGGGCGTGGAATCGGCAGGCTGGCACGAGCGGGCGCTGGTCGACGCCGGGGTGCGGCCGAAGCTGGTGATCGACCGGGAGGAGCCGACGGGGACGGTGGTGGCGCTGGTCGGCAAGGACGCGGAGCGCACGTTCCTGACCGACAGTGGGGCCTCCCTGCGGCTGTCCCCCGACGACTGGGCGCCCGCCCTGCTGGACGGGGCCGCGCACCTGCACCTGTCGGGGTACCTGTTCTTCGCCGACTCCAGCCGGGACCTGGCCCTGATCGCGCTGCGGGCGGCGCGCGCCCGGGGGGTGCCGGTGAGCGTCGACCCGGCCTCGGCGGGGTTCCTCGCCGCGCTGGGGCCGGAGCGCTTCCTGGCCGCCGTGGCGAGGGCGGACGTACTCCTGCCCAACGAGGACGAGGCCGGGCTGCTGGCCGGCCTGCCGGAGTCGGCCGGGGTGGCGCGCGCGGCGGTGGAGCTGAGCCGGCGGGTACCGCTGGTGGTGGTCACACGGGGGGCGGCGGGGGCGCTGGTCGCCGAAGCGGGCCGGATCACCGCCGAGGTGGCGGCGGAGGCCGCCGAAGCGGTGGATTCCACGGGCGCCGGGGACGCTTTCACGGGTGGCTTCCTCGCGGCCCGGTTGGCCGGCGCCGACCCCGCGGCGGCCGCCCGCGCGGGTTGCCGCGCCGCGGCCGTGGCGGTCACCCGGCCGGGCGGCCGGCCCTGATCCGTCAGACACCTCTGGCGCTCACACCGTGTACTCCTCCTGCCCGAGGGTCTCGATCGCGCCCGATTTGCCGACGTCGTAGTGGAACACCAGGCCCTTGTCCGGGTGGGCGATGAGCCACTCGGTGAGCTCGTGGAGGGTGATCGGCTTGCTCACGGTGCTCGCGACGATGGGGGTGACGGCGGTGATCTTGGCGTCCTCGGCGATCGGGATGAAGGTCTCCTCGCCGACCGTGTCGAAGTGGGCGCCGCCGCCCGGGCCGGGGCAGCCCCAGTGGCCGTGCTTGACGATCAGGCTGGAGAAGCCGCCTTCGGGGGTGTAGCGGTAGACGGCGATCTCGTTCGGCGAGATCGCCGCCTTGGCGGTGCAGCCGGGCGCGGGGGCCGACGGCGCGGCCTTTTCGGGCATGCCGGCGGACGCGGTGGTGGACGCGGACGCGGCCGGTGTCGACTTCGGCGTCGGCTTCGCGGGCGCCGCCGGCGGACCGCCGACCGGGGCCGAGGACGGGGCCGAGGACGGCGCGGGGGTCGCGCTCGGGGTGCCGCCGGGCGTCGAGCCGGCGGCTCCCGCGTCCGTGTCACCGTTGCAGCCCGTCAGGGCCAGGGTGGCGCACAGGGCCAGTGCGGCCAGTGCCGCTGCCTTGGGACCTCTGCTCATTGCCGTCTCCCTCTGCCAAGGCGCCGGATGTGGCACCCGTTGAAGCGTCCCGGTCAACGTAGCGATGGCTATCGGCCACCACGATGGCCTGATCCGGTTCGTCGCCGTGCGGGGATCGGGCTGTTGCGGAGTGCGGACGTCCGTGACGGTGCGGGAGGGCGCGGGAGGGCCGCCGTCAGCCGGCCTGCCCGCGGATGCCGGTCCACGCCGGGTGGCGCGGGTCGTCGGCCTGCACCAGCGCGTCGGCGATCGAAGCGGGATCGGTCTCGGCCTCGTAGCGCGCGAAGGCGGGCAGGGTCCAGCGCGCGGACTCCTCGGTGCGGCGGGCCAGCGCCCCCGCGGAGAGGCGGATGTGCACGCTGAGGTCGAAGGGGAACCAGTGGCCCAGCAGCAGCGGCCCGTGCACGATCAGCACCGCGCCCGGTGGCAGTTCGATGTACGGGCTGCGCGTGGCCCGGTCGGTCACGGGGTCCCACAGGTCGGGCAGTACCCGCCCGGTACCGCCCGGGTCGGTCGGACCCAGCACCTCGCGCCACAGGGCGGCCGTGTCGTACCAGCCGCCGAGGTACGCGTCCACGTCCTCACGGCCGTACTCGAAACGCAGGGACGCGGGGCGCAGGAAGCCGTCGGCGGCCACCACGAGGACCGGGCGGCCGTGCGAGCGCAGGGCGTCGGCGAGGTGCTCGGCCGCCGCCGCGGTGTCGGCGGCGGGCGCGCCGTCGATGCCGACCCGCTGCCAACCCGCCTCACCCTCGGGTGATTCGCGTGCGTCGAGGTGGTCGGCGAGCCGCTCGGCCAGCCGCTGCCAGGTGATCGGTTCCCACTGCACGAGCCCATTGTCGGGGGTGGCCCGTGGCGTCCGGGCGGGCGGGGAGGTACGCCGACTGCGCCCATGCCCGGCGGCGGGCAGCGGGCAGCGGGCAGCGGGCAGCGGGCAGCGGGCAGCGGGCAGCGGGCAGCGGGATGGCACGAGGGGTTCTCGTCAGCCGTCGTGGCCGGGGCAGCCGCAGTGCGTGGCGGTGGGCGGGGCCGGGGTCGACACCGACCAGGGTGCGTCCTCGGCCAGGGAACAGGTCACCTGGAGCACGACCGGTTCGGTGCCGAGATTGCGGCCGAGGTGGATGTGGTCGATCCCCGGGGGCTCCACGAAGGTGGTCCCGGCCGGATGCACTTCGACCGTGTCGTCGTGCAGGACGCGGGTCAGGGTCCCGCACTTGACCACCGCCATCAGCGGTACGTCGTGGTAGTGCCATCCCGTGCACTCCCCGGGGGCTATGACGATCTCCCGACCGATGAGATCCGATGCCCCGGTCGGTCTCGGACGCCGTACCGTCGCCTGCCCGCCACCACCCATGTGCCCCTCCTTCGTGGGCTGAAAAATGACCCATCCGAGTGACGTTAGGCGGACATGATGACGTCCCGAGTGAATTGATGAAAGGCCAACAACCCATCCCCGCAAGGTGATATAAGCGCCGATCGGCGGTATCACTCCGTCATGAGTCTCGTCGTCTTCGAGTCGCCGAAGCCCGTCCATTGCGCCGAGTGCCGGCGGGGGCCGCAGCGGCTCCTCGTCCGCGAGGCGGGCGTCCCCCGTTGTCTCGACTGCGCCGACCTCGGACACCTGGTGTACCTGCCGCGCGGGGACGCGGCGCTCACCCGGCGGGCCCGGGAGGCCAGTTCGCTGTCCGCCGTCGTGGTCCGTCTCCACAAGCGGCGACACCGCTACGAACGGCAGGGGCTGCTGGTGGAGGAGGCGGCATTGGCCCGCGCGGAACGGGCCTGTCTCGCCGACGCCGACGCACGGGCCCGGCGCCGGGCCCGGGACCGGCTGCGGCGCGCGGCCGAGGACACCCGGTTCACGGCGGCCTTCGCCGCGGAGATCCTGCGGCTGTTCCCCGGGTGCCCCGCCGACCGTGCGCAGGCGATCGCCGCGCACGCCTCCCTGCGGGGCAGCGGCCGGGTGGGACGCACGGCCGCCGGCCGCGCCCTCGACGAACAGGCGGTGTCGGTGGCGGTCCGGGCCGCCGTGCGCCACCTGGACACCGAGTACGACGCGCTGCTGATGGCGGGCGTCCCCCGCTTCACGGCCCGGGCCCGGCTGGCACCGCGGATCGACGCGATCCTCGACGCCTGGCGCGCCTCCCGGCCGGAACCCGCTGCCGGGCCGGTCCTCTCGGACCGGGCGGGTTGAGGACCCGGAGGACCGGTCCGGGCCCGCCGGATCGGGGGGGCGGGGCCGGGGGGGCGGGGCCGGGGGCTGCGACTGCGGGCCCGCCGACCCCGAGCCGCCGGGCTACTGACCGACGCGGAAGCGGCGGTAGAGCAGGACTCCGCCGAGGAGGAGCGCCCCGCCGCCGGGCAGCAGGTACCCGACGGCGTCCGCGCCGGTGTGGGCCAGCGCGCCGGCGGCAGGCTGCGGGGCCGGCGGGGTGACCGGCCGGGAGGTGACGGGCGGTACGGGGGCGGGCGGCCGGACCGGCTCGGCGGGCCCGCCTCCGTTGACGGAGGTGTTGCCGGTGGCTCCGTTGCCCACCCCGACGACACCCACCGAGTTGCCGCTGATGTTCAACGGCAGGTCGACGGGAAGCTGGATGCCGTTGCCGGACAGCACCCCCGGCGAATCCTTTCCGCTCCCATGGGCCACGGCTCCCGAACCGTTGGCCGCCCCGGGTTTCGAGGGATGTGAGGACGGGCCGGGCTGCGATGGCCTCGATCCCGGACGGCTACCGCCGCCCCCGGGCGCGTCGTTCACGCAGCGGTTGCCGGCGGCGGAGTTGAGCACCCCCACGACGCTCACCGTGTTGCCGCACACGTTCACCGGCGTGTGCACGGGCAGCTGCACCAGGTTCCCGGAGAGCAGCCCCGGCGACTGCGACGCGGCGCCGCCCGCGTCCGCATCGGCATAGGCGAAGCCGCTCATTCCCGCGACCGCCACGCCACCTCCCGCGACCACCGCCGCGATCAAGCCGTTCCGTCGACTGTGACGCATCAGTTTCCCTGCCTTCCGGAGGAGTTCACGGGCGACTCACCCGCACCGGAGACAACGGCGTAGGCCCATTCGAGTTATAGAGCCGGTACGTATTTCACTCCATCGTGTACTGGGTAACCCGTACTGAATGACCGCGGGGAACCGGGCTCATTTCCGCAACGCGGTGACCGGGTCCGGGGAGGGCGTGCCGGTGGGCCACCAGTCCTCCTCGTCCGACCTGGACTCGTACGCGTACCAGAGGCCCCGGCGGCCCAGCCGGAGCTGCCGGCTGCGTGCGCTGAGGCGGTTGCGGTCCGGTCGGAAGGAGCCCTGGCCCGCCGCGATCAGAGCGGGCCGGGCCCGGTCGAAGGGACCCGCCGGGGGGTCCCAGGGCTCTTCGAGGACGGTCAGGGCCTCCAGGCCTCCCTGGCGCCAGGCCGCCGCGCCCCGCGCGAGGTCGGTCGTGGTACGCCCGGTGGCGCGGGCCAGGTCCCGGTAGAGGGCGCGGGCGGGCCCGGTGAGGCCGGCCGTGGGGTGCGCGGACGCCAACCGGACGGCGTCCTGCCAGAGCGTGAGCCCCGCGAGGGGGTCCTCGCCGGTCCGCAGCAGCGCCAGCGCCCGGGCGGCGGCGTCCGACGCGAGCTGGTCCAGCACCAGCGGGTCCGGCGCCGCCGGGTCCGACGGATACGCCGGCGGCAGACCCACGGCGCCGGGCACCCCCCACGGGGCCGGCAACGGAGGCAGCGCGGTCCGGGCCAGCGCCGCGCGGGCCGCGACCCCGGGGAACTCGGGCTCGGCGTCGGGCCGTTCGCGGGCGGCGTGGGCGGCGTTGCGCCGGGCCAGCTCCGCCAACAGCTCCCGCTCCCCGCGTCCGCGCAGGAGCAGCAGCACGAACGGGTCCTCGTCCAGGAGCCGGGCCGCCCGGTAACAGAGCGCCGCGGCGTGCTTGCAGGGCGGGCGGCCCACGTCCGGGCAGGAACAGCGGGGGGCCAGTTCCCCCGCGCCCGGCAGGACCGTATCCGCGAGGGACCGCGGTACCTCCCCCTCCAACAGTCCGGCCAGCGCCGCCGGATCGGCCGCCACCGCCTCCAGTACGTCACCCCACTCGGCGTCCGCGAAGGCCGGCAGCGCCAGCTCGGTGCGGTACGGGCGGGCCCGGCTGCCCCGCACGTACGCCACGATCCGACCCGGGGTGATCGTCACCGCGTCGACATGGCCCTCCGCCGCGTACGCCCGCCCGCGGGCCAGCCGGGCCGCGTCGTGCGAGCGCTCCTCCAGGGCGGCCACCCAGGCCCGCCCCCACCACGTCTCGGCTTCGACACCGGGCGGCACGGTCTCGAAGGTCCGACGGCGGTCGTCCCGGGCGGTGATCACGCGGGCCTCCGCAGCGAGACGAGGTCGGCCAGTTCGCGGTCGGTCAGCTCCGTCAGGGCGGACTCGCCCGAGCCGAGGACGGCATCGGCCAGGGCTCGCTTCGCCTCCAGCATCTCGGCGATCCGGTCCTCGACGGTGCCCTCCGCGATGATCCGGTGGACCTGCACGGGCTGTGTCTGCCCGATCCGGTAGGCCCGGTCGGTGGCCTGTTCCTCGACGGCGGGATTCCACCAGCGGTCGAAGTGGATGACGTGTCCGGCCCGGGTCAGGTTGAGGCCGGTGCCCGCCGCTTTCAAGGACAGCAGGAACACGGGGACTTCGCCGGCCTGGAAGCGGTCGACGAGCCGCTCCCGGGCGGCGACGGGCGTCCCCCCGTGCAGGAGCTGATGGGGGACCCCCCGGGCGGCGAGGTGCCGCTCGATGATGCGGGCCATCGTCACGTACTGGGTGAACACCAGCACCGAACCGCCCTCGGACAGGATCGTGTCGAGCAGCTCGTCGAGCAGGGCCAGCTTGCCGGAGCGGTGCGCGATGCGCGGCTGCCCCTCCCGTATGCCGCGCCGGTCCCCCGCATGGTGCCGACCCACGCCGTGCCGACCCACGCCGTGCCGACCCACGCCGTGCTCAGCCAAGCCGTACTCAGCCGAGCCGTGCTCAGCCGAGCCGTACTCACCCAAGCTGTACTCACCCAAGAACTGAGCCGGGTGGTTGCAGATCTGCTTGAGCGAGGTGAGCAGCTTCATGATCATGCCGCGTCGTTCGATGCCCTCGCTCGACTCGATCACCGCCATCGCCTCCTCCACCGCCGCCTGGTACAGCGACGCCTGCTCGCGGGTGAGGGACACCGGGTGGTCGGTCTCCGTCTTGGGCGGCAGCTCGGGGGCGATCCCCGGATCGGACTTCTTGCGGCGCAGCAGGAACGGGCGGACCAGGGCCGCCAGTCGGGCGACGGCCTCCTCGTTGCCGCCGTCCTCCTCCGTCTGGTGCTCCACCGGACGGGCATGGCGGGCCCGGAATGTGGTCAGCGGGCCCAACAGACCGGGCGTGGTCCAGTCGAGCAGCGCCCACAGCTCGGACAGGTTGTTCTCCACCGGGGTGCCGGTCAGCGCCACCCGGGCCGGGGTCGGGATGGTGCGCAGCGCCTTCGCCGTCGCGGAGTGCGGGTTCTTGACGTGCTGGGCCTCGTCCGCGACGACCATGCCCCAGCTCTGCTCCGCCAACTTCGCGGCACTGGCCCGCATGGTCCCGTACGTGGTGAGGACGAACCCGCCGGGCAGGCCCTCCAGACTGCGGCTGCCCCCGTGGAAGCGGCGCACCGGGGTCCCCGGCGCGAACTTCTCGATCTCCCGCTGCCAGTTGCCCAGCAGTGACGCCGGGCACACGACCAGCGTCGGCTCGGGTCGGTCCCGGTGCAGGTGCAGCGCGATCAGGGTGACGGTCTTGCCCAGCCCCATGTCGTCGGCGAGGCAGGCGCCGAGGCCGAGGGAGGTCATCAGGTCCAACCAGGCCAGGCCCCGGGCCTGGTAGTCGCGCAAGGTCGCCCGCAACGCGGCTGGTTGCGCCAGGGGTACCGGCTCGCCCGTGAGCCGCTCGCGCAGCGCGGCCAGCGCGCCGACCGGAACCGCTTGCACCGGCTCGCCGTCGACCTCGGCCGTCCCGGTCAGTACGGTGGCCAGCGCGTCCACCGGGTCCAGCAGCCCCAACTGGCGCTTGCGGGCCTTGCGCACCAGCTCGGGGTCGACCCGCACCCACTGGTCGCGCAGCCGCACCACGGGCCGGTGCGCCTGCGCCAGCGCGTCCATCTCCCCCGGGGTGAGCCGGTCGCCGCCCAGCGCCAGCTCCCAGGAGAAGGAGAAGAGGTTCCGCGCGTCGAAGAAGGCGGTGCCCTCGATCGCGGATCCGGGCGCGGTCGAGCGTACGACGGCGGTCGCCGACAGCGTACGGGCCAACTCGCGCGGCCAGTGGACCGTGACCCCGGCCGCCGCCAGCCGGGTCCCGGCCACCCCCAGCAGGTCGTCCAGCTCGGGATCGGACAGCGCCAGTGCGTCGGGGACGGGCTGGTCCGGCAGGCGCAGCAGCGGCGGCCACACCCGCGCGGCCCGGCGCAGCGCCAGCACGGCGTCGATGCGGGCGCGCGGGCCGAACCCGGCGGCCGCGGTTCCCGCCCAGAGCTGCTCCGCGTCGGTGACCAGCGTCGGGTCGGCGAGGCTGTGCACCTGGACGACGGCGGCCCCGGCGCGGCGGACGTCCTCGGGCTCGGCCTCGTCGAAGAGGCGGAAGGAGGACAGGTCCAGTCGCAGGGAGATCCCCACCCCGGTGTCCGCCCCGGCCGCGACCTGCGCGGCCCATTCCGCCATCCCGGGCACCCGTTGCGGTTCCCGAGCCGCGAAGGGCCGCCCGGCGGCCACCGGCGCGGCCGGGGTGCGGGGCAGGCCGTCCGCGACGGCGTCGAGGAACGCCCTTACCAGGGCCTCCGGTTCGGGTAGCCGGAGCGGGCGGCGACCGGCGAGCGGGGTGGCGTACCCCTCGGGGGGCAGCGCGGCGGCGATCGCGCGCAGGTGGGCGACGTCCTGCGCGTCGAGCGGGCCGGCGCGCCAGGCGTCGATGCCGTCGGGGGTCAGGCCCGGCAGCAGCCGCCCGCGCGCGACCAGCGCGAGCGCCTGCACGGCGGCGGTACCCCACGCGCGGGTGGCGGGGTGGGCGGCGCGGCTGCGGGCCGCCCGGACCAGCAGCGGCAGCGCGGCGCTCACCGACAGGCTGACGGAGGCGACCGTACGGGTACGGACACCTTCGCCGTGCGGCCGCACGACCGCGAGCGGGGCCGCCTTACCGGCCTCGGGAAGCGCGTCCCCCTCGGGGCACCAGAACGCCACCCGCCCCTCGCGGGGGACGGCCGCGGGGAGGAACACGGCGGCGTGCCGCAGCAGCGCCTCCGGCGCGGTCGCCGCCGGTTCCCCCGGCCGCGCGTACGCCCGGGGTGCCGGTGTCGCGGTACTCACAGTGCCCTCCCTCCGGGTCGGTTCGCCTGGTTCTCTTCTGCCGCCGAGTCTAGGCGGGCCCACCGACAACGGCCCTGACCTGCGTTTTCACCGATCCGCGCGGCCCGGTGAGACGGCCCCCGTCGGCTTCCCGTGTCCCGATTCCGCCCTGATCCGCTCCCCGCCGTCCGCCTCCCTACCGGTCCGCGCGGCGGGTGGGACGATGGAACCGAGGACTACGGTGATCCGAGGCGATGGTCATGCGAACCGGAAACGAGCCGGTGACCGCCCGCAGTCCGCTGCGGCTGCGGCTCTGGCTCAGCTTGTGGGGGCTGCTCTGGGCGGCGGGCGGGGCGGCCGTCTTCGCGCTGGCCGGCCGGCCCGGGTGGGCGGCCGCCTGCGGGGCGCTCGCCGTGCTGGCGGCGGTGGACCTGATCGTGGTGGTCCACCACATCCGCCAGGGCCCGCACTACCAGCCCGGCCGCGACGTGCCCCCGTACGAGCCCCCGCGCTCCCGCTGAAGGGCGGCGCCGCCGGCGTCGGCCGACGGCCTAATCCTCGAAGCGCGCCGCGGCCAGGTACTCGGGCTGCGGGTCGAGCGCGGCGGCCAGCCGGAAGTGCTTGCGGGCCTGCGCGCGCCGCCCGGACCGCTCATGGGTCCGGGCGAGCGCGAAGTGCGCGTACGCGTTGTCCGGTTCCCGCTCCAGCACCAGCTCGAACTCCAGCGCGGCCGGGCGCAGTTGCGCGGCCGCGAAGAAGGCCCGGGCGCGCAGCAGCCGGGCCGCGGTGTTCTCGGGGTGGGCGGCTATCACCGAGTCGAGGAGTTTGACGGCGCCGCGCGGGTCGCGGGCGGCCAGGAGGCGCTCGGCGGCGCGGAAGTCGATGACGTACGTCTCCGGGCTGGTGGCGCCGGAGGGGCCCGGCGCGCCGGACGGGCCGGAGGGCCCGGACGACGGCGGCTGCGACGGAGGCGTGGTGTCGGACACGTTGTCTTACCTTCCCCCTGCGGGCGCCTTCACGCCCCTTCCGGCTCCGCCCGCGGGCCCCCTCAGCCCCGCTTGGGGGCGGCCCGCTCGGTCAGCGTTTCCCAGACCTTCCGGACCTGCGGTTCCAAAGCCTCCAGCGGCCCGTCGTTGTCGATCACGAGCGTCGCCACCGCCAGCCGCCGCTCCCGGGTGGCCTGCGCCGCCATCCGGGCCCGCGCCTCTTCCTCGGCCATGGCGCGCAGCCCGGTCAGGCGTGCCAGTTGGGTCTCCGGCGCCGCGTCCACCACCACGACCAGGTCGTACAGCGGGGCCAGGCCGTTCTCCGCGAGCAGTGGTACGTCGTGCACCACGATGGCGTCGGCGCCCGCCGCGGCTTCCAGCTCGGCGGACCGGGCCCCGACCAGCGGGTGCACGATCGCGTTGAGCGTCCGCAGTTTCTCCGGGTCGGAGAAGACGATCGCCCCCAGCTTCGGCCGGTCCAGCACCCCGTCCGCGGTGAGCACGGACTCCCCGAACGCCGCGACGACGGCCGCGAGCCCGGGCGTCCCGGGCTCCACGACCTCCCGCGCGATGCGGTCGGCGTCCACGACGACCGCCCCGTACCCCGCCAGCAGCCGCGACACTTCGCTCTTGCCGGCTCCGATTCCGCCCGTCAGGCCCACTTTCAGCATGCCCGGCAGCCTAGTGCTGTGGCCCGTGCGAACGCCGGCGGATCAGCCTTCGCCCTCGCGCTCCGCCAGGAACCGCTCGAACTCGCGCCCGAGCTCCTCGGCGGAAGGGATCTCCGCGGGCTCCGCGATCATGTTGCCGCGGCTCTCGGCCCCGGCCGCCGCGTCGTACTGGTGCTCCAGCCCCTGGACCAGGGCGACCAGCTCCTCGTCGCCCTCCCGGATCTGCCGGTCGATCTCCGTCTGCGTGCGGTGGGCCTCGGTGCGCAGGGCGTGCGCCACGGCCGGCAGGACGAGTCCCGTCGCCGCGGTGATCGCCTCCAGGACGGTCAGCGCCGCGTCCGGGTACGGGGAGCGGGCGACGTAGTGCGGTACGTGGGCGGCGACGCCGAGTACGTCGTGCCCGGCCTGGCCGAGCCGGAACTCGACCAGCGACTCCGCGCTGCCCGGCACCTGCGCCTCGTCGAACGGGCTGCGGTGCCCGGGCATCAGGTCGGTGCGGTTGCCGTGCGGGGTGATGCCCACGGGGCGGGTGTGCGGGACGCCCATCGGGATTCCGTGGAAGTTGACCGAGAGCCGCACGCCCAGGCGCTCGACGATCTGCCGGACGGCGACCGCGAAGCGCTCCCATTCCACGTCCGGCTCGGGGCCGGACAGCAGCAGGAACGGCGCGCCGGTGGCGTCCTGCACGAGGCGGACCTCCAGCTTGGGCTCCTCGAAGTCCGTCCAGTGGTCGCGCTGGAAGGTCAGCAGCGGGCGCCGGGCCCGGTAGTCCACGAGCCGGTCGGCGTCGAAGCGCGCCACGACCTGGTGGGGCAGGGTGTCCAGGAGCCGCTCGACGATCTGCTCGCCGGCCTCACCCGCGTCGATGTACCCCTCCAGGTGGTAGAGCATGACCAGCCCGGCCGAGTCCTGGGCGAGCGCCAGGTCGGCCACCGCCAGGCCCTTGGCGTCCCATTCGTACAAACCCTGTGGATCAAGCACCGCCACCACTCCTCCTCGCCGCGTTCTCTGCAAGAACGCCCAAGGGGGCGTCGCCATTCCCCAGTTGGCCGCTTTCACAGGAATCAACCCCCCGGGCCCGGGAACGCGGTAAGGCCCGCCCCCCGAAGGGGACGGGCCTTACCGTTCGGCTCAGCTCACTCGCGCGCCGGGGCGCGGAGCGTGGCGCGCTGCTGCGATCAGCTCTGGCCGCCGGCCAGCTTCTCGCGGAGCGCGGCGAGGGCCTCGTCCGACGCCAGGGCGCCGGAGGTCTCGTCCGAACCCTCGGAGGAGTAGGAGCCACCCGAGATGTTGCCCGCACCGGCGTTGCCACCGGCGGCCGGGGCGGCAGCGCCCTCGGCGGCAGCGGCCTCGTCGGCCTCGCGGCTCTTGATGACCTGCGCCTGGTGCTGCTCGAAGCGGACCTGCGCCTCGGCGTACTGGCGCTCCCACGTCTCGCGCTGGGTCTCGTAGCCCTCGAGCCAGTCGTTGGTCTCGGGGTCGAAGCCCTCGGGGTAGATGTAGTTGCCCTGGTCGTCGTAGGACGCGGCCATGCCGTACAGGGTCGGGTCGAACTCGACCGACGCCGGGTCGGCACCGAAGGACTCGTTGGCCTGCTTGAGGGACAGCGAGATCCGGCGACGCTCGAGGTCGATGTCGATGACCTTGACGAAGATCTCGTCGTTGACCTGGACGACCTGCTCCGGGATCTCCACGTGGCGCTCGGCCAGCTCGGAGATGTGGACCAGACCCTCGATGCCCTCGTCCACGCGGACGAACGCACCGAACGGGACGAGCTTGGTGACCTTACCCGGGACGACCTGACCGATCTGGTGGGTCCGGGCGAACTGCTGCCACGGGTCCTCCTGCGTCGCCTTCAGCGACAGGGAGACACGCTCGCGGTCCATGTCGACGTCGAGGACCTCGACGGTGACTTCCTGACCGACCTCGACAACCTCGGAGGGGTGGTCGATGTGCTTCCAGGACAGCTCGGAGACGTGCACGAGACCGTCGACGCCACCCAGGTCCACGAAGGCACCGAAGTTGACGATCGAGGAGACGACGCCGGAGCGGACCTGACCCTTCTGCAGGGTGGTGAGGAACGTCTGGCGAACCTCGGACTGGGTCTGCTCGAGCCAGGCACGGCGGGACAGGACCACGTTGTTGCGGTTCTTGTCCAGCTCGATGATCTTCGCCTCGAGCTCCTTGCCCACGTAGGGCTGGAGGTCGCGGACGCGACGCATCTCGACGAGGGAGGCCGGCAGGAAGCCGCGGAGGCCGATGTCGAGGATGAGACCACCCTTGACGACCTCGATGACGGTACCGGTGACGATGCCGTCTTCTTCCTTGATCTTCTCGATCGTGCCCCAGGCACGCTCGTACTGAGCGCGCTTCTTGGACAGGATCAGACGGCCTTCCTTGTCCTCCTTCTGGAGAACCAGGGCCTCGATCTCGTCGCCGACCTTGACGACCTCGTTCGGGTCGACGTCGTGCTTGATCGAGAGCTCGCGGCTCGGGATCACGCCCTCGGTCTTGTAACCGATGTCGAGGAGAACCTCGTCCCGGTCCACCTTGACGATGACGCCGTCGACGATGTCGCCGTCGTTGAAGTACTTGATCGTCTCGTCGATCGCCGCGAGGAACGCGTCCGCGTCGCCGATGTCGTTGACCGCTACCTGCGGAGGGGTGGTGGCGGTGGTCTCGGTGCTGCTCGTCATGTGGGAAAGGGCTCCGGTTACGGACAGAAAGTCGTAGGTACTGCTACGCCGGGAGCCCTTATCGGCAACTGCCGAAGCCGGACAGCCAAGGAAGCCCCTTTCCGCGAGAGCGGGGAGGGCCTCGAAAACCGAGGGGACATCAACAGAAGCAAGCGCAGCCTGCTAGGTCTGAGGAGCACAGGCTCGCAGCGCAACTTGTAGCATACGGGGGCAGCCGGACAGGGTCAATGCGCGAAGGCGCACACCCCGGGCACATCGCCGCATTACCGGCACAAATCGCCGACGCGGAAGGCCCGATGGCCCTCGCCCCCCACTTCTCGCAGACTACGACGACGGGCCCCATGAACAAAGAGGACTATCTCCCCGAAGACGCGTTCGAAATCGCCGCCGCCGACACGGTCGCCGAGGGCGACGAGGGCGACGAGGGTGACGACGGCGCCGAGGCGACCCGCCGCGAGGCGGGCGAGGCCGAGAGCAGCCGGGCGAGCCGGGGCTGGTGGGACCGCAACGCCGACGAGTACCAGAGCGAGCACGGCGCGTTCCTGGGCGACGACCGCTTCGTCTGGGGGCCCGAGGGCCTGGACGAGGAGCAGGCGGCCCTCCTGGGCCCGGCCGCCTCGCTCCAGGGCAAGGACGTCCTGGAGATCGGGGCCGGCGCGGCCCAGTGCTCGCGCTGGCTGGCCGCCCGGGGCGCCCGCCCGGTCGCGCTCGACCTCTCGCACCGCCAGCTCCAGCACGCCCTGCGCATCGGCGATGACGTCCCGCTCGTGGAGGCCGACGCCGGCCGGCTGCCCTTCCGCGACGCCTCCTTCGACCTGGCGTGCTCCGCCTACGGTGCCGTCCCCTTCGTGTCCGACCCGGTGAACGTCATGCGCGAGGTCCACCGCGTGCTGCGCCCCGGCGGCCGCTGGGTCTTCTCCGTCACCCACCCCATCCGCTGGGCCTTCCCCGACGAGCCCGGCCCGGAGGGGCTGTCCGTCGCCGCCTCCTACTTCGACCGGACGCCGTACGTGGAGCAGGACGAGCAGGGCCGCGCGGTGTACGTGGAACACCACCGCACCCTCGGGGACCGGGTCCGGGACGTGGTCGCGGGCGGGTTCCGCCTGGTGGACCTGGTCGAGCCGGAGTGGCCGGCCTGGAACAGCCAGGAGTGGGGCGGCTGGTCCCCGCTGCGCGGCAACCTGATCCCCGGCACCGCGATCTTCGTGTGCGAGAGGGACTGAGCCCTTGATCCGCACCACCGACCTCGACGCCCTCCCGGTACGGGAGGCCGTGCCCGCCCTCGTCTCGGCACTGGACGCACACGGCGCGGCCGTGCTGTGCGCACCGCCCGGGACGGGCAAGACCACGCTGGTGCCACTGGTGCTGGCGGGACTGGTGGGAGGCGGCGAGCGGCGCCGGGTCGTGGTGGCCGAGCCCCGGCGGATCGCCGCCCGGGCCGCCGCGCGCCGGATGGCGTGGCTCCTGGGCGAGACCGTCGGGGAGTCGGTCGGCTTCACCGTGCGGGGCGAGCGGACGGTCGGCCCGCGCACGACGGTGGAGGTGGTGACCACCGGGGTGCTGCTCCAGCGGCTCCAGCGCGACCAGGAGCTGACCGGCGTCGACGTGGTGATCCTGGACGAATGCCACGAGCGGCACCTCGACGCGGACACGGTCGCCGCCTTCCTCTTGGACGTACGCGCGACCCTCCGCCCGGAGCTGCGGCTGGTCGCGGCCTCCGCGACGACCGACACGGCCGGCTGGGCCCGGCTGCTGGGGGACGCGCCGGTGGTGGCGGCCGAGGGGGTCTCGTACCCGGTGGAGACGGTCTGGGCGCCCCCGGCGCGGCCGGTGCGGCCCCCGCACGGGACGCGGGTGGACCCGGCGCAGCTGGCGCACGTGGCGTCGGTGGTGCGGCGGGCGCTGGCGGAACGTTCCGGCGATGTGCTGTGCTTCCTGCCCGGAGTCGGCGAGCTCGCCCGGGTCGCCGGGCAGCTCGACGGCGTGGCCGCGGAGGTGCTCCAGGTCCACGGCCGGGCGCCGGCCCCGGTGCAGGAGGCCGTGCTGACGCGGGCCGCCCACCGCCGGGTGATCCTGGCGACGGCGGTCGCGGAGTCGAGCCTGACCGTGCCCGGCGTACGGGTGGTCGTGGACTCGGGACTGGCCCGCGAACCCCGCGTGGACCACGCGCGGGGGCTGGGCGCCCTGGCGACCGTACGGGCGTCCCGCGCGGCGGGCCGCCAGCGCGCCGGGCGGGCCGGGCGCGAGGCGCCGGGCACGGTGTACCGCTGCTGGTCCGAAGCCGAGGACGGGCGGTTGACGGCGTACCCGTCGCCGGAGATCCGGCTCGCGGACCTCTCTGCGTTCGCGCTCCAGGCCGCCTGCTGGGGCGATCCCGACGCGTCCGGGCTGGCCTTGCCGGACCCGCCGCCCGCCGGGGCGATGGCCGCCGCGCGGGAGGTCCTCACCGCGGTCGGCGCGGTGGACGGCGCCGGCCGGCCGACCCCGCGCGGGCTGCGCATGGCCCGGCTGGGACTGCACCCGCGACTGGCGCGGGCCCTGCTGGACGGCGCGGCGGCGCTGGGCGCGCGGCCGGCCGCGCAGTTGGTGGCGCTGCTGAGCGAGGAGCCACCGCGCGGGTACGGGGACGACCTGGCCGCCGCCTGGCGCGCGGCCCGGAGCGGTGGCGACGCCTACGCGGCGCGCTGGCGCGCGGAGACCCGCCGGCTGGAGCGCGCGGTGGGTGACGCCGCCCCGGACTCCCGCACCTCGCACGCCGACGGGACGCGGGCTCCGGGACGGAGCCCCGGCTCGCTCCCCGACGACGCCGCCGCCGGGCTCGTCGCCGCGCTGGCGTTTCCCGAGCGGGTGGCGAAGGCCAAGGGCGCCGGCGCCTTCCTCATGGCCTCCGGGACCGGAGCCGAGCTCGGCGAGGGGTCGCCGCTGCGCTCCGCGCCCTGGCTGGCGGTGGCCGTCGCCGACCGGGCCCCGCACTCCGCCTCCGCCCGGGTCCGGCTGGCCGCCGTCCTCGACGAGGATGGCGCCCGGACGGCCGCCGCGCACCTGCTGACCTCCGGCGCGGAGGTGCGCTGGGAGAGCGGGGACGTGGTGGCCCGGGCGGTGGAGCGGCTCGGGGCGATCGAGCTGGTCGCCCGGCCCCTGCGCGACCCCGACCCCGGGTCGGTCCGGGACGCGCTGCTCGACGGGCTGCGCGCCGAGGGGCTCGGCCTGCTGCGCTGGTCCCCGGACGCGCGGGCGCTGCGGGCCCGGCTGGGCTTCCTGCACCGCACCCTGGGCGGCGCGTGGCCCGACGTACAGGGCGACGGAGCGCTGCTGGAGCGCGCCGACGACTGGCTGGAGCCGGAGCTGTCGCGGGCCCGACGCCGGGCCGATCTCGCGCGGATCGACGCCGGCCAGGCCCTGAACCGACTGCTGCCCTGGACGACCGGCGAGGCCGCCCGTCTCGACGAGCTGGCCCCGGAGCGGATCGAGGTGCCCAGCGGTTCGCGGATCCGGGTCGACTACACGGCGGAGCACGGGCAGCCGGTGCTGGCCGTGAAGCTCCAGGAGCTGTTCGGGCTGGCCGAGACCCCGCGTGTGGCCGGGGTGCCCGTCCTCGTCCACCTGCTGTCCCCCGCCGGGCGGCCCGCGGCCGTCACGGCCGACCTGGCCTCCTTCTGGCAGGGCGGCTACCGCGCCGTCCGCGCGGAGCTGCGCGGACGCTACCCCAAGCACCCCTGGCCGGAGGACCCCGCCACCGCCGAGCCGACCCGGCACACCAACGCCCGGCTCAGACGGTGAGTTCCCCCGCCCGGCGCCGGCCGCGCGCTTCCAGCCACAGCGCGAGGGCCAGGAAGGCGAGCGCGCCGACCGCCAGACCGACGGGCGCGTAGGTGTGCAGGGCGAGGACTTTCACCCGGTTCGACCGCACCAGGTCCACGGTGTAAGCGGAGTAGTCCGGGCGGATCTTCACGTCGCCGGCGAAGACGGTCAGCCTGCCGTCGGGCGCGCCGGCCGCGATGCCGCCCCGCATCTCCTGCCGGATCCGCTGCTCGGCGTTGACGGGCGCGCCGGTCACCGGGTCGACCCAGAACATCGCCTTGACCGTGTACCAGAGGCTGGTTCCGGTGCTCGCCTCGAACGTCTTGGGGTCGATGCCCTCGATCGGCATCTTCTTCGGCAGGGGGACCTTCGTCCAGGGCACGGTCTGCTCGAAGTAGTAGACGTCCATGCCCTTGAACGTGCGCGGGCCGACGTAGTGGATGGGTGAGGAGCTGCGCGTCTGGGCGTCGAAGTAGAGGTAGTCGCGCGGCTCGGTGAAGAAGGGCCACTTGAACTCGATGCCCTCGCGCCTGACCGGGTCGCCGTCGACCATCTCGCCGGTGGCGTGCACCGGGTCCTGGGTGTGGGCGTCGAAGATGTACCGCTCGGGGATCCGGGAGACCATCTTGCCGTCCGGGCCCATGATGTAGGACAGCGTGTCCCAGACGACGACGTCCTTGCCGGCGCTCGCCTCGATCTCCTTCGACGCCTCGACGTTGCCCTTGAGCGTCTGGACGATCGTGACCTTGTCGACCTTCTTCGGCTGCATGCCGGCCGTGTAGTCGAGGAGGGTCGCGTCCTTCGCCTCCAGGACCATCTCCTGGTACTGGTTCGGCGGGATCTTGGCGAGACGGGGGTACGCATACCAGCGCAGCAGCGGTGCGAGGGCTGCGCAGAACACGGCTACGGCAAGCAGGACGAGGCTCGCTCCGCGTCGCATGGCCGGGCCCTCCTCTACTTTCCGGGCGCGGCGGGCGCGGTGGTGAGCAGGGGCTTGGGGGAGGTCGTACCTTCGGGCACCCCGAGCGCCGTGACGGCGAGGACGAGGGCCAGCGCGGCGGCCAGCCCGATGGCGGCGGCGAGGAGTGCGCGCATGCCGGGCCTCCGGATCTGATGGGGTGTCAGGGAGGGGGCACCGTAGCAACGCGGGGCGGAGATGAGAACCGTTCGACTACGGGGTTTCGGACGGGCTCGGAAGGCTCGCGGTGGGTGTGGGGCTCGACTTCGGGGTGGCCTTGGCGGTGCGGGTGGGGGAAGGCTTCGGCGTCGTGCTGGAGGTGGGACTCGGGGTGGGCTTGGGCGTGGGCTTGGGGGTGGGCTTGGGGGTGGACGTCGGGCTGGGCGTCGGAGTCGGGGTGGGCTTGGGGGTCGGGGTCGGGGTCGGCGTGGGGCTGGGGGTGGGCGTGGGCTTCGGCGTCGGGGTCGGGGTCGGTGTGGGCGTCGGGGTGGGGCTGGGCGAAGGCGTGGGGGTCGGCTTGGAGGCCGGTGCAGAGGGGCTTTCGGTGCCCGTGCCGCTCCCCTTCGTACCGCCTTCGTCCGGGATCTCGTGCGTCCCGCCCAGGTAGTACGCGTACCAGGACCGGAGGGTCCTCAGGTACTCCCCGGACTGGTTGTACGACAGCACCGCCCGGTCGAGGTCGGCGCCCACCCGCAGGTCCCGGCCGCCCGCGCACAGGTAGCGACCGGCGGCCAGCGCCGCGTCGTACACGTTGTTCGGGTCCCGGCGGCCGTCGCCGTTGCCGTCCTGGCCCCACGCCGCCCAGGTGGAGGGGATGAACTGCATGGGCCCGACGGCCCGGTCGTGGCGGGTGTCGCCGTCGTACGCCCCGGCATCGGTGTCCGATATGTTCGCGAAGCCGTTGCCGTCGAGCACGGGGCCGAGGATCGGCCACAGCGTGGTCCCCGCGGCGTCCACCCGGCCGCCCCGCGCCTGCCCCGACTCGACCTTGCCGATCGCGGCGAGCAGCTGCCAGGGCAGTCCGCAGCCGGGGTCGGTGCCCGCGATCGTCCGCTCGGCGCGCCGGTACGCCGCGAGCACGCTCGCCGGTATCCCCCGCGCGCCCTGCACCCCGTCATCGAGGGCCACCTGCTCGGTGTGCGCCGGCCCGGCCGGCTCCGTGGGCGCGGCCGGTGCGGCCGACCCCTGGGCCGCCGGGCCCTGGGTCCGCCGCGGTTCGACGGGGGGCGGCAGTTCGGTGGAGTAGGCGGAGTCCCCGCCCCGGGACGTGGTCGCCGAGGGGGCCCCGCCCTCACCGGCGGCGACGGGCGCCCGGTCCTCGCTGCCCGAGGCCGGCCCCTGGGAGGCGCTCACGGCGGCCACCACCAGCGCGGACACCAGGGCGGCGGCGCCGCTCCGGCGCAGCCGACCGAACCGGGCCGATATTCGTCCCCGCATGAGCGTGACTCCTCCCCGTCGACGTCCGCGTGACCCTACGTCAACTGCCTGCACAAGGCACGTACAGGCGGGGTGGCTTCACCAATTCCCCACGTCCTGCGCGGGTCCCGCATACTGTGCGGACCGTTCGGGGACCGGAAGGGGCGCCATGCCGTTCACTCTCAGCCATGCGGCGGCCGTACTTCCGGCCGTCCGGCGGACCGGGCGGGCCCGTGGGCCGCTGGTCGCCAGTGCGCTGGTGCTGGGTTCGTTCGCCCCGGACACGTTCTACTTCCTGGACGCGATCGTGCAAGGCGTCATGGGGTACGGCGACTTCACCCACTCGCTGCTCGGTGTGGTGACGGCCGACGCCGCGCTGACCGCCGCCCTGGCCGGCTGCTGGCTGCTCCTGCGCGAGCCGTTGATCGCCCTGTTGCCGCGTGCCTGGCGGGGCAGGACGTACGCCTTCGTACGCGGTGAGAAGTGGCGCGCGGGCCGTCGGCTGCCGGGGCTCGCGCTGCGGTTCTACCTCTCGGCGGTGCTCGGTTCGCTGACGCACGTGGTGTGGGACAGCTTCACCCACCTCGACCGGTGGGGCACCGACGCGCTGCCCGCGCTGGGTGAACCGCTCGCCTTCGGACTTCCCCTCTACTCCTTCCTCCAGTACGGCAGTTCGGCGCTGGCCGGGTGCGCCCTGCTGTGGTTCACGGTGACGGCGCTGCGCCGGCTGCCGGAGTCCCCGGTTCCGCCGTCCGTGCCGTCGCCGGGGCGGGCGGAGCTCTGGTGCGCGGTCGCGCTGGTGGTGGTGTGCGTGGGGGCCGGGGTCACGCTGCGGGTGCTGCGCTTCTTCACGTTCTTCGACCGGATCCGTACGCCCCTGGACATCGTCCCGACCGTCTGTTTCGGCGCGGGTGGCGGCCTGATGGTGGCGCTGCTGCTCTACGGGACCTTCGTCCGGCTCCGCCGGCGCGGCGGCGGGCCGGCCGGGAACGGCCACGCGGGGGATGGGCACGCCGACGACCCGCACCGCACCGACGAGGAGACGCGGACGCCCGTCCCCACCAGGTAGTGGGGACGGGCGCGGTGCCGGGGCCGGGGGGCCGGGCCGGGTCAGTGCGCGGCGGACTCCCAGTCCGGGCCGACGCCCACGGACACGTCCAGCGGGGCGCGCAGCTCGACGGCTGCCCCCATCTCGCGGCGCACCAGCTCCTCCGTCTTCTTGCGCTCGCCGGGCGCGATCTCCAGCACGATTTCGTCGTGGACCTGGAGCAGCATGCGCGAGGTGAGCCCGGCCTCGGTGAGGGCCCGGTCGACGCGCAGCATCGCGACCTTGACGATGTCGGCGGCGGTGCCCTGGATCGGCGCGTTCAGCGCCATCCGCTCGGCGGCCTCGCGGCGCAGCCGGTTGTCGCTGTTGAGGTCCGGCAGGTAGCGGCGGCGCCCCAGGACGGTCTCGGTGTACCCGGTGGCGCGGGCTTCCTCCACGACGCGCTGGAGGTAGTCGCGCACTCCGCCGAACCGCTCGAAGAACGTCTCCATCAGCCCGCGCGCCTCGGCGGGCTCGATGTTCAGCTGCTGCGAGAGACCGAACGCGGAGAGCCCGTAGGCGAGGCCGTACGACATGGCCTTGATCTTGCGGCGCATCTCGGCGTCGACCGCCGACCGCTGCACGCCGAACACCTGTGAGGCGACGGTGGTGTGCAGGTCCTCACCCGACAGGAACGCCTCGATCAGGCCCTCGTCCTCGGAGAGGTGGGCCATGACGCGCAGCTCGATCTGGCTGTAGTCGGCGGTCATGAGGGACTCGTAGCCCTCGCCGACGACGAAGCCCCGGCGGATGGCGCGGCCCTCGTCGGTGCGCACCGGCACGTTCTGCAGGTTCGGGTCGGTGGAGGACAGCCGTCCGGTGGCGGCGACGGTCTGGCTGAAGCTGGTGTGCACCCGGCCGTCGGCGGCGATCGACTTGACCAGGCCCTCGACGGTGACGCGCAGCTTGGCCTGCTCGCGGTGCCGGAGCATGATCACGGGCAGTTCGTGGTCGGTCTGCGTCGCCAGCCAGGCCAGCGCGTCCGCGTCCGTGGTGTAGCCGGTCTTGGTCTTCTTCGTCTTGGGCAGGTCCAGCTCGCCGAAGAACACCTCCTGGAGCTGCTTGGGCGAGCCGAGGTTGAACTCGTGGCCGACCGCCGCGTGCGCCTCCTTCACCGCCTGTTGCACGGCGCCCGCGAACTGCTGCTCCATGCCCTCCAGGTGGTCGCGGTCGGCGGCGATGCCGGCCCGCTCCATCCGCGCCAGCAGCTCGGAGGTCGGCAGTTCCATGTCGTGGAGCAGTTCGAGGGCCCCCACCTCGGCGAGCTTGTCGGTGAAGGCGTCCCCCAGGTCCAGGACGGCGCGGGCCTGCGCCATCAGGGCCTCCGCCTCGGCGGTCTCGTCGGCGCCGAAGGCGAGCTGGCCGTCTGCGGCGGCCGGGGCGAGTTCCCGGTGCAGGTACTCGTTGGACAGGGCGTCCAGGGCGAAGGAGCGGCGGCCGGGCTTGACCAGGTACGCGGCGAGCGCGGTGTCCATGGTGACGCCGGCCAGCGTCCAGCCGTGTTCGGGGAAGACCCGCATCAAACCCTTGGCGTTGTGGACGACCTTCGGCTTGGTCTCGTCGGCCGCCCAGGCGGCGAAGGCCCGCTCGTCGGCCTCGTCCAGTTCGGACGGTTCGAACCAGGCGGCGGGGCCGCCCGCCGACGCCAGCGCGATCTCGCTGATGTTGCCCTGGCCCAGGCCCCAGCTGTCGACGGTCGCGACGCCGAGGGCCGCACCCGCGTGGCTCTCCAGCCAGGGGGCGAGCTCGCCCGCACCCAGCACCGATCCGTCCAGCTCCACGCCGGCCGCCGGGGCCGGGGCCGGCTCCTCGGCCGCGCCCGGGTCCATCGCCAGCAGCCGCTCGCGCAGCGAGGCGTTGCGGATCTCCAGCACGTCCAGCACGCCGGTCACGGCCTGCCGGTCGTAGGGCAGGCGCCCCAGATCGGCGGGGCCCTTGTCCAACTCGACGTCCTTGACCATCTCCGTCAGGACGCGGTTGAGCTTCACCGACTCCAGGTGGTCACGGAAGTTCTGCCCGGCCTTCCCCTTGACCTCCTCGGCGCGCTCCACCAACTCCTTGAACGACCCGAACTGCGTGATCCACTTGGCCGCCGTCTTCTCACCGACGCCCGGGATGCCCGGCAGGTTGTCGGACGGGTCGCCGCGCAGCGCCGCGAAGTCCGGGTACTGCTGCGGGGTGAGCCCGTACTTCTCCTCGACCTTCTCCGGGGTGAACCGGGTCAGCTCGGAGACGCCCTTGGTCGGGTACAGGACGGTGGTGTGCTCGGAGACGAGCTGGAAGGAGTCCCGGTCGCCGGTGACGATCAGCACCTCGAAGCCCGCCGCCTCGGCCTGCGTGGCCAGCGTCGCGATGACGTCGTCGGCCTCGAAACCGTCGATCGCGAACCGCGGCACCTTCATCGCGTCCAGGAGCTCGCCGATCAGCTCGACCTGCCCCTTGAACTCGTCGGGCGTCTTGGAACGGTTCGCCTTGTACTCGGGGAACTCCGTCGCCCGCCACGTCTTGCGGGACACGTCGAAGGCCACCGCGAAGTGCGTGGGCGCCTCGTCGCGCAGCGTGTTCGCCAGCATCGACGCGAAGCCGTAGATGGCGTTGGTCGGCTGGCCCGTCGCGGTCGTGAAGTTCTCCGCGGGCAGCGCGAAGAACGCCCGGTACGCCAGGGAGTGCCCGTCCATGAGCATCAGGCGGGGGCGGTCCGCTGCGGTCGGCTGGTCGGTCTTCTTCGATGCTGAATCTGCCACGCCTCCGATCCTAGGCGCCCCCTGTGACATTCCCGGCCGGCCCCTCTCGCCGCCCGGGATGTCGGCGGGGCGTGACAGGATCCCTCCGATACGCGAACGCGCCCGGCCCCGCCGACGCGATGCCCGACTGCTCAAAGGGGAGCGACATGGCCACGAAGCCGCCCGCAGGTGATCCCGTACAGGACGCGCCGCAGGTCGCGCCCCCGCAGCACGCGGCGGCCGGCCTGCCCGCGATCGTGCACACCCTCAAGATCGCCGAGCGGCAGATGGGCCTGACCCGCACCGCCCGCACCCTCCTCAAGGTCAACCAGAAGGACGGCTTCGACTGCCCCGGCTGCGCCTGGCCCGAGGGCGACAAGCGCCACACCGCCGAATTCTGCGAGAACGGCGCGAAGGCCGTCGCCGAGGAGGCGACGCTGCGCCGGGTGACCCCGGACTTCTTCGCCGAGCACCCGGTGTCCGAACTCGCCGCCCGCAGCGGGTACTGGCTCGGCCAGCAGGGCCGCATCACGCAGCCCATGTACCTGGCCGAAGGCTCCGACCACTACGAGGCCGTGCCCTGGCAGCGGGCCTTCGAGATCATCGCGGACGAGCTGCGCGCCCTGGACTCCCCCGACGAGGCCCTCTTCTACACCTCCGGCCGCACCAGCAACGAGGCGGCGTTCCTCTTCCAGCTCTTCGCCCGCGAGTTCGGCACCAACAACCTGCCCGACTGCTCCAACATGTGCCACGAGTCCTCGGGCTCCGCGCTGAACGAGACCATCGGCATCGGCAAGGGCAGCGTCTCCCTCGAAGACCTCCACCAGGCCGACCTGATCATCGTCGCCGGGCAGAACCCGGGCACCAACCACCCGCGCATGCTCTCCGCCCTGGAGCAGGCCAAGTCCGCGGGCGCGAAGATCATCTCGGTGAACCCGCTGCCCGAGGCCGGCACCGAACGGTTCAAGAACCCGCAGAAGCCGCTCGGCATGCTCAAGGGCACCGCACTGACCGACCTGTTCCTCCAGATCCGCATCGGCGGCGACCAGGCCCTCTTCCGCCTCCTGAACCGGCTCGTCGTCGAGACCGACGGCGCCACCGACGAGCAGTTCATCCGCGAGCACACCCACGGCTACGAGGACTTCGCGGCCATCGCCAAGAAGGCCGACTGGGACGAGACCCTCACCGCCACCGGCCTGACCCGCCCCGAGATCGAACGCGCCCTGGCCATGATCCTGGCCTCCGAGCGCACCATCGTCTGCTGGGCCATGGGCCTCACCCAGCACAAGCACGCCGTCGCCACCATCCGCGAGGTCGTGAACCTGCTCCTGCTGCGCGGCAACATCGGCCGGCCCGGCGCCGGCGTCTGCCCCGTCCGCGGCCACTCCAACGTCCAGGGCGACCGCACCATGGGCATCTTCGAACGGCCCGCGCCCGCCTTCCTCGACGCCCTCGACCGGGAATTCGGCATCACCTCGCCCCGCCACCACGGCTACGACGTGGTCCGCTCCATCGAGGCGCTGCGCGACGGCAAGGCCAAGGTCCTCTTCGCCATGGGCGGCAACTTCGTCGGGGCCACCCCCGACACCGAGGTCACCGAAGCCGCGATCCGCCGCGCCCGCCTCACCGTGCACGTCTCCACCAAGCTGAACCGCTCCCACGCGGTCACCGGCGAGCGCGCCCTGATCCTGCCCACCCTCGGCCGCACCGACAAGGACGTGCAGCCCTCCACTCCCGGTAAAAAGGGCACAGCGCAGTTCGTCACCGTCGAGGACTCCATGGGCATGGTCCACGCCTCGCGCGGCAACCTCCCGCCCGCCTCCCCCCACCTGCTCTCCGAGCCCGCGATCGTCGCCCGCCTCGCCCGCGCCGTCCTCGGCGACGCCTCGCACACCCCGTGGGAGGAGTTCGAGCAGGACTACGCCGCCATCCGAGACCGGATCTCCCGCGTCGTCCCCGGCTTCGAGGACTTCAACGCCCGCGCCGCCCGCCCCGGGGGATTCCGGCTCCCGCACGCCCCGCGCGACGAGCGCCGCTTCCCCACCACCACCGGCAAGGCCAACTTCACCGCCGCGCCCGTGGAGTACCCGAAGGTCCCGGCGGGCCGGCTGCTGCTGCAGACCCTGCGCAGCCACGACCAGTACAACACCACCATCTACGGCCTCGACGACCGCTACCGCGGCATCACCGGCGGCCGGCGCGTCGTCATGGTCCACCCCGAGGACGCGGCCGAGCTGGGTCTGGCCGACGGCGCCTACACCGACCTCGTCGGCGAGTGGTCGGACGGCGTGGAGCGGCGCGCCCCCGGCTTCCGCGTGGTGCACTACCCGACGGCCCGCGGCTGCGCCGCCGCGTACTACCCGGAGACCAACGTGCTGGTCCCGCTGGACTCCACCGCCGACACCAGCAACACCCCCGCGAGCAAGTCCGTCGTCGTGCGCTTCGAACCGGCCTGATAGAACGACCTCAGGACAAGATGGTTAACGAACGTTGACACACGAACGGAGCCGGCCCATGGGCGAGCAGCACGCAGTGAAGTTCCCGCAGGAGGTCCTCGACGAGTACGCGGCCCTGGGCATCGACCTGCCGGCCCTGTTCTCGGCGGGCGACCTCGGCGCCCGCATGGACATCCGCATCCTGGAGGCCTCCGCCGACCGCGTGGTCGGCACCATGCCGGTCAAGGGCAACACCCAGCCCTACGGCCTCCTGCACGGCGGCGCCTCCGCCGTCCTCGCCGAGACCCTCGGCTCGGTGGGCGCGATGATGCACGGCGGCATCAACAAGATCGCCGTCGGCGTCGACCTGAACTGCACCCACCACCGCGGCGCCCGCTCCGGCCTGGTCACCGGCGTCGCCACCCCCGTCCACAAGGGCCGCTCCACCACCACCTTCGAGATCGTCATCACCGACGAGCAGGACAAGCGCGTCTGCACGGCCCGCCTCACCTGCCTCCTGCGCGACGCCGCCCCGGCCGGCGGAACCGGCGCCTGAACGCGTCCACAGGCCCACCCCGCGGGCCCGGACCCGCCCCCGCGAGGGGCGGATCCGGGCCCGCGGCGCGCCACCGGCCGCCCGGAATCCGCCAGTCCGCACCCGCCGCGCCCGCGACTGTTGTGTCACCGAAGGTGACCGCCTACCGTCCTTCCCATGGGCACCCCGCCAGGCACGACCCTCCGGTACGGCGCCGCCGCCCTCCTGTGGGCGCTCGCCCTCTCCGGTTGCACCGCGTCCGCCCCCCGCACCCCACCGACCACACCGTCCCCCACCCCCGACTCACCTGCCCAGATCTGCACGAGCCTGGTCTCGTACTGGGTCGGGGAGACGCTCAAGGGCGGCAAATGGGCCGGACTCGACTGGGAACAGAAGGGCCTGTCCAACGAGCAGTACGCGATCCACGAGGACGCCGTCGCGGCCGGCCGAGCCGAGGAGCGAACTGCCGGACCGGACAAGGCACTTGAGGTCGCCGACCGCGTCGTCGCGCAGCGCTGCGCGGCCCAGAACGGGGCGACGTGGAGCTCGGAGAACTGGCGACCGCCGAGCGAGGCCGGCCACTCCCCCCGGTGACCGGAATCCCGCGTTCACTGTCCGCCTTCCGGGCACCCCCGACGCGAGGACGGAACCGCAGGTCGCATGCGGTGCGCGCCGATCCCGAAGATCCACCGGAGCGAAGTGGATCAAGAAGTTCAATTACCGTCAGTAATGCGCACGCCCCACAGAATCCCCTTTTTCCCCGGCGGAATGGCACCGCCCGGATTCTTTCGGACACGGACCGCGACATTCCGCACGACCACCCCCATGACAGGAGCATGAGCCCCTCAAGCCCCTTAGAGGCACTATCAATTCTCACCATGCGGACGTTCTCGGAAGTGGCCAAACGTCCGATCTGTCCACACTCCCACCACACATTCTTGGCCTTGGCATAACAAGACAGTCACATCCTCCTTTCTCCGCTCCCCGCACTCGCCACCCCCGCCTAGAGTCACGGCCAGTCACCGCGCCGCAAGGCGCGACCAGCACGGCCGTGAACATCCCAGTGCGGCCCGGCGACCCAACGGCACCTCATCTGAGGGGGCCGCGCCAGGGAAAGGAAGAATCGTGCGACACCGTTCTCTGCTCGTCCTCACCACCGTGATCACCACGGGAGCACTGACCCTCACCGCTTGCGGATCGCGCGACGAGGCGAAGGGCGGGGACAAGGCCGACGGCTCCAAGACCGTCGTCGTCATCGGCGTGGACGCCCCCCTCACCGGCTCGCTCTCCGCGCTCGGCCAGGGAATCAAGAACTCCGTGGACCTCGCGGCCAAAACGGCCAACAAGAACAACGAAGTCCCCGGCATCGAATTCAAGGTCGAAGCCCTCGACGACCAGGCAGTTCCCGCCTCCGGCCAGGCCAACGCCACCAAGCTCGTCGGCGACAAGGACGTCCTCAGCGTCGTCGGCCCGCTCAACTCCGGCGTCGCCCAGTCCATGCAGGGCGTCTTCGGCGCCGCCAACCTCGCGCAGGTCTCCCCCGCCAACACCAACCCCTCGCTCAGCCAGGGCGACAACTGGGGCAAGGGCGAATTCAAGCGCCCCTTCAAGACCTACTTCCGCACCGCCGCCACCGACGTGGTCCAGGGCAAGTTCGCCGCCCAGTACCTCTTCAAGGACGCCGGCAAGAAGAAGGTCTTCGTCGTCGACGACAAGCAGACCTACGGCGCCGGCCTCGCCGCGATCTTCTCCGACGAGTTCAAGCGCCTCGGCGGCGAGGTCGTCGGCACCGACCACATCACCGTGAAGGAGACCGACTTCTCCTCCACCGCCGACAAGGTCAAGTCCTCCGGCGCCGACTCCGTCTACTTCGGCGGCCAGTACCCCGAAGGCGGCCTGCTCGCCGACCAGGTCAAGAAGGCCGGCGCCAACATCCCGCTCATGGGCGGCGACGGCATCCAGGACCCCGCCTTCATCAGCGCCTCCGGCGAGGCCAACGAAGGCGACCTCTCCACCTCCATCGGCTACCCCGTCGAGAAGCTGGACACCGCCAAGACCTTCATCGCCGACTACAAGGCAGCCGGCTACAAGGACCCCTACGCGGCCTACGGCGGCTACTCCTACGACGCCGGCTGGTCCGTCGTCCAGGCCGTCAAGGCCGTCGTCGCCGCCAACGGCGGCAAGCTGCCCACCGACGCCCGCGCCAAGGTCGTCGAAGCCCTCGGCAAGGTCTCCTTCGACGGCGTGACCGGCAAGGTCGCCTTCGACGAGTACGGCGACACCACCAACAAGCAGCTCACGGTCTACAAGGTCGAGGGCGGCAAGTGGGTCGACGTCAAGAGCGACACCTTCAACCAGTAACACCAACGCTCCGACCGCCTGACCCACACACCACCTGAACCAGCCCGCGCGAGGGCGCAAACAGCGCCCTCGCGCGGAGTCATATCCGACACGCTCATCGGAGGCCCTGCGGTGCACGAACTGCCGCAACAGCTGGCCAACGGCCTTGCCCTCGGTGCCCTTTATGGCCTCATAGCCATCGGGTACACCATGGTCTACGGCATCGTCCAGCTCATCAACTTCGCCCACGGCGAGATCTTCATGATCGGCGGCTTCGGTGCCGTCACCATCTACACCGCTCTCCCGAGCGGAACCTCCCTGCTGGTGGCGATACCGCTCATGATCGTCGGAGGCGCCCTCGCCTCCGTGGCCGTTGCCACCGCCGCGGAGCGGTTCGCGTACCGCCCCCTCCGCAACGCCCCCCGACTGGCCCCGCTCATCACCGCGATCGGCCTGTCCATCGTCCTTCAGCAGCTCGTCTGGGGCTTCTACCCCGACGCCAAGAAGGCCGTCAGCTTCCCCGAGTTCACCGGCGCGGCCTTCAAGATCACGTCCAACCTCTCCATCCAGCGCTCCGACGCCTTCGTGCTCATCCTCGCGCCGCTCTGCATGCTCGCCCTCGGCGTCTTCGTCTCCAAGAGCCGCAGCGGCCGCGCCATGCAGGCCACCGCCCAGGACCCCGACACCGCCAAGCTCATGGGCATCAACACCGACCGCATCATCGTCATGGCCTTCGCCATCGGTGCCGCGTTCGCCGCCGTCGCCGCCGTCGCCTACGGCCTCGACAAGGGCCAGATCAACTTCGAGATGGGCTTCATCCTCGGCCTCAAGGCATTCACCGCCGCCGTCCTCGGCGGCATCGGCAACATCTACGGAGCCATGGTCGGCGGCATCGTCCTCGGCCTCGCCGAAGCCCTCTCCATCGCCTACATCGAACACATCCCCGGCATGCAGCAGCTCGGCGGCGGCGCCTGGTCCAACGTGTGGGCCTTCGTACTCCTCATCGTCGTCCTCCTCGTGCGGCCACAAGGCCTGCTCGGCGAACGCGTCGCGGATCGGGCGTGACAACCATGACCAACGAAGCAATCACCATAGAGCCCGCCGCGGCCGACGAAGCCGCCGCGACCTCCAGCACCGCCCTGCACTACACGATCATCGGCGGCAGCCTCCTCGCCATCGTCTCCACCTTCCTCGCCTGGACCTGGACCACCAAGTTCCCCGGCGACCTGACGATCTACGGCAACCCCGCCCCCCTCCAGATCCTCACCCTGCTCGGCGCCGCCCTGACCGCCCTGCACGCCCTCTCCGCCCTCGGCGTCAAGGGCCTCGGCTGGCTCACCCCCGCCGGCTCCCGCAAAGCCCTGACGATCCTCTCCCTCGGCGCCTTCGCGACCGCCCTCTACACAGTCCTCGCCATCGCGTGGGTCCTCGGCGGCCTCGTCAACCTCGAACCCGGCGCCTATCTCGCCGTCATCGCCACGCTCGTCCCGGCCCTCGCCGCGTACAAGCTCCCCGACGACACCCGCAAGCCGGCCCCGGCCACAAAGCTGTCCTCCTGGACCGAAATCCTCATCATCGTCGGCGTCTTCGCCCTCGGCCTCTACGTCGTCACCTTCGGCATCGGCACCGACGACAAGGAACCGCAGCTCTTCACCGCCTACCTCATCCTCGTAGGCTTCGCCGCCTACGCCCTCACCAAGTCCGGCCTCAACGCCCGACTCACCGCGATCACCGCGAACAACCGGCAGATCACCGTCATCGCCGCCTTCGTCGCAGCCATCGCCTTCCCGCTCACCCAGCAGGGCGGCGACACCTACACCCTCCTCGCGGTCAACATCCTCATCTTCGCGACCGTCGCCCTCGGCCTCAACGTCGTCGTCGGCCTCGCCGGCCTCCTCGACCTCGGCTACGTCGCCTTCCTCGGCGTCGGCGCCTACACCGCCGCCCTGGTCTCCGGAAGCACCTCCTCCGCCTTCCACATCCAATTCCCCTTCTGGGCAGCCGTCCTCACGGGCGCCCTCGCCTCCCTGGTGTTCGGCGTCATCATCGGCGCCCCCACCCTCCGCCTGCGCGGCGACTACCTCGCCATCGTCACCCTCGGCTTCGGAGAAATCTTCCGCATCGCCATGGGCAACCTCGACGGCGTCTCCGGCCCCAAGATCACCAACGGGCCCAACGGCATCACCAACATCCCCGACCTCGACCTCTTCGGCTGGAACTTCGGCGAAGCCCACACCGTCTTCGGCATCGAACTCGGCGCCTACGCCAACTACTACCTGCTCATGCTGCTCGTGATGGTCCTCGTGGTCGTCGTCTTCAGCCGAGCCGGCAGCAGCCGCATCGGACGCGCCTGGGTCGCCATCCGCGAAGACGAAACCGCCGCCACCGCCATGGGCATCAACGGCTTCCGCGTCAAACTCATCGCCTTCGCCCTCGGCGCCACCCTCGCCGGCCTCGCCGGCACCGTGCAGGCCCACGTCCAGCACACCGTGGTCCCCGAGATGTACCAGTTCGCCGGCCCCGTGCCCCCCAACAGCGCCTTCCTCCTCGCCGCCGTCATCCTCGGCGGCATGGGAACCATCCGCGGCCCCCTCCTCGGCGCCTCCCTCCTCTTCCTGATCCCGGCCAAGCTGTCCTTCCTCCAGGACTACCAGCTCCTCGGCTTCGGCATCGCCCTCATCATCCTCATGCGCTTCCGCCCCGAAGGCCTCATCGCCAACAAGCGCGCGCAACTCGAGTACCACGACGACACCGCTGACCAGGCCCCCACGGACCTGGCCACCGCCAAGGCGGGGGCGTAACACCATGACGAACACCACCGAAACCACCACCCCCGCCGCCACCCCGACCGGCGAAACCGTCCTCGAAGCCAGCGGCGTCACCATGCGCTTCGGCGGCCTCACCGCCGTCCGCTCCGTCGACCTCAAAGTCAACGCGGGCGAAATCGTCGGCCTCATCGGCCCCAACGGCGCCGGCAAGACCACCTTCTTCAACTGCCTCACCGGGCTGTACGTCCCCACCGAAGGCACCGTCAGCTACAAGGGCACCGTCCTGCCCCCCAAGCCCCACCTCGTCACCAAAGCCGGGATCGCCCGCACCTTCCAGAACATCCGACTCTTCTCCAACATGACCGTCATGGAGAACGTCCTCGTCGGACGCCACACCCGCACCAAGGAAGGCCTCTGGTCCGCCCTCGTACGCGGACCCGGCTTCAAGAAGGCCGAAGCCGCGAGCGAAGCCCGCGCCATGGAACTCCTCGCCTTCATCGGCCTCGAACACAAGGCCCAACACCTGGCGAAGAACCTCCCCTACGGCGAACAGCGCAAGCTCGAAATCGCCCGCGCCCTCGCCAGCGACCCCGGCCTCCTGCTCCTCGACGAGCCCACCGCCGGCATGAACCCCCAAGAAACCCGCGCCGCCGAAGAACTCATCTTCGCCATCCGCGACATGGGCATCGCCGTCCTCGTCATCGAGCACGACATGCGCTTCATCTTCAACCTCTGCGACCGCGTCGCCTGCCTCGTCCAAGGCGAAAAGCTCATCGAAGGCACCGCCGCCGAAGTCCAAGGAGACGAACGCGTCATCGCCGCCTACCTCGGCGAACCCTTCGAAGGCGACCCCGGCGCAGCCGAAGCCGCCGAAGTCGAAGCCGCCGAAGCGCACGCCGCCTCCGACCCGGACGCCGCGAAGACGGACGCAGTGGAGACGGACGTAACAGAGACGGACGCAACGGACACCGACGCAGCCGACACCGAAACGGCCGCCGACGCACCCGACACCACCAGCACCACCGGCACCACCGGCACCACCAGCACGGAAGGAGAGGCCAAATGACCGCGCTGCTCAAGGTCGAAGACCTCAAAGTCGCCTACGGCAAGATCGAAGCCGTCAAGGGCATCTCCTTCGAAGTCAACGAAGGCGAAATCGTCTGCCTCGTCGGCACCAACGGCGCCGGCAAGACCACCACCCTGCGCACCCTCTCCGGGCTCCTCAAGCCCACCGCGGGAACCGTCACCTTCGACGGCAAACCCCTCACCAACGTCCCCGCCCACAAGATCGTCTCCATGAAGCTGGCCCACTCCCCCGAGGGACGCCACATCTTCCCCCGGCTGACGATCACCGAAAACCTCCAACTCGGCGCGTTCCTCCGCACCGACAAGGACGGCATCGAAAAGGACATCCAGCGCGCCTACGACCTCTTCCCCATCCTGGGAGAGCGCCGCAAGCAGGCCGCCGGCACCCTCTCGGGCGGCGAACAGCAAATGCTCGCCATGGGCCGCGCCCTCATGTGCCAACCCAAACTGCTCATGCTGGACGAGCCCTCCATGGGCCTCTCCCCGCTCATGATGCAGAAGATCATGGCCACGATCGTCGAACTCAAGGCCACCGGCACCACCATCCTGCTCGTCGAGCAGAACGCCCAGGCCGCCCTCTCCCTGGCCGACCAGGCCCACGTCATGGAGATCGGCAAGATCGTGCTCTCGGGCACCGGCCAGGAACTCCTGCACAACGAGGACGTCCGCAAGGCATACCTCGGCGAGGACTGAGCCCTCCCCGCGCAGACACACGTGAGGCCCGCCACCGCGATCCGGTGACGGGCCTCACACACGTTCCACGCCCTACTGTGCGGCGTTCTGCTTCTTCTCCTCGGCGTCCTCGATGACCGCCTCCGCGACCTGCTGCATGGACATACGACGATCCATCGAGGTCTTCTGGATCCACCGGAACGCCGCCGGCTCCGTCAGCCCGTACTGCGTCTGCAGGATGCTCTTCGCCCGGTCCACCAGCTTGCGGGTCTCCAGCCGCAGCGAGAGATCCGCGACCTCCTTCTCCAACGCCTTCAGCTCCGCGAAACGAGACACGGCCATCTCGATGGCCGGGACGACGTCGCTCTTGCTGAACGGCTTCACCAGGTACGCCATGGCACCGGCATCCCGGGCCCGCTCCACCAGGTCCCGCTGCGAGAACGCGGTCAGCATCAGGACCGGGGCGATGGACTCCTCCGCGATCTTCTCGGCGGCGGAGATCCCGTCCAGGACCGGCATCTTCACATCGAGGATCACCAGGTCCGGCCGGTGCTCCCGGGCCAGCTCGACGGCGGCCTGGCCGTCCCCGGCCTCACCGACGACCGAGTACCCCTCCTCTTCGAGCATCTCTTTCAGGTCGAGACGGATGAGCGCCTCGTCCTCGGCGATGACGACGCGGGTCGTCAGCGGCGGAACGTGCGACTGGTCGGCGTCGGGCGTGGGCGTCGACTCGTGCTCGGCGGTCACGGGTGGCTCCTCGTTGCGGGGCATTCAAACTCCCATGAGCCTACCGAGCTGCGGTAAGGTGGTCTCGCAGCGGGTCGAGGGCAACCTTCGATTCGTTGGGCCCCGGTAGCCCAATTGGCAGCAGGCGATGGATTCAAAACCCATTCAGTGTCGGTTCGAGTCCGACCCGGGGCACTTTTCCTTTCTTTCGAAGGTCACGCGCGAAACGCGTGACCTTCACTCGTTCCAGCGAAGCTCGCCGAAATCGTCCACGTGCGCGAAACGCTCACGCCAGCGTCGGGCGTATGTACGACATGCTCACCCGGAACCACGTGATCGGGCTGCTCGCCGGCGGACGCAGTCTGAACTCCGTCAGCAAAGAGACCGGCATATCCCGGTCGGCCATCCGGGCCTGGCAAACCCGGCTCGAACCCCGGCCCCACCTGTTCAACCAGGCAGCGCACTGCTCGGCCTCCACCGACACGCCCGCCTACGCCTATTTGCTCGGCCTCTACCTCGGCGACGGGTGCATCAGTCCTCACCCCCGGGGCGGGCACCACCTGCGCATAGCCTGCGCAGATGCCTGGCCGGGTCTTATCGAACAGTGCGTGGCCGTCACGAGCTACGGACGGCACTGGACGTGCATGTTCCCCCAGCACGGCCCCGGCAAGAAACACGAGCGGCGGATCGTCCTCGAAGACTGGCAGCAGGAGATCGTCGACGCTCACCCCTGGGAGTTCCTGCGGGGGCTGATCCATTCCGACGGGTGTCGGGTCACCAACTGGACCGTGCGGAACGGGAAGCGCTACGAGTACCCGCGGTACTTCTTCACCAACAGGTCCGATGACATCCGGCGGCTGTGTACGGACACCCTCACCAAGGTCGGCGTGCGGTACACGGTCCTCGCCCGGGGCAGTGACCCCTTCAACGTCTCCGTCGCCCGCAAGGAGTCGGTGGCCCTGATGGACGCGCACATCGGGCCCAAGCACTAACCGAGGTGGACCGCCACGCCGCAGAGGCCGAGGTTGCTCTCGGCGGCGGTGCGCCAGACGCGGAGGGGGCCGTCGAGGACGCTTTCCTCGTCCTTCGCGTAGTCGAGCCAGTCCCGGGCTTCGGCGAGGGCCCGCTCGGGCGGGGTGAAGGTCAGGGCTTGCTCCACCTGGGGCAGGGCCTGGCGGGCCTGGGCGGCGCTGAGGAGGAAGTTGCCGCACCAGCCCGGGAGGAGGGCCGCCCGGGTGGGTCCGATGGCGTGGAAGAGGGAGGTGACGGCGTAGTCCTTGCGGTGGACGGAGAGGAAGATGCCGTCCTGCTCCTGGCCCTCCCAGACGTCGTCGACGACGTAGAAGGTCGGGTCGGTGATGCCGGCGCAGACGTCGTCGACGTGGCGGCCGGGTGCGGTGAGGGCGTGGAAGGAGTCGACGGCCGCGCGGTCGGTGTCGTGCCACGTGTGGTGGTCGGGGAGGGGTGCCCGTTGCCACTGGTGCCATCGGCGTCGGGCGTCGGGGTGGTCGCTGTCGGCGCGCAGGGCGGGCAGGAGGTGGGGGGTGAGTTCGGCGATGGTGTCGTCGGTGTGGCTGCTGATGGCCCAAGCGCTGGTGAAGCCCATGGGTGGGACGGTAGCGCCCGGGTCTGACAGCGGGCGTCAGGGGAGGTCGGCGTTGCCGCCGAGGTTGGCGACCATGTGGCGCAGGGTGTCGATGGTGGTGGCGTAGGCGGGGTCGTCGATGCCTTGGCGGATGCGGGCGTGGACGGCGGCGTTGCGGTCGTGGGCGCGGAGGCGGCCGGCTTCGCCTTCGACGGTGAGGGCGAGGGTGTGGGTGTCGTGGGTGGTGGTGAGCCAGCCTCGGGTGGTGAGGTCGTCGTAGACGGCTTCGAAGTCGGTGTTCTGGTCGTCGAAGCGGGTGAGTTTCGCGGTGAGGGCGGTGCGGGTCCAGGCGCCGGGGGCGCCGGCTACGTGGTTGAGGATCCACCAGTGGGGTTGGGTGAGGTGTTCTTCGGCGAGGGCGGTGCGCAGGCCGGTGATGACGTGGTGGGCGGTTTCGCGGCTCCAGTAGCCGATGGCTTGGGCTGCGAGCTGTTCTTGGGGGTAGGGCTTGATGTCCATGCGGTGAAGGTAGGACCTCAGGTTTGGTTGAGGTCAAGTGTGGTGGCGATGTGGAGGAGTGCGCGTGTTGTTGCGGAACGTGGAGTTGGGGGATGTGGAGGCGTATGTGCGGATGCGGTGTGATCCGGTGATGATGGCGGATCTGGGGGGGCCGTTGCCGCGTGCGGGCATGGCGGAGAAGGTCGCGCGGGATGTGTTGGGGGCGGCGGCGGATGTCGATTGGATCAGGATGATCGTGCCTGATCCGGCGGTGCCGGAGGTGGTGGCGGGGTCGGTGACGCTGTGGTCTCACGATTCGGCGGAGGGGCCGGTGTCGGAGATCGGGTGGATGGTCCTGCCGGAGTTCCAGGGGCGGGGTCTGGGGAAGCGTGCCGTCCGTGCGTTGCTCGAAGAGGCGCGGGAGGACGGTCGTTGGGGGGTGGTGAACGCGTTTCCGGCGGTGGGCAATGGTGCTTCGAACGGGATCTGCCGGTCTCTTGGTTTTCGGTTCGTGGCCGCGCGGGAGGTGGAGTTCGCGGGGCGGGTTTTGGCGGCCAACCATTGGGCCGTTGATCCTCGGACCGATTTGGGGTGAGGGTCGCCCCGCCGGGGGTTTTCCCGGCGGGGTGTTCGCGGCCCCCGGGCCCGGTGGCTCGGTGGCACGGCGAGCCCCCGGGCCCGGGGGCCGGTGGGCTGTCGGCTCGGTCGGTCAGCTGACGGCGTCGCCGATGTGGTGCACGCGGACGAGGTTGGTGGAGCCGGTGACGCCGGGGGGTGAGCCGGCGGTGATGACGACGATGTCGCCGGGTACGCAGCGGCCGATCCGCAGGAGTTCTTCTTCGACTTGGTCGACCATGGCGTCGGTGGAGTCGACGTGGGGTCCGAGGAAGGTTTCGACGCCCCAGGTGAGGTTGAGCTGGGAGCGGGTGGCGGGGTCGGGGGTGAAGGCGAGGAGGGGGATGGGTGAGCGGTAGCGGGAGAGTCGGCGGACGGTGTCTCCGCTCTGGGTGAAGGCGACGAGGAACTTGGCGCCGAGGAAGTCGCCCATTTCGGCGGCTGCGCGGGCGACGGCGCCGCCTTGGGTGCGGGGTTTGCTGCGTTCGGTGAGGGGTGGCAGGCCTTTGGCGAGGATGTCTTCTTCGGCGGCTTCGACGATGCGGGCCATGGTGCGGACGGTTTCGACGGGGTATTTGCCGACGCTGGTTTCGCCGGAGAGCATCACGGCGTCGGTTCCGTCGATGATGGCGTTGGCGACGTCGGAGGCTTCGGCGCGGGTGGGTCGGGAGTTGTCGATCATCGAGTCGAGCATTTGGGTGGCGACGATGACGGGTTTGGCGTTGCGCTTGGCGAGTTTGACGGCGCGCTTTTGGACGATGGGGACTTGTTCGAGGGGCATTTCGACGCCGAGGTCGCCGCGGGCGACCATGATTCCGTCGAACGCGGCGACGATGTCGTCGATGTTGTCGACGGCCTGGGGTTTTTCGATCTTGGCGATGACGGGGAGGCGGCGGCCTTCTTCGTCCATGACGCGGTGGACGTCTTCGATGTCGCGGCCGCTGCGGACGAAGGAGAGGGCGATGATGTCGGCGCCCGCGCGCAGGGCCCAGCGGAGGTCGTCGATGTCTTTTTCGGAGAGGGCGGGGACGGAGACGGCGACGCCGGGGAGGTTGAGTCCCTTGTGGTCGGAGACCATGCCGCCTTCGATGACGAGGGTGTGGACGCGGGGGCCGTCGACGCCGGTGACCTGGAGGGTGACGCGGCCGTCGTCTACGAGGATGCGTTCGCCGGTGGTGACGTCGGCGGCGAGGCCCTTGTAGGTGGTGCCGCAGGTGTGGCGGTCGCCTTCGTGGTCTTCGACGGTGATGGTGAATTCGTCACCGCGTTCAAGGAGTACGGGTCCTTCGTGGAAGCGGCCGAGTCGGATCTTCGGGCCTTGAAGGTCGGCGAGGATGCCGACGCTGCGGCCGGTCTCGTCGGATGCCTTGCGTACGCGCTGGTAGCGCTCCTCGTGTTCGGCGTAGGTGCCGTGGCTGAGGTTGAAGCGGGCGATGTCCATTCCGGCTTCGACCAGGGCTTTGATCTGGTCGTACGAGTCGGTGGCGGGCCCCAGGGTGCAAACGATTTTCGCTCGGCGCATGGAGCGAGCGTATGCCCCTACCAGGGAGTAGGAAATTGGTTCCGGGTGACCGGGCAACAACCGTTGGGTAAAAGGTTGTTGACATTTGTTGAATGTGCGTGGGGGTGCTCCGATGAGCACCCCCGGGGGTGGCGTGGAGGGGGTTTTCCGGGGCGGTCAGAGCTGGGGAGGGGTCATGGTGAAGCGGGCGTTGACTTGGGCGTAGACGGTCTGGCGTTGGGGTTCCAGGTCGAGGGGGGGTGCGCCTGCGTCTTCGGCGGGGGCGCCGTAGGCCATGGTGCGCATGCCGGAGCCGGGGGCGGCGGGGAAGGGGGTGGCGTTCTCGGCGCCGAGGTCGGCGAGTTCGACGAGGGCGGCGAGTCGGGCGCCGAGGGCTTCGGCGTATTCGCGGGCGCGTTGGACGGCTTCGAGTACGGCTTGGCGGCGGGCTTGGCCGTGGGCGGGTGAGGTGGGTCGCAGGGCCCACCAGGGGCCGTCGACGCGGGTGAGTTCGAGGTCGGCGAGGCGGGTGGTGAGTTCGCCGAGGGTGGTGAAGTCGCTGAGTTCGGCGGTGATGTGGACGCGGCCGTGGTAGGCGCGGACGCGTTCGGCGCGGCCGTGGCGGGTGAGTTCGGGGGTGATGGAGAAGGCGCCGGTTTCGAGTTTTTCGACGGGTTCGCCGTAGCTCTTGACGAGGTCGAGTACGGCGTTGTTGCGGCGGGTGAGGTCTTCGAGGGCGGTGCGGCGGTCGGTGCCGCGGGCGTTGACGGTGATGCCGATGCGGGCGATCTCGGGGTCGACTTCGAGTCGGGCTTCGCCGCGGACGGCGACGCGGGGGACTTCGGGGGTTCCGTAGGGCTGGTGCGTGGGGTCCTGGGTCATGGCTTCACTCTCGCACTGCCGCCCGTACGGGTGTGGTCATCGGATCGAAACCTGGCGGGGGTGTTGTGCCTTGTTACCTGTCGGTCAGAATCTACGCGCGTTGTTCACGCCTCAAAAGGGGAGATGGCATGGCGTTCGACCGCAGGACATTTCTGGGTACTTCGGCCGCGACCGGTGCGGCCGTGGCATTGACGGGGGCCGCGGGCGCCCCGGCGGCGGCCGCGGGGGACGGGGTCGCGGCGGGCGGGTCGTCCGGGCAGCGGACGTACTCGTTCACGGTGATGGGGACGACCGACCTGCACGGGAACGTCTTCAACTGGGACTACTTCACCGACAAGGAGTTCGACGACAAGGCGCACAACGACGTCGGTCTGGCGAAGATCTCCACGCTGGTGGAGCAGGTGCGGGCGCACAAGGGGCGTGGCAACACGCTGTTGATCGACGCCGGCGACACGATCCAGGGCACGCAGTTGGCGTACTACTACGCGAAGGTGGATCCGATCACGGCGCGTCGGGGTCCGGTGCATCCGATGGCGCAGGCGATGAACGCGATCGGGTACGACGCGGCGGCGCTGGGCAATCACGAGTTCAACTACGGCATTCCGGTGTTGCGCAAGTTCCAGGAGCAGTGTCGTTTTCCGCTGCTGGGGGCGAACGCGTTGGACGCGAAGTCGTTGCGGCCGGCGTTCCCGCCGTACAGCGTGCACCGGTTGTGCACTCCGCACGGGCGGGACGTGAAGGTGGCGGTGTTGGGGTTGACGAACCCGGGGATCGCGATCTGGGACAAGGCGAACGTGGCGGGGAAGATGACGTTCCCGGGTCTGGAGGAGCAGGCGGCGAAGTACGTGCCGAGGCTGCGTTCGATGGGTGCGGACGTGGTGATCGTGGCGGCGCATTCGGGGTCGAGCGGTACGTCGAGCTACGGGGACCAGTTGCCGTACATCGAGAACGCGGCCGGGTTGGTGGCGGAGCAGGTGCCGGGGATCGACGCGATCCTGGTGGGTCACGCGCACACGGAGATCCCGGAGTACCGGGTGCGGAACAAGGCGACCGGTAAGGACGTGGTGCTGTCGGAGCCGTTGAAGTGGGGGCAGCGGCTGACGCTGTTCGACTTCGATCTGGTGTGGGAGCGGGGCCGGTGGTCGGTGGCGAAGGTCGCGGCGCGGGTGGTGGACTCGAACACGGCGGTGGAGGATCCGAAGATCACGCGGTTGTTGTCGGACGAGCACCGAAAGGTCGTGGCGTATGTGAACCAGGTGATCGGGACGTCGACGGGGGCGATGGATTCGTCGGAGGGTCCGGTGAAGGACGTTCCGATCATCGACCTGATCAATCATGTGCAGGTGGAGACGGTGAAGGCGGCTCTGGCGGGTACCCAGTGGGCTTCGCTGCCGGTGCTGTCGCAGGCTTCGTGCTTCTCACGGACGGCGTCGATCCCGGCCGGCCGGGTGACGATCAAGGACGCGGCGGGGCTGTACCCGTTCGAGAACACCCTTGAGGCGCGGGTGCTGACCGGCGCGCAGGTGAAGGACTACCTGGAGTTCTCGGCGCGGTACTACGTGCGTACCGCTCCGGGTGATGTGGTGGATCCGGCGAGGCTGACGAACTCCGAGGGCGTCCCGGACTACAACTACGACGCGGTGTACGGGTTGACGTACGACATCGACATCGCGCAGCCGGTGGGGTCGCGGATCACGGGGTTGTCGTTCGGGGGGAAGGCCCTGGATCCGGCGGCGCGGTTCGTGTTGGCGGTGAACAATTACCGGGCGTCGGGCGGGGGGAACTTCCCGCACGTCCCGCGGGCCGAGCAGGTGTGGTCGAACTCGGAGGAGATCCGCACGACGATCATCCAGTGGGTGAAGGCGAAGGGGACGATCGACCCGGCGGCCTTCGCGTCGGTGGACTGGCGGTTGACGCGGGCCGGGGTGCCGGTCTTCCCGTAGTCGTCGCTTGGCCCGGTTGCCGTCAGGGGTGTTCGACCAGCGGGAGCAGTTCGCTCGTGGGGTGGGGGCGGGCGTGTTCTCGCTGGTCGAGGCCGAAGGTGGTGAAGGCGGTGCGGGTGGGCTGGGGATAGGCGTCTTTGCCGGTGAGTGTGTTGAGGATGGCGGCGCTGCGCCAGGCGGCGAGTCCGAGGTCGGGGGCTCCGACGCCGTGGGTGTGGCGTTCGCCGTTTTGGACGTAGACGCTGCCGGTGATGCTGGGGTCGAGGATCATGCGGTAGCGGTCGTCGATGCGGGGGCGGCCGGCGGAGTCCTTGCGGAGGTAGGGGTCGAGGCCGGCGAGGAGGCTGGTGAGGGGGCGTTCGCGGTAGCCGGTGGCGAGGACGACGGCGTCGGTGGTGAGGCGGGAGCGGGTGCCTTGCTGGGTGTGTTCGAGGTGGAGTTCGACCTTGGTGGTGGCGACGCGGCCGGCGGTGCGGACGCTGACGCCGGGGGTGAGGACGGCGTCGGGCCAGCCGCCGTGGAGGGTGCGGCGGTAGAGCTCTTCGTGGATGGCGGCGACGGTGTCGGTGTCGATGCCCTTGTGGAGTTGCCACTGGGTGGGGACGAGTTGGTCGCGGACGGGTTCGGGCAGGGAGTGGAAGTAGCGGGTGTAGTCGGGGGTGAAGTGTTCCAGGCCGAGCTTGGAGTACTCCATGGGGGCGAAGGCGGGGGTGCGGGCGAGCCAGGTGAGGCGTTCGCGGCCGGCCGGGCGGGCGCGGAGCAGGTCGAGGAAGACTTCGGCTCCGGACTGGCCTGAGCCGATGACGGTGACGTGTTCGGCGCCGAGGATGCGTTCGCGGTGGTCGAGGTAGTCGCAGGAGTGGATGACGGGGACGGTGGGGGCTTCGGCGAGGGGGCGTAGGGGTTCGGGGACGTAGGGGGCGGTGCCGATGCCGAGGGCGAGGTTGCGGCTGTAGGTGCGGCCGAGGGCTTCGGCTTCTCCGTCGGCGTCGAGCTGGGTGAAGTCGACTTCGAAGAGGTCGCGTTCGGGGTTCCAGCGGACGGCGTCGACCTGGTGGCCGAAGTGGAGTCCGGGGAGGCGGTCGGCGACCCAGCGGCAGTAGGCGTCGTATTCGGTGCGCTGGATGTGGAACTGCTCGGCGAAGTAGAAGGGGAAGAGCCGTTCCTTGTGTCGGAGGTAGTTGAGGAAGGTCCAGGGGCTGGTGGGGTCGGCGAGGGTGACGAGGTCGGCGAGGAAGGGGACTTGGAGGGTGGCTCCGTCGATGAGGAGTCCGGGGTGCCAGCGGAAGTCGCGGCGTTGGTCGTAGAAGGCGGTGGCGAGTTCGCCGGCGCCTTGGCGGGGGAGGCCGTGGGCGAGGGCGGCGAGGGAGAGGTTGAAGGGGCCGATGCCGATTCCTACGAGGTCATGGGGTGCGTCGGGTTGCGCGGTCATCGGTGGGTGCTGCCTTCCGGGAGGGTGGCGGGGTCGGGGTGGCGGGTCATGGGGCCGGGGGCCGGTCAGGGGGGCGGGGGCCGGGTCAGGGCGGTGAGGGGGTCAGGAGGGTGATGAGGGCGTGCAGGTCCTGGGGGGTGGTGTGGGGGTTGAGCAGGGTGGCTTTGAGCCAGAGCTTGCCGTCGGCGGTGGCGCGGCCGAGTACGGCGGTGCCGTCGAGGAGGAGGGTGCGGCGCAGGGTCGCGAGCCGGTCGTCGTCCGTGGGGGTGGGGCGGAAGAGGACCGTGCTGATGGTGGGGGGTGCGTGGAGTTCGAAGCGGGGGTGCGCGTCGAGGAGTTCGGCGAGTCGGTGGGCCGCGGCGCAGGTGAGGTCGATGAGGTGGGCGAGGCCGTCGCGACCGAGTGAGCGCAGGGTGGTGGCGATCTTGAGGGCGTCGGGGCGGCGGGTGGTGCGCAGGGAGCGGCCGAGGAGGTCGGGGAGGCCGGCTTCGGTGTCGTCGGTGGCGTTGAGGTAGTCGGCCTGGTGGGCGAGGGGGGCCAGCAGGGCGGTGTCGGGGACGGCGAGGAGTCCGGCGGCTACGGGTTGCCAGCCGAGTTTGTGCAGGTCGAGGGTGAGGGAGTGGGCGCGGGAGACTCCGTCGAGCTTGGGGCGGTGGCGGGGGCTGAGGGCGAGGAGGCCGCCGTAGGCGGCGTCGATGTGGAGGTCGGCGCCGTGGTGGTGGCAGAGGTCGGCGAGGGGGCCGAGGGGGTCGATGAGGCCGGCGTCGGTGGTGCCCGCGGTGGCGGTGACGAGGACGGGGCCGGTGGTGCGGGTGAGGGCTTCGGCGAGGCGGTCGGGGTCGAGTGTTCCGGTGGGGGTGGGCAGGGCGCGGGTGGGGGGTAGTCCGAGGAGCCATGCGGAGCGGGGGATGGAGTGGTGGGCGTTGGCTCCGTGGAGGACGGTGAGGCGGGGTCCGTGGCGTTCGCGGGCCAGGAGGAGGGCGAGTTGGTTGGCTTCGGTGCCGCCGGTGGTGACGAGGGCGTCGGCGTGGGGGGTGTCGTAGAACTCGGCGGCGAGGGTGCGGGTGAGGAGCGCTTCGAGGGCGGAGGCGGCGGGGGCCTGGTCCCAGGAGTCGAGGGAGGGGTTGAGCGCGGAGGCGGCGAGGTCGGCGGCGGCGGCGACGGCCAGCGGCGGGCAGTGCAGGTGGGCCGCGCACAGGGGGTCGGCGGGGTCGGCGGCGCCGGCGGTGAGGGTGTGGACGAGGGTGCGCAGGGCTTCGTGGTCGCCGGTGCCGTGGGCGGGCAGTACGTCGCCCAGTGCGGCTCGGACGTGGGCGGTGACGGCTTCGGGTCCGCCGGCCGGGAGGGGTCCGTCGCGGGTTTCGGCTCCGGTGCGCAGGGCGTCGAGGACGGTGTCGAGCAGGGGCCGCAGGGCGTCGGCGCCGCCGGGGCCGCCGGCGAGCGGGGGCAGGGGCGGCGGGGTGCCGGGCGGGCTGGTCATCCGGGTGTCCTTACGCGGGGGCGGGGCGGGGACGGCCTGGTCCCCGCCCAGCACAACGATCAGACCCGAATGGGGTAACCGCCGGGGTTTGTCCGATCGCCCCGCACGGGTGGGGTGTACGGCCGGTGTTCGACCGGTGGTGGGCCCGGTCCGTGCGGGGTGGCGGTGTCGGGGTCAGTCGGCGGTGCGTACGCGCAGGGCGCGGGCGAGGTCGTCGAGTTCGTCGACGAGTTTGCGTCGCAGCAGCGGGATGAGTTCGGGGTCTTCGAGGCAGGCCCGCCCGGCCCGCAGGTTGTCGGCGTCGACGGCGTGGGCGGGGAACGCCCAGCGGCCGGCGGCGTCGCCGATGGCGGGTCCGCGGCGGGCGGCGACGGCGATGGCGGCGGGATAGTAGCGCGGGACGTAGTCCTGGAGGAGGTCGGCCTGTTCGGGCTGCCAGAAGCCTTGGGCGGTGGCTTTGAACAGGTAGTTGGACAGGGTGTCGTCGTGGAAGAGCCGGTTCCAGGCGGCTTCCTTGGCCTCGGCGGCGGGCAGTGCGGCGCGGCAGCGGGCAGCGCCTTCCGCTCCGGTGGCGGTGGGGTCGGCGGCGAGGGCGGCGGTGATCTCGGCGTCGCCGACGGCGCCGAGGACGCTGAGCCGGGCGAGGATGCGCCAGCGCAGTTCGGGGTCGAGTTCGGGGCCGCCGGGGACGGTGCCGTCGGCCAGCCAGCCGGCGAGGGTGTCGGGTTGGGTGGCGCTGTCGATGTGGGCGCGTACGGCGGCCAGGCGCAGGCCGGGGTCGGAGCCGTCCTCGGTGCGGCGCAGCAGGGCGCGGGCGGTGTCGGTGAGGGTGGCGAGGGCGGCGGTGCGGCGGTCGGGGGCGATGTAGCGGGCGGCGATGTGGGTCCGGGCGAAGGTGAGGACGCCTTGGACGACGGCCAGGTCCGGTTCGTCGGGCAGGTGTGCGCGGGCGGTCTCCAGGTACGCCTCGGGTTCGAGTTCGCCGTCGCGGACCATGTCGCGCAGCGCGTTCCAGACGACGGCGCGGGTGAGGGGGTCGGGGAGGGAGGACAGGGCGCGCAGGGCGGTTTCGAGGGAGTCGGCGTCGAGGCGGATCTTGGCGTAGCCGAGGTCGCCGTCGTTGAGGAGGATGAGGGCGGGGCGGGGGCCGCTGACGGAGAGGACCTCGTCGGTGGGGACGTCGAGGTCGAGGCGTTCGCGCGGTTGGAGGTCGCGGCGGCCGGGGACGCGGTCGTAGAGGCCGACGCCGATGTGGTGGGGGCGGCTGCCGTGGTGGTCGACGGTGAGGGTCCAGCCGGCGGGTCCCTGGTCGGTGTCGGGGTCCTCGACGCGGGGGGTGAGGGTGTCGACGCCGGTGGTGCGCAGCCAGACGTCGGCCCAGGCGTGGACGTCGCGTTCGGTGTGGGCGGCGAGGGAGTCGACGAAGTCGGCGAGTGAGGCGTTGGCGAACTTGTGGCGGGTGAAGTGGGTGTTGATGCCGGCGAGGAAGTCCTTCTCGCCGAGCCAGGCGACGAGTTGGCGTAGTGCGGAGGCGCCCTTGGCGTAGGAGATGCCGTCGAAGTTGAGGAGGGCGGAGGCGGTGTCGGGGACGGCGTCGGGGGCGACGGGGTGGGTGGAGGGCCGCTGGTCGGCGTCGTAGCCCCAGGGTTTGCGTTCCATGGCGAACTCGGTCCACGTGCCGGTGAAGCGGGTGGCTTCGACGAGGGTCTGGTAGCCCATGTACTCGGCGAAGGACTCGTTCAGCCAGATGTCGTCCCACCAGCGCAGGGTGACGAGGTCGCCGAACCACATGTGGGCCATTTCGTGGGCGATGACCATGGCGCGGCGTTGGCGTTCGGTGTCGGTGACGGCGGAGCGGAAGACGAATTCGTCGCGGAAGGTGACGAGGCCGGGGTTCTCCATGGCGCCCGCGTTGAATTCGGGGACGAATGCCTGGTCGTAGGAGTCGAAGGGGTAGGGCTCGGCGAACTTCTCGTGGTAGCGGTCGAAGCAGTCCTTGGTGACGGAGAGGATCTCCTCGGCGTCGGCGTCGAGGTAGCGGGCCAGGGAGCGGCGGCAGTGGAGGGCGAAGGGCAGTCCGGCGTGGTCGGTGCGGACGCTGTGCCAGGGGCCGGCGGCGACGGCGGCGAGGTAGGTGGAGATGACGGGGGTGGGGGCGGAGGTCCAGATCCCGGCGTCGTCTGTGTCGCGGTCGCCGGTGCGGGTGGTGATGCCGTTGGCGAGGACGTACCAGTGGGAGGGGGCGGTGACGGTGAACTCGAAGACGGCTTTGAGGTCGGGCTGGTCGAAGGCGGGGAAGACGCGTTGGACGTCGTCCATGAACATCTGGGTGTAGACGTACGTCTCCCCGTCCTCGGGGTCGGTGAAGCGGTGCAGGCCCTCGCCGGTGCGGGAGTAGCGCATGCGGGTGTCGACGCGGAGTTCGTGGGGGCCTTCGGCGAGGCCGGTGAGGGGGAGGCGGTTGCCGTCGAGGTCGGCGGGGTCGAGGGGCCGGCCGTCGAGTTCGACGGAGCGCAGTTCGTCGGGTTTCAGTTCCAGGAACGTGTCGCCGGCGGTGCGGGCGCTGAACCGGATGACGGCCGCGGAGTCGAAGGTCTCGTCGCCGGTGGTGAGGTCGAGGGTGACCGCGTAGTGGTGGACGTCGAGGAGCTGGGCTCGGAGCTGCGCTTCGTCGCGCGTGAGGGCGGAGGACATGGGGCCCATGCTGCCGGATACGGCGGCCGGGCCCCAGGGGTCTACTCTTCGCCCGCGGCGATCGTCTCGTGGTGGCGGATGACCTCGGCGATGATGAAGTTGAGGAGTTTCTCCGCGAAGGCCGGGTCGAGTTTGGCGTTCTCGGCGAGCTGGCGCAGGCGGGCGATCTGGCTGGCCTCGCGGCCCGGGTCCGCGGGGGGCAGCTGGTGGCGGGCCTTGAGGTGGCCGACCTGCTGGGTGCACTTGAAGCGCTCGGCGAGCATGTGGACCACGGCCGCGTCGATGTTGTCGATGCTGTCCCTGAGGCGGGCCAGTTCGGCGGTGACGTCCTCGCCGGTCGTCTTGCCGGTCTCGTCGGTGTCGCTGGTGTTCATGGTTCCCGAGAATACGTGGCGCGGGCGGCTTCTCCGCTGGTCGGCCGGACAGTGAGACGGGCGGACGGTGAGACGGGCGGGCGCAGTGTGGCGGGCGCGGGTGGGCCGGGCGCCGGGGCGGCAGGCGCGGGTGGGCCGGGCGGTGACGGCGGGGATGCGGGCGGTGACGGCGGGCCGTGCGCCGGGCGGTGACCCGGGGGTGCCTCGGCCTTCCGGTTCGCGCGCCGGAAGGCCGAGGTGGGCGTCACAGGCCCGCGGCCGCGGCCCTGATGTCGGCGGCGAAGGTGGAGACCTCCGTGTAGACGCCGGGGTAGCCGGGCCGGGCGCAGCCCTCGCCCCAGCTGACTATGCCGACCTGGATCCAGGCGTTGGTGTTGTCGCGGCGGAACATCGGGCCGCCGGAGTCGCCCTGGCAGGTGTCGACCCCGCCCTGGTCGTAGCCGGCGCATATCTCGTCGGTGGGGACGAGGTCGTTGCCGTACGCGCTCTGGCAGGCGGCGTCGGAGACGAAGGGGACGGTGGCCTTGAGGAGGTAGCGCTGCTGGCCGCCGCCTTCGCGGGCGGCGCCCCAGCCGGCGATGGTGAAGGTGCCGTTGTCGTAGGTCTTGGTGTCGGCGATCTTGAGGGTGGGCAGGTTGATCGGCTTGGCGAGCTTGATGAGCGCCCAGTCCTTGCCGGCGCCGGTGTAGCCGGGGGCTTGGAGCACCTTGGTGGACTTGACCTTGGTGGCGCCGGTGCTGTTGAGGTCGACGACGCCGGCGGTGGCGGTGATGGAGGTGTTGGCACCGGAGCCGTCCACGCAGTGGGCGGCGGTGAGGACGATCTGCTGGGTGTAGAGGGCGCCGCCGCAGCCCATGGAGAGGCGGACCATGAACGGGAACTCGCCTTGTGCGGCCCTCGTTCCACCGACGACGGGGGTCGGTGAGGCGGTGGCGGAGCCCGGCTGGAGGCTGATGGCCGCGAGGGCGACCGCGCCGACGGCCAGGGTGCGCTTCAGGAGGGTGGCAAGGGTGGACACAGTCGACACACTGCCTTTCGTGGGGGGTTGGGCCGTGCGCGTCATGGGTGGTGACGCGTCCATGACACGTCGCGTCCATGACACAACTGCGGCCCCGGGTCGACAAGAACGCGTTTTCGGACACCTCGCACGGCGGGCCACCGTGATCGCGGCGGCCGGGCCGTCATGACGCCGGACGGCGGGCGGGGCGGCCCGATCGTCCACGGCTTCCCGCATCTGGACACCGTGCGCAAGGCGATCACCGCGCTGTTCCGGCGGCTCTCCTACGAGGGCGTCCTGACCTACGCGGCGAGCCTGGCCCCCGCCGACGCCGCCTTCGGCCCCGACGACGACCTGTACCTCGGCGCACACCGCGTGGCCTCCGCCGTGGTGCGCGCGCTACGGCTGCCCGAGGCCCGGATGGTGGTCGCCTTCCGGACGATGCGCGAGGCGGCCGCCGTGGAGCTGACGGCCGGACCCGAGTACTTCGTCGAGGTCAACGACCGCTTCCGCACCCACCGCCGCGACCTGGCGGCCGCCTTGGCCCACGAGGCGGCCCACGTCCTGCTGCACCGCCTGGACCTGCGCTTCCCCACCACCGCCGAGAACGAGATCCTCACCGACACCACGGCCGCCTACCTCGGGGTGGGATGGCTGCTGCTCGACGCCTACCGCGAGGACGCCCTCACCCACCAGAAGCTCGGCTACCTCACCCCCGAGGAGTTCGGCTACGTCCTCGCCAAGCGGGGCCGGCTGCTCGGCGAGGACCCGTCCACCTGGTTCACCGGCCCCCACGCCTACGACGCCTACGTGCGCGGCCGCGCCCTCGCCGACCGGGACCACCGCCGGCCCCCGCTGGCGGCCGCGCCCTGGTCCGAACGCCGCCGCTATGCCCGCGACCGCCGGGCGGGTACGGCCGCGCCGCAGGCCCCGTACCGCTTCGAGGACCCGGGCGCGGGGCGGCGGGTGAGCTTCGCCTGCCCGGTCTGCGCCCAGTGGCTGCGGCTCCCGGCCGGCCGCGGCTCCTTCACCGCTCGGTGCGGCCTGTGCCGTACCGAGCTCGACGTGGACACCTGAGCGGCGGGCCGCGGCCGGCCGGGAGTCGCGGGGCGTCAGTGCCGGAAGAAGGCGGTGGCGAGACGCTGGAAGTCCTCGGCGGCCTCGCTGTGGACCAGGTGACCGCAGCGGGGGAAGACGTGGAGCCGGGCGTCGGGGATGGCCCCGAGCGCGACGAACGCCCCGTCGAGGGGGGCGACGCGGTCCTCGCGGCCCCAGGTCAGCAGCACCGGGCAGCTGATGCGGTGGGCCTCGCGCCACAGCTGCGCGCCCTCGGGCCACTTGGCGAACGAGGCGGCCATCCGGGCGCTGCCGAGCCTGGCGCGCTCCTCGGTGGCCTCGGCGAAGCGCTCCTCGACGAGTGCCTCGGTGACGCGCGAGGGGTCGTGCACGAGGGTGGTGAGGAGGGTCCGCAGCTGCTCGCGGGTCGGTTCCGGCGTCCGGCCGAACTCGATGAGCCTCCGCAGGCCCTCGCTGGGCGTCGGGGAGAAGAGGCTGAGGGAGATCCCCGCGGGGGCGCTGAGCAGCAGTGTGGCCGCGCGTTCGGGGTGGTCGACGGCGATCCGGGCGGCGGCACCGCCACCGAGCGAGGTGCCGAGGAAGTGCGCCCGGGGTATGGCCAGTTCGTCCATGAGGGCGATGACGGCGCGGGCGCTGTAGGAGAAGTAGTCGCGGTCGGGTTCGGGCAGGTCGGAGCGGCCGTAGCCGGGCTGGTCGATGGCCAGGGTGCGGAAGTGCTCCGCGAAGTGGGGCAGGTTGGCGGCGAAGCTGCCCCAGCCGGAGGCGCCCGGGCCGCCGCCGTGCAGCAGGACGAGCGCCGGGCCGTCGGCGGGGCCGGCCTCGTGGTAGTGGAGGGTGAGCGGACCGGCCTTGGCGGTGCGGGAGGTGTTCTCGTACGAGTGAATCGGCATGACGACAGCATCGCCGATGGGATGTCGGGCCCAAGATGGTTCAGCGGGGATGCGTAGCGGGTAGTCATATCCCAACGCACGCAGGAAACTTCCGGACCCGACCCCTCGCCAGGGGGCCGGGCCCGGGGTGTGTTCGGGCCGCTCCCGCTGCCCGGATACCCCGCCCGCCGCGCCCTACTCCCCCGCGCCGTACACCGCTCCCGGCGCCTGCGACCGGGCCAACAGCTTCGCCGCCGCCTCGCCCGCCTCCGCCGGACTCCAGCGCCCCGCGCGCTCGACCGTCGGACCGGGCCGCCAGCCCTCCATCACCGTGATCCGGCCCCCCTCCGCCTCGAAGACCCGCCCCGTCACCCCGGCCGAGGCGTCCGAGCCCAGCCACACCACCAGCGGCGACACGTTCTCCGGGGCCATCGCGTCGAAGCCGCCCGCCGCCGGCGCCGCCATCGCCTGCGCGAAGGTCCGCTCCGTCATCCGGGTCCGCGCGGCCGGCGCGATGGCGTTGACCTGGACGCCGTACCGGCCCGTCTCCGCCGCCGCGACCAGGGTCAGCGCCAGCACGCCCGCCTTCGCGGCGCTGTAGTTCCCCTGCCCGACGGAGCCCAACAGCCCGGCGCCGGACGAGGTGTTGACCACCCGCGCCGCGACCGGCCGCCCCGCCTTGGCCTCGGCCCGCCAGTAGGCCGCCGCGTGCTTGAGCGGCAGGAAGTGCCCCTTGAGGTGGACGCGGACCACCGCGTCCCAGTCGTCCTCGTCCAGGTTCACCAGCATCCGGTCCCGGAGGAACCCGGCGTTGTTGACCAGTGTGTCGAGGCGCCCGAACGCCGCGAGGGCGCACTCCACCAGGGAGGCGGCGCCCTCACCCGTGGCGATGTCCCCGCCGTGCGCGACGGCCTGCCCTCCCCCTGCCTCGATCTCCGCCACGACGCGGGCGGCCGGGCCGTCCGGGCCGGGCAGCCCGTCCGGTCCCACGCCGAGGTCGTTGACCACGACCCGCGCCCCCTGCTCCGCGAAGGCCAGCGCGTGGGCCCGGCCCAGTCCCCGCCCGGCGCCCGTCACGATGACCACGCGTCCCTCGGCAAGTCCCATGTCAGCTCTCCTTGTTGGTGGTTGCCGCGGCCAGAAAGGCGGGCCGCTCCCCGCCGCCGTGCACGAGCAGGCTCGCCCCGCTCACGTACGCCGCCCGGTCGGAGGCCAGGAACACCGCCGCCGCGCCGATGTCGGAGGGCTCCGCGAGCCGCCCCAGCGGGACGGTCGCGGCGACCGCCTCGACGCCCGCCGCGTCCCCGTAGTGCAGGTGCGCGAGTTCGGTCCGCACCATGCCCGGGACCAGCGTGTTCACCCGTACCTCGGGCGCCCATTCGACGGCCATGGAGCGGGCCAGGTGCTCCAGTCCCGCCTTCGCGGCGCCGTAGGCGGCCGTGCCCGGCGAGGGCCGGGTGCCGCTCACGCTGCCGATCATCACGACCGAGCCGCGGGAGGCCCGCAGCCACGGGTAGGCGGCCAGCGAGGCCGCCATCGGCGCGAGGAGGTTCAGCTCGACGACGCGGACGTGCCGCGCCGCCTCCGCCTCCCGCTCCCCCTCCTCCTCCGCCGCCCCCAGCCGCCGGTACGGGGTGCCGCCCGCGTTGTTGACCAGGCAGTCCAGCCGCCCGTACCGCTGCGCGACCTCCTCGAAGACCCCGTGCACGGCGCCCGTCTCGCGCAGGTCCAGCGGGATGAAGGAGGCCCGGCGGCCGTCCTCCTCGACCGGTCGGTCCGGTGGCCGGCGCGCGCAGACGACGACCCGGGCGCCCGCCGCGAGGAACGCACGCGCGATGCCCGCGCCGACGCCCCGGGTTCCGCCGGTGACGACGACCACCCTCCCCTTGAGCTCCATCGGCTGCTACCTTCCTCACCTAACAAATGTTTGGTGGAAAGGTAGCTGATCCGCCCATGGGTGTCTCCACCGCCGTCCCGGACCGGGGCATCGCCCTGGTCACCGTCGACTTCCCGCCCGTCAACGCGCTCCCGGTGAGCGGCTGGTACGCCCTCGCCGACGCCCTGCGCGCCACGGGCCGCGACCCCGCCGTGCGCTGCGTCGTCCTCGCCGCCGAGGGCCGGGGCTTCAACGCCGGCGTCGACATCAAGGAGCTGCAGCGCGACAGCGGTCACGGCGCCCTGCTGGGTGCCAACCGCGGCTGCTACGAGGCGTTCGCCGCCGTGTACGAGTGCGAGGTGCCGGTGGTGGCCGCCGTCCACGGCTTCTGCCTCGGCGGCGGGATCGGTCTGGCGGGGAACGCCGATGCGATCGTGGCCTCCGACGACGCCGCCTTCGGTCTTCCCGAGCTGGACCGGGGCGCGCTCGGCGCCGCCACGCACCTGGCCCGGCTGGTTCCCCAGCACCTGATGCGGGCCCTGTACTACACCTCCCGTACGGCGACGGCGGCCGAGCTGCACGCGCACGGCTCGGTGTGGAGGGTGGTCCCGCGCGCGGAGGTCCGCGGCGCCGCCCTGGAGCTGGCGGCGGAGATCGCGCGCAAGGACGGTTCGCTGATCCGGTTGGCGAAGGCGGCCATCAACGGCATCGATCCCGTCGACGTGCGGCGCAGCTACCGCTTCGAGCAGGGGTTCACCTTCGAGGCAAATCTCAGCGGGGTCGCCGACCGGGTCCGCGACTCCTTCGGGAAGGAGCCAGGCGCATGACCGACAAGTCGATGACCGCCGAGGAGGTGGTGGGGCGGCTGCGCAGCGGGATGACGCTCGGCATCGGCGGCTGGGGATCGCGGCGCAAGCCCATGGCGCTGGTGCGGGCGCTGCTCCGCTCCGAGATCACCGATCTCACCGTCGTCTCGTACGGCGGCCCGGACGTCGGGCTGCTGGCGGCCGCCGGGCGGATCCGCCGGCTCGTCGCGCCGTTCGCCACCCTCGACTCGATCCCGCTGGAGCCGCATTTCCGGGCCGCCCGGGAGCGGGGCGCGTTCGCCCTGACCGAGCTGGACGAGGCCATGTTCATGTGGGGTCTGCACGCCGCCGCGAACCGGCTGCCGTTCCTGCCCGTCCGCGCCGGCCTCGGCTCCGACGTGATGCGCGTCAACCCCGAGCTGCGGACCGTCACCTCCCCCTACGCCGACGGCGAGGAGTTCGTCGCCGTCCCCGCCCTGCGCATGGACGCGGCCCTGGTCCACCTGAACCGCGCCGACCGCCTCGGCAACGCGCGGTACCTGGGGCCCGACCCGTACTTCGACGACCTGTTCTGCGAGGCCGCCGACGCCGCCTACGTCTCCTGCGAGCAGCTCGTGGAAAGCGCCGACCTCGCCAAGGCCGGCCCCCCGCAGTCCCTGCTCGTCAGCCGCCACAGCGTCACCGGCGTCGTGGAGACCCCCCACGGGGCGCACTTCACGTCCTGTGTCCCCGACTACGGGCGCGACGAGCCGTTCCAGAAGCTGTACGCGGCCACCCCGTGGCCCGAGTTCGCCGCCCGCTTCCTGTCCGGGCGGGACGAGCACGCCTACCAGTCGGCCGTCGCGGCCTGGCACGAGGAGCAGCAGCGGTGACCAGTGAGCCGACCCGCGCCGAATACTGTGTGATCGCCTGCGCCGAGGCCTGGCGCGGCGACGGCGAGGTCCTGGCCAGCCCCATGGGGCTGGTGCCGTCCGTCGGCGCGCGGCTCGCGAAGCGGACCTTCAGCCCGGACCTGCTCCTGACCGACGGCGAGGCGATGCTCGTCGGGCTCGACGGCACGGTGGAGGGCTGGCTCCCGTACCGCCGTCACCTCGCCATGGTCACCGGCGGCCGGCGGCACGTGATGATGGGTGCGAGCCAGATCGACCGGTACGGCAACCAGAACATCTCCTGTGTCGGGAACTGGGAGCGGCCCACCCGTCAGCTCCTGGGGGTGCGTGGCGCTCCGGTCAACACCCTCAACAATCCGGTGAGTTACTGGATCCCCCGGCATTCGCCGCGGGTCTTCGTGGAGCGCGTCGACATGGTCAGCGGCGTGGGGCACGACCGGGCGCGGGCCGCCGGGGTGACCCGCTTCCACCGGCTGCCGCGGGTGGTCAGCGATCTCGGCGTCTTCGACTTCGAGACGCCCGACCGCTCGATGCGCCTGGCCTCCCTGCACCCGGGGGTCACCGTCGAACAGGTGCGGGCCGCCACCGGTTTCGCTCTCGTGGTGACCGAGGACGTCCCGTACACGCGGGAGCCGAGCGCCGAGGAGCTGCGCCTGATCCGCGAGGTGATCGACCCCGAGGGGTCGCGCGAGCGGGAAGTGCGGGTCTGACGCGATGGAGACGGCATTGACCAGGCTGGTCGGGGTCCGGTACCCGATCGTGCAGACGGGCATGGGCTGGGTGGCCGGTCCGCGGCTGGTGTCGGCGGCGGCGAACGCGGGCGCCCTGGGCATCCTGGCGTCGGCGACGATGACGGTGGACCAGCTGCGGGCGGCGGTGCACGAGGTGAAGTCCCGTACGGAGGCGCCGTTCGGGGTGAATCTGCGCGGCGACGCGGGTGACGCCGCCGAGCGGGCCCGGCTGATCATCGACGAGGGGGTGCGGGTCGCGTCGTTCGCGCTCGCGCCGTCCCGGGAGCTGATCGCGCGGCTCAAGGACGCGGGGGTGGTGGTCGTCCCGTCGGTCGGGGCCCGCCGGCACGCGGAGAAGGTCGCGGCGTGGGGCGCGGACGCGGTGATCGTGCAGGGTGGTGAGGGCGGCGGGCACACGGGCGAGGTGGCCACGAGCGTCCTGCTGCCGCAGGTGGTCGACGCCGTGGACATCCCGGTGGTCGCGGCGGGCGGTTTCCACGACGGGCGGGGGTTGGTGGCGGCGCTCGCGTACGGGGCGGCGGGCATCGCGATGGGCACCCGCTTCCTGTTGACCTCCGATTCGACCGTCCCGGACGCGGTCAAGGCCGAGTACCTCAAGGCGGGCGTCAGGGACGTCACCGTCACGACGGCCGTGGACGGGCTGCCGCACCGGATGCTGCGCAGTGAGCTGGTCGCCTCGCTGGAGCGGGCGGGCCGCGCGCGGGCGTTGGTCCGGGCGGTGCGGCACGCGGCCGGTTTCCGGAAGCTGTCGGGTCTGTCCTGGTCGCGGATGGTCCGGGACGGGCTGGCGATGAAACACGGCAAGGACCTGTCCTGGAGCCAGGTCCTGCTCGCCGCGAACACCCCGATGCTCCTCAAGGCGTCCATGGTCGAGGGCCGTACGGACCTCGGCGTCATGGCATCCGGGCAGGTCGCGGGGGTGATCGAGGACCTCCCGTCCTGTGCGGAGCTCGTCGGCCGGGTCATGGCCGAGGCGCAGAGCGCACTCGTACGACTGCACGCGTCCGACGCCCCGCCCGCACCGGGGTGACCCCCTTCCCCTCCTCCCAGGAGCCGCCCTGATGAGCCGTGCCCGTATCCGCCTGGCGACGGTGGTCCTCGCTTCCGCCCTCGCCGTCACCACCGTGTCCGCCACCGCCACCGCGACCGCGACCGCCTCCGCGGCGCCGGCGCCCGTCCGTCCCGCGCACCGGCAGACCTCCGCCGGCGCGGCGGAGACGATCCGTCGGATTCCCCTCCAGGGCGCGGTCAACTTCCGCGACCTGGGCGGCTACCGCACCTACTCCGGCGGGCAGGTCCGCCAGGGGCTGGTCTACCGTTCCGACGCGCTGAGCAAGCTGACCGCCGCCGACGTCACCACCGTCGCCGGTCTGGGCCTCACGAAGGCCGTCGACTTCCGCATCCCGACGGAGGTCCAGTACGACGGCGCCGACCGGCTGCCCGCGGGGCTCACTCCCACCTCGCGCCCGGTCAGCGATCTCGGTCTCTACGCGACCCTGCTCACCGCCATCTCCAGCGGCGACCCCGCCAAGCAGGAGCAGATGCTCGGCGGCGGTCGCGCCGAGGCGTACATGCGCGACATCTACCGCACCTTCGTGACCAGCCCCGAGAACCGGGCGCAGTTCGCGGCGACACTGCGGGAGATCGCGGACGGCCAGGGCCCGTTGCTCTACCACTGCACATCGGGCAAGGACCGGACGGGCTGGACGAGTTACGTCCTGCTGCGCGCGCTGGGCGTCCCCGAGACCACCGCCGGACAGGACCACCTGGCCTCGAACACCTACCGCGCGGCCTACGACGCGCAACTGCGGGCGGCGCTCAAGCAGTCGGGCCGGATGCAGAACCCGGACCTGCTGATCCCGCTCCAGGAGGTCCGCCAGGACTACCTGGACGCCGCGACCGCCCGGATGGCGGCGGACTACGGCGGCTTCTACGGCTACCTGACGGACGGCCTCGGCCTGGATCTGCGAACCCTGGCGAAGCTGCGGGCCAGGCTGGTCAGGTCGTAGACCCTGTCGGAACGGCGGTGAAAAACGCCGGTTGCGGAAACGGCCGAGCGGCGGCGGGCCTGGCCCGGTCCGCCGACGCGGC
>NZ_JBHVYA010000010.1:0-225558 GCF_042881255.1 Streptomyces sp. NPDC058279 | reverse complement strand
TGCGCCGCCGTCGCGTCGTTCTTCTCCAGCGTCGACTTCAGCAAGTGGATGATGTTCTTCACTTCCTGCGACGCGTTCTTCCAGCGCAGTTCCTTACCGTGGTACTCGTCCGCCACGCCGTCCGCCGCGAAATCCGACATCGCCGCCTTCACCTGTGCGTCCCGCGCCGCGATCACCTGCTCCAACTGCCCGATCACGACCTGGATGTTGCCCTGCGCCTCGGTCGACGCACCCGTGTCATACGAACGACGGTCCGTGCCACCGGCCATCACACACCACACTCCCCGTACTGGATGAAAGAGACCTACAACCCTCAGCGACCGGCGAAACGCGCCGCGTCGAAGTTCGCCGCAGACATCTGCTGCCGCGCGTTGTCACCCTGCTCGTGGTCACCGGTCCCGAACGCCTGCTCCATCCCCGACTGACCACCCAAGATCGCCGACAACGCCGCGTTCAGCTCCTTCGTGATCCCGTCCGAGTGCTCCTTGAACGAGTCGAACGCGACCTTGCCCTGACCGTTGAACTTGCCCTCCAGCGGATGGGCCGCCGCGATCAACTGCCGGATCAACGTCCCCAGATCCGTACTCGACGTCCGCGACCCCGACATCAGGTTCGTCAGAACCTGCGTCCCCATGTCGAACTTCATCCCACACCCCCGTCACGAAACAACGACTACAAGTATGACCAATGCTCTCAACAGCCTCGGTGCTGCGCCTTTCAAATACCGCATCAATGGCGCGAAATCGCCGCCTGGCCGAGGGACTTATTCGGCGTCCAAGGCGTCGAGCGCGTCGAGCGCATCCCGGGTGAGGAAGGCGATCGGTGGAGCCGTCACGTGGTCTTCCCATCGGGTGAGGCGGACGCGGTGTGCGACGAAGTCGATGAAGCCGTTCTCGATCGAGAAGCCGCCGCCCCGCTCCAGGAGGAGGACGAGCGGCTCGAAGGGGTCCGGCAGGTGCGGGTAGCGGGCCAGGGACTCGTCGGAAAGCGAGGCCCAGTGCAGTGCCGCACGGCACACCGTCCCGACGAGGAATCCGCTCGCGTGCTCGGACAGGAACGCGTCCAGCCGGGCCGCGATCGCCTCTTCGGCGCGTACCCGGGGATCGACACGGGCGGCGATGTCGAAGAAGGGCCAGTGGTCGGGGTCGCCGGCACCGAAGAACGGACGAGGTCCGTCCTTCCGTAGCTCAGCCACCCACAGCGCCGCCCTGCGCAGGTATTCGCGCATGAGCCGCGCCCGGGACGCGCCGTGCTCGAAGTCGTACCCGGCGGCCCGCCAGTCGATGGCAACCATGCGGTCCACCAGGCGGTGCGCCCGCCCGCGGGTGGCCGGGTTCGACCCGTCCCCCTCGGCATGGGCACCGGCGGGCGTCACTGGCGGGCGCGGCGGGCCGGGCGGGGGGTGTCGGAGGGGGTGTCGAGGGCGCCCTGCGCGAGGAGGCCGAGGGCGCGCAGCAGGGCCTCGCGGTCGGCGGGCGGGAGGGAGCCGAGGGCGTCGACGTGGACCTGGTCGACGATGCGCCGGCTTTCGGCGGCGACGGCGGCGCCCCGTTCGGTGACGGCGATGACGCGGGCCCGCCGGTCCTTGGTGGAGGGGCGCCGCTCGGCCAGTCCGGCCTTCTCCAACGCGTCGACGGTGACGACCATCGTCGTCTTGTCCATGTCGCCGATCTCGGCGAGCTGGATCTGGGTCCGCTCTTCCTCCAGCGCGTGGACGAGGACGCAGTGCATGCGGGCGGTGAGCCCGATCTCGCCGAGGGCGGCGGCCATGCGCGTGCGCAGGACGTGGCTGGTGTGGTCCAGGAGGAAGGAGAGATCGGGCTGGGTCCGGGCGGGCGACATCGCGGTCATGGACCCAGCCTAACCGTTAGGTCCGAGATATATCGTCTGTAACGAAACTATCTGCTACGGTCTCATCATCGCTCGGCCTTCCGCCCGCCCAACCGGAGAGAGAGACAGACCGATGTCCGCCATCACGCGCACCCCGCTGCCCGCCGCCGCCCGCGGCCCCCGCTTCCGCTCCCGCTGGACCGCCCTCGCCGTGCTCTCCACCGGCGTGCTGATGACCGTCCTCGACGGCAGCATCGTCACCGTCGCGATGCCCGCCATCCAGGACGACCTCGGCTTCACCCCCGCCGGCCTGAGCTGGGTCGTCAACGCCTACCTGATCGCCTTCGGCAGCCTCCTGCTCCTCGCGGGCCGGCTCGGCGACCTGATCGGCCGCAAGCGGATGTTCCTGGCCGGGACCGGCGTCTTCACCGCCGCCTCGTTGCTCGCCGGGTACGCGGCCTCCCCCGCCGTCCTGCTGGCCGCGCGGTTCCTCCAAGGCGTGGGCAGTGCCATGGCCTCCGCCGTCAGCCTCGGCATCCTGATCACCCTGTTCACCGAACCCCGGGAACGGGCCGGGGCGATAGCCGTCTTCTCCTTCACCGGCGCGGCGGGCGCCTCGCTGGGCCAGGTCCTCGGCGGGGTCCTCACCGACGCGCTCGACTGGCACTGGATCTTCTTCATCAACCTGCCGATCGGACTCGCGGCGCTGCTCCTGGCCGTTCCCGCGATCCCGACCACGTCCACCGCCCCCGCCACGTCCACCGCGCCCGCGGCCGCCGGCACCCGCGCGGGGGCCGACGTACTCGGCGCGGTACTCGTCACGGCCGGGCTGATGCTGGGCATCTACAGCGTGGTCAAGGTGGAGGAGTACGGCTGGTCCTCCGCGCACACCCTCGGCCTCGGGGCGCTGGCCCTGGTCCTGCTGGCGGCCTTCACCGCGCGCCAGGCGACGGCCCGTACCCCCCTGATGCCGCTGCGGATCTTCCGCTCGCGCGCCGTGGTCGGCGCCAACCTCGTGCAGATGCTGATGGTGGCCGCGCTGTTCTCGTTCCAGATCCTCGTCGCCCTCTACCTCCAGAAGGTGTCGGGGTACGGGGCCGGCGCGACGGGTCTGGCCATGCTGCCGGCCGCCCTGGTGATCGGTGCGGTCTCGCTCGGCGTCTCGGCCCGGCTGAACTCCCGCTTCGGTGAGCGCGCCGTCCTGTCCGCCGGGCTCGGCCTGCTGGTCGTGGCGCTGGGTCTGCTCACCCGACTGCCGGTGCACGCCGACTACGTACGGGACCTGCTGCCGGTGATGCTGCTCGCCGCGGGCTTCGGCCTGGCTCTGCCGGCCCTTACCGCCCTGGCCATGTCACAGGCCGGCGAACACGACGCGGGACTCGCCTCCGGCCTGTTCAACACCACCCAGCAGATCGGCATGGCTCTCGGCGTGGCCGTCCTGTCCACCCTGGCGGCCTCCCGCACCGCCTCCCTCGCCTCCGCCGGCCGGACCTCCGCCGAAGCGCTCACCGGCGGCTACCACTTGGCCTTCGGCATCGGGGCCGGTCTGCTGCTCACCGCGATGGCCATCGCCGCGACCCTGCTCCGGGGAGAGCGCCGCGGCTGATGTTCCACGTGAAACCACGCCCCGGCGCCCCGCCCCCGGGGTCAGGCGTCCGAGTCAGGCGTCCGGGTCAGGCGTCCGAGTCAGGCGTCCGAGTCAGGCGTCCGGGGCGGCCACGCCGCAGTAGCCGGCGAAGGCCGCGAGGATCTCCTCCTCGGAGATCAGCCCGTCGCCGTCCGCGTCGAGGGCCGTGCCGATCTGGGCCGCCAACTCCGGCGGGGTGCCGAGCACACGCAGGACCCGGCCGGCCGCCGCCGGGGAGGCACCGGCCGCCGAGCCGTCCTCGGAGGCCACCGCGATCACCGCGCGCAGGAACGGCCGGGCGATCTCCGCGAACCGCTCCGGGTTGTCGCGCAGCCGCTTCACCGCGCCCGTCACGAACTCCTCGCGGGACACCCGCTGGTCGCCGTCGACATCCGCGATCCCGGCCATGCCCTGCCAGAACGCCTCGGCGCCGGCGAAGACGGCCTGACCCTTGTCCGACCGGGCCCGGACACCGAATTCGGCCAGCACGGCCCGCGCGGCGACGCCGAAATCCTCCCGGTCGATGTAGCCGGAGCCGTCCTGGTCGAAGGTGGCGAATCGGGAGGCGATCTTGCGCTCGTACTCTGCGCTGTCCATATTCGGCGTTCCGCCTTCACATGTGCGTGTGGGTGCAGTTGAGGTGCGGTCAAGAGCTGCGGCGCGGACTCGCGGTCGAGAGGCGCAGTTCAAGACAAGGCAGGAGCGTACGGCCTCGGTGGCCCGCACGTTAAGCCGAGGTGTCGGGGAGCCGGCCGCATCGAACCCGCGCACGGGAAGCGCGGCGGGGCGCGTACAGATGTGCCTATGCGGGCGTCATGTTCCGTTCGTGCGGGGGCCCGTGGCGCCGGCCCGGTCTGTGCCGCCCCGTACCACGAGGGCCACACTTCCCGGGCGGGCTTCCCCCAAAGACGGGCGCATCCCGCCGTGTGCCGACTACATTCGTCGGGTCGACACACGGCTGGGGGCTGGGGGCACTATGCCGAAGGACGTACCACCGCGCTGGGACCGCCGGATGCAGCAACGCCTCGCCCGCGGTGAGGCCGCCGCGCTCGGCGAGCTGTACGACCGCTTCGCCTCGCTCGTACACAGCCTCGCGCACCGGGTGCTGGGCGACGAGACGGCCGCGGACCGGATCACCCGGGAGGTCTTCGGGTACATCTGGGAGAACCCGGACGCCTACGACCCCAAGCAGGGCTCCCTGCGTTCCTGGGTCGCCCGGATCACCCAGGGGCAGGCCGTGGCCCGGCTGCGCCAGGCCGAACTGGGCCGCGGCTCCCGCGAGGAGCTGGAGCAGAAGGTGCGCAGCGCGAACGCCGCCGCCCGCGCGGACTACATCGTCACTTCGATGCCGGCGCCGCTGCGCTCGGCGCTGGAACTCGCGTACTTCAAGCGGCGCGACTACCGGCAGGCCGCCGCCGACCTCCAGATCAGCGAGGACGAGGCGCGGCGCCGGCTCCGGCTCGGGCTCCAGTTGCTGTCGACCGCCAACGCCCTCCCCCGGGAGGACACCGCCCCGCCCGGATACGGCCCGCCCGGATATGGAACGCCCCGATGACCGGCCCCGCCGAAGAAGCGCCCGACGACGGTTACGAGCGGCCCGTGGGCGGTGCGGCGCGGATACCGGGTCCGCGCGGTGCCGCAGACGACCTCGACCCGCTGCCGGGCCCCCGGCCGCTGTCGGAGGTCGCACCGGCACCGGAGGCCACACCCGCGCCGGAGGCCGTGACCGGGTGGGAACCGGCAGCCGCGCCCACCCCACCGCCCACGCACGCCGTGCTGAAATCCCTGCTCGGCGCGTGGGCGTTGGCCGCCTGCTCCGCCGAGGAGACGCTGGCGGTCGAGGAGCATCTGACCGAGTGCGCGCCCTGCGCGGAGGAGGCGCTGCGGCTGCGGGACGCCGTGGGGCTCCTGCACCCGGAGGAGAGCCTGGACCTGAAACCGCTGCTGCGCTCGCGGGTGCTGGAGGACTGCCTGGGCAAGCGCCCGGCGCGCATCCCCGTCCCGGCGTGGGCGACCCCGTACGACACGGAGACCGCGCGGCTCGACGCGCTGCTGCGGGACTTCGGCGACTCGGAGTGGCACACCCCCGTACGGCTCAAGTGGTTCGAGGAGGAGCGGCGTCTGTCGCGGCGCACCACCGTGGCGGGGGTCATCGGTCATCTGCTGACGGTGGACGGGCTCGTCGCGACGGCGCTCGGGCTGGACGACCCGCTGGGCCCGCAGGCGCCTTCGGGCGGCACCACGGAGCGCACCGAGTTCTTCTGGGAGTCCGCCCGGCACCCGGCGACCCGGCAGGTCCGCGAGCCGTGGCGGGAGCAGGGCCACACCCTGGTCCGTACGGTCTCCTTCGCGGGTCACGGGGTGGCCGAGCTGGCGGTGGACTACGGGGGCTTCGCCCTGCCCCTGGGGGACGCGTTCCTGGAGCGGGCCTTCGAGTGCTGGGTGCACGCGTGGGACATCGCGGAGGCGGTGGACTACCCGTACGAGCCGCCGTCCGGACCGCATCTGCACCGCATGATCGACCTGGCGGCGCGCCTGTTGCCGAGCGCGTTGGCCGAGCGGCGGCGCGCCGGTCTGGCAGGGCCGGCGCGCGGCCTGGTCGCGGCGGGCGCGCCGGGACGGACCCTGCACCTGGAGATCGAGGGCGCGGGCGGCGGCGGTTGGGACATCGCGCTGGACTCCCCCGCGGCGAAGCCCTCGTCGGACCACACGGTCGCGGAGATCGCGCTGGACGGCCTGGAGTTCTGCCAACTGGCCGCCGGGCACATCTCCCCGGAGGAAGCGGCGGCCGGCCAGCACGGCGACCGGGAGGCCATCCGCGACGTGCTCTTCGCGGCGGCTTCGCTCAGCCGCCTGTAACGCGACCGCCTGGGGCCCGGCCGCCGGTAGCCGGCGCCGGGGCGGTGATCAGGTCCATTCCCGGGTACCGGGCGGCGACGAACCCCGCCGCCCGGTACACGGGTTCGCCGGCCGCACTGGCGTGGAGTTGGACGTAGCGGACGCCGAGGCCGTTCAGCCACTCCACCAGCCCGGCGACGATCCGCCCGGCGTGGCCCTGCCCGCGGGCGGCGGGGTCGGTGACCATCCCGTCGACGTACCCGCGGCGCCCGTCCGTCCACACCGGCCCGGGCAGGTGGTACGTCACCCACGCCAGGCCCGCCGCCCGCAGCGGCTCCCCCGGCTTCCCTCCGACGACCAGGCAGGTGCAGTCCGGCCGCCGGCCGTCGACCCGCTCCTCGAACCAGCCGCGGGCGCTCTCCCGCCAGGGCGCGTCCTCGCTCCCCGGGTCGACGCCGAGCCCGTGGAGGGCCACGGCGCGCAGCCGGACCAGTTCGGGCACGTCCTCGGCGGTCGCGGTGCGGGGCTGCATGGGAATGGGGTCCTCCGTGGGACGGGAAGAGCCCTCCGTGAGGAGGGGGTCCTCCGCGGAAACGGGTCCGGGCCGCCGCGCCTCAGGCGAAGACGACCGTACGCGTGCCGTTCAGCAGCACGCGGTGTTCGCTGTGCCACTTCACCGCGCGGGCGAGGGCCTGGCACTCCACGTCCCGGCCGATCGCGACCAACTGTTCCGGGGTCACCTCGTGGCCCACCCGCTCGACCTCCTGCTCGATGATCGGCCCCTCGTCCAGGTCGGCCGTCACGTAGTGCGCGGTCGCGCCGATCAGCTTCACACCCCGCGCGTGCGCCTGGTGGTAGGGCTTCGCGCCCTTGAAGCTCGGCAGGAAGGAGTGGTGGATGTTGATGATCCGCCCGCTCAGCGCCCTGCACAGGGTGTCCGACAGCACCTGCATGTACCGCGCCAGCACCACCAGCTCGACGTTCTGCGCGCGCACCAGCTCCAGCAGCTCCGCCTCGGCGGCCGCCTTCGTGTCCTTCGTCACCGGGATGTGCACGAACGGGATGTCGTAGGAGCCGACCAGCTCCGCGAAGTCGGTGTGGTTGGAGACCACCGCCGCGATCTCCACCGGCAGCGCGCCGATCCGCGACCGGAACAGCAGGTCGTTCAGGCAGTGCCCGAACTTCGACACCATCAACACGATCCGCATCCGCTCGTCGGAGCGGTGGATCTGCCAGTCCATCTGGAAGGAGTCCCCGATCGCGGCGAAGCTGGCCCGCAGCTTCTCCACGGTGACCGGCGCGTCCGCCTCGAAGTGCACCCGCATGAAGAACAGGCCGGTGTCGCGGTCGCCGAACTGCCGGCTGTCCTCGATGTTGCATCCCGTCATGAACAGGTAGCTGGACACGGCGTGCACAATGCCCTTTTTGTCGGGGCAGGAGAGGGTGAGGACGTACTGCTGCGGCTGCGCCTGGCGCTGCGGGTCATCGTTCATGACGGCAAAGCCTTTCACACCGCGCGGGTGACGATCCTCAGTAGTTCGAGGGAGCGCGGCGCGGCGTCCGGATCGTCCCCGTCCGCCGTCGCGAGCCGTACGTGCGCCTCGCGCGCCGCGCGCACCGCCTCGGGCCAGCCGTGGTGGTCCAGGTACGCGGACACGGGCGCGTCCGGGCCGACCTGGTGCAGGATGCGCAGCACGCGCAGGACCGTCACGTCGACGAGGGCGGCCTCGCCGGAGTCGCGGAAGATCGTGCCGACGTACTTCTCGGCCGACCAGCTGTCGAGCCAGGTGTCCTCGACGAGCCGGTACACGGCGTCGGTGACGTCGCCGTAGCCTTCGACGCCGGCCTGCCAGACCTCCTCCTGGAACACCGGGTCGGAAAGCATGTGCAGCGCCGAGCGCACGTTGCTGCGCCAGCGCCACCACGGCATGTCGTTGAGGGGCATGCCGCCCATGGTGGAGGAGCGGCCGCCGCGGCGGGAAGAGTTCTTCGAACCTTGGGCGAATGTCACGCTTTCGATCGTACGTTCCCCCTTGGCGCGATCTTGAAGCACCTGTGCGTGACCGCGCCCTCGCAATTCACCTCCCGGTCACCCCATGTTGTGTACACCTCATGCCCGTGTTCCCCCTGGGGCGGAATGGTGCGTGGACATGACCGACCGGCGACGCACGACCCATCTGTCCCGCACCTTCCTGGCCACGGCGATGGGTGCGTGTCTCATCGCCGGATGCGGGGTGGTCCCCGGGGGCTCGGGGGGCTCCGGGGGCACCATCACCGTGCTGACCTTCGCCCCCATGGGCACGAAGGCGACCAACATGCCCGGCATGGTGGGCATGGCCAAGGCGTACGAACGCTGGGTGAACGCCAAGGGCGGCATCAACGGCCACAAGCTGCGCGTCCTTACCTGCAACGAGCAGAACACCCCGACCGGCGCCGCCGACTGCGCGCGCGAGGCGGTCGCCGAGAAGGCCGTCGCGGTCGTCGGCTCGTACAGCCAGCACGGCCGCGCGTTCATGGCCCCGCTGGAATCCGAGGGCATCCCCTTCATCGGCGGCTACGGGGTCTCCTCGGAGGAGTTCGAGAGCACCCTCTCCTACCCCGTCAACGGCGGCCAGCCCGTCCTCCTCGCCGGCGCCGGACACCAGCTCGGCAAGGCGTGCGGCCAGGTCGCCCTGGTCCGCCCCGACACCCTCGTGGGCGATTCGATGCCCGTCCTGCTCAACGCCGGGCTCCAGGCCAACAAGGTGCCCGAGGCCGCCGACATCCGGGCCGCCGAGGACAGCGCCGACTACACGGCCCAGGCCCGCGAGGCACTGGCCGACACCACCGGCCCCGCCGCCAAGGAGCGGGGCTGCGTGACGGCGGTGCTCGGCGAGCGCACGGAGACCTTCCTCGACGCCTTCCGCCGCACCGACGAGAAGCGCAAGAAACCGCAGATCGCCTCCGTGCTCGGCAGTGTCAGCCAGGCGCTGGTCGACCGCACCGGCGGCCGGGAGAGCCCCTTCGAAGGCGCCTACCTCACCAGCTGGTACCCGGTGGCCGGCGACCCGCTGTGGGGGCCGATGCGCAAGGTGATCTCCGAACAGGCCTTCGGGGACGACAGCGTGGACCCCGACGACAGCGGAACGCAGACGACCTGGATCGCGTACACCGTGCTGAACCAGATCGTCGGCCGGCTGAAGGCCGACGAGGAGGTGACCGCGCGCAAGGTCGCCAAGACCCTCAACCAGACCGCGGGCGTCCAGACCGGCGGCCTCACGCCCGAACTGAGCTGGCGCCACCAGGACGTACGCGCCGTCGCCGGGTTCCCGCGCATCTCCAACGGGCGGGTGACCTTCCAGATCGTCCGGCAGGGCCGGCTCGTCGCCCAGCCGGGCGAGGAGCCGCAGGACATGACGCCGACCCTGGAGCAGGCCCCCCGCGCGGCGTGAGGCCCGGGCGGCTCCGGGAACCCGGGGCCGCGGCCGTCACAGTTCGGTCTTGTCCCGTCGGGTGAGGCCGTACTTGGCCGCGATCGAATTCCACATGGTCGCGGCCGACTCCTTCGCCCGCGTCGCCTCGCCGCTGGACTTGTTCCCGGCGCCGGCGTTGTCGGTGGACTTGGCCTTGCCGTCCTTGCACTTGCCCTTGTCGTGGCCGACGTCGTCCGCCCAGCCCGCGTAGCTCCGGTCGGCGGCGGCCGAGGACTTCCACGCCTTGGTGAGGGCGGCGGCGAGCTTCGCGTGGTCCGGCAACCGGTCGAGCTTCAGGTCCTGGAGCCGGGTGACCATGTCCTCGCGCCGGCTGGCCGCGTCGCGCAGGTCCAGGGCCGCCTGGTCGAGATTGCGGCAGCTCTTGATGTCGTCGACGGCCTTGATCACCGCCGCCCGGCTCTCGTTGCTGTCCGCGAGCACCTTGTCGAGCTGGACGGCCTGCGCGCGGGCCGGGTCGACCTGGGCGTCACCGGCCGCCGCCGCCCCGGAGCCGGTCGGCGCGGGGGCCTGGGCGCCCGGGTCGCTGTTGGCGGCCTTGCCGCCGTCGCCGAGCAACGAGCCGACGCCGAGCCCGGCCACCGCGAGGCCGATGACCGCGGCCACGATGACCCCGGTCGAGACCTTGCGGGCGGGCGCGGGAGCGGGGCCGGGGCCGGGCGGCGGGGGCGGCGGGGCGTACTGCTGCCGGGGCGGTACCGGTCCGGCGGGAGGCCCTACGGGGCCCCGCGCGCGCGGGGCCCGGGCCGGCAGCGGCTCCTGGATCTTCGGCAACTGCTGGGTGCTGCCGGCTTGGTCGTCGTCGCGGAACAGGCCGTCGAAACCCTGGATCGCGGCGTCCCCGGGCGCGGCCGGGACCGGCGGAATGTACTGCGTGGCCGCCTCGTGCCGGCCCGGCGCGGCCGGGACCGGCGGAATGTACTGCGTGGCCGCCTCGTGATGACCGGGGCCGTCCACCACCGGCGGGATGTACTGGGTCGCCGCCTCGTTGTGGCCCGGCGCGGCCGGGACGGGCGGGATGTACTGGGTCGCCGCCTCGTGAGGGCGGGGCGCGGCCGGGACCGGCGGGATGTACTGGGTCGCCGCCTGGTGAGGGCGGGGCGCGGCCGGGACCGGCGGGATGTACTGGGTCGCCGCCTGGTGGTGGGCCGGCCCGTCCACGACCGGCGGGATGTACTGCGTGGCCGGCTCGACCGGGACCGGCGTGCCCGGTATGGGCGGGATGTACTGGGTGACCGCCTCCGGCAGCGGCGGGTACCCGTAGCCGTGCGGGTCCCCCGGCCCCTCGAAGCCCGGGCCGACCACGTGCCCCGGCTGCGGATATCCGTACCCGGGCCCGGCCGCGTACTCGGGCGGCGCCTGCGCCGGGTACCCGTAGGCGGGGCCGCCGCCCGGCGCACCGGGCTCCCGCTCCCCGTATCCCGGGTACTCCTGCCGCCCCGGCTGCGGCGAGCCCTGCTCGGCACCCGTCCCGTCACCGGGTCGCGGCGCCCCGTGCCCGGGGTCCGGGCCCCACGGCGCACCGGCCTGCGGGGCGGCCTCATGACCGCTCCCCTGTCCGCTCTCCGTCACCGGGAACTCCTTCACCGACCTGTCCGCACGTACGGAACCGTCGGCCCACGCTACCCGGTCACCGGCCGGCCCGGTCGGTTACCTCCGCGCCCGCGCCCGCACCCGCCGCCCGCACCCCGCCGGCCGCGCTCCGCCTCCGGCGCCCCGGCTCAGACCGCCGCCACCTCCAGCCGCGCCGTGAACTCCCGCACCGCCGCCTCCTCGCGGTACGGCTCCAGCCGGGTCCGGAAATCCTCCAGGTACTCCGTCCCGCGCCGGGTCCGCAGCGAGTCCAGCAACTCGGCGGCCCTCGCCGCCGTCTGGCACGCCTGCTCCACCTCCCGCTGCTGGACCCGGGCCGCCGCCAGCAGCAGCAGCCCGATCGCCCGGCGCCGCGCCTTGGTCTCGGGCAGGCCGCGCAGGGCCTCCTCGGCCCGCCGGACCGCCGCGTCGGCCTGGCCGAGGTCCCGGTGGCAGTGGGCCAGTTCGTCCGCGAGGTACGCCTGGTCGAAGTGCCGGATCCACACCGGGTCGTCGCCGGACTCGGGTTCCGCCCGCTCCAGCGCGGTCACCGCCCGCCCCGACAGCACCGCCGTGGCCCGGGCGTCGCCCAGCAGCGCGTGCCCGCGCGCCTCGGCGGCGTAGAACATCGCCTCCACCCGGGGGGTGACCTGCCCGCGCGTGCCCTCCTGGGCGGCCCGCGCCAGTTGCGCGATCTCCCTCGGGTTGCCGAGTTCGGCGGCCAGGTGGCTCATGGAGGCGGCCAGGACGTAGCCGCCGTACGCGCGGTCGCCGGCCGCCTGGGCCAGCCGGAGCGCCTGGATGTAGTAGCGCTGGGCGAGGCCCGGCTGGCCGGTGTCCACCGCCATGTAGCCCGCCAGCTCCGTCAGCCGGGCCACGGCCGCGAACAGTGCCCGCCCGACCGGCTCCCGGTAGGAGCCGCCGATCAGCCCGGACACCACGGAGTTCAGGTAGTGCACCACCACCGGGCGCACGTGCCCGCTGCCGAAGCGGTGGTCGAGTTCCTTGAGGGCCTCGGTGGTCGCCCGTACCGCCTCGACGTCGGGCATCCCCACGCGCGAGCCGCTGGTGCGGGCCACCTGCGGGTCGGCGCCGGTGATCAGCCAGTCCCGGCTGGGTTCGACGAGGGCCGAGGCGGCCACGCTGGAGCCGGAGAGGAAGTCACGACGGCCGACATCGCTCCGCCACAACTCGCTGACCTGCTCGATCGCGCCGACGACGGTCGGGGAGAACTGCAGGCCGACACCGGAGGCGAGGTTCTTGCCGTTGGCCATCCCGATCTCGTCGATGGTGACGGTCCGACCGAGTTTGCGCCCGATCGCCTCGGCGATGATGCCCGGTGCCCGGCCGCGGGGCTGCTGACCGCGCAGCCACCGGGCGACGGAGGTCTTGTCGTAGCGGAGATCGAGGCCGTGCTCGGCCCCGCACATGTTCACGCGCCGGGCGAGCCCGGCATTGGAGCACCCGGCTTCCTGGATGAGCGCCTGCAGCCGTTCGTTCGGCTGACGGGCGAGGAGTGGCCTGGCTGCCATGAAAACCCCCTGAAGCCGCGGGAGAGCGATGGAATGATCACTTCCCGCCTGATGTGCGGAGAATCTTCCTCTCTGCGTGGTGTCGCTACCCACGGACCGCGCCCCGGGCTCCTACGCGCCCCCGCGCATGCTTCCGTGCGCCCCATTTGCAGGATCGATGCTCCGCCCACGGGCCGGTTTACGCCCGTAACCCCGGGTGTGTGCGGGAGTTGTGATGGGCGTGGAAGAGACCATCGGAGTCACGGCGACCGCACCCATCCCCAAGCAGCGCGGCGAGCAGCTGCTGGACCATGCCGTGCGGTACGCGGAAGAACGGCACTGGGATGTCTTCGCGGGCACCTGGCTGGAGGCTGGCGACGGCCGGGAGGTGTGCTCCTGCGGGGACCTCGAATGCCCGGCGCCCGGCGCCCACCCGGCGGTGAAGGACTGGGCGGCGCTGGCCACCGGCAGCGCGGTGCAGGTGCGCCGGATCTGGGCGAAGCAGCCGCGCGCCGCCATCCTGCTGCCGACGGGTCGGACCTTCGACGCCATCGACGTGCCCTCCGCCGCCGGCATCCACGCGGTGGCGCGGCTGGAGCGGATGCAGCGCACCCTCGGCCCGGTCACCCTGACCCCCGACCACCGGATGCTGTTCTTCGTCCTGCCCGGAGCGGGGGCGAAGGTGCCGGACCTGGTACGGAAGCTCGGCTGGTCGGCGCCGGCGATCGACATGATCGCGCGCGGCGAGGGCGAGTACGTCGCCGCGCCGCCCACCCGCTACGGCGGCCGGGGCCCGGTGCAGTGGGCCCGCAAGCCCACCCCGGCGAACCGGTGGCTGCCGGACACCGAGGAACTGATCGACGCGCTCGCCTACGCGTGCGGCAGCCAGGCGGCCGCGGCCCGCGCCGGCCACACCGCCTGAGTCCATGACGTACGCGGGTTCATGACATACGTAACTGCTGCCGTCTCGCCCCTCCTCCTATGGTGAGGAACGTACGACCACGGGGATCAGAACGAGAGGCAGGCGCATGCCGGACCAGGGTGATGCGACGGGCGGGACGGACGGCGGGACGGGGGGCGCGCGATCCGTGCCGCCCGCCGCCGTGCGGATAGAGGGACTGTGGAAGCGGTTCGGCGAGCAAGTGGCCGTGGCCGGCATCGATCTGGAGATCCCGGCGGGCCGGTTCATCGGACTCGTCGGACCGAACGGCGCAGGCAAGACGACGACGCTGTCGATGGTGACCGGACTGCTGCGCCCCGACATGGGGCGCGTGTTCGTCGCCGGCCACGACGTGTGGGCCGACCCGACCGAGGCGAAGTCGCGGATCGGCGTCCTGCCGGAGGGGCTGCGGCTGTTCGAGCGGCTCTCCGGGCGGGAACTGCTCGGATACATGGGCCGGTTGCGCGGGCTGTCGGGCGAGGAGACGGACAAGCGGGCGACGCAGCTGCTGGACGTGCTGGACCTCGCGGGCGCGCAGCACAAGCTGGTCGTGGACTACTCGACGGGCATGCGCAAGAAGATCGGCCTGGCGGCCGCGCTGTTGCACAACCCGGAAGTGCTGTTCCTGGACGAGCCGTTCGAAGGCGTCGACCCGGTGTCCGCGCAGACCATCCGCGGAGTGCTGGAACGTTACACCGCGTCCGGTGCCACCGTCGTGTTCTCCTCGCACGTGATGGAACTCGTCGAGTCGCTGTGCGACTGGGTGGCCGTCATGGCCGGTGGCCACATCCGCGCCGCGGGCCCGCTGGCCGAGGTGCGCGGTGACGCGCCCTCGCTCCAGAACGCGTTCCTGGAACTCGTCGGGGCACGGGACCGGGCCGCGGGCGACTCCCTGGACTGGCTGGGTGGCGGCCGATGAGCGCCCCGGTCACCACCGCCGCGGTGACCGCGCCCGGCACCGCCGTCCCGGCCGTCTCCCTGACACCGCTCTTCGTGCGGCTCAAGCTGTCGCTGCTCAAGAACGGGCTGAAGGGCTCCTCCAAGCGCAAGGCGGCCTGGTTCGGCACCCTGGCGCTGGCGCTGGTGGTGGGCTTCTTCGTCACGCTCGGGCTGGCCCTGCTGCACGGCAACGCGCACGCGGGAACGGTCGTCGTGATCCTCGCGGCGATCCTGGCGCTGGCGTGGAGCTTCATGCCGCTGTTCTTCCCGAGCGGCGACGAGACCCTCGACCCCAGCCGGCTGGTCATGCTGCCGCTGCGCCCGCGTCCGCTGGTGCGGGCCCTGTTGGCGTCCTCGCTGGTCGGTATCGGGCCCCTGTTCACCCTCTGCCTGGCCGTCGGCTCGGTGGTGGCGGTGGCGCGGGGCGCGGCCGGGGCGGTGTGCGCCGTCGTGGCCGTTCCGCTGCTGCTGCTGGGCTGCGTGACCCTGGCGCGGGCGGTGGCGACCGCCAACGTACGGCTGCTGTCGAGCCGCAAGGGGCGTGACCTCGCGCTGCTGAGCGGGCTGTTGATCGCGATCGGCGCCCAGATGGCCAACTTCGCGGCGCAGCGGCTGGGCCAACCGGGCGGACTGGCCCACCTGGAGCCGGCGGAGGCCGTGATCCGCTGGCTGCCGCCCGCGACGGCGGTGGGCATGGTGGACTCCGCGAGCCGGGGCGACTACGCCGTCGCCGGGGCCCAACTGGTGATCACCCTCGCCGCCCTGGCCGGGCTGATGTGGTTCTGGGAGCGGAGCCTGACCAGGCTCATGGTGACCCCGGACGGCTCGACCCTCGCGGCCGCCGCCCCCCGCGAGGACCGGGACGCGGGCGCCGGCGTCTGGGGCCTGCTGCCCGGGGGCCGCACGGGCGCCGCGATGCAGCGCACCCTGCGGTACGTGCTGCGCGACCCGAAGACGAAGTCGGCGTGGGTGACGGCGCTGGCGATGGGTCTGATCGTGCCGGTGTTCAACGCCCTCCAGGGGACCGGCTCGCTCTACCTCGCCTGCTTCGGCACGGGGATGCTCGGCATCCAGATGTACAACCAGTTCGGCCAGGACACCTCCGCGTTCTGGATGGTCGCGCAGACCCTGACGACCCCGCGGGACGTGTTCGTCGAGATGCGGGCCCGCGCCGCGGCGCTGGCCCTGGTCACCGTCCCGTACACGGTGCTGGTCACCTCGGTCACCGCCGGGCTGGTCGGCAACTGGACCTACTTCCCGGCGGCGCTGGGCCTCGCGTTGGCCCTGCTGGGCGCGATGCTGTGCACGGGCGCGCTGGCCTCGGCCCGCTTCCCGTACTCCATCCCCACGGACGGCGCGTTCAAGAACGTGGCGCCGGGCCAGGGCGGGCTCGCCTGGATGGGCATCTTCGGCGGCATGTTCGCCTCGGCGGTGATCTGCGCCCCGGTGATCGCGCTGACGGTGTACTTCGCGACGAGCCCGGAGCAGCGGTCCCTCGCCTGGCTCGTGCTGCCCCTGGGCATCGCCTGGGCGACCCTCGCGGCCTGGACCGGCCTGCGCCTGGCGGCCCCCATGGCCTTCCGCCGCCTGCCGGAAATCCTGACGGCGGTCAGCAAGGGCTGACGGCGAAGGGGCCCGGCCCCGCTCACCCCGTTGGGGCGGGCGGGGCCGGGGTGTGGGGTCAGACCTCGATTCCGGCGAGGTCCAGGGAGGCCAGCCGGTCGGGGTTGCCGATCGCGGTGATGCTGACGATCAGGCCGTCGGTGACGGTGAAGGCCATGACCGAGAGCGGGCGTCCCTTCGTGGCGACGACGACGCCGGCCGCGCCGTTGACGAGCGCCGGGCGGACGAACGGCGACAGGCCGCTGAACGTGAGCGCCTGGGAGGCCACCGTCCGGGCGCCGTTCAGGACGATCGTCCGGCGGGCGCGTCCGGCACTGCCGTCGGAGCGCAGGACGATGTCGGGGTGCAGCACCGAGACGAGCGCGTCGAAGTCCCCTTCGCGGGCGGCGGCGAAGAACGCGTCGACCACGCGCCGCTGCTCACCGAGGTCGGGGTCCGGGGCCGGGGCCTGGCCCTGGACGCGGCGGCGGGCACGGCTCGCCAACTGCCGTACGGCCGCCGGGGTCTTCTCCAGCAGCGGGGCGATCTCGTCGAAGGGCACGGCGAACATGTCGTGCAGGACGAACGAGAGCCGCTCGGCGGGCGACAGCGACTCCAGCACCACCAGCAGCGCCAACCCGACCGCGTCGGCCAGCATGGCCTGCTGCTCGGGATCGGTCACCGTCTCACGGCTGACGATCGGGTCGGGGATGAAGGTCTCCAGCGGATCCTCGCGCCGGGTCGCGCGCGAGCGCAGGGCGTCCAGGCACAGCCGCGACACCACGGTCGTCAGCCACCCGCCGAGGTTCTCCACCGCGCCGACGTCACTGCGGCCGAGCCGCAGCCAGGCTTCCTGTACGGCGTCCTCGGCCTCGCCGAGGGAGCCCAGCATGCGGTAGGCCACGGCCTTGAGGTGCCCGCGGTGCTCCTCGAACCGTTGCGCCAGCAGTTCGTGCCCGTCCACGTCTCGCATTCCCCCTCCACCACGCCCCGCCCGCGCGGGCCGTGTCCCCGCATCCTCCGTCCTGGCACGCCGAAACACCCAGGCGGTATCCGGGAGTCCGTCAGGAAGCGGCCCGGACGCCGTCCAGGAAGGGTTCCAGCACCGCGCGCCAGGCGGCCGGCTGGTCGTAGTGCACGTAGTGGCCGGCGTCCGGGATCTCGGCGTACCGGCCCGCCGGGAGGACGCGGACCATCTCCTGGGCTTCCGCGCGGCCCAGTTCGCCGTCGAGCCCGCGCACGACCAGCGTCGGGCAGCTGACCTGGGCCAGTTCCTCCCAGTGCGCGTCATGGACCCACGTCTCACGGGCCGTCAGCATCTGGCGGCGGGAGAAGAGGGGGCGCCAGCCGTCCTCGGCCCGGTGCATGACCTCGGCGAAGAACGCGCCGCGGCCGGGGTCGGGACGGTCCACCCGGGGGTCGTCCTCGCCGAACCACCGGCGGGCCGCGTCCTGGGTGGGGAAGGGCAGCGGCCAGCGGCGGAACCAGTCCTCCCACTCCCGCTGGGACGCCTCACCGAGCGCGGACGCCCGCATGTCGCAGATGACGAGGGCCTCCACCAGGTCCGGGCGGCGGGCCGCGAGCTGCCAGGCCGTGAGGGCGCCCATGGAGTGGCCGATCAGGGTCACGGGGGCGAGGCCGAGCTGCTCCACGACGGCCTCGGCGTCGGCGACGAACGCCTCGCGGCCGAACGCCGCCGGCGCGTCCGGGGCGTCGGGGCCGGCCGGCGGACGGCCGCTGTGACCGTGCCCCCGCTGGTCCAGGGCCACGACCCGGTGGCGCTCGGCGAGCCAGCGGGCGGTGCCGGCCCAATGCAGGGCGCGACCCATCAGGCCGTGGAGTAACAGCACGGCGGGCCGCTCCGGCTCCCCGGGCGCGGGGTGTTCCGCCCGGCCCTCACGGCCCGGTGCGAGGAACTCCCAGGCGGCCAGGCGTACGCCGTCGGCCCCTGTGACATCGATGCGCTGTACCACCGCAGATGCACCCCCTTCGATCCCCGCCAGGGTATCGAACCCGTATTCGAAAACGGCGTTCTCGCCGACAACACCGCTCTTTCGAGTGACCTTGCTCAAGGATTGGCCGCCGCTGCCGATGGAGATCCTTTCCACAGGGAGGCGGGCCGCTCGGGGAAGACGGTCCGAAGGGGATGACCTTGAGAGCTCGGGGCTCCAGGTCAGTCAGGGGAGGACCGGTCCCGGCGCCGAAAGGCGCCGGGACCGTTCATTACCGCTCCGGTGCCCGCGTCGCCGGCATCGACACGCGGGCACCGGCCGGTTTCCCGACCGGCGACCCGTCAACACCCCGGGACGGCGCCCCGCCGGCACCCCGGTCGGCGCCCGGCCGGTTCGACCCGGTCCGGTCCGGTCCGCTTCAGCGCTTGGCGACGAACACGTGCGAGGCGACCTCGGCGCCCAGCTCCGCCGCCTCGCCACCGCTGCCGACCAGCACCCCGCCCGGCGACTCCGTCACGCTCACCACCGATCCCGGCTGCACACCGGCCCGCCGCAACGTGTACATCAGCTGCGCGTCCGTCTGGATCGGCTCGCCGATCCGACGCACCACCACCGTCTTTCCCTCGCTGCCCGGGTCCAGCTCCGAGAGGCTGACCATGCCGGCCTCCAGGAACGGGTCGGCCTCGGCCTTCTCGCCCAGCTCCTCCAGTCCCGGGATCGGGTTCCCGTACGGCGACTCCGTCGGGTGGCGCAGCAGCTCCAGTACGCGCCGCTCCACCGCCTCGCTCATCACGTGCTCCCAGCGGCAGGCTTCGGCGTGCACCTGCTCCCACTCCAGGCCGATGACGTCGACGAGCAGGCACTCGGCCAACCTGTGCTTGCGCATCACGCGCGTCGCCAGCCGGCGCCCCTCCTCCGTCAGCTCCAGGTGCCGGTCGCTGGCCACGGCCACCAGGCCGTCGCGTTCCATCCTGGCGACCGTCTGGCTCACCGTCGGGCCGCTCTGGTCGAGCCGCTCGGCGATCCGGGCGCGCATGGGGACCACGCCTTCCTCTTCCAGCTCGAGGATGGTGCGGAGGTACATCTCCGTGGTGTCGATCAGTCCGGACATTCGTGCCCCTCGGATTGCGTGCGCTGGCCCTGCCCCCAATTCTGACGCATCGGGCCGACAACCGTCCCTGCCGAACGTCACGGCCGGTACGGCACATCCGCCCGGGGCCCGTTCCCACCGCCGCGGGCCTTCCGTCCCACGGATTGACGTTCGTATTGACACGCCCTTGGTCCAGACCGCACGGTGAGCGGCGGACACCGACGCAACCCACCCGCACCCCACCCCTGGAAGGGCCTTCGGCGTATGAGCGAGAGCAAGCTGGCCGGGCAGTTCTTCGACGCCGCCATCGGTCTGCTGGAGCGGGTGCGGGACGAGGAGGCCGGGCCGATCGGCGCCGCGGCGGCAGCGATCGCCGACGCCGTCGCCGCCGGGAAGCGGCTCTTCGCCTTCGGCGCCGGGCACTCCTCGCTGCCCGCCCAGGACGTGGTCTATCGGGCCGGCGGGCTGGCCCTGATGAACTTCCTCGCCGTACCCGGCACCGCGGGCATCGACGTCATGCCGGCCACCCTGGGCAGTGCCCTGGAGCGCGTCGACGGCCTCGCCGCCGCCGTGCTGGACAGCAGTCCGGCCGCCGAGGGCGACGTCCTCGTGATCATCTCCCTGTCGGGGCGCAACGCCCTGCCCGTGGAGATGGCGATGAACGCCCGCGCGCTCGGCCTCACGGTCATCGGCGTGACCTCGGTGGCCTACACGGCCGAGACCCGGTCGCGGCACGCGTCGGGCACCTTCCTCAAGGACCACTGCGACATCGTCCTCGACAGCAAGATCGCGGTCGGCGACGCCGAGCTGAGCCTCGACGGCATCGAAGCGCCGTTCGCCCCCGCCTCCACCGTCGTGACCTGCGCGATCATGCAGGCCGTGATGGCGGCGGCGGCCGGCGGGCTGGCCGCGCGCGGGATCGAACCGCCGCTGCTGCGCTCGGGCAACGTGGACGGCGGCCACGAGTGGAACGGCCGCGTCATGCGGGAGTACGGCGACCGGATCTTCTTCCGCCACTAGCTCGCCGAACGACTCGCGGGCCGTACGGGCCGCGCTCAGAGGTCCGCCGGGCGGGCGGCCGTGCGGCGGGCCAGGTCCAGGTCCGCCGCGACGCGGGAAGCCACCTCCTCCGCGTACAGGGCGTCCGCGCGCTCGAAGGCGGCCCGCGACGGGCCGCGCAGGAAGGTCAGCGCCCCCAGGGTGCGGCCCCGGCTGCGCAGCACCGTGCACAGCGCGTGCGCCGCGTCCGGCGGCCAGTGCCGGGCCCGCGCCCACTCCCCGGCAGGCTCCCCGGCCGGGACGCTGGCCCGTACCGGGCCGATCCGGTCCAGGGCCTGCAACGCCGGGTGCGCGCCCGCGTACCGGACCGGGATCGCACCCGGCGCCGGCAGCAGCAGCGTCTGCCCCGACGCCGACACCGCGGAGCGGACGAGCCGCCTGCGTCGCCCCGGGCCGGCCGGGTCCGGGCCGTCGAGTACGTCCAGCAGGTCCACCAGCGCGTGTTCCGCGAAGCCGGCCAGGGCGAAGTCCAGCCGTACGGCGGCCGCCTCCGCCGGGTCCTCGCACTCGGCGGCGGCCCGCCCGGCCCGGTAGAGCTGGTTGGAGCGGAACCGCAGCTGCCCGGTGTCCAACTCGGCCCGTCTGGCCTCGGTGACGTCCTGGAACAGCCACCCCACCCCGAGCGGCACCGGCTCCTCCGCCAGCGGCGAGGCCAGCCGCAGGAACCCCGAGCGCCAGCACCGACGCCGCACCCCCTCGGGCGTACGGACCGTCACCCACAGCTCCACGGGCGCCGGCGGCGCGCCCTCCGCCAGCACGTGCTGGAGCGCGCCCTCCAGCTCCTCGACGCCCTGCGCCAGCAGTTCCCCGAGCGGGCGCCCCAGCAGGGCGGTGCGCCCCGAGCCGAAGGCCCGGGCGGCGTGCAGGTTCACCACCGCCGGGCGTAAGTCCACGTCGACCAGGACGACCCCCCAGGAGGCGTCCTCCAGCAGGGCCTCGCTGAGCGCGATGGAGCGCTCCAGGTCGATCTGCGCGTGGACCTCGCTGAACGCGCAGTAGACGCCGGCGGGCTTGCCGTCGGCGCCCGGGACCCCGGCGGACTGGGTCCGGACGAGGACCCGCCCGCCGTCCTTGGTCAGCAGCGCGAACTCGTGGACGTGCCGGCCCGGGACGTCCTGGGCGGACATCAGCCGTTCCTCCACGTCCTGGGCGTCGGCGGCGCGCACGGCCCACCCGGCGAACCCGCGCCGGCCGACCGCCTCGGCGGCGGTCCAGCCCAGGATCCGCTCGGCCTCGCGGTTCCAGTGCGTGATCACACCGTCGGCGTCGAACGCGCACAACGCCGCGTCCATCCCGTCCAGCAGCGCTGCGAGCAGATCGTCGGTCGTCTCGTCACGTCCGGAAACACTCACCTGGCACCCCCTGCAGGTGTTCGCGTATGCGGCACGTCAGATCATTGAACTGGAACGTGACGCAGCCCACACCCCCTTCCCGGAATCGTCCCGTTTTTTCCGTTTCGACCCTCGTCGCGAATCCGCCGGATAAATGGCTTGAGCGACCGGGGACGGGCTCGTAGGCTCTGCCGTACACGAGAAGGGAGGTGGTTCCCGAAATGTACGGAAACCGGACGCGTGAGGTGGCTGCGGGCTAAAGCGCCCGTCGTCGCACGCACCCAGTGCGGTGCCCGGCGGGAACGCCAGGCGCCAATCCCAAGCAGTCACCCGACCCGCGGGCTCGCCGGTACGTCCGGCCGGCTCCTCTCACTGCAGGAGAGGATCCCGAGCCCGCGGGTCGTCTGCGTTCCCGGGCACCCGAAACCTCCGGGGGCCGGGGCTTTCCCGGCGGACGCCTACGGGCAGAGCCGCTCGACGCGCCAGTCCGCGCCCTCGCGGACGTAGCGCAGCCGGTCGTGCAGCCGGTTCTCGTGCCCCTGCCAGAACTCCACCGTCTCGGGCACCACCCGCAGGCCGCCCCACTCCGGCGGCACGGGCACCTGCTCGCCCTCCGGATAGCGCTCCGCCAGTTCCGCGTACCGCCGGTCCAGCTCCGCGCGGGAGCCGATCACCTGGGACTGCGCGCTGGCCCAGGCGCCGAGCTGCGAGCCGTGCGGCCGGGAGCGGAAGTACGCGGCCGTCTCGTCGCGGCCGATCCGGGCGGCGGTGCCCGTCACGCTGACCTGGCGGGCGATCGGGTGCCACGGGAACAGCAGCGACACGTAGGGGTTCTCGGCGATCTCGCGGCCCTTGCGGGAGGCGTAGTTCGTGAAGAAGACGAAGCCCCGCTCGTCGAACTGCTTGAGCAGGACCGTGCGGGAGCTGGGGCGGCCGTCGGCGCTCGCGGTCGAGACGATCATCGCGTTGGGTTCGAAGAGGTGCGACGCGGCGGTCTGCCGGAACCACAGGGCGAACTGCCCCATCGGGTCCCCGGCGAGGTTCTCCTCGTCGAGGATCTCGGAGCGGTAGTGCTTGCGCATGGTCGCGGGATCAAGGTCCTGGTGGGTCACGCGGGCCATCCTGCCGCAGTACGACCGCCGGGGGTGTGCCGTATGTCACGCTTCCGCAGGCCATCCGGAACGGACAAAATCTTGGGGCCGGTCCGAGGGTCCCCGCACGGATGACCATCGGCCGTGCCGGGCATCAACGGGGATGACCGCGCCGGACCGCGAATCACGCCGGGAGCCGCGCGTGTTCGCACTATCTGAGGAGCCGCCTGATGTCCGACTTCGTACCCGGGCTCGAAGGGGTCGTCGCGTTCGAGACGGAGATCGCCGAGCCCGACAAGGAGGGCGGGTCCCTCCGCTACCGGGGGGTGGACATCGAAGACCTGGTCGGCCACGTCTCCTTCGGGAACGTGTGGGGCCTGCTGGTCGACGGTGCCTTCAACCCCGGTCTGCCGGCCGCCGAGCCCTTCCCGATCCCCGTGCACTCGGGGGACATCCGGGTCGACGTGCAGTCCGCGCTCGCGATGCTCGCCCCCGTGTGGGGATTGAAACCGCTGCTCGACATCGACGAGCGGACGGCCCGCGACGACCTGGCGCGGGCGGCCGTGATGGCGCTGTCCTACGTCGCCCAGTCGGCCCGCGGCCAGGGACTGCCGATGGTTCCGCAGAAGGAGATCGACAAGGCGGAGTCCGTCGTCGAACGGTTCATGATCCGCTGGCGGGGCGAGCCGGACCCCCGGCACGTCAAGGCCGTCGACGCGTACTGGACCTCCGCCGCCGAGCACGGCATGAACGCCTCCACCTTCACCGCGCGGGTGATCGCCTCCACCGGCGCCGATGTGGCGGCGGCGCTCTCGGGCGCCGTCGGCGCGATGTCCGGGCCGCTGCACGGCGGGGCGCCGTCCCGGGTCCTCGGCATGATCGAGGAGATCGAGCGCACCGGCGACGCCGTGGCGTACGTGAAGAAGACCCTGGACAAGGGCGAGCGGCTGATGGGCTTCGGACACCGGGTCTACCGGGCCGAGGACCCGCGCGCCCGTGTGCTGCGGCGTACCGCCAAGGAGCTGGACGCGCCGCGCTACGAGGTGGCGGCCGCGCTGGAGAAGGCGGCCCTGGAGGAGCTGCACGCCCGCCGGCCCGACCGGGTGCTCGCGACGAACGTGGAGTTCTGGGCCGCGATCATGCTGGACTTCGCGGAGGTCCCGGCGCACATGTTCACCTCGATGTTCAGCTGCGCCCGTACGGCGGGCTGGTCGGCGCACATCCTGGAGCAGAAGCGCACGGGCCGCCTGGTGCGCCCGTCGGCCCGCTACATCGGGCCGGGGCGGCGCGACCCGCGGGACATCCGGGGCTACGCGGACATCGCCGAGACGGCCTGATCCGCGCACGGCCCGCGCGCTCCGCGCGCGCGACAACGGGCGCCGCATCCCGGTCGGGGTGCGGCGCCCGTCGTGTGTCCGGGGGCTGGGGGACGGCCGGTTCAGGGGCCCAGCGCGGCGTCCAGGATGCGGGCCCACTGACCGACGACGCGCGCCCGGCGGGCCGTGTCGTCGGAGAGGACGTTGGCCAGGCCGAGACCGCGGGCCATGTCGAGGAGGCCCTGCACGGTTTCCCGTACGCCCGGCACGGACTCGTCCGCGCCGAGCAGTTCGACGGCGATGCGGTGGGTCTCGCGGCCCACCCGGGCTTCGAGTCCGCTGACCTGCGGGCGCAGTTGCTCCTCGTTCGAGGCGGCGACCCACAGTTGGAGGGCGGCCCGGAAGAGCGTCCCGGTGTACAGGTCCACCAGGGCCTCCACGACGGCCGCCCGGGGGGCCGGGCCCGCCTGGAACAGCTCGCGCAGGGCCGTGGAGCGTTCCTCGGCGACGTACTCCACGGCGGCCGTGAACAGCTTCTCGCGGGTCGGGAAGTGGTGTTGGGCCGCGCCGCGCGAGACCCCGGCCCGTTCGGCGACGACGGCGACGGTGGAGCCCGCCCAGCCGTGTTCCGCGAGGCAGGAGACGGCCGCCTCCAGCAGGTGGCGGCGGGTGACACGGCTACGGGCCTGCTTGGGGCCGGCCGTCGGCCCGGGACCGGTCACCGTGCCCATGACGGGTCCCGGCGTTCGAAGCGGGCGGTGATGCCCTCGCGGGCCTCCGCGGAGGCGAAGTGGCGGGCCGACAGTTCGGCCAGGGCGGCGCCGTCCTCGGCGAGCGCGGCCCTGACGGGAGCGGTCAGCAGCCGTTTCGTCGCGGCGAGGGCCGCGGGGCCGGCTTTGCGCAGACCCGCGAGCACGGGGGCGAGCGCCTCGTCGACGTCCTCGCCGTGCAGGGTGAGCAGGCCGATGCGGGCGGCTTCCGCGGCGTCGAACGCCTCGGCGGTCAGGAAGTACCGGGCGGCCGCGCGCGGGTCCAGGCGCGGCAGCAGCGGCGCGGAGATGACGGCCGGCACGACCCCGAGGTGGGTTTCGGTGAAGGCGTACGTGGAACTCGGCCCGGCGGCGGCGATGTCGCAGGCGCCGAGCAACCCGAGACCGCCCGCCCGGACGTGCCCGGTGACGCGGCCCACGACGGGTTTGGGGTGCTCGGCGAGCTCCCGGAGCAGGGCCAGGAAGTCGGCCGGGTCGCACGGGGACTTGAGGTCGGCGCCGGAGCAGAAGGTGGTGCCGGTGTGGGTGAGGACGACGGCGCGGGCCGTCGGGTCCCCGGCGGCCTCGGCGAGGGCCGCGCGCAGCTCGCCGACGAGGTCCGCGGAGAGGGCGTTGCGGTTGCCCGGGGAGTCGAGCGTGAGGGTGGTGATGCCGGTCGCCTGGCCGGCGTGCACGAGTGGGGCCATGTCTCCTCCGGAGGGGCTGGGCCGGTCGGGGGGTCCTCCCCGGTGGGAGGGTATGCGGCCCCGCCCCCTGCCCGCCAAGCCAACCCCGCGTAAGGCGCGACCGGTCGCGGCGGGCCGGGTACGGCCCGGCCCGAAGCGGGCCGGGCTGGGAGCCACTGGGAGCGGGACGGGTGGGGAGGGGAGCGGGGACGGGGACCGGGTGACCTCGCGAGCGGGGTGTGAAAGCCGAGACCGCCTGCGGACGCCCCGCCGGGGGGCCGGGACGGCCCCGCGACGGCCGCACCGGTCAGCAGGCGGCTCGTCCGCCCGCCACGACGACACTCGGCCCCGGGCCGGGGGTGAGGCGCCCTACGGGCCGGCCGGCCGGCCGCCGCGGCGGGGCCGGGCGCGGGCCTCAGTAGGACTTGGGCAGGCCCAGGGTCTGGTGCGAGACGAAGTTGAGGATCATCTCCCGGCTGACGGGGGCGATCCGGGCCACCCGGGACGCGGTGACGAGGGAGGCCAGGCCGTACTCGCGGGTGAGGCCGTTGCCGCCCAGGGTGTGGACGGACTGGTCCACGGCCCGTACGCACGCCTCGGCGGCGGCGTACTTGGCCATGTTGGCCGCCTCGCCCGCGCCCGTGTCGTCGCCCGCGTCATAGAGGAGCGCGGCCTTGCGCATCATCAGCCGGGCCAGTTCCAGTTCGATGTGGGACTGGGCCAGGGGGTGGGCGATGGCCTGGTGGGCGCCGACGGGCTCCTTCCAGACCTGGCGGGTCTTGGCGTAGTCGACGGCCTTGGCAAGGGCGTACCGGCCCATGCCGATGGCGAACGCGGCGGTCATGATCCGCTCGGGGTTGAGTCCGGCGAAGAGCTGGAGCAGGCCCGCGTCCTCTTCGCCGACCAGCGCCTCGGCGGGCAGCCGGACCTCGTCCAGCACCAGCTCGAACTGCTTCTCCGCCGCCTGGAGTTCCATGTCGATGACGGAGCGGGAGAAACCGGGCGTCTCGCGCGGCACGATGAACAGGCAGGGCTTGAGCCGGCCGGTCCTGGCGTCCTCGGTGCGGCCGACGATCAGGGTGGCGTCCGCGATGTCCGCACCCGAGATGAACACCTTGCGGCCGGTCAGGACCCAGCCGTCCCCGTCCCGGCGGGCGGTGGTGGTGATGCGGTGGGAGTTGGAGCCGGCCTCGGGTTCGGTGATGCCGAAGGCCATGGTGCGGGTGCCGTCGGCGAGGCCGGGGAGCCAGGCCCGCTTCTGGGCCTCGGTGCCGAAGCGGGAGATCACGGTGCCGCAGATGGCGGGCGAGACGACCATCATCAACAGCGGACACCCGGCGGCGCCCAGCTCTTCGAGGACGATGGAGAGTTCGGCGATGCCGCCGCCCCCGCCGCCGTACTCCTCGGGGAGGTTGACCCCGAGATAGCCGAGCTTGGCGGCGTCGGCCCACAGCTCGTCGGGGTGCCGGCCCTCACGGGCCGTGCGGGCGAGGTACTCGCGGCCGTAGCGCTGCCCGAGGGCGGCGACGGCGGCGCGCAGGGCCTGGTGCTCTTCGGATTCCACAACGGAGTTGCTCATGCGGGCGTTTCCTCCTGGACTACGGCGAGCAGGGCGCCGAACTCGACCTGGTGGCCGATCGCGGCGTGGAGCGCGGTGAGCGTGCCGGAGGCGGGGGCGACGATGCGGTGTTCCATCTTCATGGCCTCCAGCCAGAGCAGGGGCTGTCCGGCGGTGACGGCGCAGCCGGCGGCGAGGCCCTCGGCGACGCGGACGACGGTGCCGGGCATGGGGGCGAGCAGGGAGCCGGGGGCGGTGCGGTCCTCGGGGTCCGCGAACCGGGGCAGCCGGGTCAGGGTGTGGGCGCCCAGTGCTCCGTCCACGTAGACCTCGGCAGGGCCGACGCCCCCCTTGTTCGATTTGTGTTTCACGTGGAACACCCGTCGGACGCCGTCCACTTCGAGGGTGACGAGCCCCGGTGCCACGGCCAGGACGCGGACCCCGGGGTGGTCGACGGGTTCCGGCGGCCCGCTGCGGGCCGGGTGGTAGCCGACCTCGTACTCGGCCCCGCCCACGGCGTAGCGCCGTACCTGGGGCTGGGAGCGGAGGTTGCGCCAGCCGCCGAGGCGGGTGGCGAGCGGGGCGTCGGGGGTGGGGGCGGCGTCGGAGAGGGCGGCGGCGAGCGCGGCCAGCGAGGCGGCCCGTTCCGCGTCCGGGGCGGGTTCGGTGAGGGCGGCGAGGTGGCGCTCGTAGAAGCCGGTGTCGAGCCGTCCGGCGGTGAAGTCCGGGTGCCGCAGGGACCGTACGAGGAGGTCCCGGTTGGTGGTCAGGCCGTGGATGCGCGCTCCGGCGAGGGCGTGGGCGAGGGAACGGACGGCCTCGGCCCGGGTCGGGGCGTGGGCGACGACCTTGGCCAGCATCGGGTCGTAGTGCACGCCGACGCCGTCACCGTCCTCGAACCCGGTGTCCACGCGCACCTCGCCGGGCACGGCGAGGGTGTGGAGCACCCCGGTCTGCGGCCGCCAGTCCCGGGCCGGGTCCTCCGCGTACAGCCGGGCCTCGACGGCGTGCCCGGCGGGCGCGGGGGGCTGCGGCGCCAGCGCCGCGCCCTCGGCGATCCGCAGTTGGAGGGTCACCAGGTCGAGGCCGAAGACGGCTTCGGTGACGGGATGTTCCACCTGGAGGCGGGTGTTCATCTCCAGGAAGTACGGGCGCCCGTCGGCGGTGACGAGGAACTCGACGGTGCCGGCGCCCTCGTAGGAGACGGCCCGGGCGGCGGCGACGGCGGCCTGGTGGAGGCGCTCGCGCAGGGGTTCCGGCAGGCCGGGCGCGGGCGCCTCCTCGATGACCTTCTGGTGGCGCCGTTGGAGCGAGCAGTCGCGGGTGCCGAGCGCCCAGACGGTGCCGTGGGTGTCGGCGAGGACCTGCACCTCCACGTGGCGGGCCCGCTCGATGTAGGGCTCGGCGAAGACCTCGTCGTCGCCGAACGCGGAGCGGGCCTCGGCGCGGGCGGCCTCCAGCTCCTCCTTGAGGCGGTCGAGGTCCCGTACGACGCGCATCCCGCGGCCACCGCCGCCCGCCGCGGCCTTGAGCAACAGGGGCAGGTCGGCGGAGGTGACGTCGGCCGGGTCGACGGGGTCCAGGAGCGGCACCCCGGCGGCCCGCACGAGGTCCTTGGCCCGCGTCTTGGACGCCATGGCCTCGATGGCCTCGGGCGGCGGCCCGATCCAGGTCAGCCCGGCGTCGCGGACGGCGCGGGCGAAGCCGGCGTTCTCGGACAGGAACCCGTAGCCGGGGTGGACGGCGTCGGCGCCCGCCGCGAGGGCCGCCGCCACGATCAGGTCGGCGCGCAGGTAGGTGTCGGCGGGGGCGGTGCCGGGCAGCCGCACGGCCGCGTCGGCGCGGCGTACGTGCAGGGCGTCGGCATCGGCGTCGGAGTGCACGGCGACGGTGGCCAGGCCCAGGGCGCGGGCGCTGCGGAAGATCCGTACGGCGATCTCGCCCCGGTTGGCGACGAGGACGGACGTCAGGGTCAGGGTCATCTGCGGGCTCACATCCGGAAGACGCCGAAGCCGCCACGGGCGCCCTCGACGGGGGCGTTGTGGACGGCCGACAGGCACAGGCCGAGGACGGTACGGGTGTCGCGCGGGTCGATGACCCCGTCGTCGTAGAGCCGCCCGGACAGGAACATCGGCAGGGACTCGGACTCGATCTGCGCCTCGACGAAGGCGCGCATCCCGGCGTCGGCGTCCTCGTCGTAGGGCTGTCCCTTGGCGGCGGCGGACTGGCGGGCCACGATCGACAGCACCCCGGCGAGTTGGGCGGGGCCCATGACGGCGGACTTCGCGCTGGGCCAGGCGAAGAGGAACCGGGGCTCGTAGGCCCGGCCGCACATCCCGTAGTGGCCGGCGCCGTAGCTGGCCCCGATGAGGACGGACAGGTGCGGCACCCGGGAGTTGGCGACCGCGTTGATCATCATCGAGCCGTGTTTGACGATGCCGCCCTGCTCGTACTCCTTGCCGACCATGTAGCCGGTGGTGTTGTGCAGGAACAGCAGCGGGATGTCGCGCTGGTTGGCGAGCTGGATGAACTGGGCGGCCTTCTGCGACTCGGCGCTGAACAGCACCCCTTGGGCGTTGGCGAGGATGCCGACCGGATAGCCGTGGAGGGTGGCCCAACCGGTGACCAGGCTGGTGCCGTAGAGGGGCTTGAACTCGTCGAAGTCGGAGGCGTCGACGATCCGGGCGATGACCTCGCGTGGATCGAAGGGCGTCTTCAGGTCCGCGGGGACGACGCCGAGGAGTTCCTCCGCGTCGTACAGCGGCTCGCGGGCGGGCGGGGGATCCAGGTGCGGCTTGCGGTGGTTGAGGCGGGCGACGATCCGGCGGGCCTGGCGGATGGCGTCGTGCTCGTCGAGCGCGTAGTGGTCGGCGAGGCCGGAGGTCCGGGCGTGCATGTCGGCCCCGCCCAGGGACTCGTCGTCGCTCTCCTCACCGGTGGCCATCTTGACCAGCGGCGGACCGCCGAGGAACACCTTCGAACGGTCCTTGATCATGACGGTGTGGTCGGACATCCCCGGGATGTACGCGCCTCCGGCGGTGGAGTTGCCGAAGACGACGGCGACCGTGGGGATGCCGTCGGCCGACAGCCGGGTGATGTCGCGGAAGACGGCGCCGCCCGGGATGAAGATCTCCTTCTGGGAGGGCAGGTCGGCGCCGCCGGACTCGACCAGGCTGACGCAGGGCAGCCGGTTCTGCCGGGCGATCTCGTTGGCCCGCAGGGCCTTCTTCAGGGTCCAGGGGTTGCTGGCGCCGCCGCGGACGGTGGGGTCGTTGGCGGTGATCAGGCACTCGACGCCCGACACCGTGCCGATGCCGGTGACCATCGAGGCGCCGACCGGGTAGTCGCTGCCCCAGGCGGCCAGTGGGGACAGTTCGAGGAACGGGGTATCGGGGTCCAACAGCAGTTCGACGCGTTGGCGGGCCAGGAGCTTGCCGCGGCCGAGGTGGCGGGCGGTGTACTTCTCGCCGCCGCCGCGCAGGGCGCCCTCGTGGGCCGCGTCGAGTTCGGCCAGGCGGTCCAGGGCGGCGGCGCGGGCCGCGGTGTGCTCGGGCGCGTGCGGGTCGACGGTCGTGGTCAGACGGGTCATGGGCCGGTCCCCTCCGGGGCGGACAGCAGGTGGTCCGGGATGTCGAGGTGGCGGGCGCGCAGCCATTCGCCGAGCGCCTTGCCCTGGGGGTCGAAGCGGTGGGCGGAGGCGACGCCGTCGCCGAGGATGCCGGTGATCGTGAAGTTGAGGGCGCGCAGGTGCGGCAGGACGTGCCGGGTGACGGGCAGGGCGGCGGTCTCCGGGAGCAGCTCGCGGAGCGCCTCGGTGGTGAGCGTGTGCCGCAGCCATGCCCAGGCGTCGTCGCTCTCGGCCCAGACCCCGATGTTGGCGTCGCCGCCCTTGTCGCCGCTGCGCGCCCCGACCACCCGCCCGAGCGGGGCCCGGGTGGTGGGGCCGTCCCACGCCTGTGGCGCGGGCCCGCTCCCGGCGGGCTCGGCGGGCGCGGGCTCGGGCGGATACTCGGGCGCGGACTCAGGGGCGGGCCCGGCGACGGGCCCGGTTCCGCGCCCGGACGGCCCCGGCGGTGTCCCGGGTGCGGTGAGCGGCGCGGCCGGGACGGGGACGCGGGTGCCGTCCGGGAGGACCGCCGTGTGCGGGATCTCGGCGGCCGGGACGGAGTCCGCGGTGAAGACGCCGTACGGCTGGGCGGGGCCCGGCGGGGCGGTGACGTGGAAGCCGGGGTAGCTCGCCAGCGCCAGCTCGATCGCCGCGCCGGTCAGCGACCGGCCGACCCGGTCCGGGGAGGCGTCCCGCACCACCAGGCGCAGCAGCGCGCTCGCGGTCTCCTGCGTCGGCGCGTCGGCGTGGTCCGTGCGGGACAGGGTCCAGTCGACGGCGGCCACTTCCCGCAGCGCCTCGGCCAGTTGGGCCCGGACCAGCGCGGCCTTCTCCTCGATGTCGAGGCCGGTCAGTACGAACACGACCTCGTTGCGCCAGCCCCCGACCCGGGTCACCCCCACCTTGAGGGTGTCCGGCGGCGGCTCCCCGAGGACCCCCGAGATCCGTACCCGGTCGGGTCCGGCCGGCTCCAACCGGACGGTGTCCAGCCGGGCCGTCACGTCGGGGCCGGGATACCGGGCGCCGTGGGTCTCGTAGAGGAGCTGCGCGGTGACCGTGCCGGGCGTGACGGCGCCGCCCGTCCCCGGGTGCTTCGTGATCACCGACGAGCCGTCCTCGGAGACCTCCGCGAGCGGGAACCCGGGCCGGCCGACGTCGTGCCGGGTGAAGAAGGCGTAGTTGCCGCCGGTGGCCTGGGTCCCGCACTCCAGGACGTGCCCGGCCACCACCGCCCCCGCCAGCCGGTCGAAGTCGCCCGGTGCCCAGTCGAACCACCAGGCGGCCGGCCCGCTGACCAGGGCCGCGTCCGTGACCCTGCCGGTGACGACCACGTCCGCGCCCGCGCGCAGGCAGGCCGCGATCCCCGCGCCGCCCAGGTAGGCGTTGGCCGTCAGGGCGTCACCGCGCGCGGAGGCGTACGGCGTCAGGTCGTCGCCCTCCACGTGCGCCACCGTCACCGGTACCCCGGTCTTCGCGGCCAGCTCGCGGATGGCGTCGGCGAGTCCGGCCGGGTTCAGGCCGCCCGCGTTGGTGACGATCCGTACGCCGCGCTCGTGCGCGAGGCCCAGGTTCTCCTCCAGTTGGCGCAGGAAGGTCTTCGCGTAGCCGAGGTCCGGGTTCTTCAGGCGGTCGCGGCCGAGGATCAGCATGGTCAGCTCGGCCAGGTAGTCCCCGGTCAGCACGTCCAGCGGGCCGCCCGTCAGCATCTCGCGCACCGCGTCGAAGCGGTCGCCGTAGAAGCCGGAGGCGTTCCCGATCCGCAGGGGCCGCCGCGCGGTGACCGGGAGCCGCCCGCTCACCGGGAGCCCTCCGCGCCGGCCGTCGAAGAGGGGCCCTCCCCGTCCTCGGCCGAGGGGGCGCCGTCGGCCGACGGAGCGCGGCCCGGGCCGGGCGGGCCCGCGAACGCCTGGGCGATGTCCAGCCAGCGGTCGGCGTCGGCGCCGGTCGCCGTCAGGGCCAGGTCGGCGCGATGGGCGCGCCGGGTCACCAGCAGGCAGAAGTCCAACGCCGGGCCCATGACCCGTTGTTCGGCGTCCTCGGGCCCGTACGCCCAGGTCGTGACGCCGTCCGGGGCGAGCAGCTCCACCCGGAACTCCGCGCCCGGCGCCGGCAGGCCCCGTACCGCGTACGCGTAGTCCCGCGCCCGCACCCCGATCCGCGCGACGTGCCGCAGCCGGGCCGTCGGGACCCGTCGGACACCGAGCGCGTCGGCGACGTCCTGCCCGTGCGCCCAGGTCTCCATCAACCGGGCGCTCGCCATCGAGGCGGCCTTCATCGGCGGCCCGTACCAGGGGAAGCGCGCCTCGGGGTCGGCGGCGGCGAGGGCCGCGTCCAGCGCGGCCCGTCCCGCGCGCCACCGGGCCGACAGATCGGCCGGGTCCAGCAGGGCCCCCTCGGCGGCGCCCTCGTCCACGAAGGTGTCGGGTGCCTTCACCGCCTCCTCGGCCATCACCGCGAAGCCCTCGGCATCGGTGAGGGCGAGCAGCGCGGCCTGGTCGGTCCAGTGCAGGTGGGCGATCTGATGGGCGACGGTCCACCCGGCGGCGGGTGTCGCCGTCGCCCACCCTTCCTGCGGCAACTCCCCCACCAGCGAGTCCAGTTCGGCCCCCTCCGCACGGAGATCGGCGAAGACGGCGACAGCGGACGGATCGGGCACGGTGCGCTCCCCTTCTCGGCGTGGGGGAAGCCTGGCAGGGGTCCGAGAAACAATCAAGCATGCTTGCATGATTTTCGTGGCGGTCGCCGCGTTTCCCGCCGGCGGCACAACCGGGCCCGGGCAAGGACGAATTGGGCGGGTCACCGGCCGGGCGTGGGCAACGACGCCCCACCACCGTCGGCCGGCACGGGGGCGATTTCGGCCGTACGCCGGAAACTCGCGGAACGTCTGCGATGTCGCGCCGATACTGAATGCCCCGCCGCCGGCGCGACCCGGCGCATGCGCGCGCAGCGCGGACATCCGTTCCTGTCATGGCACGTGAGGCACTCGACGAAGAGGACGAACCGACGTGACGTACGCGAACCCAGCCGCCTTCTCCCTCTACCCCGAACTCGACGCCACCGCCTTGGCCGCCTTCGTCACCGCTTTGGAGACGGGCGACGTGACGGGGCTGTCCCCCGCCCGCGCCGCCGACGTGGCCGAGGTGCGCTCGCGCGTCGTGTTCAGCCGCGGCAAGGTCACCGGCGCCGGCGGCGCGCTGCTCGACGCCGCGCTGTGGCGGCACACCGGGCCGCAGCCCCGGCCGGTGATCGTGATGCCCGCGCCGTGGACGGACCTCGGCTGGCTCACGTACGCCGTCCAGGCCGGCCTGTTCGCCGCCCGCGGGTACGACGTCCTCGCCTACACCGCGCGCGGGTTCGGCGCGTCGGAGGGGCAGGTCGAGGTCGCCGGCCCGCTCGACGTCGCCGACGGCAGCCGGGCCCTGGACCACGTCATCGAGCGCACCTCCGGGCCGGTCACGAAGATCGGCTTCCTCGGGGACTCGTACGGCTCCGGCATCAGCCTGCTCGTCGCCGCGCACGACACCCGCGTGGACGCGGTCGTGGCGATGAGCACCTGGGGCGACCTGGGCGAGGCGTTCCTGGAGAACTCCACCCGCCACGTCGCCTCCGTACAGGCGCTGCTGAACGCGGCGGCGCGGGCCCGGCTCAGCCCGCAGACGGAGGGCGTCTTCGAGAACGTCCTGGCCGACCGCGACCTCGACGGCACCCTGCGCTGGGCGGAGCCGCGCTCGCCCTTCACCCACGTCAAGGAACTCAACCGGCGCCGGGTGCCCGTCCTGTTGGCGCAGGCGTGGCACGAGACGCTCTTCCCCGGCAACCAGACCCTGAAGATGTTCAACGAGCTCACCGGCCCCAAGCGCATCGACCTCTCCATCGGCGACCACTCGGGCCCCGAGATGTCGGGCGTCCTCGGGTTGCCGAACCGGATCTGGACCGACGCGCACCGCTGGCTCGACCACCACCTCAAGGGCGTGGACAACGGCATCGACGCCGAAGGGCAGGTGGTCGCCGAGGTGATGTGGACGAAGGCCCTCGAAGCGGCCCCCACCTGGCACGACCTCACCCGCCGGTTCCGCCGGGTGCACCTCGCGGGCGGCGGGGAACTGGCCGAGAAGCCCGAGGCGGGCTGGACCGCGACCGTCGTCTGCGGGATCGACACCCCGACGACCGTCGCCGACGAGATCGTCCGCTCCGGTTACGCGGAGATCGCCGGCCTGCCGAAGGCATACCCGACCGGCGACATCGACCGCTCCGTGGCCGCCGTCTGGGCCACCGCGCCCGAGGAGGCCGGCCTACGGCTGCGCGGCACGCCCCGGCTGCGGGTGACGTACCGGGCGGCGAACCCGGGCTCCGGCTTCGTCGCCTACCTGCTGGACACCGCGCCGGACGGGACGGCCCACATCATCACGCACGCCCCGTACAGCGACCTCGGCTCGGCGCCGGACAGCCTGATCAGCGCGGACATCGACCTCCAGGCGACGGCGTACGACGTCCCGCCCGGGCACCGCGTCCTCCTGGTCGTCGACGCCCTCGACCCGTTCTACGCGGACCCCAACCTCCCCCGCGCGACACTCTCCTTCACCTCCCCGGAGGCGACCCCCTCGTACCTGGACCTGCCGCTGGGCTGAGGACCGGCCGGGCCTACGAGGACGAGGTACGACGCGACCGGGCGCCGAGTTGGGAGCGGACCGCGCCCATGCTGGCCGCGATGACGAGGGCGATGGCGAGGGCGTCCACGAGGGACATGCCCTGGTGCAGGACCAGGAAGCCGGCGCTCGCCGCGATGGCCGGTTCCAGGCTCATCAGGATCGCGAAGGTCGGGGCGGGCAGCCGGCGCAGGGCCAGCAGTTCCAGCGTGTACGGCAGGACGGAGGACATGACGGCCACGCCCAGGCCCAGCGCCAGGGTGCTCGGCACGACGAGGTCGGAGCCGGCCTCGACCACCCCGAGCGGCAGCGAGATGACCGCGGCGACGGCCATCGCCAGGGCCAGGCCGTCCGCCTGCGGGAAGCGGCGGCCCGTGCGCGCGCTGAAGACGATGTACGCCGCCCACATGGCGCCCGCCCCGACCGCGAAGGCGGCGCCCAGCGGGTCGAGGCCGCCGAAGCCGCCCTCGCCGTGGCCGGCGAGCAGGGCCACTCCGGCCAGCGCGAGGGCCGCCCACAGCAGGTTCATCAGGCGCCGGGACACGAGCACCGACAGGGCGAGCGGGCCGAGCACCTCCAGGGTGACGGCCGGGCCCAGCGGGATGCGGTCGATCGCCTGGTAGAAGAGGCCGTTCATGCCGGCCATGGTCACGCCGAACCAGAACACGGTGGTCCAGTCGGCCCGGGCGTAGCCGCGCACCTTGGGCCGGCACACCAGCAGCAGCACCAGGGCCGCCGCCGCGAGCCGCAGGGTGACCACGCCCGCCGCGCCCGTCCGGGGCATCACCATGACGGCGAGGGCGGCGCCGAACTGCACCGAGACCCCGGCCGAGACCACCAGCGCGACCGGCCCGAACCGCGCCCGTACACCGGAGGCGGACGGCGCCGCGTCGCGGGGCGCGCCGGTGCGGGAGGCGCTGTCGGGGGACGCGGGCACGGTGTCGGAAGCCGAGGGGGACGGGGTCATTCCACCAGGCTAAGGGGTACGTAACGGGTGCGACGCCGTGTTCTTCCTTACCTTGCGCACACCCCCGTAACCGGCGCTAAAGCCGCTCGCCGAGGACGTCCGCCAAGACCTCCGCGAGGTGGCGGGCCCGGCGGCCTTCGCCGAGCTGCGCGATCTGGGTCCGGCAGGAGTACCCGTCCGCCAGGAACACGGCCTCCGGCGGCGCGGCCCGCAGCGCGGGCAGGAGCTGTTCCTCCGCGCAGGCCACCGATAGGTCGTGGTGACCGGGCTCGAAGCCGAAGTCGCCCGCCAGGCCGCAGCAGCCGCCGCTGAGCCCGCCGGTGAGGCCGGCCCGCTCGCGCAGCCGGCGGTCGGCCGCGTCCCCGAGCACGGCGTGCTGGTGGCAGTGGGTCTGGCCCGCCACCGGCCGGTCCAGGCGCGGCGGGCGCCACTGCGGGGCGTACTCCTCCAGGGTCTCCGCGAAGGTCCGGACGGCCGCCGCCAGCCGCGCGGCGCGCGGGTCGTCCGGCAGCAGGGCCGGCAGGTCGGTACGCAGGGCCGCCGCGCAGCTCGGTTCGAGGACCACCACCGGGCCGGCCGCCTCCCCGAGGGTGTCCAGGGTGCGGGTGAGGACCTGCCGGGCGCGGGCCCGGCGGCCGGTGGAGAGGTACGTCAGACCGCAGCAGACCCGGCCGGGCGGCAGGGACACCCCCAGCCCGGCCGCCGTCAGGACCCGTACGGCGGCCCGGCCGGTCTCCGGGGACAGGTACTCGGTGAAGGTGTCCGGCCACAGCGTGACGCCCCCGGGGCCGGGGGCCGCCCCCGACCGGCGTGCTCCGGACCGCCGCCACCACCGGGTGAAGGGCTCCCGGGCCGGCGCCGGCAGGGCCCGGCGCCGGTCCAGCCCCGGCACCGGCACCAGACGGGCGGCGGCGCCCACCGGCCCCGCCGCCCGCAGCGCGGCGATCAGCCGCAGCCACTGCGGCAACCCGCCCAGCGTGTAGTGGGACAGCGGCCGGACCCGGCCGGCCCAGTGCCGCTCCAGGAACTCCGACTTGTACGTCGCCATGTCCACGCCCACCGGGCAGTCGCTGCGGCACCCCTTGCAGGCCAGGCACAGGTCCAGCGCCTCGGCGACCTCCGTCGAGCGCCAACCGTCCGTGACGATCTCCCCGGCCAGCATCTCGTGCAGCAGCCGCGCCCGCCCCCGGGTGGAATGCCGCTCGTCCCCGGTGACCCGGTACGAGGGACACATGACCTCCGCGCCGACCGGCTCCGTACCCCGGCACTTCGCGACGCCGACGCAGCGGGCCACCTCCCCGGCGAACGGCGTCGCCGGCAGCACCGCGAAGCGCAGGTTCTCGTCCAGCCGCGCCGGGCGGACCAGCATCCCCGGGTTCATGCCGCCCGCCGGGTCCCACACGTCCTTGTAGGCGCGGAACAGCTCCAGCACCCGGGGCCCGTACATCCTGGGCAGCAGTTCGGCGCGCGCCTGCCCGTCGCCGTGCTCCCCCGACAGGGAGCCGCCGTGCGAGACGACGAGGTCCGCCAGCGCCGAGGAGAACTCCCGGAAGCGGGCCACGCCCGCCGCCGACACCAGGTCGAAGTCGATCCGTACGTGGACGCAGCCCTCCCCGAAGTGCCCGTACGGGGACCCGTGCAGCCCGTGCCGCGCCAGCAGCGCCCGGAACTCCCGCAGGTAGGCGCCGAGCCGGACCGGCGGCACCGCGCAGTCCTCCCAGCCCGGCCAGGCCATCTCCCCGGTCGGCAGCCGGGTCGCCGTGCCCGCCGCGTCCTCGCGGATCCGCCACAGGGTCCGCTGTCCGGCCGGGTCGGTGACCAGCGCCGCGGCCAGGGCGTCGGCGCCCCGGACCAGCGTCCGGGCGGCGCCCTCGTCCCGCATCTCGACGAACAGCCACGCCCCGCCGCGCGGCAGGTCCCGCGCCGCCGGGCCGACCAGGTCCCGGGCCATGCCCTCCACCGTCAGCGGGCGGTACGGCAGCAGCCCCGCCGCCGCGTCGGCCGCCGCGCTCTCGTCGGCGTACCCGAGCACCGCGAGGACCGGCGCGCGCGGCGCCTCCACCAGGCGCACCACCGCCTCGGTCACCACCCCGAGCGTGCCCTCGCTCCCGCAGAACGCGCGGGCCTGCCCCACCCCGCGCTCGGGGAGCAGGGCGTCCAGGCCGCCGTAACCGGAGACGCGGCGGGAGAAGCCGCCGGCCATGCCCGTGCGCAGCACCGCCAGGTTCTGGGAGACCAGCTCGCGCAGGCCCTCGGGGGCGCCGGTCCAGCCCGTGCCGATCCGGTGCGCGGCGCCGCCGTACGCGGTCACCGCCAGCTCCGTCATGTTGTCGGCGGTGGTGCCCCAGGCCACCGAGTGGGCCCCGCACGCGTTGTTGCCGATCATCCCGCCCAGCGTGCAGCGGGAGCGGGTGGAGGGGTCGGGGCCGAAGGTCAGCCCGTGCGGGCGCGCCGCCTCCCGCAGCCGGTCCAGTACGAGGCCCGGTTGGACGACGGCGGTCCGGGCGGCCGGGTCCAGCGCCACCAGGGCGTTCATGTGGCGGGTCAGGTCGAGCACCACCCCGGTGCCGGTGGCCTGGCCCGCGACGGAGGTCCCCCCGCCGCGCGGCACGACCGGGACCCCGGCCTCGGCGCACACCCGCAGCGCCGCCGCCACGTCCTCGGCGTCGCGCGGCGCGACGACGCCGAGCGGGACGCGCCGGTAGTTCGAGGCGTCCATGGTCACCAGCGCCCGCGCGGCGGCGCCGAAGTCCACGTCCCCGCGCACGTTCGCCCGCAATGTCCGTTCGACTTCCCCGGATGCCGTCACGATGTCCACCCTGCCACCGCCGCCGTGCGTCTCATCGGGTGGACGCGCTCCCGGAACGGCGACCGGGACCCGATACGCTCCGCTCGTGGCTGAGATCCAGATTCCCGCTGACATCAAGCCCGCCGACGGACGCTTCGGCGCGGGCCCCTCCAAGGTGCGGACCGAGGCGCTCGACGCCCTGGCCGCCACCGGTACCTCCCTGCTCGGAACCTCACACCGCCAGGCCCCGGTCAAGAACCTGGTCGGCTCGGTGCGCCAGGGACTCCGGGACCTCTTCTCCCTGCCCGAGGGCTACGAGGTGATCCTGGGCAACGGCGGCTCCACCGCCTTCTGGGACATCGCGACGGCCGGTCTCATCGAGAAGAAGTCGCAGCACCTCACCTTCGGTGAGTTCTCCTCCAAGTTCGCCACCGCCGCGAAGCTCGCGCCGTGGCTGGACGCGCCCTCCGTGATCTCCTCCGAGCCGGGCACCCACCCCGAGCCGGTCGCCGAGGCGGGCGTGGACGTGTACGCGTACACCCACAACGAGACCTCGACGGGTGTCGCGGCGCCGATCAAGCGCGTCGCGGGCGCCGACGCCGGGTCCCTCGTCCTGGTGGACGCGACCTCGGGCGCCGGTGGTCTGCCGGTGGACATCACCGAGACCGACGTCTACTACTTCGCCCCGCAGAAGTCGTTCGCCTCCGACGGCGGCCTGTGGCTGGCGGCGTTCTCCCCGGCGGCCCTGGAGCGCGCGGCCCGCGTCCACGCGTCCGGCAGCCGGCACATCCCCGAGTTCTTCTCGCTGCCCACCGCGATCGACAACTCGCTGAAGAACCAGACGTACAACACCCCGGCGCTCGCCACGCTCTTCCTGCTGAACCAGCAGCTGGAGTGGATGAACGGCCAGGGCGGCCTGGAGTTCACCACCGGTCGCAGCGCGGCCAGCGCCCGCAACCTGTACGGCTGGGCGGAGGCGTCGAAGTACGCGACCCCGTTCGTCGCGGACCCCGCCAAGCGCTCGTCCGTCATCGGCACGATCGACTTCTCGGACGACATCGACGCGGCCGCCGTCGCCAAGGTGCTGCGCGCCAACGGCATCGTGGACACCGAGCCCTACCGCAAGCTCGGCCGCAACCAGCTGCGCGTCGCGATGTTCCCGGCGATCGACCCGGCCGACGTGCAGGCGCTCACCGCCTGCGTCGACTACGTGATCGAGAAGCTGTAACGCGCGAACCCGTACGACGGGGCCCCCGGTGCCGCACGGCGCCGGGGGCCCCGTCGTTCCCTTGGCCCGGCCGTCCCGGACGTCGTCCGGGTGGCGTTCGCGCACCTCACCGGCCGAGAGGCCGGCCGTACGCGATACCTTCATGAGGTCCGGGGCCGAGCGCCCCGGGTGCGGGTCCACTGATACTTGGAGGCAGCGGCGTGAGCGTGCGAGTGACGGCGGCCCAGGGCGGCGTGGACCCCTTCGGCACGGCCCGGTTGCGGCGCGGGGTGCTCGACGCGTGGGGCGCGGGCCCGGCCCGGTTCCGCGAGGACGCCAACGCCGAGGAGGACCTGGCGCTGGGCGGCTACCGCGACCGCCTCGTCGTCGAACTGGCCCAGAACGCGGCCGACGCCGCCGCCCGCGCGGGCGTCCCGGGCCGGCTGCGGCTCACCCTGCACCCGGGCGACGGGGAACACGGCCACGCGGTGCTCGCCGTCGCCAACACCGGCGCCCCGCTGGACGCGGCGGGCGTGGAGTCGCTGTCGACGCTACGGGCCTCCGCGAAGCGGGAGCCGGCCGGCGCGGGCGGTTCCGCCGAGACCGTGGGCCGCTTCGGCGTCGGCTTCGCGGCCGTCCTCGCCGTCACCGACGAGCCCGCCGTACTCGGCCGGCACGGCGGGGTCCGCTGGTCCCTCGCCGAGGCCCGCGAACTGGCCCGGGAGGCATCGGGCGGCAGCCCCGGCCTCGGTGACGAGCTGCGCCGCCGCGACGGCCACGTCCCGCTGCTGCGCCTGCCGTTGCCCGCCGAGGGCACGGCGCCGCAGGGCTACGACACCGTCGTGGTCCTCCCGCTGCGCGACACCGCCGCCGAGGAACTCGTGGAGCGGCTGCTGGCCGGGATCGACGACGCGCTGCTCCTGACGCTGCCCGGGCTGCGCGAGGTCGTCGTGGAGACCCCCGCCGCCGGGCACCGGGTGCTGTACCGGCGCACCGAAGGCCCGTACACCGTCATCGAGGACTCCGCCTCGGGCACGCACCGCTGGCGCACCGTCCGCCACAGCGGCCCCATCGAGCCCGCCCTGCTCGCCGACCGGCCCGTGGAGGAACGGCTCCGGCCCTTCTGGACGGTCACCTGGGCGGTGCCCGCCGACATCGAGGGCGCGCCCCAGTACCCGCGCACCGCGCCCGTCGTCCACGCGCCCACCCCGACCGACGAGCCGCTGGGCATCCCCGCCCTCCTCATCGCCTCGCTGCCGCTCGACACCAGCCGGCGCCACCCCGCGCCCGGCCCGCTGACCGACTTCCTCGTGGAGCGCGCCGCCGACGCCTACGCCGAACTCCTGCGCGACTGGGAGCCGGTGAGCACCGACCTGGTCGACCTCGTGCCCGGCCCGCTCGGCAAGAGCGAGCTCGACGGGGCCCTGCGCGGCGCCGTCCTGCGGCGGCTGCCCCGTACGGCGTTCCTCGCGCCCGCCGCGCCCTCCGAGGAGCTGAAGGCACTGCGCCCCTTCGAGGCGGAGGTGGTCGAGGGCGCCGGCGCCGACACCGTACGGGTCCTGGCGGAGGTGCTGCCGACCCTGCTCCCGGCCGGGCTGGAGCGCCGCCCCGAGCTGCGCCACCTCGGCGTCGGCCGGCTGCCGCTGGGCGACGCGATCGAGCGGATCGCCGGCATCGAGCGCACCCCCGAGTGGTGGTACCGGCTCTACGACAGCCTCGCCGGGGTCGACCCGGACCGGCTGTCCGGGCTGCCCGTGCCGCTCGCCGACGGACGCACGGCGATCGGGCCGCGCCACATCCTGCTGCCCGGCACCGACACCCCCGAGGGGCTGGCCCGGCTCGGACTCAAGGTGGCCCACCCCGAGGCCGCGCACCCGCTGCTGGAGAAGCTCGGCGCGCTCCCGGCGACCCCGCGCGCGGTCCTGACCACCCCGCAGGTCCGGGCGGCGGTGGCGGCCTCCCTGGACGCGGGCGAGATCTGGGACGAGGACGCGCCGGACGCCGACGAGCTGGCCGAGGTGGTCCTGACCCTGGTCCGCGACGCCGGCCTGGAGCCCGGCGACGAGCCGTGGCTGGGCGCCCTCGCCCTGCCCGACGAGGACGGCGAACCGACCCCGGCCGGCGAGCTGCTGTTGCCCGGCTCGCCGCTCGCGTCGGTGATCCGCGAGGACGAGATCCCGTACCTCGACCCGGGCTTCGCCGAGCGCTGGGACGCCCGAACCCTCACCGCCGTCGGGGTGCTGGGCACCTTCCAGCTGGTCCGTGCCACCGACGTCGTCCTCGACCCCGACGAACTGGAGCCCCGCGACGGCGACTTCGCCGAGCCGGACGACGCCGGCCTGCTGGACGCCGTCGACGTGTGGTGCGAGGACCTGCTGGACCAGCTCCCGGACACCCCCCTGCCGCCGGTGGCCACCGAACTGATCGGCGTACGGGACCTGGACCTGGTCGACGACGACCGCTGGCCCCAGGCCCTGGCCATGCTCGCCCAACCCCCGCTGCGCGACGCGCTGACCCAACCCGTGCGGGTCCTGCTCCCCGACGGCACCACCCGCTCCGTGCGCCCGTACACCGCCTGGTGGCTGCGCGACCACCCGGTGCTCGACGGCCGCCGCCCGGCCGGTCTGCGCGCGGCGGGCGGCGACCCGCTGCTGGCCGGGCTCTACACCTCCGCCGACGCCACCGGCTTCGAGGACGAGCAGGTGCTGCGGGCCCTCGGCGTACGGACCACCGTGGACGCCCTGCTCGACGAACCCGGCGGCGCGGCCGAGCTCCTGGGCCGCCTCGCCGACCCGGACCGGGAGGTCTCGGACCGCCAGCTGCACGCCCTCTACGGGGCGCTGGCCGAACTGGACCCCGAACAGGTCACCCTCCCCGACGACCTGCGGGCGGTGGTGGACGGCGAGGTCCGGGTGGTGGACGCGGCCGACGCGGTGATCGCCGACGCCCCCGACCTGCTGCCCCTGACGGCCGGCCTGCCCCTGCTGCCGGTCGCCCCCGCCCGGGCCGCCGACCTGGCGGAACTGCTCCAGGTGCGCCGTCTGTCGGACACCGTCCCGGCGGAGGTCACGACCCCGGGCGAGGAGCACGAGGTCCCGGAGGCGGTACGGGTCCTGCTGGGCCCCGCGACGCCGCGGACGTACGTCGAGCACGAGGAACTCGTCGCGGGCGGCACGGAACTCGACTGGCGCCGCACCCCGGACGGCACCCTGCACGCCGCCACGCTGGAGGGCGTCGCGGCCGGTCTCGCCTGGTCGGCGGGCCAGTGGCCGCGCCGCTTCGAGGTCGCTGCCCTGCTGGAGGACCCCTCCCGCACGGCGGAACTGGCCCGCGACCGCTGGTTCGACTGATCCCGCGCCCGGCCCCCTCAGCGGAAGACCACCGCGGCCGCTGCCCACTGGGACGTGGTGGTCCCCGTGACGGCGCACATCTGGGCCGCGGGGACGATCCGGTACGCCGTGGACAGCCGGTAGGACGACAGCCTGAGGACCGGCAGCGCGGTCCACTCGCCGGTGAAGGCCGGGGCGGTGCCGCTGTTGGACCCGACGGTGCCCACCACGAGGTCCCCGGCGGCGCAGTCGAGCCGGGTCGACGAGGTGCTGAACGCGGTCTGGCCGGATTCGCCGTGCGCCCGCGCGTACCCGACGGCCCGGCTGATCCCGCTGAACTCGTCCACGGCGACGTGGTACTTGCTCGCGTGCGGGTACGTCACCCGGATCGAGTCCGCCGTGCTGAGCGGACGGACGTGGAAGGCGGCGAGGACCAGCGTCCGGTGCAGGCGGCCATCGGTCTCCTCGGCCACGATCCGGAAGGTGTTCCCCTGGGTGTCGGTCACCGTGAGCGGGCCGGGACAGGTGGCGGTCAGCATCATCGTGACGACGAGCGCGTTCCCCGCGGTCACCGCGTTGGTGACCGGCAGCACCACGTCGGTACCGCCCAGGACCTGCTGGTCCGCGGCGGCCCGCGCCACCCAGGCCGCCGACTCGTTCCCGGTCCGCGGGCCCGCGTCGGCGACGCCCGCCGGGTCGGGCGCCGGATCGGCGGTGGGCGACGGACAGGGCTGCTCCTCCACCGGGTACCCCACCTTGACACCGGCCGGACTCCCGGCGGTGTCCACGCCGGCCAGACCTTCCATCGCGCCGACGCCGATGCAGACGCCGAGGAGCAGGCTCGCGGCATGCGTGAGCACCCGCTGTCGGGAGGGGCCGCGCCGAAATCCCCGTACGGGGGCCGTGACCCCTTCCACGGCCCCGGACCCGCCGCCCGCGAAGTCCCCGTCCGCCGCGGCCCGGTCGGCCTGCACCGCGGCTCCGTCGCAACCCGCCGGGGTCCCCTCGGCCGCCACGGGTGTCGCGTCGGACCCCTTCGAGCGGCCCTCGACCCGCGCCCGCGCCCCGGCATCCGCTGCCAGCCGAAGCCCCGTCCACGCCTGCTTCCACGCCGGCAGCGCGGTCTCGGCCACCCCCAGGGCCCGCAGCAGGGCCAGGACCCGGTCCCACGGCGGCAGCGTCGGCCGGTCCGTCCGCAGGGCGTGCGCGATGGTCGACCGGGGCAGCCCCGTACGCCGCTGCAACTCGCGCAGGGACAGCCCCGCCACCGCCTTGAGCCCCCGCAGCTCCCCGATGAAATCGGCGACCGACTCCGGCCGCCGTAACCCTTCCCGTTCCGGCATCGCCATGCCCCCCGCTCCATCCCCCTGGACCGGCCCGTCCGAAGGTGTCCCACGGCGGCCGGGCGTCCGGATCCTACGAGCGGCGAGCCCGGCCCCGTAACCGTTCGACCGGCCAACTCCGCCGGGTCCGGGAGGCCGTCGCGTCCGGGGCCGTCCGGGCTTGTCCCAGCACGTCGAACGGCCTTGTCGGACACCGGCACCGCTGCCGATGGTTGGCCCCATCGCCGGACCCGGTGGACGGGCCCGGCAGCCGACTTCCGACAGGAGACACCCATGAAGTTCACGCTCGGGCGCCGCGGCGCCATGGCCGCGACGGTCGCGGCCCTGACCGTAGGCGCGCTGGCCACGGGGATCACCACCGCCTCCGCCACCAGCGGGTGGACCCGCCTGTCCACCTCGCACGGGGTGGGCGTCTACGGCAACCACACCTCGACGTCGGGCAAGGTCACCTCGGACGTCTTCAACGGGGACTACGTCGACGTCCTGTGCTGGAAGCGCGGCGAGAACATCGCCAACCAGGGCAACGTCTGGTACTACGTCGACAACGAGTGGCACTCGAGCGGCTGGTACGGCAACAGCGCCGGCTGGGTGTACGCGCCCTACACGGACGACTCCAACGCATGGCGCACCGGCCTCGCCGAGTGCAACTTCGGCTGAACCGGCTCCCGCACGCTGGTTCCCGGTCTAGGCCGGGAACTTCCGGTCGACCCAGCGGAAGGTGAACTCGATCGACGCGGAGGCGGCGGCGGCGATGCCGACGGCGGTCCACGGCAGTACGTCGCCCTCCAGCCGGAGCTGGAAGAACTCCTGCAACGACGGCACGACCAGGACCAGGAGGAACGCCCCGCCCATCGCCCCGACCAGGGCGATCCGCCACCACGTGTACGGGCGGGCGATGATCGCCAGCACCCACATCGAGGTCAGGAACAGGGTCAGCGTCGCGGCGCTGGTCTCGGCACGCAGGCTGTCCGCGCCGGTGTAGTGGTGGCGGGCGAGCAGGTACGTCACGAAGGTGGCGACCGCCGCGATCACCCCGCCCGGGATCGCGTACCGCATCACCCGTCTCACGAAGTGCGGTTTCGCCCGCTCGTTGTTGGGCGCGAGCGCGAGGAAGAACGCGGGGACGCCGATCGTCAGCGTCGACAGCAGCGTCAGGTGGCGCGGCAGGAACGGGTACTCCACCTGGGCGCAGACCACCAGGACGGCCAGCAGCACCGAGTAGACGGTCTTCACGAGGAAGAGCGTGGCCACCCGGGTGATGTTGCCGATGACCCGGCGTCCTTCCGCCACCACCGAGGGCAGCGTGGCGAAGCTGTTGTTCAGCAGCACGATCTGCGCGACCGCGCGGGTGGCCTCCGAGCCGGAGCCCATGCTCACCCCGATGTCGGCGTCCTTGAGGGCGAGGACGTCGTTGACGCCGTCGCCGGTCATGGCGACCGTGTGCCCCTTGGACTGGAGGGCCGCGACCATGTCCCGCTTCTGCTGCGGGGTGACCCGGCCGAAGACGGCGTTGCCGGCCAGCACCTCGGCCATGTCGTCCTTCGCGTCGGGCAGTTCGCGCGCGTCGACGGTGTTCTGCGCGCCCGGCAGACCGAGCTTCCCGGCGACCGCGCCGACGGAGACGGCGTTGTCGCCGGAGATGACCTTGGCCTTGACGTCCTGCTCCGCGAAGTAGCGCAGCGTGTCGGCGGCGTCGGGACGCAACCGCTGCTCCAGGACGACGAGGGCGGTGGGCCGGACTCCGTCGGCCACGGCCGGGTCGTCCAGTTCGCGGGCGGACCGGGCCAGGAGGAGAACCCGTAGGCCCTGTTCGTTGAGGGCGTCGATCTCCTCCAAGACCGGGGCGCCGGCCGGCAGCAGCACGTCGGGGGCGCCCAGCAGCCAGGTGTTGTTCTCGCCGTCGCCCTCGCTGAGGCTGGCGCCGCTGTACTTGCGGGCGGAGGAGAACGGCAGCGATTCGGTGCAGCGCCACTCCGCGTTGTCGGGGTAGGCGTCGATGATGGCCTGGAGGCTTGCGTTGGGGCGCGGGTCGGACTCCCCGAGCGCGCCGAGCACCTTCTCCACGTACGCGCCGTCCTCGCCGTCGAGCGGGCGCAGCTCGGTGACGTCCATGCCCCCTTCGGTGAGGGTGCCGGTCTTGTCGAGGCAGACGACGTCGACGCGCGCGAGCCCTTCGATGGCGGGCAGTTCCTGGACCAGGCACTGCTTGCGGCCGAGCCGGACGACTCCGACGGCGAAGGCGACGGACGTCAGCAGCACGAGCCCCTCGGGGATCATCGGCACGATGCCCCCGACGGTCCGGGCGATGGAGTCCTTGACGTCGGATTGCTTGACGACGAGCTGGCTGACGACGAGGCCGATCGAGGTCGGGACCATCATCCAGGTGACGTACTTGAGGATGGTGGAGATGCCGGTGCGCAGCTCGGAGTGGACGAGCGTGAAGCGGGAGGCTTCCTCGGCGAGCTGTGCGGCATAGGCCGCCCGGCCGACCTTGGTGGCGGTGAACGCGCCGCCGCCGGCGACGACGAAGGAGCCGGACATGACCTGGTCGGTGGGCTTCTTGAGCACCGGGTCGGCCTCGCCGGTGAGCAGGGACTCGTCGATCTCCAGGCCGTCGGCTTCGCCGAGCACCCCGTCGACGACGACCTTGTCGCCCGGCCCTAGTTCGATGACGTCGCCGAGGACGATCTCGGAGGTGGAGATCTCGCCGGTCCTGCCGTCGCGGCGGACGCTGGGCTTGGCCTCGCCGATGACGGCGAGCCCGTCGAGGGTCTTCTTGGCGCGCAGCTCCTGGATGATGCCGATGCCGGTGTTCGCGATGATCACGAAGCCGAAGAGGCTGTCCTGGATCGGCGCGACGAACAGCATGATCAGCCACAGGACGCCGATGATGGCGTTGAAGCGGGTGAAGACGTTCGCCCGCACGATCTCGGAGGTGGAGCGCGAGGAGCGCACGGGCACGTCGTTGACGTCGCCGCGCGCGACGCGTTCGGCGACCTCCGCCGTGCTCAGGCCGCCCGGCCTGAACCGGGGCGCCGGCGGGCGCATCGGGTGGACCGGGTCCAGTTCGGCCCCCGCGTCGATGGCCGTCCCGGAGGCGGCGGCGCCGTTACCGCCCGGCTCCGGTCCGTCGGTTCCGGTTTTCGCCCGCTGCGTCATGCTTTCGACGGTAAAGGGCGTTCACCCGCTTCACCCCTTGAGCGGCCGGAAGATCCGACTCCGGGATGACCCGAATCGTCCCCTGGTAGCCCGCCCCGCCAGACGTGGGGCGCCGCCAGACGTGGGACACCGTCAGACCTTGGGCCCGGACTCCGCGGCCGCCGCGGCCTGCTGCTCCTTGTGCCGCTTGATGGCGGCCTCGCGACCGCGGGCGTACCAGATGCCGAACAGGCCGAGGGCGGCGCCGGCCGCCGGGGTCCACACCCACCACAGCAGGCCCCGGTCCGCGAACCACCCGTAGAAGGGGAGCTGGACGAGGAAGAGGACGAACCAGATGATCGTGCCGCCGACGACGGTCGCGACGACGGGGCCCTCCAAGGGCTCGGGGGCCTCGTGCTGTGCGGTCCATTTCGCCATGCGGCCAGTCTAGGCGGGGAGGTCGCAGGGGCCGAAGAGAGGCCGTACCGGTCGACTTCCGGGGCGACTCAGCCCTGTCTACGCGCGGAGATGGACGGCTGTTCCCTCATGTGTTCATACTGAAACGGTTTGCCTGCGACCGGTTTTATTCGTATGAATAACCAAATGACCCTTTGAGGACCGCATGAGCACCTCGGCACCCGCCGCGGCCCCCACCAACGCCACGGACCGCTTCTTCAAGATCTCCGAGCGCGGTTCGACCGTCGCCCGCGAGGTCCGCGGCGGCTTCGCGACGTTCTTCGCGATGGCCTACATCATCGTGCTGAACCCGATCATCCTCGGCAGCGCGAAGGACATGTACGGCCACCAGCTCAACGGCGGCCAGCTCGTCACCGCCACCGTCCTGACGGCCGCGTTCTCCACCCTCCTCATGGGCGTCATCGGCAACGTCCCGATCGCGCTCGCGGCCGGGCTCGGCGTCAACACCGTCGTCGCCCTCCAGCTCGCACCCCGGATGAGCTGGCCCGACGCCATGGGCATGGTCGTCCTCGCCGGCTTCGTGGTGATGCTGCTGGTCGCCACGGGCCTGCGCGAGCGAGTCATGAACGCCGTCCCGCTCGGCCTGCGCAAGGGCATCTCGATCGGCATCGGCCTGTTCATCATGCTGATCGGCCTGGTCGACTCGGGCTTCGTCTCCCGCATCCCCGACGTCGCCCACACCACGGTGCCCCTCACGCTCGGCGCCGGCGGCCACCTGCACGGCTGGCCCGTGCTGATCTTCGCGCTCGGCGTGCTGCTCACCCTGACCCTGCTGATCCGCAAGACGCCCGGCGCGATCCTGATCTCCATCGTGGCCATGACCGTGCTGGCGGTCGTCGTCCAGCTGATCACCGACTTTCCGGCCGCCGCCTGGGGCCTGACCGTGCCGCAGTGGCCGGGCAACCCGGTGTCCGCACCCGACTTCGGGCTCGTCGGCCAGGTCAGCCCGTTCGGCGGCTTCGCCAAGGTCGGCCTGCTCACCGGCGTCCTGTTCGTCTTCACCGTGCTGCTGTCCTGCTTCTTCGACGCGATGGGCACCATCCTCGGCGTCGGCGACGAGGCCAAGCTGACGAAGCCGGACGGCACCTTCCCCGGGATCAACCGGGTCCTGCTCGTCGACGGCCTGGCCGTCGCCTCGGGCGGCGCCACGTCCTCCTCGGCCACCACCTGCTTCGTGGAGTCCACCGCCGGCGTCGGCGAGGGAGCCCGCACGGGCCTGGCCAACGTGGTGACCGGCGCCCTGTTCACCGTCTCGCTCTTCCTCACGCCGCTGGCGACGATGGTCCCCTCCCAGGCGGCGACGCCCGCCCTGGTGGCGGTGGGCTTCCTGATCCTGGCCGGCTCGGTCCGGGACATCGACTGGAGCGACTTCACCATCGCCGTCCCCGCCTTCCTGGCGATGGTGATGATGCCCTTCACCTACTCGATCACCAACGGCATCGGCATCGGCTTCATCAGCTTCTGCACCCTGCGCCTGACGACCGGCCGGGCCCGCGGCGTCCCGGTGGCCATGTGGGTGGTCGCGGCGGTGTTCGTCTTCTACTACGCGATGCCGGCCCTCGGCCTGACGTAGGCGCCGGGGGTCAGGTGAGCCCGTAGAACTTCTCCGTCTCGTCGACGGCCGCCTTGAAGCGCTCGTCGAAGTCATCGCGAATGAGCGTCCGGACGACATAGTCCTGGACGCTCATTCCCCGTTTGGCGGCATGAGTCCGGAGGCGTTCGAGCAGCTCCCCGTCTATGCGCATGCTCAGCACATGAGTCCCCATGCCGCACAGAGTCGGGGCACCGGCCCGGGACGCGGGTCATTTTCGGGAAGCGACTCACCCGGACGAGTGACGAAACCGGTGCGGTGGACGAACCCGGCGCCGTGTCCCATGGTGTGACGTGTGACGCCCGGAAACCAGTGTTCCTTAGAGAGAGTAATGAGTTATTCTAAGGAACATGCACGACCTTTCCCATGGCGACGACGCTGCCGCCGTGAACGATCTCCGCTCCGCCGTCATGCGCCTGGGCCGCCGGCTCAAGCACCAGCGCGTCGACGAGTCACTGAGCCCGACCGAGATGTCGGTGCTCGGCACCCTCGCCCGCTGCGGCCAGGCCACTCCCGGCGAGCTGGCGCGGCGCGAGCACGTCCAGCCGCCGTCGATGACCCGCATCGTCGCGCTGCTGGAGGCCAAGGGACTGGTACGGCTGGAGCCGCACCCGGACGACCGCCGCCAGAAGGTGGTCAGCCAGACGGAGGAAGCCGAGGCGATGCTCGAACAGAGCCGTCGCAAGCGCAACGCCTTCCTGGCCGGGCTCGCGGCGGAGCTCACCGAGGACGAATGGGCCAAGCTGCGCGCCGCGGCGCCCGTCCTGGACAAGCTCGCGCACTTCTAATCGTCCGACGCCAGGAGGCGAACGCTTTTGAGTACGGGAACCGGAGCAGACTCCGCACCCGGCCACACATCCACCACTACTCGACCCGCGGGCCGGAACTCCATGTTCAGCTCGCTGAGGATCCGGAACTACCGGCTCTTCGCCACCGGACAGGTCGTCTCGAACACCGGCACCTGGATGCAGCGCATCGCCCAGGACTGGCTGGTCCTGTCCCTCACCGGCTCGGCCTCCGCGGTGGGCATCACCATCGCGCTGCAGTTCCTGCCGATGCTGATGTTCGGCCTCTACGGAGGCGTACTCGCCGACCGGCTGCCCAAGCGGCCGCTGCTGCTGGCCACCCAGGGCGCCATGGGCCTGACCGGCATCGCCCTCGCCGCGCTCACCCTGGCCGGTCACGTCCAGGTCTGGCACGTCTACCTCGCCGCGTTCCTGCTCGGCCTGGTCACGGTCCTGGACAACCCGGCACGCCAGACGTTCGTCCCGGAGATGGTCGGCAAGGACCAGCTCGCGAACGCGGTCAGCCTGAACTCCGCCAACTTCCAGTCCGCGCGGCTGGTCGGCCCGGCGATCGCCGGTGTGCTGATCACCGCCGTCGGCTCCGGCTGGGCCTTCCTGCTGAACGGACTGTCCTTCGCCGCGCCGATCGCCGCGCTGCTGATGATGCGGACGCGGGAACTCCACCCGGTGGAGCGGCAGCCGCGCGGCAAGGGCCAGCTGCGGGAGGGCCTGCGGTACGTCGCCGGGCGCCCCGAGCTGATCTGGCCGATCGTGCTGGTCGGCTTCATCGGGACCTTCGGGTTCAACTTCCCGATCTGGCTGTCCGCGTTCGTGAACACGGTGTTCCACGGGGACGCCGGTACGTACGGCCTGTTCAACACCCTGATAGCGGCGGGTTCCCTGGCGGGCGCCCTGCTGGCGGCCCGGCGCGGCCACTCCCGGCTGCGGGTACTGGTCGCTGCGGCGGCGCTCTTCTCGGTCCTGCTGATCGTGACGGCGTTCGCGCCGGGGCTGTGGCTGTTCGCGGCGCTCCTGGTGCCGATCGGGATGTTCGGCCTGACGGTCAACGTCACGGCGAATTCGAGCGTGCAGATGGCGACCGACCCCGAGATGCGGGGCCGGGTGATGGCGCTGTTCATGATGGTCTTCACGGGCGGCACCCCGCTCGGGGCCCCGCTGGTGGGCTGGATCACGGACACGTACGGCGCCCGGATCGGCATGGCCGCGGGCGGCGCGGTCTCCCTGGTCTCGGCGTTGGCCATCGCGGTGGTCCTCTCCCGCGTCGGCAACCTCAGCGTCCGCCTCTCCCGCCGCGGCCTCACGTTCGTCGAGGCCCGCAGCCTGGTCAAGGCGGCCTGACCCCCTCCCCGGCGGGGCGACTCCGCCCCGCCGGCGTTTGAGGCGGTCGTTCCAGCCCCGCCGGCGTTTGAGGCGCGGGGTCCGGGGCGGAGTCCCGAAAGCCCGGCGCAGCCGGGGCCGCCCCGCGCAACGGCGCCGCACCCGCGACGCGGCCACGGCCCCGCCCACCACTAGGGTCACCCCATGAGGCTGTTCGCCGCCGTGCTGCCCCCCGCCCCCGCCGTCGCGGAACTCCACGAGGCCGTCCGGGCGGCGCGGGCCGCGTCACCCGCCGCCCCCCATCTCCGCTGGACCACGGAAGAGTCCTGGCACTTCACCCTCGCCTTCATGGGCGAGGTCCGCGAGGAGCTCCTCCCCGACCTCCACGCCCGCCTCGCCCGCGCGGCGGCCCGCACCGAGGCGTTCCCCCTCCGCATCCACGGCTGCGGCCACTTCGGCGACACCGCACTGTGGGCCGGCGCCGCCGGGGACCTCGACCGGATGCGGCTCCTCGCCGAACGCGCCGACGCCGCCGCCCGCCGCGCCGGCATCCCGATGGAGCAGCACCGCCGCTACACCCCGCACCTCACGCTCGCGCGGGGCGCCCGCGGCGCCACCCTCCGCCCCCACCTCGACGCCCTCGCCGCCTTCGAGGGCGGGCCCTGGCGGGTCGACACCCTGAGCCTCGTCCGCAGCAACCTGCCCACCGGCGGCATCCCCGGCGAGCGGCCCCGCTACGAGGTCGTCGGCGCCTGGCCCCTGGCCGTCGCCCCCGCGCCCGCCTGAGCGCCGCGCGGCGACACCCCCGTCACCGGGCGCTCCCGGTGCGCCAGATGTTCCCGGGCCACCCGCGCCGGTACGCACAGACGCCACGCGTCGGTGACCAGCTCCGCGAGCTCGCCCGCTTCCAGGGCGGCCATCCGGGCGTGCGCCCAGTTGTAGCGCAGGTCCCCGGCGCCCGGCAGGGAGAACTTCCCCGGCTCGGCCGCCACCAGATCCGCCCGCTCCTCCTTCGGGAAGGCGAAGCCCAGCTCCTCCTCGTCCCGGGACAGCGCGAGGTACACGATGCGGCCGACCCGGAACTTCACCCGGTCCCGGATCAGGTGCTCCTCCGTGCGGGGCAGTGCGAGCGCCAGTCGACGTACGTCCTCCACGGTCACCATGTGAGCAGTGTCGCAGCCCCACGACCGGGGACCGGCGGCTGCCGCGTTAGGCTCGACGGGTGGATCCGAAGACCAGAAACCGTGTCATGGCCGGTGTGCTCGTCCTGATGTTCGTCGTCGTCGCCGTGGCGGCCGCCGTCGGCCAGTAGCCCCGCGCCCGCGCTCGGCGTCCGCGCTCGGCGCCCACGCGCTCTTGCCTGGAGTCGACTCCAAGCAGTTGGCTTGGGTCCCATGAAGTACACGCAGCTCGGACGCACCGGACTCAAAGTCAGCCGACTCGTCCTCGGCACGATGAACTTCGGTCCGCAGACAGACGAACCGACCAGCCACGGCATCCTGGACGCCGCGATCGACGCGGGCCTGAATTTCGTGGACACCGCCAACGTCTACGGCTGGGGCGAGAACAAGGGCCGCACCGAGGAGATCATCGGCACCTGGTTCGCCCAAGGGGGCGGCCGCCGGGACAAGACGGTCCTGGCCACCAAGGTGTACGGGAACATGGCCGCCGAGGGCGACCCGTGGCCCAACCACGACAAGCTGTCGGCCCTCAACATCCGCCGGGCCGTCGACGCGAGCCTCAAGCGGCTCCAGACCGACTACATCGACGTCTACCAGTTCCACCACGTCGACCGCCGGACGCCGTTCGAGGAGATCTGGCAGGCCGTCGAGGTCCTGATCCAGCAGGGCAAGATCCTCTACGCGGGCTCGTCCAACTTCCCCGGCTACAAGATCGCCCAGGCCAACGAGACCGCCGCCCGGCGCGGCACGCTCGGACTGGTCAGCGAGCAGTGCCTCTACAACCTCGCCGAACGGCGGGCCGAGATGGAGGTCATCCCGGCCGCCCGGGAGTACGGCCTCGGCGTCATCCCGTGGTCCCCGTTGCACGGCGGCCTGCTCGGCGGCGTCATCAAGAAGGAGACGCAGGGCGGCCGCCGCGCCTCGGGTCGCTCCGCTGACGCGCTGGCCAACAGCGCGGTACGGGGCCAGGTGCAGGCGTACGAGGACCTCCTCGACAAGCACGGCCTGGAGCCCGGCGAGACGGCCCTGGCCTGGCTGCTGACCCGGCCCGGGGTCACCGGCCCGATCGTCGGCCCCCGCACGTCCGAGCAGCTCGACAGCGCCCTGCGCGCACTGGAACTGGAGCTGGACGAGGAGCTGCTGACGGCCCTGGACGAAATCTTCCCCGGTCCCGGCCCGGCGCCGGAGGCCTTCGCCTGGTAGCCGCGGCGCGGGAGCCAACGGCCCCGCCCGCGCCGGCCGTCGTCCCGTTCGTCACGGGCGGCGGCCGGCGCGCGTCGGGGCCGGTCAGCCGCCGGCCGCGCGGTAGGGGCCGCCGACGGACCACGCCTGGTGGAGGGCCGACGCGAACTCGGCCGCCAGCCGGTGTTCGCCGGAGGCGTTGGGGTGGGTGCCGTCGTAGGTGTCCCGCGCCAACTCGTAGCCCTGCGGGCGCGCGGCCAGCAGGATCGGCGAGGCGGGGGTGGAGAGGTCCGCCACCGCCTTGGCGAGCAGCTCGTTGAAGGCGGTCACCTGGGCGGCGAAGGGCGCGTCGGAGTCGGCCCGGACGTTCGGGATGACGGGGAGCAGCACCATCCGGACGTCGGCTCGCGCCGCCCGGGCCTCCGCGATGAACCGGCGGACGTTCACGGCGGTCTGGGGCGCGTCGGTGTAGAAGCCGAGGTCTATCAGCCCGAGGGAGACGAGCAGCACGTCCGGCTCGGCGGCGGCGACCGCCGGGCCGATCAGCGGTGCCATGTGCTGCCAGCCCTCGCCCCAGCCGGCCAGGTGGCGGCGGGCGTCCTCGGGGAAGTCCGGGGCCGCGTACGCGTGGCTGACGGGCGCGTCGGCGGCGGTGTCGTACAGCGCGACGCGCGGGCCGACGATGCGGAAGGAGTCGCCCAGGGTGGCGCGCAGGTGCTGCCACATCCGGTAGCGCCAGGTGTAGTCGCCGGCGCGTCCGATGGTCATGGAGTCGCCGACGAACATGAAACGCATCCGGTCATCATCGCGGATCACCGGACCGGGTCCGCTGTGATGCCCGCCACGCCGGCCGGCCTGGCAGGCTGGGGGAATGCGCCTGCTGCCGATCGTGACCGCGTTCACCGCCGCCGCCGTCCTCACCGCGTCCCCGACGGCCACCGCCGCGACCGGTGTCTCGGACTTCACCATCCAGGACCCGCGCATCACCGAGTCCAGCGGACTCGCGGCGAGCCGCGCCCACCCGGGCGTCTACTGGACGCACAACGACAGCGACGACGGCCCGTACGTGTACGCGGTGGACTCCGCGACCGGCAAGACGGTGGCGCGGGTGACGATGACCGGGGTCGGACGGCCGCGCGACGTCGAGGCCATCTCGCTGGGCCCGGACGGGCAGTTGTACGTCGCCGACATCGGGGACAACCGGGACGGCACCTGGGACCACGTCTGGATCTACCGCTTCCCGGAGCCGCGGGAGTTGGCGGACGTGACGGTCAAGGCCGAACAGTTCACGGTGCGGTACGCGGACGGCCCGCGCAACGCCGAGGCCCTGATGGTGCATCCGGTGACGGGACGCGTCTACATCGCGAGCAAGAACGAGCGGACGGGCGGACTCTACGAAGGGCCCGACCGGCTGTCGGCCGACGGCACCAACGTGTTCCGGCGGATCGCGGACGTGCCCTGGGTGACGGACGGGGCGTTCTCACCCGACGGCAGCCGGCTGACGCTGCGCGGCTACTTCTTCGCGAAGACGTACCCGTGGCGGGACGGGCGCCCGCAGGGCCCCGGCGAGGCGGTGGCCGCGCCCTGGCAGGGGCAGGCGGAGTCGGTGACGTACTCGGCGGACGGCTCGACGCTGCTGTTCGGCTCCGAGGGCACGAACAGCCGGGTCGTCGCGGTCCCGGTCCGCCCGACGACACCCGACCCGAAGACGACCCCCCCGGGCCCCTCCGGGAGCCCCGCGCCGGGCTCCCCGGCCGCTCCCGCGAAGCCGGGGTCCGGCAGCTTCACCAAGGGCGCGCTGGTCCTCGTCCTGGCCGCGGCCCTGGTGCTCGGCGGCCGTCGGCTGGTGCGGCGCAAACGCTGACGGCCCGGGCGGCCCGGCCGCGTAACCTGCCGGTATGGCCGATGACATGGTGGGGCTGAGCGGGCGGGTCACCGGGACGGTGGGGCCCGGCCTGGTGGGCGAGGTCATCGTCCGCATCCGGGGCGGAGCCGAGCACTTCCTGGCGTATCCGGCACTGGGCGAACAAACGCCGCTGCCCGTGGGGACGGTGGTCACCGTGGTGGAACACCTGCCGCCGCGCACGGTGTACGTGAGTGCCGCGTACGTCAACTGACCCCCGGCTCCACCTGCGACTCCACCTGCGCGTATCAAGATTGCGACAAGTCTCCGCCGACGCCTTCACGCCCGGTCCCGGCAGGCGCACACTCGCCTTCTCCGGTGCCGCAACGGCACCGCTCTAAGGGGGCGTTTGCCGATGGACATCGGCGTCGTGGCGGGAGTCGTTCTCGCCGCCGTACTTGTTCTGGTCGGGCTGTTCAAACTCATGTGGCGGGTCGCCGAACCGAACGAAGCACTCGTCATCTCCGGTTCCGCGCACCGGACCGAGGGCCTGGGCGACGGCATGGGGTTCCGGATCGTCACCGGGCGCGGAACCCTCGTACTGCCGGGGGTCCAGGCCGTGCGGAAACTGTCACTGGACCTGAACGAGACCCAGCTCGTGGTGGACTGCGTGACCCACCAGGGCATCCCGCTGAAGGTGCGCGGAGTGGTCATCTTCAAGGTGGGGGACGACACCGTCTCGATCGCCAACGCCGCACGCCGGTTCCTGGACCAGCAGAAGATGATCCCCGAGCGCGTGCACATCGTCTTCGCGGGTCATCTGCGCTCGATCGTGGGCGGGCTGACCGTCGAGGACATGATCCGTGACCGCGAGAAGCTGACGGGTCAGACCAGGGCGGCCTGCGGGAGCGAGATGGAGAAGCTCGGCCTGATCGTCGACTCGCTCCAGATCCACGAGATCGAGGACCCGACCGGCTACATCAAGAACCTCGCGATGCCGCACGCGGCGGCCGTGCAGCGGGACGCGCGGATCGCGCAGGCCGACGCGAACCTGCTGGCGACGGAGGCCGAGCAGGCCGCCTTCGCCCGGATGTCGGAGGCCACCCGGGACAGCGAGATCCTCCAGGCCGGCTACCAGGCCGAGCGGGACAAGGCCGCGGCCGCGGCCAAGCAGGCGGGCCCGCTCGCCGAGGCGGCCGCCCGCCAGGAGGTCGTCGTCCAGGAGACCAGGGTCGCGGAGCTGGAGGCCAACCGGCGCGAGCAGCAGCTCCAGGCGGACGTGCGCAAGCCGGCGGACGCGAAGGCGTACGAGCAGCGCACGCTCGCCGAGGCGGACCGGGACTCGCGGATCTCGGCCGCGCAGGCGAAGGCGAAGGAGACGGAACTCGCGGCGGCGGCCGAGGCCACCCGGGTCAAGGCGGCCGCGGCGGCCGAGGCCGAAGCGGCGGAGGCGCGCGGCCTGGCCAACGCGAAGGCCACCCGGGCGACGGGCGAGGCCGAGGCGGCGGCGACGCAGGCCAGGGGCCTCGCGGAGGCCGAGGCGGCGAAGGCCCGTGGCCTGGCGGACGCGGCGTCGGCGAAGGCGAAGGGCCTCGCGGAGGCGGAGGCCATCAAGGCGCGGGCGGCGGCGCTGGCGGAGAACCAGGAGGCGGTGGTGGCCCAGCAGCTCGCCGAGAACTGGCCGAAGATCGTGGAGGCCGGGGCGGGTGCGTTCGGCAACGTGGAGCACATGGTGCTGCTGAACGGGGCGGAGGGCATGTCGGAGATGTTCGCCAAGGCCCTGACGATGGGCGGCACCGGCCTGGGCCTGGCCCGACAGCTGCTGTCCTCGATGGCGCAGTCCCCGAACCAGCCGGCCACGGCCGTCCCGACCGCCACGCCCCCCTCCGGCGAGGTCATCCCGATCTCGGACCAGGCCACCGGGGCCTGACGGCGCAACCGGGGGCCGTACCCGCCGGCGCGGCCCCCGGAAAGCCGCACCCGGGGGCCGGTCGACGCGGAACGGCACCGGCCGCGTCCCGCTGACGTGCGGCCAAGCCCTCCCGGGGCCGTCCCGATCTCGGGCGAGGCCGTGCGCGCGTGACGCGGCGGGCCGGGGTGAGTCCCACGGCGTGGCGCCGTTGCCGCCGCCGCAAGGCGGTGGAGAAGGCCGAGGCAGCCGCCGCCGCGGCCACCGCCCGCCCGTACGTCAGCGGGGCCGGCCGCGGCGAAGGCGGCCTCGTGGGGGCAGCTCAGGGGGTTCTCCCGGACGGAGTCCGGGGTACCCGGGGAAGATTCCGGGCGCGGGTCCGGGGCGGAGCCCCGGAAGCCCGGCGGGGCCGGGGGCACCTGCGCCGCGGCGCCGCGGGCTAGGAGTGGCCCAGGTCGGCCGGCGGGAGGTCGGACACCGGCACCGAGCCGGTGTCCGGCGCCGGCCGCAGCAGGAACTCGTCCGAGGCCATGGAGTCCAGCACCGGCGGCGCCGGCCGCAGCGGCTTCGGCATGACCGCGGCCTCCGAGTGGCCCCCGCACCCGTAGGACAGCGACACCAGCCGCCCGTCCGCCGGACCGAACTCGTTCGCGCAGACGCCGAACGCCTGGCCCAGAGAGCCGCCGATCGCCACGAGGAACCCGCACGACACGCACGACGCCGGCGCCGCCTGGGCCATCGGCGTCTTCGCCCCGAACGCCTCGTCCCAGCGGTCCGCCGCACTGTGCAGCCCGTACCGCGACAGGACCCGCGCCCGGCGCATGCCGAGCTCCTCGGCCACCGAGGTGATGGAGCCCCGTACCGGGACCACCGTCCGGTCGGTGACGTCCGCGTCCTCCGCCTCGACCAGCTCGGCCATCTCCTCGGAGACCACCGAGTTCGGCGGCGGCGCGTCCTCGCCCGACCAGCCCGGCTCCAGCCGCAGGTCGTCGGCCTCGGTGGGCAGCAGGTCGCCCGGCCCCAGGTCGCCCGGCCGCAGCCGCTCGCTCCACGGCACCCATTCGGGGGCGAGCAGCGCGTCGTCGCCCGGGAGCAGCACCGTTTCGTCGAGGGTGACGAGCTTGGCGCGGGAGGCGCGCGTCACGGTGACGGCCCACCGCCAACCCCGGTAGCCGGGGTCCTTGCACTCGAAGAAGTGGGTGACGACCCGGTCGCCCTCGGAGACGACGGAGACATGCTCGCCCACCACTCCGGGGGCGGCGGCCTCCTCGGCCGCCGCACGGGCGAGGTCTACCGCCTCGGCACACAGGCGGTCGGGGGTACGGCTTCGCGTCGTCGCAGCACTCACAGGTCTCGTTCTCTCCTACGCCGTCTCACGAGTGCGCCGTCCGTACTGTCGTCCACAACGACCCGTCGGTCTTGTCCGTACGTAGCGCGGGCGGAGCGGACCAGAGGGCCGCGTCGACGTCCGCACCCGATCGGCCTCGGGCGCACCTACCTGCAATCCATTCTGCGGGATCGCGAAGAGGCGCGCGGCCAAGAGCAACCGCCGGTGGCGCGCTACGCACGCTACCTCCTCCGACGCCTCCGGCCCACATGCAAGGTCCGATTCGCGGACAACCCGACCGGCCGGGCGCCCGAAACGCGCCGGGGCGGGTCCACGAGGGCCGAGTGGGGCACTATGACCAGGTGGCACCCGTACGGTCGTCCGCAGACGGCCCGGGACCGGCCAGGCGGGCCGGCCGGGCCGTCGGTCGTGCCCTGCACGTCCCCATCACCGGTACGGTCCGCGGAATCCGGCGGGTCACGCACGCGCACGGAGCCGGCGAATCGGGGCTCGGCAAGCTGATCGAGCTGCACGCCATCAACGGCGCCGGCGATGTGATGATCACCGTCGCGCTCGCGTCCACGGTGTTCTTCTCGGTCCCCACGGACGAGGCACGCGGTCGGGTGGCCCTGTACCTCGCCATCACCATGGCTCCCTTCACCCTGCTCGCCCCGGTGATCGGGCCGCTGCTGGACCGGCTGCCGCACGGGCGGCGGGCCGCGATGGCGGGCGCGATGCTGGCCCGCGCCCTGCTGGCGGTGATGATGTCGGGCGCGGTGGCCACGGGCGGTCTGGAGTTGTACCCGGCGGCGCTCGGTGTCCTCGTCGCGTCGAAGGCGTACGGGGTCGTGCGCAGCGCGGTGGTGCCGAGACTGCTCCCGCCGAAGTTCTCGCTCGTCAAGGCGAACTCCCGGGTCACGCTGGCCGGTCTGCTGGCCACGGGCGCGGCGGCGCCGGTCGGGGCCGGGCTCCAGGCGATCGGGCCGCCCTGGCCGCTGTACGGGGCGTGCGCCATCTTCATCTGGGGGACCTTCGCCGCGTTCACGCTGCCGCACAAGGTGGACGAGGCGAAGGGCGAACGGCGGGCGCGGCTGTCCACCCACGAGCCGCACTCGCGCAAGCCGGGGCTGCGGACGATCAGCCGGCCGGTGCTGTGCGGGCTGCTGGCGAACGCCGCGATGCGCGCGCTGTCCGGGTTCCTGATCTTCTTCCTGGCGTTCCTGCTGCGCGAGCAGCCCTTGGCCGGGCAGAGCGCGGCGGTGTCGTTGGGCATCGTCGGCGTGGCGGCGGGCGTCGGCAACGCGGGCGGCACGGCGGTGGGCGCGTGGCTGCGGGCGCGGGCGCCGGAGACCATCATCGCGGCGGTGCTGGCGGTGACCCTCGGGGTCGCGGTGCTGGCGGCGGTGTTCTTCAGCGGGCTGTTCGTGGCGATCCTGGGCGCCACGGCGGGCTTCTGCCAGGCCCTGGCGAAGCTCTCCCTGGACGCGATGATCCAGCGGGACGTGCCGGAGGCGGTCCGTACGTCGGCCTTCGCCCGCTCGGAGACCCTGCTCCAGATGGCGTGGGTCCTGGGCGGCGGCATCGGGATCGTGCTCCCGCTGAACGGCGTCCTCGGCATGGCGGTGGCGGCGGCCATAGTCGCCTCGGGCACCGCCCTCGCCTTCCGCGGCGCCCTCACCGCCCCCCACCACCACCCCGGCCCCTCCCGCCCCCGCGTGGCGTAACAACGCGGCCCCACCAATCCAGCCTCGCCGGCGTTTGAGGCGCGGGCCCAATCCGGCCCCACCGGCTTTGAGGCGCGGGGTCCGGGGCGCGGGCCCAATCCAGCCCCGCCGGCGTTTGAGGCGCCGGCCCAATCCGGCCTCGCCGGCGTTTGAGGCGCCGGCCCAATCCAGCCTCGCCGGCGTTTGAGGCGCGGGGTCCGGGGCGGAGCCCCGAAAGCCCGGCGCAGCCGGGGCCGCTCGCGCCGCGGCGCCGCACCGGCACCCGCGCCCACCGCCCCCGGCGGGGAGCCACGCCCCGCACACCCCCCGTGCGGCACCCCGGCCCACCGGCCCGATAGCCTTCGGCTCATGACCGCACCGCTTTTCCCGGGTAGGGCCCACCGCAGCGTCGCGGCCCTCGGAGCCGTGTCCGCCGGCCTCCTCCTCCTGTCGGCCTGTGGCTCCGCCAAGCCGACCCCGCTCGCGACCGTGACCGTCGGCAGCTCGTCGGTGTCCTCCGAGAGCGCCTGCCGCCCCGCCGGCGGCGAGGAGCTCACGGTCGAGCGGGTCCAGTCCTGCCTCGCCAACGCCAAGAACGCCAAGACCATCGAGTACGGCCGCGGCGACACCCTGCGCCTCGGCGTCGAGCCCGACGTCGTCAAGGACGACAAGAAGTGGCAGGCGGTCCTCGACGGCCAGCCGATCACCGAGCCGTCCTCGAACACCTACCGCAGCTTCCAGGGCGCCGACGTCTTCGCCACCGGCGGCCAGGGCGAGGCCCCCGCCTCGAAGATGCTGGGCTTCGTCCAGGTCGACGCGAGCGGCAAGCCGCTCGCCGTCTGGACCTTCAAGGTCAAGCTCAAGTAGCCGCACCGTGCGCGCGCTCATCGTGACCGCCGTGGCCGCGGAGGCAGACTCCGTGACCGCCGGTCTCACCCCTCATCCGGACCCGGTCACCCCGGAGCCGCGCACGCTGCCCGGGGGTTATCCGATCCACCGCCGGGACCTGCCCGGTCTCGCCGCCGACGTCCTTGTCGGCGGCGTCGGGCCGGCCGCCGTGGCGGCGGCCACGGCCACCGCCCTCGTGCTGGCCGACTACTCACTCGTCGTCTCCGCCGGCATCGGCGGCGGGTTCGCGCCCGCCGCCCCACCCGGCTCCCTCGTCGTCGCCGACGCCCTCGTGGCCGCCGACCTCGGGGCCGACACACCCGACGGGTTCCTGCCGGTGGACGCGCTCGGCTTCGGCCACAGCGTGCACCTGCCGCCCGTCGAGCTCGCCGCCCGGGCCGCCGAGGCGACCGGCGCCCTGCTGGCGCCCGTCCTCACCGTCTCCACCGTCACCGGCACCGCCGCCCGCGCCGCCGAACTCGCCGCCCGCCACCCGCTCGCCGGCGCCGAGGCCATGGAAGGCTTCGGCGTGGCGGAAGCCGCCGCCGCGCACGGGTTGCCCGTCCTGGAGATCCGGGCGGTGTCCAATCCCGTCGGGCCCCGCGACCGGGACGCCTGGCGGATCGGGGACGCCCTGGCCGCGCTGGCCGACGGCTTCCGCGCGCTGGGACCCGTACTCGTCCACTGGGGAGAACAGCATGAGCAGCGGCAGCCCTGACAGCGGTGTGGGCTTCGGCGTCGATGTCGGTATCGACGGCACTCCGGTACGCATCGCCTACTCGCCGTGTCCCAATGACACCTTCGTCTTCGACGCCTGGGCGCACGGCCGGGTCCCCGGCGCGCCCGCCCTCGACGTCACCTTCGCCGACATCGACCTCACCAACGGCATGGCCGAGCGCGGTGAGCTCGACGTGCTGAAGGTGTCCTACGCCGTGCTGCCCTGGGTGCTGGAGGAGTACGCGCTGCTGCCCTGCGGCGGCGCGCTGGGACGCGGCTGCGGTCCCCTCGTGCTCACCCGGAAACCCGGCGTGGACCTGGCCGGGAAGACGGTCGCCGTGCCGAGCGAGCGCTCCACCGCCTACCTGTTGTTCCGGCTGTGGGCGGCGGCCGTGCTCCCCGCGCCGGTCGGCAAGGTCGTGGTGCTGCCCTTCCACGAGATCATGCCCGCGGTGCGCGACGGCCGGGTGGACGCCGGACTGGTCATCCACGAGGCCCGGTTCACCTATCAGGACTACGGGCTGCACTGCCTGGCCGACATGGGCGAGCACTGGGAATCCACCACCGGCCTGCCCATCCCGCTCGGCGCGATCATCGCCAAGCGCTCGCTGGGGGCGGACGCGCTGCGTGCGCTGGCCGACGCGGCACGTGCGTCGGTGCGGATGGCCTGGGACGACCCCGAGGCGTCCCGCCCGTACGTGCGCGCGCACGCGCAGGAGCTGGACCCGTCCGTCGCCGACCAGCACATCGGGCTGTACGTCAACGAGTTCACCGCGGACCTCGGCGACGACGGGTACGCGGCCGTGCGCGGACTGCTGACCCGGGCCGCCGCTGAGGGTCTGGTTCCGGCCATCGCGCCCGACGCGCTGCGCTTCCCGTAACCGGGGACGCCGGTGCCCCGCCCCCCACGGGAGGGAGCGGGGCACCGGCGTCACATCACGTCGTGCGTCACATGACGTCGTGCGTCGCGTCAGACGTCGAGCTGGTCGGCGACCGCCCTCAGCAGTCCGGCGATCTTCGTACCGTGCGTCTTGTCGGGGTAGCGGCCCCGCTCCAGCATCGGGGTGATGTTCTCCAGCAGGGTCGTCAGGTCCTGCACGATGGAGGCGAGCTCGTCCGGCTTACGGCGCTGGGCGGCCGCGACGGAGGGCGCCGGATCCAGCACCGTCACCGAAAGCGCCTGGTCACCACGCTGCCCGGCGACCACGCCGAACTCCACGCGCTGGCCGGGCTTGAGGGCGTCCACCCCGGCGGGGAGTACCGACGAGTGGACGAAGACGTCGCCGCCGTCGTCGCGGGAGAGGAAGCCGAAGCCCTTCTCACTGTTGAACCACTTGACCTTGCCGGTAGGCACGTCCGTCCTCTGTTCTTGTGCGTGTCGGGTCCGGAGGGCCGTGTGACGGCTCCGGACAGCAGTGCAGCGGGTCCCCTGACCCGCCACCTCCAGGCTAATGCTCCGGAAACGGGTGACAAGTCGTTACCCGGTCCTTCCGGCACTGCCGCTTCGGCCAGGGAACTACCCTGGTGAGGTGACTGCTACTCCTCATCCCGATCACGACGACGACGCGCCCCGGCCGGGCGACGGACTGATCAGGGCCGGCGGCATCCTGTTCATCGTCGGAGCCGTCGCCACGCTCGTGACGATGGCACCCCTGTTCCTCGACATCGAGCCGTTCCCGTCGTACGCGTGGGCGGTGTGCATGCTCATGGGCGTCGGGTTCGCCGTCTCGGCGGCCGGCGTGGTGCGTTCCGTCTCCGCCCAGCGCAGGGCGGCCCGGGCGTCCCAGGCCGCCGCCGGCTGAGGTCAGACCTCGCGGGTGCGGGCGTACTCCGCCAGCCAATCCGGCAGTGCGGTCAGGTCCGGCAGTACGACGTCGGCACCGGCCGCGCGCAGCTCCGGCTCCGCGCAGGGGCCGGTCGGCACGGACACCGACACGGCGCCGGCGGCGCGCGCCCCGCGTACGTCGCCGACGTGGTCGCCGACGTAGACCTGGGCGCCGTACTCGCGCAGCGCCTCCGCCTTCGCCTCTGCCCACAGCCAGCCGACGACGGCGTCGGGCTCGATGCCGAGGTGCTCCAGGTGCATCCGGGCGTTGGGCTCGTTCTTCGCGGTCACGACGATCGCCCGCCCGCCGAGCCCCTGCACGGCCTTGATCGCCTCACGGGCGCCGGGCATCGCGGGCGTGGTGTGGATGGCGTGGGTGGCGTAGATCTCCCGGTACCGGTCGACCATCGCCGGGATCACCTCCTCGGGGAACCACCGGGCGATCTCCTCCTCCAACGGCGGGCCGAGCCGGGTGACGGCCTCGTCGGCGTCTATGAAGGTGCCCGTCTCGGCGGAGAGCGCCAGGTAGTTGGCCCGGATGCCGGGCCGGGAGTCGATGAGGGTCATGTCGAGGTCGAAACCGACCGTCAACGGCGCGACGGGGGGTGCGGTGGGGGGCGTCTCGGGACTCATGCCAGTCATTGTGCCGAGGGGGGCCGGACCGGTGGGTACGCAGTCTTGCGCCCGACCGATCGGGGGGCGGAATATGCCGATTTACCGCCCCCAAACCCCCCTGTCGCCATAGGCCGCCTCAAGCGATCCATGACGCCCTGTCGAACTAACCGGAAACCCCACCCCCACTTCCCGGCCGTTAAGTCCGAAATCATCCCCCGAAGCCGCACGCACCAGACCCGGCGACCCCCCGCCGGCCCAAACCCAGCCTCGCCGGCGTTTGAGGTGGGGACCAAACCGGCCTCGCCGGCGTTTGAGGCGCGGGGTGCGGGGCGGAGCCCCGAAAGCCCGGCGCAGCCTGGGCCGCCTCGCGCGACGGCACCGCACCCGCGGCCCCGCAGGACAGCCGGCCCGCCGGCCATCGAGGCGGGGGGGGCCGCAAAGCCCGCGGAGCGAACCGACGGTTCAGACCCGCCGCGCCCGCCACGCCACGTACACCGCGGCCAGCACCCCGGTCCCCCGCGCCAGCCACGGCCACATGTCCTGGAACACCGCCCCCAGCTGCTGATCCCCCAACGCCTCCCCCCACCGCCCGGTGTGCCGCCCCCACAGCCACACCACCGCCCCCGCGAAGACGGCGCCCGGCACCCCGAACACCACCGCCTTGCGCTCCGCCGGCCCGAGCACCCGCGACACGTACACCAGCAGGAAGCCGGCCGCCAGGACCAGCCAGTACCCCGCCACCGCCCCGGCGACCAGGACCACCGCCGCCAGCAGCAGGAACACGTTCGGCTTCGGCCGGACCGGCGCCACCACCACGTCACCGACCGCCGCCGGACCCGCCACCAGCGGCCCCGCCGCCACCGCCTTGCGCCGCTCCCGCAGGGCCCGTACGACCACCCGCACGCGGGACGACGGAACCGGGGGCTCCGCGACGGCCGGGGGCTTCGGCCCCTTCTGGTGCTCGTCCTCGTCCTCCCCGAACCGGTCCGGCAGCTCGATGCCCCCGGCGAAGCCCTCCACCTGCGGCCCGGCCCCGTACCCGCCCGGCCCGAGCCGCCACCAGTCCGGCTCGCCGCCGTCGCCGTCGCCCAGCTCGTCCAGCCCGGCCAGGTGCGGCGGCACGTTCTCCGCCGGTCGCGGCTCCGGCACCTGCTTCCGCAGCCCGCGCAGGCCCCCACGGCCACCGCCGCCGGCGCCCCGCTGCTCCGGGACCGCCGGAACCACGGTCGCCGCCGCCCCCGCCGCCCCCGCCGCCCCGGTCGTCGCCTCCCCCGCGGCGCCGGGCAGCGCGGACAGCACCTCCTCCGGCGTACCGATCCGCTCCAGGATGCGCCGCACCGCCGCCGGGGTCTCCGGTTCGTACTTGGCGCGCCGCCGGTCGATCTCGTCCCGCAGCCCCGCCACCAGCCGCATCCGGTCTCCCGACGACAGCTGCCGCCGCTGCGCCAAGTCCCCGATCCTGCTCAGGTATTCGTAGACCAACTGGTCGCTCTCGATCCCCACGCCCCGCCTCCTCCCGTCCCGCCTGACCCGAAGGTAGCGCGTACGCCGTGGAGCCGCTGGCGGCGCAACGGAGACCGCAGCGGATACCGTTGACCGGATGGGGACCGGCCGACGGACCGGCCGACGCGACCAGGAGGCGACCGTGCCCGACCCAAGCACCGCGGAGCCAAGCACCGCCGAGGCCCGCACCGCGGACGCCCGCACCACCGCGGCCTCCGCCCCGCGCTCCCTCGCCGAGGCGCTCCGCGCCCGCGACGACGTGGCCCTCGCCGCGCTGCTGCACGCCCGCCCGGACCTGCTGACCCCGGTGCCCGGCGACGTCACCCAGCTCGCCACCCGCGCCGGGACCCGCGCCTCCGTGGTCCGCGCCCTGGACCGCCTCGACCGGTTCGCCCTCCAGACGGCGGAGGCCCTCGCCGTCGCCCCGGACCCCTGCCCCTACCCGGTGCTGGAGTCGCTGCTGACCGGTGACACCGGGAGCACCGGCGAGGACAACGGCGCCCGCGCCGCCCTCCCCCGGGCGCTGGGCACCCTGCGCGACCAGGCCCTGGTGTGGGGCGACGACGACCGTATCCGCCTGGTCCGCACCGCCCGGGAGCTGCTCGCGCCGTCCCCGACCCGCCCCTCCCCCACCGGCCTGGGTCCGACCGTCGCCGAAGCCACCTCCGGGATGTCGCCGACCCGGATCCAGGAGATCGTGGCGACCGCCGGGCTGCCCGCCACCCACGACCCCGTCTCCGCCGTGTCCGCGCTGACCGCCCTGTTCACCGACCCGAAGCGGATGTCGGCGCTGCTGGACGAGGCCCCGGCGGAGGCCCACCAGGTGCTGGGGCGGCTCGTGTGGGGGCCGCCGTACGGGGAGGTGACCCCCGACCCGACGCCGCCGGTGCGCTGGCTGCGCGACCGGGGCCTGCTGCTGCCCGCCTCGGCGCGCACCGTCGTACTGCCCCGCGAGGTCGCCCTGTACCTGCGCGGCGGACTCGCGCACCGGGTGACGGAGCCGGTCGCGCCGGCCGTACGGGTCCACCGCGAGCACCGTCCACAGCTTGTGGACGCGAACGCGGCGGGTCAGGCGCTGGCGGCGCTGTCGACCGTGGAAGAGCTGGCGAAGTCCTGGGAGCAGTCCGGTCCTCCCGTGCTGCGGGCCGGCGGTCTGTCCGTACGGGACCTCAAGCGGACGGCGGCGACGCTGGACACCACCGAGCAGTCGGCGGCGTTCTGGGCGGAACTCGCCTACGCCGCCGGGCTGGTGGCCGGTGACGCGGAGGCGGACGAGCGGTACGCGCCCACCCCCGCCTTCGACGGATGGCTCGAACTGCCGCCCGCCGAGCGCTGGTCGACGCTGGCCCGGGCCTGGCTGCCGGCGACCCGCACGGCCGGGCTGGTCGGCGAACAGGACAGCAAGGGGCGTACGTTGTCGGCGCTCGGCCCCGAGCTGGACCGTTCCGCCGCGCCGGAGGTCCGCCACCGGGTCCTCGGCCTCCTCGCCGAGCTGCCCGAGGGCGCCTCCCCCGACCCGGAGGCACTGCTCGCCCGGCTCGCGTGGGAGCGCCCGCCGCGCGGCGCGAGCGACCTGCGCGCCCGCCTCGCGCGGTGGACGCTGACCGACGCCGAGGTACTCGGCGTCACCGGCCGGGGCGCGCTCAGCGCGTTCGGCCGCGCCCTGCTGGAGGGCCGCGACCCGGCGCCGGAGCTCGCCCCGCAGCTCCCGGAGCCGGTGGACCACGTCCTGCTCCAGGCGGACCTGACGGCCGTGGCCCCGGGCCCGCTGCGGCGACCGCTCGGGGACACCCTGGCGGTGCTCGCGGAGGTGGAGTCCAAGGGCGGCGCGACGGTGTACCGCTTCACGCCGGGCTCGGTCCGCCGGGCCCTGGACGCCGGGCACACCGCCGTCGACCTGCACGCGTTCCTCGCCGAGCACAGCCGTACCCCCGTCCCGCAGCCGCTGTCGTACCTCATCGACGACGTGGCCCGGCGCCACGGGCACCTGCGGGTCGGCGCCGCCTCCTCGTACCTGCGCTGCGACGACGACGGCATGCTGAACGAGATCCTGGCCGACAAGCGCTCCGTCGGGCTGGGGCTGCGGCGGCTCGCGCCGACGGTGCTGGCCGCACAGGCCGAACCGAAGGCCCTGCTCGACGGCTTGCGGGCGATGGGCTACGCCCCGGCGGCGGAGTCCCGTACCGGCGACGTGCTGGTGGCCCGGGCCGACGCGCACCGCGCCCCGGCGCGCACGGCGCCCGCCCCGGTGCCGGACGGCCCGCCGGTCCCGGACGCGACCCTGCTCGGGGCGGCCGTACGGGCGATCCGCGCGGGCGACCTGGCGGCGACGGCGGTCCGCAAGGAGCCTGCCGCCACCCCCTCGGGCGCCGCCCCGGGCGAACTTCCGCGCACCAGCGCGGCGGAGACCCTGGCGACGGTGCAGGCGGCGGCGCTGACCGGCTCGGCGGTCTGGATCGGCTACGTGAACGCGGAGGGCGCGGCGAGCCAGCGGGTCATTGCCCCGGTCCGGGTGGAAGGCGGCTTCGTCACCGGCTACGACCACACGGCGGACGAAGTCCGCACCTTCGCCCTGCACCGCATCACGGGCGTGGCGGAACTGGCGGAGGACCAGGTCTAGCCGCCCTCCGCCGCCGGCCCCCGACGCCCCTCGCCACCGCCTCCCGCGCCGTGGCGGGCGGCCCCACCGATCCTTTGCTCGCGGTGGCGCCCTTCGCCGTAGTACGACCCCGGGTGGTCCCGGCCGGCCGCCGTTGGGCCGATGTAGGGACGTCCCAGGTCAGGGTGTCGGTGCGGCGGCTGAAGTGCAGCTCCCCCGTGCCGCCCCAGGGAAAGAGCGGGCGCAGTCGCGGCCCGGCGTGTCCCGGTCGTGGCGGTCGGCCGGGCCGGGCGGGCCGGGCGGGCCGGGCGGGCCGGGCGGGCCGGGCGGAAAAGCGTTGGCCCCGCCGGCCGGGCGGGCCGCACCCTGGGGCCGTGAACGCACAGCCCGGTCGCGCGGTGCGCGCCGCCCATACCGCCACCACCGTCACCGTCTACCAGGCGTACGCGCCCGCCCTGGGGCTGCCGGCGGCCCGCGACGGGCGGTTCCCGACCGCCTGGAAGCGGGACCGGATGACCTGGGTCAAGCCCTCGTTCCTGTGGATGATGTACCGCTGCGGCTGGGCCACCAAGGCCGACCAGGAGACCGTGCTGGCCGTCGAGATCACCCGCGAGGGCTTCGACGGGGCCCTGGCCGGGGCCTGCCTGTCCCACTTCGAGCCCGGCACCCACACCGACCGCGCGGCGTGGCGGGACGCGCTGTCCCGCTCCGCCGCCCGCGTGCAGTGGGACCCGGAGCGGGACCTGCACCTGAACCCGCTGCCGTACCGCTCCCTCCAGCTCGGCCTGTCCGGCCCGGCGTCCCGCGCCTACGCCGACTCCTGGACGGTCTCCATCCGTGACGTCACCCCGCTCGCGCGGGAGATCCACGACCTGCTCCGGTCCGGCCGGACCGACGCCGCGCGCGCCCTGCTCCCGGCGGAGCCCCCGTACCCGACCGGCCCCCTCCCCCACCTGGGCGCGTAGAGGGACCGACCCGGCAACCCGGGAACCGCCCCGACCGCGCGGCGATACGGCAGACTGGAGGTTTGGCCGTCCGCGTCCGGGCGGCCCACCCCACGCAGGAAAGGGACGCGTGTGAACGGGCCTCTCATCGTCCAGAGCGACAAAACCCTCCTCCTGGAGGTCGACCACGAGCTGGCCGGAGCCGCGCGCCGCGCCATCGCCCCCTTCGCCGAGCTGGAGCGCGCCCCCGAGCACATCCACACCTACCGGATCACCCCGCTGGGGCTGTGGAACGCCCGCGCCGCCGGACACGACGCCGAGCAGGTCGTCGACGCGCTCGTCGAGTTCTCGCGCTACCCCGTGCCGCACGCCCTGCTCGTCGACGTCGCCGAGACCATGGCCCGGTACGGGCGGCTGACCCTGTCCAAGCACCCCGTCCACGGACTGGTGCTGACCAGCACCGACCGGCCGGTGCTGGAGGAGATCCTGCGGTCCAAGCGGATCATCCCGCTGGTCGGGGCCCGCCTCGACCCGGACACCGTGGCCGTGCACCCCTCGGAGCGCGGCCAGATCAAGCAGACCCTGCTCAAGCTCGGCTGGCCGGCCGAGGACCTCGCCGGGTACGTCGACGGCGAGGCGCACGCCATCGACCTGGTCGAGGACGGCTGGGCGCTGCGGCCGTACCAGCAGCAGGCCGTCGAGGGGTTCTGGCACGGCGGCTCCGGTGTCGTCGTGCTGCCCTGCGGCGCCGGCAAGACGCTGGTCGGTGCGGGTGCCATGGCGATGGCCAAGGCGACCACGCTGATCCTCGTCACGAACACCGTCTCGGCCCGGCAGTGGAAGCACGAACTGGTCAAGCGGACCTCGCTGACGGAGGAGGAGATCGGCGAGTACTCCGGCACCCGCAAGGAGATCCGGCCCGTCACCATCGCCACCTACCAGGTCCTGACGACCAAGCGGAAGGGCGTCTACCCGCACCTGGAGCTGTTCGACTCCCGCGACTGGGGCCTGATCCTCTACGACGAGGTGCACCTGCTGCCCGCGCCCGTCTTCAAGTTCACCGCCGACCTCCAGGCCCGGCGACGGCTCGGCCTGACCGCGACCCTGGTCCGGGAGGACGGTCGCGAGTCGGACGTGTTCTCCCTGATCGGCCCCAAGCGGTTCGACGCGCCGTGGAAGGAGATCGAGGCGCAGGGCTACATCGCGCCGGCGGACTGCGTCGAGGTCCGGGTGAACCTCACCGACTCGGAGCGGCTCGCGTACGCGACCGCCGAGACGGAGGAGAAGTACCGCTACTGCGCGACGACCGCGACGAAGCGGAAGGTCACCGAGGCGCTGGTGCGCAAGCACCAGGGCGAGCAGACCCTGGTCATCGGGCAGTACATCGACCAGCTCGACGAACTGGGCGAGCACCTCGACGCGCCCGTCATCAAGGGCGAGACCTCCAACGCGCAGCGCGAGAAGCTCTTCAACGCCTTCCGGGAGGGCGAGATCAGCGTGCTGGTCGTCTCGAAGGTCGCGAACTTCTCCATCGACCTGCCCGAGGCCACCGTCGCGATCCAGGTGTCCGGCACCTTCGGCTCGCGCCAGGAGGAGGCCCAGCGCCTCGGCCGGGTGCTGCGGCCGAAGGCGGACGGGCACGAGGCGCGGTTCTACTCGGTCGTCGCGCGCGACACGATCGACCAGGACTTCGCCGCGCACCGCCAGCGCTTCCTGGCGGAGCAGGGCTACGCCTACCGGATCATGGACGCCGACGAGCTCCTGGCGAGCGACTGACCCGACCCCGGCGGGCAGCCCCGGCGCGGCCGTCCTCTTCCGCGACGGGTGACCTCGGCGAGGGCACCCGCGCGGCCGGCTCCCGACGGCGGCCCACCGCGCGCGTCAGGAACGCCAACAGCGGCACGCACCAGACCCACAGGTGCGGCAGCTCCGGCAGCAGGGCCCGGCCACCGGAGGCGAGGTGGCGGGTCCAGTAGTCGGCGGATGCCTGCGGGAGGACGAGCAGGCCCAGCAGGCCGGTGCCGACGAAGGCGCCCAGTGCGGTCAGGCCGGTCCGGATCCGGCCCGTCAGCAGCAGGTACGGGATGAGGATCGCCGGGGTCAGGGCGATCCCGGCGGCGGTACCCAGCGCGAACCCCTTGCCGAGCGCCGCGTGCGGCCGACCCAGGTCCCACACGGCGACGCAGGCCAACGCCAGGTTGATCTGACCGGGCAGCGGGCTCTGGAACAGCGGCTCCACCCACAGCCCGGCGACGGTGGCCGTCAGGACGTGCCCGGGCCGGGCCCGTAGTCCCGCGAGCCGGCAGGACGACAGGATCAGCAGGGCGAGCAGGCCCGCGCTCCCCAGGACGAGCACGGCCTTGAGCACCCCGGCCGGCAGCCAGGCGGCCGGCGTGAACAGGATCGCGGCGAACGGCGGATAGGCGGTGGGCGGGCGCCACTCGGCCGCGGAGAAGCCGTGCACCAGGGCGTCGGCCATCGGGACGCGCGGGACGATGCAGAGCACCCCCAGCGCGAGCAGCGAGCCGGTGATCAGCAGGCGGTACAGGGGCGACGGCGAGCGGCGGGGCTCGGGGCTCGGGGTCACGCGCGTGACCCTAGTGGATCAGTGACCCCCCACCGCCGGGATCGCGCCGGCTCGCCGCGCGCGCCGACCACGGCGACCCGCCGGAGCACGCCGGTACGCGACCGGGGGCGCGCCGCGTGCGCGTCCGGGTCACGCCTTGGTCAGCGGCGTATGAGGCCCGTCTCCTCGGAGAACTCCCCCAGGACGACGACGCTCACGGCGGTCGCGGCGAAGACCTTCGCCGCGTGCAGGACGCTGCCGGCGAGGTGGCGGGGACGGTGGTCGGAGGTGGCGGTGGCGCCGCTAGGGCGGCCGCCCTGGATCGGGGTGAAGGTTGCGGTGCTCATGTACCCATGGTGCGTTTTCTCCGGGGATGTCACATCGCCCTGTGGATGGAATCGCGGGGCATCCCGTCTCCTCCTCCGGGCGCATACCGGCCCCTAGGTCCCTGCCTCAGGTCTGACACTCCCCCGTATGACACCCACACGGGGGACCGGGCGGTGGGTCCGTAATCCATTCGCGCACCGGCCGCCCGCCGGCTACACTCGCCGCTCTTGCCGCCTCCCTCCGCCCCACCGGGAGAGCGCCCGCCGGCCGGTACCGGCGGGCACGTGTCCGTACCGCACCGCTCCCCCGGAGCGGGCTCCCGCAGACCAGCCGTTGGAGGCATTCCGTGCCCGCGCACGCCCCCGAGCCCGCCGGCCCCACCCGCGCCGAAGCCCCCGCCGCGCCCTCCGCCACAGCCCCCGCCGCCATCCCCGGACCCGGCCCCGGACCCGGCGCCGCCGCCGGCCGAGGCACCCGCACCGGCACCGGCGCCGCCGCCGACACCGACGCGGCCCACCCCCTCGCCCGCGAGCAGGCCCACCTCACCGCCTCCCGCGCCGCGCTCCGCGCGATGCGCGAAGACGTCGAGTCCCTCGACATCCGCGACGTCACCGCGAACTGGGTCAACGCGGTGGTCCTCCAAGGCCAGATCGACGACCGCATCAAGGCCCTCGCCGACCTCTCCCACACCCCCCTCTTCTTCGGCCGCCTCGACTACCTGCACGCGCCGGGCGCCGACCTCGCCGAAGGCGCCGGCGGCGAGCAGTTCTACATCGGCCGCCGCCACGTCCACGACGCCGACGGCGACCCCATGGTCATCGACTGGCGCGCCCCCGTCTCCCAGCCCTTCTACCGCGCCTCCAAGGCCGACCCGCAGGACGTCGCCCTGCGCCGCCGCTTCGGCTACACCGGCGGCGAACTCACCGCGTACGAGGACGAACACCTCGGCGACCCCACCGAGAGCGCCGTCGTCAGCAAGCTCCTCCAGCGGGAGATCGAGCGCCCGCGCGTCGGCCCCATGCGTGACATCGTCGCGACGATCCAGCCCGAGCAGGACGAGATCGTCCGCTCCGGCCTGTCCGGCTCGGTCTGCGTCCAGGGCGGCCCCGGCACCGGGAAGACGGCCGTCGGCCTGCACCGTGTCGCGTACCTGCTGTACGCGCACCGCGAGCGCCTCGCCCGCACCGGCACCCTCGTGATCGGGCCGAACCGTTCCTTCCTCCACTACATCGAGCAGGTCCTGCCGGCCCTGGGCGAGTTGGAGGTCAAGCAGGCCACCGTCGACGACCTCGTCGCCCGCGAGGGTCTGGAGGTACGCGCCACGGACGCCGCTGAAACCGCCGTGGTCAAGGGCGACGCCCGGATGGCCGAGGTGCTGCGCCGCGCCGTCCGCTCGCACGTCAGCGCGCCGGTCGAGCCGCTGATGGTGGTGCGCGGGTCGCGCCGCTGGCGGGTCCCCGCGTACGAGCTGGAGGAGATCGTCTCGGAACTCCTCGCCCGGGACATCCGCTACGGCGCCGCCCGCGACGCGCTGCCGCAGCGGATCGCGCACACCGTCCTCGTCCGCATGGAACAGGCGGGCGAGGCGCCCGACGACCGCGTGCAGGACGCGGTGGCCCGCAACCCCGCGGTCAAGGCGGCCGTACGGGAGATCTGGCCGCCGGTGGAGCCGGCGAAGCTGGTGCTGCGGCTGCTCTCGGATCCGGAGTTCCTCGCCACCCACGCGAACGGGATCCTGACGGACGACGAGCAGAAACTGCTGCTGTGGCCGAAGCCGTTCCGCAGCGTGAAGTCGGCGAAGTGGACGGCCGCCGACCTGGTGCTGATCGACGAGGCGCAGGACCTGGTGGAGCGCACGCATTCGCTGGGCCACGTGGTGCTCGACGAGGCGCAGGACCTCTCGCCGATGCAGTACCGGGCGGTGGGGCGGCGCTGCACGACGGGTTCGGCGACCGTGCTGGGCGACCTCGCGCAGGGCACCACCCCTTGGGCGACGCGCAGTTGGGACGAGGCGCTCACCCACCTGGGCAAGCCGGAGGCGGTGTTGGAGGAGCTGACGGCCGGCTTCCGCGTGCCGCGCGAGGTGATCGCGTACGCGTCCCGGCTGCTGCCGGCGATCTCCCCGGGGCTGGCGGCGGTGTCCTCGGTCCGCGAGACGCCGGGCTCGCTGGTCGTCTCGGCGGTCGCGGCGCTCTCGACCGCGGAGCCGACGGCCGCGGAGTTGACGGCCGCCGTGGTCACGGCGTGCCGTGAGTCCCTGCGGTACGAGGGCTCGATCGGCCTGATCGCGGCCGACGCCCGCGTTCCGGAATTGGCGCAGGCGTTGCGGGCGGCGGGGCTGCCGTACCTGGCCCCGGGCGAGGAGACCACGGAGCTGGCCCGGCTGACACTGGTGCCGGCCTCGCTGGCGAAGGGCCTGGAGTACGACTACGTCGTACTGGACGAGCCGGCGGCCGTCGTCTCGGGCGAGCCGGACGAGCGCACGGGCCTGCGCCGCCTCTACGTCTGCCTCACCCGAGCCGTCTCGGGCCTCCACGTCCTGCACGCGGCACCCCTCCCGGAGGCCCTCGGATAGGCCCCTGCGGCTGCGGTCGCGACTGCGGTCTCGGCTCCGGTGGACACGGGGGGTGGACGGCCGGACGATGGAAGGGACTTCGTGAAGGTGCCCCGGCCCGCCCTGGCGGGCGGGGCCCCGCGAGGGGGTGGGGCCCACGACCGGCCACCGCTCGGGTGCTTGCGGCCCCGGTTCCGGAGGATGCCGGTTCCGAGAGCCCGTTCCGGAGAGCCCGGTACGTGCCCGCCCGGCATCTCCGGCCGGAGACGGACGCGTTGCGTCCGATCCTTCGATCCTTGCGTTTCCCCTGTGGTCCCCGCTCGGCCGTGATCCCTTCAAGGGAAGGACGAACAGTGAACCGACGTATGCGACTGGCCGTACTGACGCCGGTGGTGGTGTCCACGCTGGCCTTCGGGTCGGCGTCGCTCCTGGGAGGCTCCGCACAGGCGGCGGCGCCTTCCTTGGCGTGCAGCGTGAAGCAGAGTGCCACCGCGGGCAAGTTCGACGTCACCCTCACCGGTGGTCAGCCAGGAGTCCAGGTGACCTTCACGGGTGGCACCAGCAACAACCGATTCACCTCCACCAGCCTGGCCAACGACAGCGGTGTGGCCTCCACCAGCGGCTTCATCCCGGTCGGCGCCGTCACCGCCGAGCAGGGCGGCTCGAAGATCACGTGCGGCACGGTCAAGGAAGCCGAACAGCAAGACGCCCGCGCCCAGTACTCCGCGGGCTTCAAGAAGGGCTTCGACGAGACCAAGGCCAACTGCAAGGCGGCGGCCCCGCCGCAGGGACTCACCCAGATCGACCCGAACTTCGAGAAGGGCTTCAACGCGGGCGCGAAGGCCGCACTGGAAAGCAAGTTCTGTTGACGCACCGTCAACTCCGGTACGGGACATAGGACCGCACCTGGCGCGTGTCCGTACGTGGAGGGCCGTACGCCCCGCCCCTCCACGACGGGCGTCCGGTCAGCCGAGGGCAGTGCGCCACTCGGCGACGGCCGCCGCCGACACCGGGGCACCCCACCCCGACGGCCGGGCGGCGCCGCCGATGTGGAAGGCGTCGATGCCCGCCTCCCGCAGCTCCGGGAGGTGGTGCAGGGCCAGGCCGCCGCCGACCAGGATGCGCGCCCCGTACCCCGGTTCGCCCTGTCGGGCCGCCTCCGCCGCCAGGACCGCCAACCCCGCGTCCACACCCGCCGCGGACCCGGCCGTCAGGTAGGTGTCGAGCCCCGGCAGCCCGGCCAGGGCCTTGCGCGCCTGGTCGCGGTCGGCCGCGCGGTCCAGCGCCCGGTGGAAGGTCCACGGGCAGCCGTCCAGCTCCGCCACGACCGCCTCCACCGCGGCCAGATCGGGACTGCCGTCGGGGGTCAGGAACCCGAGGACGAACTCCCGCGCCCCCTCCGCCCGCAGCTCCCGCGCCTGCGCGACGAGGAGGTCGACGGGGCCGGCGGCGAACCCGTCCGTCCGGCGGAGCATCACGCGCAGCGGGATGTCGACCGCGGCCCGGATCGCCGCGAAGGTCTCGCGCGCCGGGGTGAGCCCGTCGGCGGCCATGTCGGTGACCAGCTCCAGCCGGTCCGCCCCGCCGGCCTGGGCCGCGACCGCGTCCCGTGCGTCGAGGGCGATCACCTCCAGCAGCGCTTGGTTGCTCATTCGATGCCATCCTTCGGATACCGAAAATAGGTCTAGTCCAATATCCAGGGTACGGGTCCACGCCCGTGCACCACCAACACAAACACGCCACCCCCACAATGTCCGCATGACCTCCGACCGGACCACCGACCTCCGCGACCGCTGGCGCGCCACCACCACCGGCGCGGGCGCCGACCCCGACCTCGACCCCGCCCCCCACGCCGACCGCCTCCTCGCCGCCTGGGCGGAGCCACAGCGCCGCTACCACACCACCGCGCACCTGGCCGACGTACTCGCGCGGATCGACGTACTCGCCCCGCACGCGCAGGACCCCGCCGCCGTCGAGCTCGCGGCCTGGTTCCACGACGCCGTCTACCGCCCCGACCGGTCGGAGAACGAGGAGCGCAGCGCCGCCCTCGCCGAGCGCGCCCTGCCCGAGCTGGGCATCGACGCCGCCCGCACCGCCGAGGTGGCCCGCCTGGTCCGCCTCACCGTCACCCACGACCCCGCCCCCGGCGACACCAACGGCGAGGTGCTGTGCGACGCCGACCTCGCCGTCCTCGCCGGCGCCCCCGACGCGTACGCCGGCTACGTCGCCGCGGTCCGCGCCGAGTACGGCTTCGTCCCCGACGACGCCTTCCGCGCCGGCCGCGCCGCCGTGCTGCGCCAGTTGCTCGACCTGCCCCGACTCTTCCGCACCCCGCACGGCAGCACCCACTGGGAGGAGCCGGCCCGGCGCAACCTGGCCGCCGAGCTGGCCACCCTGACGGACGGACCTGCGGATGAACCTCACGGGCGTACCTGAACGGACGGACCTGACGGACGCGGCGGGGGGGCGGGAATGCGCCACCGTTCCGGCTGGTTTGTACGGAACATGCCCGCAGCCTCCGTACGCTCCCGCATGCCCGTCGCCGTCTACATCCTCGGCCTGTCCGTCTTCGCGCTCGGCACCAGCGAATTCATGCTGTCCGGGCTCCTGCCGCCCATCGCCGACGACATGGGCGTCACCATCCCGCAGGCCGGCCTGCTGATATCCGCCTTCGCGATCGGCATGGTGGTCGGGGCGCCACTGCTGGCCGTCGCCACCCTGCGCCTACCGCGCCGCACCACCCTCGTGGGCCTCATCTCCCTCTTCGGCCTCGGCCAGGTCGCGGGCGCGCTCGCGCCCACGTACGAACTGCTCTTCGCCTCCCGCGTGGTCTCCGCGCTCGCCTGCGCCGGGTTCTGGGCGGTCGGCGCGGCCGTCGCGATCGCCATGGTCGACAAGGACCAGCGGGCCCGGGCGATGTCCGTCATGATCGGCGGGCTGTCGATCGCCAACGTCCTCGGCGTGCCCGCCGGCGCCTTCCTCGGCGAGCAGCTCGGCTGGCGCTCGGCGTTCTGGGCGGTCGGCGCCGCCTCCGCCGTCGCCCTCGTCGGCATCCTGGCCCTGATCCCGCGCATCCCGCTGCCCGCCGAGAAGCCGCGGTTGCGCGGTGAGCTGCGGATCTACCGGGACCGCCAGGTGTGGCTGTCGGTCGGCGTCACCTCGCTCGCCGCCGGCGGCGTCTTCTGCTCGTTCAGCTACCTGTCGCCGCTGCTCACGGACGTGGCCGGGCTGGACGCCGGCTGGGTGCCGTGGGTCCTGGGCCTGTTCGGGGTCGGTGCGCTGGTCGGTACGACCGTCGGCGGGCGGGTCGCGGACGCGCACCTGTTCGGGGTGCTGCTGTGGGGCATCGCCGCCTCGACGGTGTTCCTCGTCGCGCTGGCCCTGCTGGCCTCCTTCGCGGTGGCGGCGGTCGCCCTGTCGTTCCTGATCGGCGTCTCCGCCTTCTTCACCGCCCCCGCGCTCAACGCCCGGCTGTTCAACGTCGCCGGCGCCGCCCCCACCCTGGCCGGTGCCACGACCACGGCCGCGTTCAACCTCGGCAACACCGGCGGCCCGTGGCTCGGCGGCACCGTCATCGACGCCGACTTCGGCTTCGCCGCCACCGCTTGGGCGGGGGCGGCGATGACGGTCCCCGCCCTCGCCCTGACGGTCCTGGCGCTCCGCCTCGACCGCCCCGCCCGCTCCCGCCTGGTGGCCGCCTCCGTCCCCGCCTCCGCCGCCACCTCCACCGACGAGGCCTTGGCCGGCCGGTAGCCGGCGTACGCGCCCTCAGGAGCCCGGGACACCCGCCGCCCCTCGCAGGGTCCCGCCCCGCGCCTCAATCGCCGGCGGGGCTGAGTAGCCGGCGGAGTCCGCACCGCAGCCCGGGATTCCCCACCCCGCCGGGTCCTGGAGGCGCGGACCCGCGCCTGGGCGGGGCCCGGTACGTCAGCGCCGCCGGGCGCAGCCCGAGAGTCTCAGCCCGCCGGTGCATGAGGCTCGGGACCCCGGGTCTCAGCCCCGCCGGCGGGGCCTGAGCAAAGCCGGGGCCTTCAGTCCGGGCGGCGCATGAGGCCCGGAACCCCGGGCGAGCGGAGCCCGGTACGTCAGCCCCACCGGCGCTGGAGGTCCGGGCCTCAGGCCCACCGGCAATTGAGGCCCCGGCCGGGGCACCCTCCGGCACCTCAGCCCTCGGGCGGGGCCCGGGCCGAGCCCGAGAGTCCCAGCCCCGCCGGCGATTGAGGCGCGGGTCCGGCCGAAGCCCGCCGTCCCAGCCCCGCCGGCGATTGAGGCGCCGGTCCGGGCGAAGCCCGGCGGGGGTCCGGGGCGAAGGCCCCGGGGAACGGTGGAAGGGCGGGTAGGGGACAGCCCCGCAGGGCCCGGCCCCGAACCCGGCCGGGCCGACGCCGGCAGCCCCGCCCGTAAGACACGGCCCCGCCGGGCCGGCCTCGGCACGCCGGGCGCGCCACCGCTGCCGTGGACCGGCCCCTGGGGCTCCGCGCCCCGCACCCGGCCGGGCCCCGCCCCCAGGACACCGCCCCGCAGGGCACCGCTCAGGCCGTACGGCCCTTGGGGCGCCGCAGCCCCGCCTGGGTGAGGCGGCGGACCAGTTCCTTGCTGCCGATCTCCACCGCCCCCGCCGCCACCGCGTCCGCGTACCGGTACGACGGCACGTCGTAGTGGTCCCGCTCGAACGCCCGCGGCGGGCAGCCGATCGACGCCGCGAAGGCGTGCAGTTCCTCGTACGAGACATCGCTGACCAGGTGCGACCACATCCGGCCGTGCCCCGGCCAGGTCGGCGGGTCTATGTACACCGTCACCCGTCGCTCACCGCCGGCCGAAGACCGGGCCGAGCCCGCCGACCACCGCCACCCGCACACCCGCCTCCGAGCACACCCAGTGCGGGTCCGGCCCGAGCTCCGGCTCCACGTCCAGCGCGTGCGGTTCCCCGTGCGCGCACACCGGGCACAGCGGCCACCGCCCGTACTTCTCCAGCAGCGCGTCCTGGACGTCCTGCGCGACGAGTCCGGCGAGGTAGCCGACCCCCTCCGGCCACTGCTCCACCCACCACCGGCGGTGCGTGACCGCGTCCTCGACGAGGGACACGACATCGGCCTCGGCGACCTCGCCCGCGACGAGATCGGCGAGTACAAGGGCACGGGCGGCATGGAGTGCCTGCTCAATGGGGGTCGCGTGGTCCATGGGCCCATTGTGACCCCGTACGGGCGAGTACGAACAAGACGGCCTGGACCGAGGCCCGATTCCCCGACCGGCGCCCGCCCGGGCATGGCGCCTTGACCCCCACCCCGGACGAAATTACGGTGCCGACCTCAGCCGCCAACACGAAGCCACGCCGCGACGAACACGACGCCACCACCCACGACGCGACGACGCCGCCCCCAGCGCGAGGACCCGCCCATGACCGCCCACGCGGAACTGCGTGCCCAGCTCGACGCCCTCACCACCGAAGCCTTCCGTCCCGACCTCGCCGAGATCGACCGGCTGCCCACCCTCGACATCGTCCGCCTCATGCACGCCGAGGACGCCACCGTCCCGGCCGCCGTCGCCGCCCGACTCCCGCAGATCGCCGCGGCCGTCGACGCGATCGCCGCCCGCATGGCCCGCGGCGGCCGGCTCCTCTACGTCGGCGCCGGCACCGCCGGCCGCATGGGGGTGCTCGACGCCAGTGAATGCCCGCCGACCTTCAACACCGACCCCCACCAGGTCGTCGGCCTGATCGCGGGCGGCCCCACCGCCATGGTCAAAGCGGTCGAGGGCGCCGAGGACTCCGCCGATCTCGCCGCCGACGACCTCACCGCGCTCGACCTCACCGCCACCGACACCGTCGTCGGCGTCTCCGCCTCCGGCCGCACCCCGTACGCGATCGGCGCCGTCGAGTTCGCCCGTACGCGCGGCGCGCTCACCGTCGGCCTGTCGTGCAACGCCGGCTCCGCCCTCGCCGCCGCCGCCGAACACGGCATCGAGGTCGTCGTCGGGCCCGAATTCCTCACCGGCTCCACCCGGTTGAAGGCCGGCACCGCGCAGAAGCTCGTCCTGAACCTCATCTCGACCGTCACCATGATCCGGCTCGGCAAGACGTACGGGAACCTGATGGTCGACGTCCGCGCCACCAACGAGAAGCTGCGGGCCCGCTCGCGCCGCATCGTCGCCCTCGCCACCGGCGCCCCCGACGAAGAGATCGAGGCCGCGCTCGCCGCCACCGACGGCGAGGTCAAGAACGCCGTGCTCGTCATCCTCGGCGGAGTCGACGCCGCCACCGCCGCCCACCTCCTCACCGAAGCCGACGGCCACCTGCGCGCGGCCCTCACCCGGACCCTGGCCCGCTGACCGTCCCCGCGCCGCCCACCGCCCACCGCGCCCCACCGACCAGCAGCGAGGCGAACCACCACGATGGCCCCCGACACGCACCGCGCCACCGCCGCCGCGATCCTCCCCCTGGTCGGCGGCCCGGACAACGTCACCTCGATCGCGCACTGCATGACCCGGCTGCGCATCGGCCTGCGCGACCGCTCCCTCGTCCGGGACGAGGCGCTCAAGGCCCTCCCGGCGGTCCTCGGCGTCGTGGACGACGACACCTACCAGATCGTGCTCGGCCCGGGCGCCGTGGCCCGCGTGACCCCCGCCTTCGAGGCGCTGGTGCGCGAAGCGGGCCCCACCGGCGCCCAGGCCACCACCGCGGCCACCGCGGCCACCGCGGCCACCGCGGCCACCGCCGAGGATCTGCGGACGCGCGGGACAGCGCTGAAGGAAGCCCGTACGGCGCGCAACTCCACCCCCGTCAAACTGCTCCTGCGCCGCATCGCGAACATCTTCGTCCCGCTCATCCCGGCCCTCATCGGCTGCGGCATCATCGCCGGGCTGAACGGCCTGCTCACCAACTCCGGCCTGCTGCCCGCCGTCGTCCCCGCCCTCGCCGCGATCGCGTCCGGCTTCATGTCCCTGATCGCCGTGTTCGTCGGCTACAACACGGCCAAGGAGTTCGGCGGGACGCCCGTTCTCGGCGGCGCCGTCGCCGCGATCATCGTCTTCCCGGGCGTCGCGAAGATCGAGGCGTTCGGCCACCACCTCGCCCCCGGCCAAGGCGGCGTGCTCGGCGCGCTCGCCGCCGCGCTGCTCGCCGTATACGTGGAGAAGTGGTGCCGCACCTGGGTCCCGCAGGCCGTGGACAACCTGGTCACGCCCACCCTCACCGTCCTCCTCCCCGGCCTGGTCACCCTCTTCGGCCTGATGTACGTCGCCGGCGAAGTCGCCCAGGGCATCGGCTGGTTCGCCGACCGGCTCCTGGCCACCGGCGGCGCGTTCGCCGGACTGGTGCTGGGCGGCCTCTTCCTGCCGCTGGTCATGCTCGGCCTGCACCAGGCCCTGATCCCGATCCACACCACCCTCATCGAGCACTCCGGCTACACCGTGCTGCTGCCGATCCTCGCCATGGCGGGCGCGGGCCAGGTCGGCGCGGCCATCGCCGTCTACTTCCGCCTCCCCCGCAACCGTTCCCTGCGCACCACCATCAAGTCGGCGCTCCCGGCCGGTTTCCTGGGCGTCGGGGAACCGCTGATCTACGGGGTCTCCCTGCCGCTGGGCCGCCCCTTCGTCACCGCCTGCGTCGGCGGGGCGGCGGGCGGCGCGTTCGTCGGCCTCTTCAACCAACTGGGCGCGGGTTTCGGCTCGACGGCCATCGGACCCTCCGGCTGGGCCCTGTTCCCGCTGCTGGCCGGCCCCTCGGGGCTGGGCACGGCCGTCGCCGTCTACGCGGGCGGCCTGGCGGTCGGCTACGCGGTGGGCTTCGCCGCCACCTACTTCTTCGGCTTCACCCCGCAGATGCTGGCCGACCTCGACACGGACCCGGGCCCGGACACTCCCCCCGCCGCCGAACCGGCCCAGGAACCGGCACTGGCCTGACCGGCGTCCCCCTCGCCCGTCCGTCACACGATCGGGCTAACGGGGACGGAAGCCGCCCCCGGGTCGCGCATATGCCAGCAGCCTGTGCCCATGTACGTCTCCTCCCCCTACGTCGAATCCGCCGCATAAACTGCCTACGGCGGTGGCATCAGAAGTAGCATGGGTAGCATGAGCGAGCCGACCCAGAAGTACTCGATCTCGATGCCCCGCGACATCGCAGAGGCCGCTCGCGCCCGCAGCGGCCCTTCGGGCCTGTCCGCCTACGTCACCGCCGCCGTGGCCCGCCAGATCGAACGGGACAACCTGAACGAGCTGATCGCCGTGGCCGAAGCGGAACACGGACCCATCACCGACGAGGAGATCCGGGAGACCCGAGAGCTCCTCACCCGCGCCCGCGAAGAGCAGTCCGGCGAGGGCACGGACCACAGGAGCGTCGTATGACGCCACAGCCGGCCACGCCGGGCGGCACCCTCGTGCTCGACTGCGAGGGGCTTTCCAAGGCCGTCATGCGAGACCGCCTCGTCACTCGATGGCTGACCCTCGCCCGCGTCGACGACATGCGGGTGATCACCAGTTCGGCCACGCTCGTGGAGGTCGTGCACCCCGCGATCAACATGTCGGCGCTCAAGTGGACGCTGTCCCGCGTGGTGGTCGAGCCGGTCACCGAAGCCATCGCCCATCAGGCCACGAACCTCCTGCGCGCGGCCCGTCTCCACGGCCACAAGCACGCCATCGACGCCATGCTCGCCGCCACGGCGCTCGCGGCGCCAGGACCCGTCACCGTCCTCACCTCGGACCCCGAAGACCTGACCGCCCTCTGCGGAAAACGACTCCTCGCGGTCAAGGTCTGATCCACCAACGCCCGCCGCACGTATGGTGATCGGATGATCGAGATTCGTCGCGCGTCCCCGTCCGACGGGGACGCACTCGGGGAGATCCACGCCACCTCCTGGGAGGCGGCGTACGCCCCCTTCTTCGACCCCGAGTTCGCCGCCCGCGAGGTCGCCGCCCGACGCACCCGCTGGCACGCCCGTGTCGCCGACCCCACCGGCACGATCCTGCTCGCCGCACTCGACGGCCACCCGCTGGCGCTCTCGCATACCGTCCCGTCCCCGGACCGGCCGGGCCTCGCCGAGATCCGCACCTTCTTCGCCCACCCCGACGCCTGGGGCACCGGCATCACCCCCGCGCTGATGACGGCGACCCTGGACCGCCTGTACGACGACGGGTACGACGGCGCCCACCTCTGGACCCTGCGCGACACCCCGCGCTCCCGCCGCTTCTACACGAAGTCCGGCTTCACCGAATCCGGCGTCACACGCACCCACGACTTCGGCGACGGAACCCCCCTCTCCCAGGTCGAGTACGTCCGCCCCCGCTGATCACGCGCCGCGCGCCCCGGCGGCGGTGCGCAGGTAGGCCACCAGGTCGTCCGTCGAGTACCCCAGCTTCGGCCCGCGCTCGGCCGCCATCAGCAGGAGCTGGCCCACGATCTCGGCACCCCACCCGTCCGTGCCGTCCCGCGACCACTCCCACAGCCGCTCGATCCCGAGACCCGACATCTGCAACCCGTGCCGGACCCGGATCTCCCCGCACAGCGGGGCCACCGCGTCGAGCAACCGCGCCCCCGGCCGCTCACAGCGCAGCCCGAAGCAACCGCCGAAGTCCTCGACCACGCACCCGACCGGCGGCCGGGCCTTGATGGCGTCGTAGCGCGGGTCATCGAACGGCGGGAACTCGTCGGCCGGGCTGTGGACCAGCGAGAACCGCTGCCAACCGGGCGGCGGAGGCGGCTGCGGACGCCACGCCGTGAGACCGAACGCCTCCTGCACCAAGGCCGTCGCCTCGTCCGCCGTATCGGCCGTCTCGCTGACTCTCCGTTTCCCGTCGTCCCCGACGGCGGTCCACAATCCGCTGCGCTCGTCCCGCGCGACCCGCACCGACAGACCCATACCCACACGCTTCCACCCGACCCTGACCATCCCCTTCTCCAGCCAGCACAGCTTCCACGCCAGCTCGAACTCCCACCCGCGCGCCGCCTCCGCCAACCCCCTCAAGACGGCATCGCAGCGTGCGCGTTCGTCACCCGTCACGGATGGGCCCGCTCGTGCAGCACGGCGGCCAGCCGCAGCGCGGTGTCCAGGTTGCAGCGCCCGAGGTCGACCAGCGGGAGCCCGTACGTCCCGGCCGCCGACACCCCGTCCACACCGAGCGAGGGAAACACCACACCCACGTCCCCGAGGGCCTCCTTCAACTGCCCCACAGCCTCCTCGGCCGCCAACAACCGTTCCTTGGGCGAGAGCACCATGACACATCCCTTTCGCTCTGAGTAATCGCGTTCCGCACACAGCGTGGCTACTCGGTAGCTAGCCTTTCAACGTCGGGCCGCGCACAAACGCACTTGTTGGACCAGGAGTTGCCATGCCAGGACCAAAACACCTCGACCCCTCCTCCTCGCCCCGTGCCCTCCTGGGCGCCGAACTCCGCGTCGCACGCGAACGCGCGGGCCTCACCCAGGCCGAACTGGCCGAACGGCTTTTCGTCAGCGGCTCGTTCATCGGCCAGCTCGAAGCGGGTACGCGTCGCATGCGCTCCGACATCGCCCGCCAGATTGACGAGGTCCTCCAGACGGGCGGCTTCTTCGCCCGCAACTGCGGGGCGGCGGCGAAGTCCAAGTACCCCAACCACTTCGCTGAAGCAGCCGAAGCAGAAGCGGCGGCGAAGACGATCCGCGAGTACGCGCCCTTGGCACTTCCAGGGATGCTCCAAGTGGAGCCGTACGCACGGGAGGTCTTCCGCGCCTACCAGCCGACGGCGACCGAGGAAGTCATCGACGAGCTGGTCAAGAACAGGTTGCATCGGGCCAGGCTGCTTGCCGATCCAACAACACCGCTGTTGTGGTGCGTGCTTGACGAGGCCGCCCTGCGCCGAGTGGTCGGCAGTCCGAGAATCATGGCGGACGCCTTGCGTCACATCGCAGCCCTCATCCGCACCTGCCGGATCATCGTCCAGGTACTCCCGTTCAGCGCGGGAGCCCATTCATCCATGGGTGGCACGCTCAAGCTGATGACCTTCGAGGACGCTGCTCCACTCGCCTACGTCCAGGGGAACGCGATAGGAGTCCTGCTGGACGATCCAGCCACAGTTACTCGCCACTCCCTGACCTACGATCTCCTCACGGCCAGCGCGCTGTCAGCCACGCAGTCGCTGGCATTGATCGAATCCATGGCGGAGGGGTACGCGCATGACGAGCACGCCTGAATACGACCTGTCGGCAGCCATGTGGCACAAGTCCAGCTACAGCGACGGCACGGGTGGTGACTGCCTGGAAATGGCCACCTGGCGGAAGTCCACCCACAGCGGCGGCGACGGCGACGGCGGCAACTGCCTCGAAGTCGCCGACGGCCACCCCCACATCGTTCCCGTCCGGGACTCCAAGCGACCCGAAGGCCCGCACGTGGTGTTCCGCGCACGGGCCTGGGCCGACTTCGTGGGGTCGCTCAGAGACCGTTCGTGAAGAGCAGTTCGTTGGGGCTGCCCTTGCTGACGCTGGTCAGCACGTCCTTGCTGGAGCCGGTGCCGAGGAACTCGGCGATTTCCGCCGGGGTCGCGGCCGGGTGCGCCTGCAAGTAGAGCACCGCGACGCCGGCGACGTGCGGCGAGGCCATGGACGTACCGTTCAGGGCCACGCTGCCGCCGCCGAGCTTCGCGGAGGTGATGTCCTGCCCGGGGGCGTAAAGGCTGACGCAGGTGCCGTAGTTGGAGAAGCTCGTTTCCTCGTCGTACCTGTTGCTCGCGCCTGCCACCACCACGCGCGACGCCGACGCGGGCGAGACGTTGCACGCGTCCTGCGCTTCGTTGCCCGCCGCGACGACCGGCAGGACGCCCGCGTCGGAGAGGGCGGTGGCGGCGGCGTTGACCGACGCCGACCTGGGACCGCCCAGGGAGGCGTTCAGGACGGCGGGCTGCTTGGCGTTCTCGGCCACCCAGTCCATGCCGGCGATGATGCCCGAGTACGTGCCCGTGCCGTCGCATCCCAGGACCCGGACGGACACCAGGTCGGCCTTGCGCGCCACGCCGTACGTCGCCCCGGCGACCGTTCCCGCGACGTGCGTGCCGTGGCCCTGGCAGTCCATGCCCTGCTTGCCGTCGTCCATGGCGTCGAAGCCGAAGGTCGCGCGACCGCCGAACTCGTCGTGTTCGTAGTCGATGCCGGTGTCGAGGATGTACGCGGTCACCCCCGCGCCGTTGCCCCTGGTGGTGAAGGTGTCGTCGAGCGGCAGGACCTTCTGGTCGATCCGGTCCAGGCCCCAGAGCGAGGTCGGGGCGCTCAGCGCCCGGCCGTCGTCCTGGTCCGAGACGGTCGACACGGCCCGCACCTTCGTGTCCTCCTCGACCGACTTCACCCCGAGGGCCACCCGGGCGATCCGCAGTTGGAGCGGGGTCATCGACACCGCGAAGCCGTTCATGGCGTGGCTGTAGAGGAAGCGGGCCTTCAGCCCCAGCTTCTTCGTCAGCGCGGCCGGGTCGACCCCCTTCTCCAGGGTCACGATGTACTGGCCGGGTACCGCGTTCGCCGAGGCGATCAGCGGGGCCGGGGTCGGCTCGGGGGCGGCGGCGGACGCGGTTCCGGCGAAGGCCGGGGTCATCGTGAGCAGCGCGGCGATCGTCACACGGGCGAGCAGGCGCATGGGGGCAACTCCAAGGAGCCGGCGGAAGGGTGGATGCCCCGCCACTTCACCGACCTGACGTCTCGGAGCTGAGCGCGGCCTCCCCTGCATCGGGCGGCCACCGGCGCGACTTGAGGCCCACGCCCCCGGTTGGCCGACAGCCCGCAGAGGGGCGCGGCCGTCCATCGCACAAGCCGCGGAAGCGATCGGCCTCCTTGCCGCGCCCGGCCCTCCCGCCTGCCCGCAGGATGCCGACGATCCGCCCGCCCCACGGAAGTTCCCCCGTACGGCCCAGCCCGTGGCGGCGCGCGCCGGGGGCGCATTCGGCGTTCACCACCGGCGGCCGGGGCCACGCCGCCGCACGTCGTTGACCGGGACACCCCCGCGTGATGGCCTCGCCCCCATGCGCACTCGACCGAGTTGGACCCGCCGTGCGGCCGTCGCCGTCACCGCCCTCGCCGCCGTGGCCGCCCTCCCCCTCACCGCCGCCTCCGCCGTCACCGCGTCGCATCCCGTGCCCGACACCGCGCCCGATCCCGCGGCCGTGGCGGCTCCGGTTCCGGCGCCGGAGCCGGCTCACCGGCCGACGTATCTGGTGACCGTGCGACGGGGTATGGACCCGGCGCTCGTGGCCGGCCACCACGGGATCGCGCCGGTCCACGTCTTCCGCACCGCGATGAACGGCTTCGCCGCCCCGCTCTCCCCCGCGCAGGTCGCCGCCCTGCGGGCGAACCCCCTGGTGGAGTCCATCGAGGAGGACGGCGTCGGCTCCCCGTTCGGCGTCCCGGCCTGAACCGACCGGCCGGGCGGGCGCGCGGCGCCGGCTACGTCCGGTCGGTCTCCAGCGTGTCCGCGTGGCGGTGGGCGACCTTCCACTCGCCGCCCTCACGGCGGTAGACCTGGGTCGCGCGCAGGACGTACCGGCGCGGCTCGCCGTTGACCGACGCGTGCGTGCGCTCGTAGCCGACCGTGTAGGCCATGTCGCCGACGACGTCCACCGCGACGATCTCGTGCGCGTACGAGGTGCAGTCCGAGAACTGCTCCGCCAACTTGTGGAAGAGCGCGGCGACCTCCTCGTATCCGACGGCCGACATCCAGGCGCCGGTCACCGAGACCGGCTCGCGCCGGGACCAGATCGCGAAGCGCGGCCCGGCGTCCCCGTTGTGCAGGGCGATCTCGGCGTCCCGCAGCCGGGTCCGTGCCCAGTCGAGGAACGCTGCACGTTCGTCGCCCATCGTCGGCCTCCCGCGGCTCGCGCCCCCTCCCACGGTACGCCGGTGCTGCCGGCGCCCTTCGGGGGGAAACTGGACGGAGAGGGTGCTCGGGGACGGGCTCACGCGCTGGGAGGCGTCATGGCAGCCGCCGAACAGGTCCTGTGGCGCTCGCACGCGTCGAACCGGTGGATGCAGGCGACGGGCGTCCTCCTCGGGTTGATCGCGGTCGGGCTGGCGGTCGCCGGGACGGTCGGCCCGAGGGGCATGATGTGGGCGCCGGCCGTGGTGCTGTTCCTGTCGGCGCTGCTGCTCCTGGTGTTCGCCTCGGTGACCGTGCGGCTCACCGGCGGCGGGCTGGAAGTGGCCTACGGTCCCGTCGGGCGGCCCGTGCGCCGCTGGACCCCCGAGGACATCGAGGCCCCGGCGCGCGTGGAGGACCGCCGGCCCTCGCAGGTCGGCGGCTGGGGGTACCGCCTCAGCAGGCTCGGTACGACGGTGATGATCCGAGGGGGCCCCTGCCTGGTGATCCGCTCCGGCGGCCGCGACTTCGCGGTCAGCGTCGACGACGCCGACCGGGGCGCCGCGCTCGTGAACTCCCTGCCGCGCTGACGTACCCGTGGCCCGCGGCTCAGGAACCGATCTCGAACCCGGGTGGTTCCAGGCTCTTGAGGCATGCCGTCTTCGGTGCGGCCGGGTCGTCGAAGAAGGAGACGGCGATCTCCTGGGCGCACTTCGAGGTCGCGAACACCACGTGCGGCTCGTAGGGGATCGTGACGACCTTCGCCTTGGTCAGCGTACGGGCGACGTACGGCCCGTTGTCCGCGCCGGTCTGGGCGTCGAAACTCCCCGACAGGGCGAGGGTGGGGATGTCGCCGCGTGTGACGTCCCGGATCGAGGGCGCCGCCGCGGGGACGTTCCAGGCGTCGCAGTCCGGACGCAGGAACGTGAGCTGCGGGGCCTGGGCCTGCACCGAGCGGGGGAAGGACGGGAACGCCTCCTGCCCGCCGCGCAGCGCCTGTTCCCGGCTCTCGTACGGTGTCCACTCGCTGCAGAAGACGCCGTAGACGAGACCGTGCGCGACCCTGCCCATGGCCGCCGGGCTGAGCTTGCCGCCGGCCCACTGCTCGGCGATCCGTCGGGGCTTGCCGTGCGCCAGCTCGTCCAGGGCGATGGGGACCTGGGGCGCCACGTGGGTGGCCGAGGTCATCCAGTTCACCAGCGCCCCGCCGTCCAGTACGACCTTCACCGGCTTGTCGCTCCCGGGGAGCGTGACGGTGGTCGTGACCGGCTTGGCTTCGAGGTCGCGGACGAGCTTGTCGAAGGTGGCCGACAGGTGCGGATAGCGCTTGTCGCAGGCGGGCTGGTCGGCACATGCCTTGAACAGCCCGGCGATGCCCTGTCGGGCGCTGCTCCAGGTCAGGGCCGAGCCGCCCTTGGACGGCGGGAGTATGCCGTCGATGCCGACCGAGCGGAGCCCGGCCGGGTGCAGGCGCATGTAGACCAGTGCCAGGTGGGTGCCGTAGGAGATGCCGTACAGGTTCCACTGCTTGACGCCGAGCGCGGTGCGCAGGTCGTCGTAGTCGGCGGCGCTCTCGGTGTCGTTGTAGGCACCGAGGTCGATGCCGCGGGCCGCCAGCCGGTCGCGGCATGCCTTCGTGGCCGCGACGTGCAGGCGCCCGGTGGACGGCGCGTCGTAGACGAGGCCGACGGCTTGCGCGTTGAACTCGTCGATGTTGGGGCACAGGAGGTTCGGCTCGGCCGAGTACGTACCGCGCTGGGACATGAAGATCACGTCGCGGTCGCGGTTCAGGCCGCCGTCGATCGCCATCTTCGCCTCGCCGACCGCGTCGTCGCCGGGTCCGCCCGCCAGCCACACGATGGGGTCGGGTTTCGGTGTCGTCGACTCGGCGGGCACGATCGCGACCCCGAGCCTGATCGTTTTGCCGTTCGGCTCGGCGCGGTTCTCGGGGACGGTGAGGGTTCCGCAGCGGGCCCCCTTGAGCGCCTCGATCGGTTCCGGCGTCCTGGGGCAGGGGCCCGGCGCGTAGCGGGCGTCGCCCACGGTGCGGGCGGCCGTGCCGATCGGCGTCCCGGGGCTCGGGCCGGGGCTGGTGTCGGTGCGGGACCGGGCCTGGGCGGGCACTGCGAGCAGGCCGCTGACGAGGAGACCGGTCGCTATGCCCACGGTGCTCCGACGAGGCGTGTGACGACGGGTCATCTGCCCTCCCGGTTACTTCGGGATGATCGTGAACGGTTCGGGTTCGAGACCGTCCACGCACGAGGTGTCGGGAGCGGTCGGGCGAGCGAAGAACGAGGCCAGCACGCGCTGCGCGCAGGGCGACTGCGCGACCACCCAGTGGCCGATCCCGGGGACCTGTACGGCGGTCGAGCGGGACAGGTCGCGGGCCACGCCCTTCGCCCAGCTCGCCCCGGTCTTCACGTCGAACGTGCCGGAGACGACGAGCGCCGGGACCGAGCTGACCGTGGGTACCCGCTGGATGTTCGCGCGGTCCGGAACGTCCCAGATCCCGCACACCGGGTACTGGAAGGGCAGTTGCGGCGCCTGCGCCAGGACCGTGTCGGGCCACCCGGGGAACGCCTTGCGGCCCGCGTCGAGCACGTCGCGTTCCGAGTGGCCCGGCGCCCATTCACCGCACGCTATCGAGTTCGTCAGGCCGTGCGCGAACATGCCGACGTGCTGGACCGAGCCGGCCGCGCGGGCCTTGGCGAAACGCTCCGGGTTTCCGCGGCTGAGCTCGTCGAGCGCCGCCGGAATGTCCTTGGGGCGGGGGGTGAAGGCGACGATCAGGTTCAGCAGCGCGCCCCCGTCGAGGACGGTCTTGACCGGCTTGCCGCCGTTCGGCGGGGTGACGTTCACGGTCAGGGGGTGGGCCTCCAGCTTGCGCACCTGCTCCGTCAGCGTGCGGGGGAGGTCCGGGTACCGGTCCTTGCAGGCGGGCTGTGCCGCGCACGCCTCGAAGATGTTGTGGATGCCCTCGGCGGTGCTGCCCCACGTCCACGGCAGGGTCACGAATTGGGGAGGCGCGACCGAGTCGATCGCCACCGCGCGGATGCCCTCGGGGTGCAGGCGCAGGTAGGTGAGGGCCAGGTTGCTGCCGTAGGAGTACCCGTAGACGTTCCACCGGGGGATGGCCAGCGCCGTGCGCAGGTCGGCGAAGTCCGCCGCGTTCTCGGTGCTGTTGTAAGCGCTCAGGTCGACGCCGTCGGCCGTCAGGCGGGCCCGGCAGTCCTTCACCGCCTTCAGCATGAGCTGCTCCGCCCGCTGCGAGTCGTAGCCCAGGCCCACGGCCTGCGCGTTGAACCGGTCGACCTCCGGGCAGGCGAGGTTCGGCCGGTCGTAGAGGTTGCCGCGCTGGGCCATGACGATGAGCTCGCGGTCCTTGTTGAGGCCGGAGTCGATGAGGAAGGGGATGTCGTCGAAGGTATCGGCGCCGGGGCCGCCCGCCATGAACACCACGGGCTCCTGTGCCGGCTTGGCCGGTTCGGCCGCCGGAATGCGCGCCACGGCCAGCTTGATGGTCCGGCCGCCGGGGCGGGAGCGGTTCTCGGGCACCTCCAGGAAACCGCACCGCGCCTTGCTCAGCGCCTCGATGGGCTCGGGCGGCTTGGGACAGGCCCCCGGCACGAACCGGGGGGCCGCCGGTCCGGGCGTCGAGCCGGGCGTCGGGCCGGGCCCAACGGCTCGGGCGGCTGCCGCCGAGGCGCTGATCGGTGTGGGGCCGAACGCTGTCAGGCAGGCCAGAGCGGCCGCGGCGGTCACCACGTGGATGGTGTGCTTTGGCATGTGGTCTCGTTCCTTCGCCGATCGGTGGCCGCCGCTGAGGGACCGGGCCGCGGTGGTTCATCGGGAACGTTTTGGCCGGAATGCGCGCGCTTTCGACGCTACCGGCTGAAGCGTTGGGGTGCGCGGGGAGTGCTCACGCCCCCTTGGCCCCGGCCCGCCCACACACCCTCCGAGCTGCGGCGCTACCCCCCGTCCCGGTACACGCGCAGGTCGGAGACCTCGTAGGACATCTCCGTGACATCCGGCTCGGGGGCCGGGTGGTAGCTGCCGGCGCACACCGACAGGTTGACGATGAGGTACGCGTGCCAGCCGCGGCCCACGCCCCGGCGGTCGGAGAAGACGCGGGCGCCGTTGACCCACCAGACGACCGAGTTCCGCCCGAACTCCACCCTCAGGTCCACCCACGCACCGGGCCGGACCGAGGGGTCGCGGTGGTAGCGGTGCGCCTCGCGGACGTGGTTGGAGAGTTCCAGCAGGTCGGGGTTGTCGGGGTGGTACTCGAAGACGTCGATCTCCTGGCCGCCGTCCCGCCAGGTCCAGATCGCGGGCCAGGCGCCCTCCTCGACGGGGAGCCGCACCCGCGCCTCCAGGACGTCGCCGGTGCGCACCATGAAGCCCTCGTCGCTGCCCTCGGTGGTGAGCAGTCCGGTGTCCCAGTTGCCGTCCGGGCGGCGGGTGGCGCGGAAGACGCCGCCTCGGCTGTAGGTGGGGTCCGTCACCAGGTAGTCGAGCTTGTTGTCGCCCGGGTTGACGGGGCCGCCGTCGGGATAGGCCCAGGAGCGGCCGGCGATCCATTGGGTGGGGGAGGTGAAGTCGGCGGTGAAGACGGGGGCGCGGCGGGGTGCGGGCACCGCCGCTCCGCCACCGCCCCCCGGGGCGAGGCGGGACGTCAGGCGTCCCAGCCAGCCGAGCAGGTCCGTTTCCATGCAGGGTGTCTGCCCGGCAGCGGAGCGGGCCATGCCGGTTTTATCGCACTGGGTGATCGGGCGGTTGCGTTCAGCTATCGCGGTCGTGGGTGGCGCGCGCCGCCGCGAGGAAGGCGCGGATGAGTTCGGGCGACTTCACCCCGCGCTCCCGCTCCACGCCGCTGGAGACGTCCACGCCCCAGGCGCCGGTCGCCCACAGGGCCGCGCGCACGTTGGCGGGGTCGAGGCCGCCGGCCAGCAGCCAGCGGCCCAGGGGCGCGGTGAACTCCTCCGAGCCCCAGTTCCACGGCTTGCCGGAGCCGGGGTCGGGGGCGTCGATCAGCAGCAGGTCCTCGCCGTACTCCCCGGCCGCGGCGACGGCGCCGGCGGTGGCGCGGATGAGCGTACGGCCGGGGGCGCGCAGGGCCTCGTAGTAGGCGGGGCCCTCGTCGCCGTGGAGCTGTGCGGAGCGCACCCCGCTCTCCCCCGTCAGCCGCCGGACCTCTTCCACGGACTGCCCGCGGAACACCCCGACGGTGAGCACCCCGGCGGGCACCCGCGCGGCCAGCTCCCGCGCGGTGGCGGCGTCCACGGTCCGCGGGCTGCCCGGGGCGAACACGAACCCGACGGCATCGGCCCCGGCCGCCACGGCCACGTCGACGTCGTGCGCGGTCCTCAGCCCACAGATCTTGACGAAGGCCCTGCCGGCTCCGCTGCTCTCGCTCATGCCCCCGAGTCAACCAGACCGTTCCGCCGAACGTATCCCCGTCCCGAGTACCGGTCAGCGCGTCAACCGCCGGCGGCACCACCACCGGTAAGAGGTCAAATACACCGCCCAAGCAGTACCGCAAGTTCGAGGAGTACGCGGAGCTGCTCGCTGCCCTCGGAGTCCGTACCCCCATGCCCTTCGCCCGGCCACTCGCAGGCGGGGTGTACGAGCTTCGACCCACGCTTGACGGCGTGGCAACCCGGACCACCTACTGGTTCGCCCCGGGGCGCAGGATCGTGTTGCTCACCGTCTTCCGTAAGACCCGCTTACACGAGGCGGGACAAGTGAGCCGGGCCGTGGCCGCCCGTATCGTGTGCGAAACGGAGCACGGCCCGGCCCATGCGACCTACAGCCGCGGCGAGGAAGGGAACGCGCCATGAACCATGCCCGGTGGAAACCGGCCCGCGAGAAGAAGGCCGTGGCGGGGTACACCGAGACGGCCGAGGTGGAGGGCGAGCGGGCGGAGATCCGGTTGGCCATGGCCTTCGCCAAGGCCGTGTACGACCGGCGCAAGGTGCTCGGGCTGTCGCAGGCGCAGTTGGCCGAGCGGGCCGGTCTGACGCAGGCGAAGATCTCCCGGGTGGAGGGCGCCGACGCGGTGCCCACGTTGCCCTTGCTGCTGCGCCTCGCGCGGGCCCTGGACGCCTCGCTGAACATCGCCCTCGGCGAGGACCAGGAAGAGGTCAGGTTCGTCGCGCGGCCGGCCGCTTGAGCGGCGCGCCGCGCAAACGCCCGAGGGCGGCACCCCCGGTGGGGGTGCCGCCCTCGAACGTGAAGCGTGATGAACAGCCGATCAGCCGGGGCCGATCAGAAGTCCATGTCACCGCCCGGCATGCCGCCCGGCGCACCGGCGCCGGCCTTCTCGGGCTTGTCGGCGATGACGGCCTCGGTGGTCAGGAACAGCGCGGCGATCGACGCGGCGTTCTGCAGCGCGGAGCGCGTGACCTTCGCCGGGTCGATGATGCCCTCGGCGATCATGTCGACGTACTCGCCGGTCGCGGCGTTCAGGCCGTGGCCGATCGGGAGGTTGCGCACCTTCTCGACGACGACGCCACCCTCCAGGCCACCGTTGACGGCGATCTGCTTGAGCGGGGCCTCCAGGGCGAGCTTCACGGCGTTGGCGCCGGTCGCCTCGTCACCGGTGAGCTCCAGCTTCTCGAAGACCGAGGATGCCTGGAGCAGGGCCACGCCACCACCGGCGACGATGCCCTCTTCGACGGCCGCCTTCGCGTTGCGAACGGCGTCCTCGATGCGGTGCTTGCGCTCCTTGAGCTCGACCTCGGTCGCGGCACCGGCCTTGATGACGGCCACGCCGCCGGCCAGCTTCGCGAGGCGCTCCTGGAGCTTCTCGCGGTCGTAGTCCGAGTCGGAGTTCTCGATCTCGGCGCGGATCTGGTTGACGCGGCCCTGGACCTGGTCGCTGTCACCGGAGCCGTCGACGATGGTCGTCTCGTCCTTGGTGATGACGACCTTGCGGGCGCGGCCGAGCAGGTCGAGACCGGCGTTCTCGAGCTTGAGGCCGACCTCCTCGGAGATGACGGTGCCGCCCGTGAGGATGGCGATGTCACCGAGCATGGCCTTGCGGCGGTCGCCGAAGCCCGGGGCCTTGACGGCGACGGACTTGAAGGTGCCGCGGATCTTGTTGACGACCAGGGTCGACAGGGCCTCGCCCTCGACGTCCTCGGCGATGATCAGCAGCGGCTTGCCGGACTGCATGACCTTCTCCAGGAGCGGCAGCAGGTCCTTGACCGAGCCGATCTTGGAGTTGACGATCAGGATGTACGGGTCGTCGAGCGACGCCTCCATACGCTCCATGTCGGTGGCGAAGTACGCCGAGATGTAGCCCTTGTCGAAGCGCATACCCTCGGTGAGCTCAAGCTCCAGACCGAAGGTCTGGGACTCCTCGACGGTGATGACGCCTTCCTTGCCGACCTTGTCCATGGCCTCGGCGATGAGCTCGCCGATCTGGGTGTCGGCGGCGGAGATGGAGGCCGTCGAAGCGATCTGCTCCTTGGTCTCGACATCCTTGGCCTGCGCGAGCAGGGCGGCGGAGACGGCCTCGACGGCCTTCTCGATACCACGCTTGAGGGCCATCGGGTTGGCGCCGGCGGCCACGTTGCGCAGGCCCTCGCGGACCAGCGCCTGGGCCAGCACGGTGGCGGTGGTCGTACCGTCGCCCGCGACGTCGTCCGTCTTCTTGGCGACTTCCTTGACCAGCTCGGCGCCGATCTTCTCGTACGGGTCCTCGAGCTCGATCTCCTTGGCGATGGAGACACCATCGTTGGTGATCGTGGGGGCGCCCCACTTCTTCTCAAGGACGACGTTGCGACCCTTGGGGCCAAGGGTGACCTTGACGGCGTCGGCGAGCTGGTTCATGCCACGCTCGAGACCGCGCCGGGCCTCCTCGTTGAACGAAATGATCTTGGCCATCTGAAGTGGTCCTCCAGGACTGGGGTGGATTGCTCCTGGACCGCGCCCGCGCCCGCGACGGACGGCCTGCGAGCCCGACGGTTCCTTCCCGCCGGACCCTCGGGCCTCACCGACCCGGTCCTCGTTTCAGTAGCACTCTCGACTGGAGAGTGCTAACGCCAATGATTAGCACTCGACCCCGTCGAGTGCAAGCGGCTTCGGGCAACGCCGGGCGAAGTCCCCGGTCGGGGACGCACGAGGGGCCCACATCCCGTGTCCGGGATGTGGGCCCCTCGTGCGTGTGTGGTCCTGAGACCTGTTGCGTCGGTGGTCGATCGCGCCGGGTCAGCCGAGTGCGAGCTTGACCATGTCCGCCTGAGGACCCTTCTGGCCCTGCGAGATCTCGAACTCGACCCGCTGACCCTCTTCAAGGGTGCGGTACCCGTCCATCTGGATGGCGCTGTAGTGGACGAACACATCCGCACCACCGTCGACCGCGATGAAGCCGTAGCCCTTCTCCGCGTTGAACCACTTGACGGTGCCCTGAGCCATGCCTAACTCCCCTATTACTGGCCCTTGCGCAGGACCGCACTTCGCGGACCCGGGTCAGAACTTGCGCCGGAACGCCTCGACCGCGGCTGAATGTATCCGCACCGGTGCTGTCTGCAACAGGTCATTCCGACGAGAATTCCGGACAAGAAGGAATGGGGAAATCAAGCGAAATTTAGGCATATTCCCGGGCAACTCGGGCCCGACATCCGGCACCAAAGGCCCATACCAGGCTCGCATGTTGACTCAATGTCAACCATCCGGTGGCCCGCTCATATGCGGCGGGCAAGAACAGCGGAGGGGACTTCCCCAACCCTACCGCGCCCAATCAACCAGAATTGCCCCCTCCGCTTTTAGCGGAGGGGGCAATTCTGTGACGTCTGGTATCGCCGGTCCGGTGGTCAGCAGCCGCCCGCCACGGCGGGGATGATCGAGACTCCCGCGCCGTCCGGCGTCGCCGTCTGCAGGCCGCCCTCGAAGCGCACGTCGTCGTCGTTGACGTAGACGTTCACGAAGCGGCGCAGCTTGCCCTGGTCGTCCAGGACGCGGGCGGAGATGCCCGGGTGGTTCTTCTCCAGGGACTCGATGACCTCGGAGAGGGTCGTGCCCTCGGCGGGGACCTCGGCCTGGCCGCCGGTGTAGGTGCGCAGGATGGTGGGGATGCGGACGTTGACGCTCATGGCGCTACTGCCTTTCCGGGAACAGGGGGGTGGGTCGGGCCTCAGGCCAGGCCGGCGGCGCGGAACGCGTCCAGGCTGGGGCGGATGGTGGCGGTCTGGCCGCTGTCCGAGGCCACCGCCTCCAGGGTCTTGAGGCCGTCACCGGTGTTGAGGACGACCGTGGTCAGCGAGGGGTCGAGCTGCCCGTTCTCGATGAGCTTCTTCGTCACGCCGACGGTCACACCGCCGGCGGTCTCGGCGAAGATGCCCTCGGCCCGCGCGAGGATCTTGATGGCCTCGACGACCTGCTCGTCGTTGACGTCCTCGACGTAACCGCCGGTGCGGCGCGCGATGTCCAGGACGTACGGGCCGTCCGCCGGGTTGCCGATCGCCAGCGACTTGGCGATCGTGTTCGGCTTCTGCGGGCGCACCACGTCGTGACCGGCCTTGAAGGCGGTCGACACGGGCGAGCAGCCCTCGGCCTGCGCGCCGAAGATCTTGTACGGCTTGTCCTCGACCAGGCCGAGCTTGATCAGCTCCTGGAGCCCCTTGTCGATCTTCGTCAGCTGCGAGCCGGACGCGATGGGGATCACGATCTGGTCCGGCAGCCGCCAGCCGAGCTGCTCGCAGATCTCGTACGCGAGCGTCTTGGAACCCTCGCCGTAGTACGGACGCAGGTTGACGTTGACGAAGCCCCAGCCCTCGCCCAGCGGGTCGCCGATGAGCTCGGAGCAGAAGCGGTTGACGTCGTCGTAGTTGCCCTCGATGCCGACGAGGTCGCCACCGTAGACACCGGCCATCACGACCTTGCCCTGCTCCAGGTCGTGCGGGATGAACACGCAGGACCGGAAGCCGGCGCGGGCGGCCGCGGCGCCGACGGCGCCGGCCAGGTTGCCCGTGGAGGAGCAGGAGAGGGTGGTGTAGCCGAAGGCGCGGGCGGCCTCGACGGCGATGGCCACGACACGGTCCTTGAAGGAGTGCGTCGGGTTGCCGGAGTCGTCCTTGACGTAGAGCTTGCCGGTGACGCCGAGCTCCTTGGCCAGGTTGGCCGCGTCCACGAGCTTCGTGAAGCCCGGGTTCAGGTTCGGCTTGGCGGCCACGTCCGCGGGGACGGGCAGCAGCGGGGCGTACCGCCAGATGTTGTCGGGACCGGCCTCGATCGCGGCGCGCAGGGCCTCGGGGTCACCGGCGGGCAGGTCGTAGGCGACTTCCAGCGGTCCGAAACACTCGACGCAGGCGAAGATCGGGCCGAGCTCGAAGCGGGTACCGCACTCACGACACGAAAGGCCGGTGGCGGGTCCGAGATCGACAGAGGTGCCGGTGGATTCGGCAGAGGTGGCGACAGTCTGTGCAGCCATGATGGCGAGGCCCTTTCTCCTCATCTTCCCCATGGCGCACTTCGCCATGAGACGGAATTGGCACCTTCCCTAGCCGGGGACCTCGCTGACGTCGCCGTGATGAGCGATCGCGAGAACCGACTGGAGGGTTGCCGGGGCTTCAACGGGCCGTGTCCCTCTGCCCCTCTGGATGAGCGGTATGGCACCGGGCCGCGCGCTCTATGGCGCGTCCGGGCGTTTGTGCACGAGGACCCCGGCATGCCGTGGTCCTTCGCGTTGTTCAAGACTGTAACCGAAGGCCCGGGTGGTTGAGACAGCTGTCCGAACGGCGAGATGGATCACATTTCGCCCGAAAACCGCCTGCCGATCCACCCGCCCGATCACCGTCCCGTCACCGATCCCCTGGAGTCCCCAAGTGCTGGAAGAGGTGGAGCGCTGGCTGGCCGACCGCTCCTGGTCCGCCGCCGACCGACCGCTCGACCAGCTGCTCGACCGCAAGCGCGCGTCGGGAGCGACGGTCAGCGTGGTGCTGCCCGCGCTCGACGAGGAGGCCACGGTCGGCGCGATCGTCGAGGTGATCCGCCGCGATCTGATCGAGGGGCTGCCGGTCCCCTTGGTGGACGAGCTGGTCGTGGTCGATTCCGGGTCGGGCGACCGTACGGCCGAGGTCGCCGCGAAGGCCGGCGCGCGGGTGGTGCACCGCGACGAGATCCTGCCGCGGCTCCCGGCGGTGCCCGGCAAGGGCGAGGTGCTGTGGCGCTCGCTGCTCGCGACCACCGGCGACATCGTCTGCTTCGTGGACGCCGACCTGCGGGACTTCTCCTCCGTCTTCGTGTCCGGCATCCTCGGGCCGCTGCTGACCGAGCCGGACGTGCACTTCGTCAAGGCGATGTACGACCGGCCGCTCGGCGACGCGCCCGGACAGGGCGGCCGCGTCACCGAGCTGGTGGCCCGGCCCCTGCTGAACCTGCACTGGCCACAGCTGGCCGGCTTCGTCCAGCCGCTGGGCGGCGAGTACGCCGTACGGCGCTCCCTGCTGGAACGTCTCCCCTTCCCGGTCGGCTACGGCGTGGAGCTGGGGCTGCTGGTCGACGCGCTGCACACGGTCGGACTGGACGCGCTGGCGCAGGTCGACGTCGGCGTACGGCTGCACCGCCACCAGGACGGGCAGGCGCTCGGCCGGATGGCCGCGGCGATCTACCGCACGGCGCAGCTGCGGCTCTCGCGCGGGCACCTGGTCCGCCCCGCGCTGACCCAGTTCGAGCGGGGCCCGGAGGGCTTCGTGCCGCGCACGCACGCCGTGGACACCGAGGAACGGCCGCCGATGCTGGAGGTCGAGGAGTACGCGGTCCGTCGCGTGGCCTGACGCGGCGTCGCGGGGCGCGGCGGGACGCGGCGCGGCGGGACGCGGCGCGGCTCGGCGTGTGACGCGCAGTGGCGTGGCGACGGGTTTGAGGCGCCTGCGCCGGGGTTAGGTTCGCGGCATGGCTTCCCAGGTACTCGTCGCCGCGAACCGCGGCCCCCTCTCGTACGCCCACGCCCCCGACGGCACCCTCGGCGCCCGGCGCGGCGGGGGCGGTCTGGTCTCCGGACTCTCCGCGGCGCTCGCGGAGCAGCCGGACGCGGTGTGGATCTGCGCGGCGCTGTCGGAGGGCGACCGGGAAGCGGTGCGGCGCGGGGTCTCGGAACCCGGCGTCCGGATGCTGGACATCGATCCCGCCGTGTACGACGCCGCGTACAACGGCATCGCGAACTCGGTGCTGTGGTTCACCCACCACCACCTGTACGACATCCCGCGCGAGCCGGTCTTCGACGCGGAGTTCCGGCGGCGCTGGGACGCGTACGTCCTCTACAACCGGGCCTTCGCGGACGCGCTGGCGGCGGAGGCCGACGAGGGCGCGGCCGTGCTGGTGCAGGACTACCAATTGGCGCTGGTGCCGGGCATGCTGCGCGTGCTGCGGCCCGACCTGAGGATCGCGCACTTCACGCACACCCCGTGGGCCTCGCCGGACGTGCTGCGGATGCTGCCGCGGTACGTGGTGGAGGAGCTGACCTGGGGGATGCTCGGGGCGGACCTGCTGGGCTTCCACACCGGGGAATGGGCGCGGGCGTTCCTGTCGGCGATGCCGTTCGACGGGGCGGAGGGCAGCGCGGAGGAGGTCCGGGAGGGGACCGTGGAGCACCGGCGGGAGTCGGTGTGGGCACGACGCACGACCGAGGTGCGCGCGTTCCCGCTGGGCGTGGACGGCGACGACCTGCGGGCGCTGGCGCACCGGCCGGAGGTCGACGACAAGCTGGCGGGGCTGCGGGCGGAGGTCGGGGACCTCAAGACGATCGTCCGGGTGGACCGGACGGAGCTGTCCAAGAACATCCTGCGCGGCCTGCTGGCGTACCGGGAGCTGCTGACGACGTACCCGCAGTGGCGCGAGCGGGTGGTGCACATGGCCTCGGCGTACCCCTCGCGGCAGGACCTGGCGGTGTACCGGGAGTACACGGCGGCGGTGCGGGACCTGGCGGCGGAGATCAACGCGGAGCTGGGGACGGCGGACTGGCAGCCGGTGCTGGTGTCGGTGGAGGACGACTTCGCGCGGTCGCTGGCGGCGTACCGGATGGCGGACGTGGCGCTGGTGAACCCGGTGCGGGACGGCATGAACCTGGTGGCGAAGGAGATCCCGGTGGTGTCGGAGGCGGGGTGCGCGCTGGTGCTGTCGACGGGGGCGGGGGCGTACGAGGAGCTCCGCTCGGACGCGCTGACGGTGAACCCGTACGACGTCTCGGAGACGGCGGCGGCGTTGCACGCGGCGCTGTCGATGCCGGAGGCGGAGCGGGCGGAACGCACGAAGCGCCTGGCCGCGGCGGCCACGTCGCTGCCGCCGACGGCCTGGTTCACGGCCCAGCTCTCGGCCCTCCGCGAGGCCTGACGCCGCCCTTCCCCGGGCGGGGCCGCGCTCCTGACCATGCCCTTGCCCGGGCGGGGCCCTTGACCGTGCCCGGACCCGGGCCGGGCCTGATCGTCTGCGGCGCCGCCGCGCAAGCGCCCCCGGGCTCCGCCCGGGTCTGGCGGGGCTCCGCCCCGCACCCCGCGCCTCAAACGCCGGCGAGGCTGAAAATGCAACCCCGACGCTCGCTTCCCAGGCGGAGCCGGGCCTCTCGGCCCCGGCCGGCGTTGCTTTCAGCCCCGCCGGCGTTTGAGGCGCGGGTCTGGGCAGGGCCCAGGGAACGGTGGAAGGGCGGGTAGGGGACGGCTCCGCGCAGCGGCACCCCGGGACCCCGCCCGGCGGGACGGCTCCGCGCAGCGGCACCTCGGCACCCCGCCCGGGCAGCCCCGCAGGGCCCCGCTCAGCCCCGCAGGGCCACCGCCAAGGCCGCCAGGAACGCCGCGACCTCCGCCGGCCCCGGCAGGACCAGGTCCGCCCGGGAGGCCAGCTCCGGGACCTCCGAGGAGCTGCACACCAGCAGCCCCGGCACCCCCTCCGCCCGCCGCTTCTCGACGGCGGCGTACGCCGCGAGGTCCCCCAGGTCGTCCCCCGCGTACAGCACCGCCTCCGCGCCGACCTCCTCCAGGTACTCCGTCAGGGCGACGCCCTTGTCCATCCCCGGCGGCCGCAGCTCCAGCACGGCCCGCCCCGGCTCCACCATCAGCCCGTGCCGCGCCGCCAGCTCCGCCAGCGGCTCCCGCAGGGCTTCGAAGGCCGCCTCCGGGTCCTCGGCGCGCCGGGTGTGGACGGCCAGCGCCCGGCCCTTCTCCTCGATCCAGGTCCCGCGCCAGGCCCCGATCGACTCCAGGAACCCCGGCAGCTCGGCCCGTACGGCCGCCACCCCCGGGTGCTCGGCGGGCGCGTGGACGAGCCCGCTGACGGCGTCCCACCGCTCGGCCCCGTAGTGCCCGAGGACGACGAGGTGTTCCAGGCCGGGAACCTCCGCGAAGCCCCCCTTGCGGACGGCGACCCCGGCCGGCCGGCCGGTGACGACGGCCACGGCCAGCACCTGCGGCGCGAGCGCGGCCAGCGCCGGTACGGCGTCCGGGTGGGCGCGCGCCTGGTCGGGGTCGGGAACGATGTCGGCGAGGGTGCCGTCGAAGTCGAGGGCTACGACGGATCGGCGCGGCGCGCGGAGGAGGGCTTCGAGTCCCTCCCGTCCGGCGGCGGTGGCGGGCACGGGCATCGGCGTTTCGTGCGCATGGCTCCCCATGGGGAAGACCCTAACGGTCCAGTCGTACGACTGCTATCGCCGGGCCCGCTGTGCCGCGCGGATGCGCCGGAGCCGGTTGACCGTGCCCGGCGCGTGCTCCAGTGCCCGCGGGTCGTCCATCAGGGCGTTGAGCAGCTGGTAGTAGCGGACCGGGGTCATCCCCAGCCCTTCGCGGATGGCCCGTTCCTTGGCTCCGGGCCCCGACCAGGTGCGTCCCTCGTACGCGAGCACGGCGGCCTCGGTGGCCGTCAAGCGCCCGTCGTCCGTCATACCGCCAGATTAACGCCGCCCACCGACACGCCCGCGGGCGGACCGGCGGCGAACCGGGGGCCCGGCCCGCTCAGCGGTTGCCGTCCGCCTTGCGCGCCGCGTCGGCGATGTCCCCGAGCACCTTCTCCGGCTGACCGCCCGGTTGGACCACCTTGCCGATGTTCTGCTTGACGTCCTCGCTCACCCCGGCCCACGACTTCTTGCCGACGGGGTACAGCCGCGCGGTCGGCAGCGCCGTCAGGAAGGTCTTGAGCTGCGGCGCGGAGCCGCCGCCGCCGGCCGCCGCCGCCTCCATGGCCCGGTAGCCGCTGGTGGTCACGGGCAGCAGGTCGTACTTGTTGGTGAAGGCCGTCACGTTCTTCGCCTCGTAGAGGTAGTCGAGGAACTTGCCCGTCTGCGCCTTGTGGCCGTTCTTGAAGGCCATGACCCAGTCGGCGACGCCCATCGTCGGGTGGTCGGTGCCGTCGGCCGTCGGCATGGGCACCATGCCGAACTTGATCCCCTTCTCGCCGGCCTGCTTGAGCAGCGTCGGGTGGCCGTTGAGCATGCCGACCTCGCCGCGCGCGAAGGCGTCGAAGGCGGCCTGGCGGTCGAGCTTGCCGGGCTCCACGGGGCCGGTGAGGCCTTGGCCGACCATCCTGTCGCGCAGGAACTCGAAGGTCTTGACGTTCTCGGGCGAGTCGATCTCGTAGCTGTCCTCGTTGTCGGTGTAGCCGCCACCGCCCGACAGCATCCACATCATCGACTCGGCCTGGGCCTCTTCGCGGCCGAGCGGCAGCGCGAAGGGGGTCGGGACGCCGGCGGCCTTGAGCTTCTTGGCGGCCGCCTCCAGGTCCGCCCAACTCTTGGGCTGCCAGCCGGCCTTGCCGTCCTTGGGTATGACGCCGGCGTCGCTGAGCAGCTTCTCGTTGTAGAAGAGCAGCCGGGTGCTGGCCACGAAGGGCATGCCGTACTGGGTGTGCTTGACCTTGCCGGCGTCGGCGAGCGGGCCGAGGAAGTCGGCCTCGGTCTGCACGGAGAGCAGTTCCTCGGCGGAGTAGAGCTTCCCGGCTTCCGCGTAGTCGGCGTAGGCGCCGATCTGCGCGATGTCGGGGGCCTTGTGGGCCTTGACCATCTCGGCGACCTTGGCGTCGACCTCGGTCCAGGAGTAGACGCTGACCTCGACGTTGATCCCGGGGTGGGTCTTCTCGAAGGAGTCCCCGAGCTGTTTCCAGTAGGCGGCGGAGGAGTTCTGCGGATTGTCGCCGTAGTCGGCCGCCACGACCCGGAGGGTCACCTCGTTGTTCCCGGTGAGGCCGAGGGCTCCGCAGCCCGTCAGCGTCACGGCGGTCAGGCAGAGCGCGGCCCCGGTCGCGGCCAGGCTCAGGTAACGGCCCTTCACAGTTCTGATCCACCCCTTGTCGTACCTACTATTCATCGTAAGGTCTACACCACTTTCCGGCTGCTTCACATCCGGAACGCGCCGCTCGCCCGGACCGTGTCCGGACCGTTGCCGGAGCGCGCCCCCGGATTTGTATGGCGGCTCAACATTCCCCCCAATGGACTAGACCTTTGCCTCCCCAGCACGCGAGACTGTCCTCTGTGAAACCCGTGAAACACGTCATCGCCCTCGATGTGGGCGGCACCGGGATGAAGGCCGCCCTCATCGCCGAGGACGGCACCCTGCTGCACGAGGCGCGCCGCGCCACCGGCCGCGAGCGGGGCCCCGGGGCCGTCGTCGAGACGATCCTCGACTTCGCCGCCGACCTCCTCGCCCACGGCCGCGCACACCTCGGCCGGGCCGCCTCGGCCGCCGGTGTCGCGGTGCCGGGCATCGTCGACGCCGAACGCGGGACCGCCGTCTACGCGGCGAACCTGGGCTGGCGCGACGTACCGATGCGGGACCTGCTCGGCGCCCGCCTCGGCGGCATCCCGGTGGCCCTCGGGCACGACGTGCGCACGGGCGGCCTCGCCGAAGGCCGCATCGGCGCGGGACGCGGTGCCGACCGGTTCCTGTTCGTTCCGCTCGGCACCGGCATCGCCGGCGCCATCGGCCTGGCCGGCCGCATCGAGGCCGGCGCCCACGGCTACGCGGGCGAGATCGGCCACATCGTGGTCCGCCCCGGCGGACCGGCCTGCGGCTGCGGCCAACACGGCTGCCTGGAGACCCTCGCCTCCGCCTCCGCCGTCAGCCGCGCCTGGGCCGCCGCCTCCGGCGACCCCGACGCGGACGCCGCGCACTGCGCCAAGGCCGTCGAGTCCGGCGACACCCGCGCCCGGGAGGTGTGGCTCACCGCCATCGGCGCCCTCGCCGACGGGCTGGTCACCGCGATCACCCTGCTGGACCCGCGCACGGTGATCATCGGTGGCGGCCTCGCGGAGGCGGGGGAAACCTTGTTCACACCACTTCGGACGGCCGTGGAGGAACGCGTGACGTTCCAGCGACTGCCCGAGATCGTTCCGGCCGCCCTCGGGGACACCGCCGGATGCCTGGGCGCAGGGCTGCTCGCCTGGGACCTACTCGCCACGGAGGTACCTGCCTGATGGCCGCAAGCACACAGAGCACTGTTCTGTCCGGTGCCAAGGTGGTGCTGCCCACCGGGACCGTGGCGGGCGGCCGGGTCATCGTCGACGGCGAGCGGATCGCCGGCAGCGCCTCCCCCGACACCCCGGTCACCGACCTGGCCGGGCACTGGATCGTCCCCGGCTTCGTGGACATGCACAACCACGGCGGCGGCGGCGCCTCGTTCACCTCCGGCACCGCCGAGGAGGTCCTCAAGGGCGTACGCACCCACCGCGAGCACGGCACCACCACCCTCGTCGCCTCCACCGTCACCGGCGAACTCGACGAACTCGCCCGCCGCGCCGGGCTGCTGGCCGAACTGACCCAGCAGGGCGAGATCGCGGGCATCCACTTCGAGGGACCCTTCATCAACGCCTGCCGCAAGGGCGCCCACAAGGCGGAACTGCTGCGCGACCCCGACCCGGCCGAGGTCCGCAAACTGGTCGACGCCGCGCACGGCGCCGCCCGGATGGTCACCCTCGCCACCGAGCTCCCCGGCGGCCTGGACTCCGTACGCCTGCTGGCCGAGCACGGGGTCATCGCCGCGATCGGCCACACCGACGCCACCTACGACCAGACCCGCCGCGCCATCGACGCGGGCGCCACCGTCGCCACCCACCTCTACAACGCGATGCCCCGCCTCGAACACCGCGCCCCCGGCCCGATCGCCGCGCTCCTGGAGGACGAACGGGTCACCGTCGAGCTGATCAACGACGGCACGCACCTGCACCCGGCGATGCTGGAACTGGCCTTCCACCACGCGGGCGCCCACCGCGTCGCGCTGATCACCGACGCGATGGACGCGGCCGGCTTCGGCGACGGCACCTACCACCTCGGGCCGCTGGAGGTCGAGGTCAAGGACGGCGTCGCCCGCCTCGTGGAAGGCGGCTCCATCGCCGGCTCCACGCTGACCCTGGACACCGCCTTCAAGCGCGCGGTGACCGTCGACAAGCTGCCCGTCGAGTCGGTGGTCCAGGCGATCTCCGCCAATCCGGCCAAACTGATCGGCCTGTACGACCGGGTCGGCTCGCTGGAGCCCGGCAAGTACGCCGACCTCGTGGTCCTGGACGCCGAGTTCGCGCTGCGGGGCGTCATGCGGCGCGGCGAATGGATCGTCAACCCCGGTGGCGGCCCCGGCCGCTGAGCGGCCGATCGGCCGGCGGGCAACGGGCCGTCGCCCGCCGGACTGGGCGGACGGCCCGCGGTTTGGCATGATCCCGGCACACACCAAGACCGGGGCTGACCATGATCCTCACCGTGACCCTCAACACCGCGCTCGACGTCACCTACCGGGTGCCGCGACTGCTCCCGCACACCTCGCACCGGGTCACCGGCGCGACCGAACGCCCCGGCGGCAAGGGCGTCAACGTCGCCCGGGTACTCGCCGCCCTCGGCCACAAGGTCACGGCGACCGGCTTCGCGGGCGGCGCGGTGGGCGCGGTCGTACGGGAACTGTTGGCCGCCGACGCCGGCGTGACGGACGCCCTGCTGCCCTGCGCCGGCGCGACCCGGCGCACGCTCGCGGTGGTCGACGAAGCCTCCGGCGACACCACGCAGTTCAACGAACCGGGCCCGCAGATCACTCCCGCGGAATGGGCGCGCTTCCAGTCCCGCTACGAGGAACTCCTGGACGGGGCCCGCGCGGTCGCCCTCTGCGGCAGCCTGCCGCCGGGCGTACCGGTGGGCGCGTACGCCGTGCTCGTCCGCACCGCCCGCGCGGCCGGGGTCCCCGTACTCCTCGACACCAGCGGCGAGGCGCTGCGCCGCGGTGTCGCCGCCCGCCCCGAGATGATCAAACCGAACGCGGCCGAGCTGGCCGAACTGACCGGCTCCCGCGACCCGCTGCCCGCCACCCGCGACGCCCGCCGGCGCGGCGCCCACGCGGTGGTCACCTCCCTCGGCCCGGCGGGGCTGCTCGCCGCCACCGCCGACGGCACCTGGCAGGCCGCGCCGCCCCGCCCGCTGGCCGGCAACCCCACCGGCGCCGGCGACTCCGCCGTCGCGGGCCTGCTCTCGGCACTCACCGAGGGCCTGGACTGGCCCGCCCGCCTGACCCGCGCCGTCGCCCTCTCGGCGGCCACCGTCCATGCCCCGGCGGCGGGAGAGTTCGACCCCCGCACCTACGAACAGGTACGGGGGTCGGTGACGGTCACGCACGCTCAGGCGTGAGGAGCCGCTACGGCGGCTTCTGGAGCCAGAGCTGGTCGATGATGATCTCGCACTGGTTGCCCGTCTCGCACGACATCTTGATGGTGTTCGGACCCTTCTTCAGGTCCACCAGCGAGTACGTGTACGTCCACTTGTCCCACTCGCCCGGCTTGGCCTTGGCGAAGTTCTTCATGTTTATCGGCCGGCTCTGCTTCTCGCCGTTGACGGTGAGCGTGGTGTTCGCGTCATTGCCGGGAACGGAGTAACTGATGTAGGCCGCGTACGTGTCCGCCTTGGCCACGTCCAGGGTCCAGGTCAGCGCCGCGCCGGGCTGGTTGAAGTTGCCGACGTACTGGCCGCCCGTGCTCTTCGCACCGGGCACCGTGCTCGTCAGCGCCGCGCCGCCCGTCAGGGTCATGCCCGCACCCGAGGCGTCCGCCTTGGGCAGCGGGCCCTCCGACGGCTGCGGGGAACCGCTCGCCTTCGGACTCCCGGAGTTCTGCGGGGCGGCCGACTGCTGGTTCTGGCCGTTCGCCTGGTTCTTGTCCTTGTCCTTGCCCTTGTCGCCGAAGGCCAGGGCCGCGCCGATGCCGATCGCCACGGCGGCGACCACCGCGACCGCCGCGATGAGCAGCCCGCGCCGACTCGACCCGCCGCCACCGCCGCGCCCGCCGTGACCACCGTGGCCGTCGTCGCCGGGGAGCGGCTGGGACTGCGTCTGCTGCTGCGGAACGCCGTAGCCACCGGCCTGGAGCGCCTCGGGAGCCTGGTACTGGGCCTGGTAGCCCTGCGGGCCCGGCTGCGCCGGCCCCTGCTGGTACGGGACGGCACCGCGCTGGCCGCGCCGGTCGCCGACCGTGCGCACCTGGTTGTACGAGGTACGGGGGACACCGGGCTGCGCTCCGCCCTGCCCCCCGGCCGCGGGCCCGGGGTATCCGTACCCGCCGGGGGAACCGGGCGGGGTGGCACCGGCGGCCTGGCCGTCCGCGTAGAGGTAGCCGAACGGATCTTCGTCCTCGGGCTGGTTCGCCCCGCCGTGCGGACCGCTGTTCGCGGGCGTCGTCATCGCAGGTCACTCCTTTCGACCCACGGGAGCCTACCCCGAACACGTGCGCCCACGGGCGGCCGATCGGCTCAGCCGGCCCGGCGGTGGGCCTTGGAGCGAGACCTCTTCTCGATGTACATCCGCTGGTCGGCGGAGCGCAGCACCTCGTCCGCGGACATGCCGCAGCTGGCCCAACCGATGCCGAAACTCGCCCCGACGCGGACCGCGCGGCCGTCCACCCGGATCGGCGGGATGATCGCGTTCCGCAGCCGGACGGCCAGGTCGGCGGCGTCGGCCGCGCCCAGCCCGTCGGCGAGGACGACGAACTCGTCACCGCCGAGCCGGGCGACCGTGTCACCGTCGCGCACGCCCGTCGTCAGCCGCCGGGCGACCTCGATCAGCACCGCGTCGCCCGTGTGGTGACCGAACCGGTCGTTGATCGACTTGAAGCCGTCGAGGTCGCAGAAGAGCACCGCGAGCCCCTTCGTCCCGTCGTCGATGTCGGTGGCGGGTGCGACGGTGTGCACATGGTGGTCGTACGGGCCCACCTCCCCCGGTCCCGTCCCCGGTCCCGCGCCCGCGACCGGCCCCACTTGCTGCCCCACGCCCCCTTCGAAGGGGGCGCCGCCGTACCCGTCGGGGGGAAAGCCGTGCTCGGCGGCACCACCTCCCGCCTCCGGACGCCCCTCGAAGGCCGCGTCCAGCGCCTCCACGGCCGTCGCCCGCACCGACTGTGGCCGGCGGCACAGCCGCGCCCCGAGCCGCGAGCGCAGCTCGGCGCTGTTGGGCAGGCCGGTCAGCGCGTCGTGGCTGGCCCGGTGCGCGAGCTGGAGCTCGTGCCGCTTGCGCTCCTCGATGTCCTCGACGTGGGTGAGCAGGAACCGCGGCCCGTCGGCGGCGTCCGCGACCACGGAGTTGCGCAGCGAGACCCACACGTACGTCCCGTCGCGCCGGCCCAGCCGCAGCTCGGCCCGGCCGCCCTCGGCCGAGGTGCGCAGCAGCGTGCCGATGTCCTCGGGGTGGACCAGGTCGGAGAAGGAGTACCGGCGCAGTACGGAGGCCGGCCGGCCCAGCAGCCGGCACAGCGCGTCGTTGGTCCGCAGCAGCCGGCCGTGCTGGTCACCGCCCATCTCGGCGATGGCCATACCGCTGGGCGCGTACTCGAAAGCCTGACGGAACGACTCCTCGCTGGCGCGCAACGCCTGTTGCTCCCGCTCCAGCCGGACCAGGGCCCGTTGCATGTTGGCGCGCAGCCGCGCGTTACTGATCGCAATCGCCGCCTGGAAGGCGTACATCTGGAGCGCCTCGCGCCCCCACGCGCCCGGCCGGCGGCCGTTGCGCGGTCTGTCCACCGAAATGACACCCAGAAGTTCCCCGCCGGACGCATACATGGGGGCGTAGAGCCGGTCTTCGGGATGCCACTCGTCCGCGAAGCGGGGATCGGGACCCTCGGTGTGCCACTGGGGCACGTCGTCCTCCAGCAGGACCCAGCCCTCGGTGTGCGGGATGAAGCGGAGGCCGTCCCAGTTCTCACCCATCGTCAGCCGCCGTTCCCAGGACAGGCGGGAGCCGACGCGGCCGGTGATCAGGGCCTCGGCGGCCGGGTCACCTGCGAAGGCGGCCACGACCAGATCCCCGTCAGGGCGTACGAGGTTGACGCAGGCGAGTTCGTAACCGAGGCCCGCGACGATGCCGTCCACGACGGTCTGCAGAGTGTCCGCCAGGCTACGGGCCGTATTGAGGTCGGCCACCACCCGGTGCAGCTGCCGCAGGGTCGCAAGACGGACGTACGGCTCCGACTCGGTCTCCATTGTTCGCTCTCCCCGAGACCTCGACAGCAACTCCAGGTGTGTCATCGGCGGTTCGTTGCGGTGTCCCGTCCACTGAATCACAGTGAGCTGTGCGGCAGGTACACAGGGTCAACAAATCTTGCCGTCTGTGACTCAAGTCACATGAGATGAAGAACGTGTCCTGAAAAGGCACGAGAGCCTCCGCCACCACTGGGAGCGCTCCCTCCCCTTTCCGCGGGCAAACGATACGCGCGGTCCTAGGACCGGGGGCCCGTACGCGCTTCGGACCAGGGCCCGATGTGCGCGCGGGAGAGCGAGACTAGCGTTCCAGGCGTGCCGAAGACGACCCTGGAACCCGCTGCCGCAGCCGACACCCCGCATCCTGAGGGGGTGACCGAGGAAGAATTCCGGGCCGCCATGTCCCGACTGGCGGCCGGCGTAACGCTGATCACCGCCCACGAGCCCGCCCTGACGTCCGACGGCCCGCGGGGCGAGGACGTGGGCATGACGGCGACCGCCTTCATGTCGGTGTCCCTGGACCCGCCGCTGGTGCTGGTGAGCCTGCGCGAGGGCTCGCGGATGGACGACCTGCTGGCGGAGCAACCGATGTGGGCGGTGTCGATCCTCGCGGACAGCCAGCTCCAGGTCGCCGGCCGGTTCGCGATGAAGGGCAGGATCAGCGACCGGCTGCTGTTCGAGGGCGTGCCGTACGAGCGGGGCCCGCTCTCCGGGGCCCCGCTGCTGACGGGGGCGCTGGCCACGCTGGAATGCCGTACGGAATCCCGCGTCCCGGCGGGCGACCACACCCTGGTCATCGGCCGCGTCCTGTCGGCCACCCTCCCCACCCCGGACGCCCCACCCCTCACCTACTTCCGCGGCCGCTACCGCCACTTGTCCGGCTAAACCGCCATCCCGGCCAGATCCAGCCCCGCCGGCGTTTGAGGCGCGGGGTCCGGGGCGGAGCCCCGAAAACCCGGCGCAGCCGGGGCCGCGCAGCGCAGCGGCGCCGCACCCGGCCAGCACCGCCCCGCCGGAGCAACCCGCGGAGCGTCCCGCTACCAGTCCCGCCCCGTCCGCCCCCGCTTCGTCTCCGCCCGCGCCTTCTTCTCCCGCAGCCGCCGCTCGTTGATCCCGCGCGGGATCTTCGTCGCCCGCCGCTGCTTCGGCGGCGGCGCCGTCGCCTCCGCCAGCAGCGAAGCCAACCGCACCAACGCCATCTCCCGGTTGCGAAGCTGCGAGCGGTGCTCGGACGCCCGGACCGTCAGCACCCCGCCGACCAGCCGGGACGCGAGCCGTTCCAGCGCCCGCTCCTTCCACACCTCCGGCAGCGCCTTCGTCGCCCCGAGGTCGAACAGCAGCTCCACCCGCGAGTCGGAGGTGTTCACGTGCTGGCCCCCCGGCCCGGAGGAACGCGAGAACCGCCAGCCGAGCTCCCCCTCGGGCAGCACGACGGAACCACGGATGACATAGGGACCAGGCATGCCCCTATGATCCGCCCCGCCACCGCGCCCCGTCACCCTATTTCCCCGCCCCGGCCGACCCCGTACGCCCGTCGGACGGACCCCGTGGAACCTACCGACCCCCTCCCCGCGTTATGGAGGGCAGCGGTACCTTGACCACGTTCGGCGGTCATGTGATTGAGGAAGGGACACCAGTCAAAATGGCAGTAAGCCTGTCCAAGGGCGGCAACGTCTCGCTTAGCAAGGAGGCCCCCGGCCTCAGCGCCGTCACGGTCGGCCTCGGCTGGGACGTCCGCACCACCACCGGTGTCGACTTCGACCTCGACGCCTCCGCCATCGCGGTCAACGCGACGGGCAAGGTCGTCTCCGACGGTCACTTCGTCTTCTTCAACAACAAGTCCACCCCGGACCAGACCATCGTCCACACCGGTGACAACCGCACCGGCGAGGGCTCCGGCGACGACGAGTCCATCAAGGTCAACCTCGCCGGCCTCCCGGCCGATGTCGACAAGATCGTCTTCCCGGTGTCCATCTACGACGCCGAGTCCCGCGGCCAGAACTTCGGCCAGGTCCGCAACGCGTACATCCGCGTCGTGAACCAGGCCGGCGGCGCCGAGATCGCCCGCTACGACCTCTCCGAGGACGCGGCGACCGAGACCGCCATGGTCTTCGGCGAGCTCTACCGCAACGGCGCCGAGTGGAAGTTCCGCGCCGTCGGCCAGGGCTACGCCTCCGGCCTGACCGGCATCGCCCAGGACTTCGGCGTCAACGTCTGACCTCCCGGCACAGCCGCCGACGCGGCCCCCTCCCGCCATCCGGGAGGGGCCCCGTCGCAGCGCATCGGCGCTACGGCTTCGGGCTGTCCGCGCCGTAGAGCCACACGTCCCAGACCTTCTTCAGGTCGTGGCCCGTCTTCTGCTCCGCGTAGGCGGTGAAGTCGGCCGTACTCGCGTTCCCGTGCCGGTGATCCGCGGCCCAGCCCCGCAGCAGGGCGAAGAACCGCTCGTCGCCGACCTCCTGCCGGATGCGGTGCAGCACCATCGCGCCCCGGTAGTACACCGGCCCCTCCGAGATGTCCGCGGGCCCGGGCGGGGCCGCGGGCGGGAACGCGTCCCAGCCGGAAGCGAGCGTCCCTTCGAGGGACGTATCACCGGCGAGCAGCGCGTCGAACCGTTTCTGCGCGCTCGGCCCGCCGTGGTCCTCCGACCACAGCCACTCCGCGTACGTCGCGAACCCCTCGTTGAGCCACATGTCCTTCCAGGACTTCGGCGACACCGAGTCGCCGAACCACTGGTGCGCGAGCTCGTGCACGACGAGCTCCACCGAAGGCGCCCCCGAGTAGACGGGTTTGGTCTGCGTCTCCAACGCGTAGGGCAGCGTCCCGTCCGGCATCACGATCGTGCCCACCGTGGCGAAGGGGTACGGCCCGAACCGTCCCGCGCCCCACTCCACCACCTCCGGCAACCGCCGCAGCGCCGCCGCGCTCCCGGCCGCTTCCCCGGGTGCGACCGCGTCGTAGACGCCGATGCCCGACGCCGTGCGGCCCGTGGCCACCTTGAACTTCCCGATGGCCACCGTGGCCAGGTAGCTCGCCATCGGCTCTGCGCTGTGCCAGGCGAAGGCGGTCCGCCCGTCGCCGGTGTCCCTGCGGGAACCCAACTCGCCGTTGGAGACCGCCTCGTAGCCCCGCGGGACGGTGAGGGTGATGTCGTAGGACGCCTTGTCGCTCGGGTGGTGGTTGCCGGGGAACCAGGTCATCGACCCGACCGGCTCGCCGACCGCCACGGCCCCGTCCGCCGTCGTGATCCAGCCCTCCGGGGAACCGTCCGCGTCGGTGAGGGGCTGGGGCGTGCCGCTGTAGCGGACCTCCGTACGGAAGACCGCGCCCTTGGCGACGTCCTCGCGCGGGCGCACGGTCAGCTCCCGGCCCGTCCGGTTGTACCGGGCCGGCTCGCCCTCGACGGTGACCGCGTCGACGCGCAGCCCGCTGAAGTCGAGGTTGAAGGCGCTCAACGTCTGTTCCGCGCGGGCGGTGATGACGGCCCGGCCGGTCAGCCGGCCGCCGGGGGGCCGGTAGCCCAGGTCCAGGGCGTAGTGGTCGACCTGGTAACCGCCGTTGCCCGCCTTGGGGAAGTACGGGTCCCGCAGCCCCGACGCGCCCGGCCGCCCCTGCACGGTCGTCCCCGTACAACCCGCGGTGAGGGCGAGGAGGACGGCGACCGCGGGGGCGGCGAGGCGGACGAGCGTGCGGTGATCCACGCGTTCGATCCTAAGCGGGCGGGCGGAAGGCGGCCCGTTCCGCGGTCCGCCCCGGCCGTCCGGGGCATCGGCCCTTACGTGTCGAGGGGGGCTACGTGTCGAGGCGTCGACCCTACTTGTCCAGCGCGTCGACCCCGGCCTTGGCGAACTTCTCGTCCAGGTCACCGCTCGGGGCGCCGGCCACGCCGATGCCCGCGACCGGAGCACCCTTGGCCTGCACCGGGGTGCCGCCGGCCAGGAAGAGGGTGCCGGGGATGTCCTTCAGGTTCGGGGTCTGGGCGAGCCGGCCGGCGAGCACCGAGGTCGGGGCGTTCCAGGACACGGCGGTGAACGCCTTGCGCTGCGCCGACTCGTAGGACTGCGGGCCCGCGCCGTCGCCGCGCAGCGTGACGACGGTGTTGCCGTTGCGGTCCACCACGGCGACCGTCACCTTCTGGCCCTCCTTCTCGGCGGCCTGGAGCGCGGCCTGCGCGGCGCGGGTGGCGGCGTCGACGGTCAGGTGGGTCGTCGTGGTGAAGTTCTTGTCGTCGCCGCCCTGCCGGGTGTCGCTCTGCACGGCGACGGCCGCCGGGGCGGACTCGGTCTGCGCGGCGCTCGCGCCGACGGCGCCGAAGGCCCCGGCGCCGAGCGCGACGGCGAGGGCGGTACCGGTGAGGACGCGGGTGCGGATGTTCATGCCTGCTGCTCCTGAGGTCGTCGGGGCGGAGGGCCCGTGCGGCCCGGGCGGCTGCCACGGCCGCCGCTGCTCTTGGTGCTGTGGACCTTTCCGGTCACAGCACCAGCCTCGCGCCGCACCCCCGGGCCGGCCGTCCCCGTACCGGCTCGCGACGGCGAGCGCACCGGATGACGGCGGGGTCATCCGATCGGTCGATGCGGACCCGGCGGGTCGAGGGCTTGGCTCAGGATGGACGTACGCACCACCCACCCCAGGAGCACCCCGTGAGCAGCCAGGCACCACCGCCGGGGCCCGCCGACACCCACACCGGCACACGGACGCTGGCCGCCGTCACCCACACGGCGTTCTTCCTCCTCCTCGGCGCCTCCATGGCCCGCTTCCTGCTCCACCACCCCGGCGACCCCCGAACGCCCTGGGTCGTCGCCCTCGGCACCGCCCTCGCCCTGCTCTACGTCCTCGGCCCCGCCCTCGGCGCCGCGCCCACCCTGCGCCGACTGCTCTGGCTCGGCGTCGTCGTCACCACGTACGTCGTCCTCGTCCTCCTCGCACCCAGCTTCGCCTGGTGCGCCGTCCCGCTCTTCTACACCGCGCTGCGCACCCTGCCCCCGCGCGCGGCGGTCGTCCTGGTCGCCCTGCTCACCGCCCTCGTCGTCGCCGCCCAACTCAAGCTCTCCCCCTCCTTCGACCCGAACCTGCTCCTCGCCCCGCCCGCCGTCGCCGCGCTCGCCACCGCCGTCTTCGTCCACATGGAGCGCCAGGCCCGGGCCCAGCGGACCCTGATCGACGACCTCATCCGCACCCGCCGGGAACTGGCCGCCACCGAGCGCCGCGAAGGCACCCTCGCCGAACGCCAACGGCTCTCCATGGAGATCCACGACACGCTGGCGCAGCACCTGTCCAGCCAGCAGATGCTGCTCCAGGCCGCCGACCGCACCTGGGACAGCGACCCCGCCACCGCCCGCGCGCACGTCCGCACCGCCACCGACATCGCCGCGCGCGGCCTCGCCGAAGCCCGCCGGCTGGTCCACGACCTGGCCCCGCCCGAGCTGGCGGGCGGCGGACGCCTCGCGGACGCCCTGCGCGCACTGGACGCCGGCCCGGACATCGAGGTCCGCTTCCACCTGGAGGGCACGCCCGCGCCGCTGCCCGACCGCGCCGAATCCGCGCTGCTGCGGATCGCCCAGGGCGCCCTGGCCAACGTACGGGAGCACTCGGGGGCCCGTACCGCCGCGCTGACCCTCAGCTACCTGGGCGATCAGGTCGTCCTGGACATCGCGGACGACGGCCGGGGCTTCACCGCGCCCCGCGAACCCGGCGGCGAAACCCCCGACCGGGGCCGAACCCCAGACCGGGGCCACGGCCTCCCGGCGATACGCGCCCGCGTGCGGCAGCTCGGCGGCACCCTGACGCTCGAATCCACCTCCGGCGAAGGCACCGTCCTGTCCGCCGCGATCCCCCTGGAGCCGGTCCGATGACCACGATCCTCCTCTGCGACGACCATGTGGTGGTCCGCGCCGGACTGCTGGCCCTGCTGGGCAGCGAACCCGACATCGAGGTGCTCGGCGAGGCGGGCAGCGGCGAGGAGGCGGTCGCCCTGGCCGCGAAGCTCCGGCCCGAGGTGGTGCTGATGGACCTCCAGCTCGGCGAGGGCATCGACGGCGTGGAGGCCACCCGCCGCATCACCTCGGCACCGAACCCGCCGCACGTGCTGGTCCTGACGACCTACGACACGGACGCCGACATCACCCGCGCCATCGGAGCGGGCGCCACGGGCTACCTCCTCAAGGCAGAACGCCCCGAGGAACTCTTCGCCGCGATCCACTCGGCGGCAGTGGGCCGCACCACCCTCTCCGCACCGGTGGCGAGCCGTGTGATGGCCCACATGCGCGGGTCCCGCCCCACCCTGACGGACCGCGAACTGGACATCCTCGGCCAACTCGCCCGCGGCCTCGGCAACCGCGACATCGCCCGCGCCCTGTTCATCAGCGAAGCCACGGTCAAGACCCACCTGGGTCGCATCTACGACAAACTCGGCGTCGACACCCGCGCGGGAGCCGTCTCGGTGGCCAAGGAGCAACGCCTCCTCCCGTAGGGGGGTGTCTCCCGCCCGCCGGCGCGAGGCCCGTCAGCCCGGGGGCCGGCCCCCGCAACGGCGCCGCACCCGCCCACCGGGCCCCGCCCCGCCCCCCGCACCGGCCCCACCCGTCACCGTGACACCATCAATACGTGCTCGACATCGGCTACTCCCTCTCCCGCCGCTTCCCCGACCCCCCGCAGACCGACTACCGCTCCGCGGACGTCCACACCCTGCGCCACGACCTCTTCTGCGGGGACGTCTACCTCGCCGACACCCACGCCGACCGCGAACTGTCCACAGCCTGGGGATGGGTCCCCGTCCTCGACTTCGCCTGGGCCCTGTGCGACATCGTCGAGCAGCTCGACCAAGACCCCCGCGGCAGCCGCTCCGCCAACCGCCAGTACGCCGAACTCGACTTCACCGAGTCCTCCGACCGCATGCTCTTCGAGCGCCGCTTCGGCTGGGTCGACATCGAGGCCGACTGGATGCCGCCCGAGGAAGCCCCCCTCACCTTCACGCACCGCCTCCTCCGCCGCGAGGCCCGCGACTTCCTGCACGACCTCATCGCCGACCTGATCGACATGCACGACGGCCTCGCCGACAACCCCGCCGTCTGGACCCTCCAGGCCCGCTTCCCCCGCGTCCCGGCGTAGGGCCTGTTGTGAAACTGCGGATCACCGCCACTCATTGACAGCTGCGATCAGCACGGCAGCTTCATCGCGTACGGCGAGTTCGGCATGTCTGGGGCCGGTCTACCCGCTTGTTACTCAGCGGCACGAACGGTTCAGACGGCTTATCCACAGGCTCTCGCACGCCTAAAGAATCAGCCCCACTTCTTCATCAATGCGCAAAAGTCGATCACGATCAACACTCGGCACGACGTAATGGCTGCTGCGAACCGTGCTCAGGAAATCACCCGGAAGCCCTACGTGGTAGCGCTGCAGGTAAAATGCCAGGTCTGCACGCCAGACCCACTCCCCGTCGGTGACGATATTGTCGCCGCCAAGGATGCGTTCCTCAGACCCGAGGACGTCCCCCACCGCCCCCATGAACACAATTAGCTCATGCCCGGCACCCAGGTACCGCACCACCTCGGATTCATCCGCCTGTGGGTCGGGCCGAACGAAGTCACGGATACTGCCGGCTGGCACACCAGCTTTCGGGGACCACAACTCTGAATAGAAGCCGAGGATCTTCATTCGTCCCACCTTCACATACTAGGCGATCTACTGCTGGGTTACGGGGAGGAACGTCCGCCAATATCCGTCGCCATATATCTTCGGCGTCTGACCTGACCCACCCAACGCGCGCACGCCAACCTTGTCCGTAGGCGCCATTACCGGCACCCCCAGTTGATTGGCGACGCTTTGCGCCGCCGGCACCTCTGAGACACCATCACCAACCGTTCCCGTGTGGCAGGAAATAAGCCGCACGGGACCTCCATCATAGGTCGGATTATTCCGGATCGCCTCCACTATGTGCGTTGCATTAGTGTTCCCGGCGGAAAATCCGTTGCCTGCAGCATTGACTCTACCGGGTTCGAAATACCCCTGATTATTACCATGGATCACAACGTCGTGATATCCAGACTTAGGGGCCACTAGATCAAGATTGACCATGGTGCTGGAGTCGTAACCTATCCCCGTCGACCCGTTTCTATAGTACACGGCGTCGCCAGTGGAAAGGTACGAGTTCGGCGCCAGCTTAGGGGCTACGGCAACAGTGGAATTCTCTCGGTTTCTCAACCACTGATTCCGCCGAGTTCCCATATTATCAGGGGTAAGGGGAGGTTCCGTCGACCCGTACGCCAAATCGGCAAGTGTCAGGCGAGGGAGGCCCACGCCAGGAATTCCGCCTGAAGAAAAGTTCCTCCACCCGCCAGCTTCGGCCGCCGCCTGGGAGCCCACACCCAGAGCTCCAAACATTCCTCCATACGTCATGCCGTCTGCTATTGCGTGACTGGCTTCATCCAGACTGAAACCGCCCTGAATGCCCGTCGCTATCTTCAACGGCTGGGCAACGGCAAGGTCGACGGTAACGGATTCAATGCCAGCAATGGCAGCAGTAGCAAAGACCGTACCAGCCAGTGCGGCGACCTCAGCAGTGAGGGCAACACCTGCGGTCGCGGCGACCTCTATGATGGCGGTCGTTGCTGCCGCTGCGGCGACTTCCGTGGCGCCCAACGTAAAGAAGGCCAGCGCCGTGCCGGCCACGATCACTGCGCCGGCAATCTCCAGCTCACGGTCGAGTTTTTTCTTCGCGTCAGCCACCGCGTCGGCGTACTTGTCGATGCCGTCAGCCAGGGAGCGCGGGCCGTCTACGAGGTCTCGGAGCCACCCAACCTTTTCGCGGTAGTAGCGGGACCAAAATGGATCGGCGAACGCAGAAATGGCCTCACCGGTATTGTTGTGTATCAGCGTTTGAGCGGCCTTGTTTGAGGCTGCCGCAATGTTTTCCATGTCATCGGCAAATTTCCGCCAGGCATTCGCGACTGCACGCAATTTACCCACGTTGGCGGCGGGCCACTCGACCCCTGTAACATCGGTGACAATTTCCCGGACCTTGTCACCGTTACTCACCGCCCATTCCCTCCGCCGTCAGACGCACCAGCCGCAGGGACACCTCTGCGGAATATAGCAGCGACGAGAGCGTCATTCTCTATGTGCCCGTCCGCCATATCGGCCATCGCCGTATGGATACTCGCCAAGCCATCCTTGATGATGCTCGCAGACTTCTCGATCTGCTCCACGATGGGGCCGTACGTCTCTTGGAATTTTTTCCCCGGGGCATCATCCCCCCAGGCTGCCCCGGCTTTCGCCAGTGACGTGCGAAGTGTGCCTAGAGCCAGGGCGAGCGCCTCGCTCTGATCGTGGAACACCGGCGCTGTCACCTTTAGATCAGCTGCCTTGATGTCAAGGACCTTGTCGTCGCCACCCATGTGCATCCCCTCCCGTTAAGCTCCTGTAGTGGGCAGGAGCCTAGCCACGGTCAGCCTCGACGCCGAGCTAGTCAATCGGTTTCTGGACATTTCCCCGACCCCATCTGAAGGTCGCCAACGATATCGAGCCAGCACGGCAACCGCGCATGAGGGATTCCGGCGAGTCCCATCGCACGAGAGAGCGATCGACCCCAATGACCAGGGTGATCGTCCCCGCCCGCTACGGGACCACCCGCAGTCCCAGTTGCGCCGCGAGGGCCGGGGCCAGGTCGTAGAGCTGCGCCGGGCTGATCACCGCTCCGGCCAGGGCGTCCACTCCCCGCGCGATGCCCAGCTCCGCCGCCTCCCGCAGGTCCACGTCCGTCATCCGCGCGCCATGGAAGTCCGCCCCCCGCAGCGTGCAGTCGCGGAACTCCACCCGCTCCAGCACCGCCCCCGCGAAGTCCGGCTCCACCAGCACGCACCCCTCGAAGACCACGTCCTTGAGCCGCGCCTTGCGCAGGTTCAGGTAGTCGATCTTGCCGCCCCGCACGACCACCCGCTCCAACACCGCCCCGTGCAACTGGACGCCGCCCAGCCGGGCCTCCACCAGTTCCACGTCCCGCAGCGACGCCCCCGACAGGTCCGTCCCCACCCCCCGCACCCCCTCCAGCACCGAGTCCAGGATCCGCGCCTTCGCCAGCCCCGCCTCGTCCAACGCACACCGCCGCACCGCACAGTCCATGAACCGGGCCCCGATCCCCTCCTGACCGCCCAGGTCCAAGTCCGCGAACTCCACGCCGTCGTAGTCCCCGTCCGGCTCCAGCCCACCCCCCTCCCACGCCACCAGCTCCGGCAGCCGCACCTCCGTCCGCTTCGCCGCCCTCACCGAGCCGCCCGACCCCGGCCCCTGACCCTGCCCCTTGCGCACCATCCCCCCATCGTGACGCACACCACTGACAACGCCCCGCCTAGACCCCGTCGTCGAAGGACCGCCCGGCCAGCCGGCCCAGCGCCTCGTCCGTCAGCCGGTACACCGTCCATTCGTCCTGCGGCCGCGCGCCCAACGCCTCGTAGAACGCGATCGTCGGCTCGTTCCACTTGAGCACCGACCACTCCAGCCGCTCGTACCCCCGCTCCCGGCAGATCCGCGCCAGCTCCGCCAACAGCGCCTTCCCGTACCCGCCGCCGCGCGCGCCCGGACGCACGTACAGGTCCTCCAGGTAGATCCCGTGCACCCCGCGCCACGTCGAGAAACTGAGGAACCACAGCGAGAACCCGACCGGCTCCCCCTCCTCCGTCTCCGCGACGTGCGCGAACGCCGCCGGCCGCTCCCCGAACAGCGCCTCCCGCAACTGCTCCTCGGTGGCCCGCGCCTCCTGCGGAACCTTCTCGTACTCCGCCAGCTCTCGGATCATGGAATGGATGACGGCGACGTCCGCCACCTCAGCGCTACGAATCATGCCCGCACCCTACGACCGCCCCGCCCGACCGCCCCGCCCGGCCACCCCCGCATCCCACCCGCCAGACCGACACACCCGATCGCCCCGCCCGGCCACCCCGCCCGCATCAGCCAACCGGCCCCCGATCCGCCCCCGAAACGCGACACCCCGTCCCTGGACACCCCTCGGAAACCGGGTGTAGCAACTCCCCCATGACGATCAACGGCGGCATTTCCTTCTGGTACGCGACGGATCACACCGCCACCGCACCGCCCCGCGCCCCCCTCACCACCGACACCACGGCAGACGTCGTCATCGTCGGCGGCGGCTACACCGGCCTGTGGACCGCCTACTACCTCAAGGCATCCGCACCCGACCTCCGCGTCACCGTCCTGGAGCAGAAGTTCTGCGGCTACGGAGCCTCCGGCCGCAACGGCGGCTGGCTCTACAACGGCATCGCCGGACGCGACCGCTACGCCGCGCTCCACGGCCACCAGGCCGCGCTCCGCCTCCAACGCGCCATGAACGAGACCGTCACCGAGGTCATCGACATCGCCGCCAAGGAGGACATCCGCGCCGACATCCACCGCGGCGGCGTCCTCGAAGTCGCCCGCACCCCCGCCCAACTCACCCGCCTGAAGGCCTTCCACCAGGCCGAGCTCTCCTTCGGCGAGACCGACCGCGTCCTCCACGACGCCGTCGACACCCGTGCCCGCGTCGACGTCGCCGACGCCGTCGGCGCCGGCTGGTCCCCGCACGGCGCCCGCATCCACCCGCTGAAGCTGGTCACCGGCCTGGCGACGGCCTGTGAACGGCTCGGCGTGGTCATCCACGAATCGACCCCCGTCACCGAGATCGCCCCCGGCCGCGCCGGCACCCCGTACGGCACCGTCCGCGCCCCGTACGTCCTGCGCTGCACCGAGGGCTTCACCGCCGCCCTCAAGGGCCACAAGCGCTCCTGGCTCCCCATGAACTCCTCGATGATCGCGACGGCGCCGCTCCCGCCCGAGGTGTGGGACTCCCTCGCCTGGTCCGGCCGCGAGGTGCTCGGCGACATGGCCCACGCCTACATGTACGCCCAGCGCACCGCCGACGACCGCATCGCGATCGGCGGCCGCGGCGTCCCCTACCGCTACGGCTCGCGGACCGACAACGACGGCAGCACCCAGGAACGCACCATCGCCTCCCTCACCGCCCTGCTGACCTCCTTCTTCCCGGTCCTCACCGGAGTGGAGATCACCCACGCGTGGTCGGGCGTGCTCGGTGTCCCCCGCGACTGGTGCGCCACCGTCGCCCTCGACCGCACCACCGGCCTCGGCTGGGCCGGCGGCTACGTAGGCTCGGGCGTGGCCACCGCCAACCTCGCCGGACGCACCCTGCGCGACCTGGTCCTGGGCGAGTCCACGGATCTCACCGCCCTCCCCTGGGTCAACCACCGGGTCCGCCGCTGGGAGCCGGAGCCCTTCCGCTGGCTCGGCGTCCAGGCCCTCTACGCCGCCTACCGCGAGGCCGACCGCCGCGAAACCGCCACCCACACCCCCACCACCGCCCCCCTGGCCCGCCTCGCCGACCGCGTCTCGGGCCGCCACTGACCGCCTCCGTACACGCGGAATGCCCCGGACCCTGAGGGTCCGGGGCATTCCCCTTCCGTACGAATCCCTGCGGTCGGCAAACACCCGACCTGGGACGGAGCCCCCTGTCGGATTCGAACCGACGACCTACGCATTACAAGTTGTCCGATCTTGTTCCGCACACGTCCGTGAGCGTCTTGCACGCTCCCTGACCTGCAGATCAGCGAGCCTCGTGGACAAGTACGGACTCTCTCGCACGAGTCCGGGATGAGCAAGCACTGAGCCCACAAGTGAGACTGGAGGGCGACCGAGCTGACGGAGTCGGGCACTTGGCAGCTTCACCAGTGGGGCACGAGCGGAGGCGGGCACGGGCACCGGTCAACCGCCTCGCACCATCGAAGCCCCCACGAGTCAGGCGAAAACCGAGACTCAGAACCCGAACACCACCACAATTGATCGACACGGCACCACGCGCAAAGAAGGCGGGGCTTGATCAATGCTGCACGATGACGCCTACCACTGGCCCCCCGAGCTGCTCGAACTTCTGATTGAGACCGTCCCGCGGCTGAGCCGGAGCAAAGAGGGTGTGCTCACCTTCCTTCGCAGTGCCGGGGTCAGCGAGGATCTGCTCGCCCCTTACCGACGCCAGTTGGCGGACGACCGGGCCTCGGTAGGCAAATTCAAGATCGCAAGGGCGGTCCTGGGCCACCTGAACGAGCAAGGGGATAGAGCACTCGGGGTCCGACGCGAGTTGCTCCGTCGCGTAACCGATTTCCAGGAGTTCTCGACACTTTGGCAAGAAGATCAACTAAAGGCGAAAGGCCTAATCGCTGACGTTCGAAACGTCGTGAACGTGAAGGATTCGTTCACTCGAATGAGGATGGAGCGCGACGAAGAACGTAGCGGACGTATAGCCGAGAAGCGGGCAGAGCAGGCCAAGGCGGCCGCGCGCAGGCTGGAACTCAACACACTACGCGATCAACTGGCGTCCGTATTTTCTATGACAGATCCACACGCCAGAGGCACCGCGCTCGAAACAGCATTGAATGCAATTTTCGCATTTGAAGGAATTCTAATTCGAGAACCTTTCGCGATGCGCAACGACGACGGGCAGAGCGTCGAACAAATCGATGGCGTCATCGAGCTGGACGCCATTCAATATATCGTCGAGATGAAGTTTTGGAACAAGCCAATTGGGGTTGACCCCGTCTGCCGCCAACTCGTCCGTGTATTCAGCCGAGCCGAGGTTCGAGGACTGTTCATTTCTGCGTCAGGCTACACGTCGGCAGCCGTTGAAGAGTGTACCCGCGCGCTAACAAATAGAGTGGTGGTACTTGGCGAGTTGCGGGAGCTCGTTTACCTCTTGGAACAGGCAGGGAACACGGCAAGTTGGCTGCGAGAGAAGGTACGACTCGCGGCAATTGAGCGACGGCCGCTGACCATTTTCGGAATCGACTTCACTTAGTCGAACACATTACATGTCTCGAATTCACCCCGGACGGCCAATGTCACAAAGACTCCCCAGCGTGCGAAAGTTGAACAGCGACCTAAAGAGACGAAAGGGCACCTCACAATCAGTCGAGTATCTCGTCTCTAACGCAGAAATACTTTCTCGCTACGGCAGTATCGATGACCTAGCCGTTGAACACATGGAGGGGGACTCGACGCTTAAGGGCTTGGTCCACCACCTGTCCGTTGTGCGTTGGGAGTTGGGTAGAGAGCTGTGGTCTCGGCGGTTCTTTGTCGGACCTAGCGCGCTTGACGACATTCTATATCACGTCCTGACTGAAGAGCGATCAGAAGACCCGCTCCTTAGATGCCTTGAGATAATTAGAGATAACCGGGTTGCGAGACCAGGGATAATCATTTTCCCGGTGCATTCGTTTGGCGTTCTGGGCGGGGGGCTCATGCGGCTCCACCGGGAGCGCCGGTGGTCCTTCGCCCCACCAGAAGCAGATCTCGTTATCTTCACTCAAACCAACGAGTGGTGCAGGACTCTCGAGCGAATCGACAACGCGCGACGCAGTTTGGGTATAGGAAAGCAGATTCCCGCCGACCTTCTGGAGCATTGGCGAAAGAGCCGCGACCTCGCATGGCTTGAGCGCAACCCGGTCATGATTATGCGCGCAAGGATCGCTCCCGGCTCGTACTATGATACTGAATTCTTCGCCCTAGGCAGGCTGCAAGCTGGGGTGACACTGGTATGCATGCTTGCAATGTTGCAACCTAATCGAAATCACAGCCAATTTGCGTGGACCAGCTCGTCAAGGCTGAACAACCGAGAAACCCGCGACATTCACCACTATATCAACCTTTTCGAAGTTCCCGATTCGAAAAGAACCCTAAAAGGCGACTGCGTGCCCATTAATCGCAGGAAAGCTGCCTTGTCAGACATGAGCGAACTGAATGTCGAAATAGATCCTCGCTACTGGCAGAGATACAATAGAGAAGCAGCCAGGGTTAGAGCTGCGGTGGATGCGGTCTACGAGGGTCACATGCGCCACGTCGTTTTGCGGCGCCCGGGTAGGGATACGGCCCAGTATCACGCCTTCAAGAAATTGAACGATTCACAATCATATTTCCGCAGGTCATTTCATGCATCCGAGGAAGGCTGGTCCTCAGTGATCAGCTTGGCCACCGCATTTGAAATGATGTTAACCGATGGTGTCAGTAAAGGTAAGATTGCAGATCGACTACGCGAACGTGTCGGACTACTGCTTAAAGGAACTAGGGGCGTGCGATCGTACTCCGATTCGGTGCATGCTCTTTACAAGGCTCGGAACGTTGTAGTGCACTCGGGAGTGGTGCCTCCCGAGGTCGATCTGGATACTGCCAAAGAGACATATGTGCGGTGTTTCATCGCAATAACGGAGCGCATGCACACCCTGCACATCAGTTCCTTGCATCCGATGCGTGACATTTGCGAGGCGCTGTAGCGGACTTGTCTTCTCGGATGGATCCGACTCCCTGTCGCCGCTAAGGGATTCCGTAGCGTTGGTTAGCAGCTAGAGATTGCACGATTCGTGAAACCCGCCAAGCGAAGACGGTGGTATGCCTCGATTACGTTCGCCGGAACGTCCATGCTGACTATAAATTCTCGCTTCGGATAGACAAATAGACGCTGCTGGGCGCCCACGAGCATGTCAAGCACTAGACCAGCATCTTGAATCGAATCCGCGTACTCACCGAGCGTCATCGGCGCGGATGCGCTGACGATCTCCACCTCAGGCCACAGCTTGCGGGCCGTCGCATAGGCCCGCCGTTCTTCGTAGGGCTTGCTGACCAGCAACACCGACTCGACGGGAATGCCCTGTGCGGCAAGTAGCGACCGGGAGAAGCGGATGTTCTCGCCTGTGTTCCGCGCTTGCGGCTCCACGAGGATGGCGGAGTCGGGGACGCCCAGTTCAAGGGCCCGTTCGCGATAGTGCTCCGCCTCACCGCGAGGCATCCGCTCGCGAGTCGTTCGGCTTGTGGCTCCCGTGAAGACGATCAGGGGCGCCATGCCGCGGTTGTAGAGGTCGACCGCAACCTCGGCGACCCCTAGGTCATGGCTTCCGAGCCCGATGGCTACAGAACAAGGCCGCACCTCGTGGTGCATCTGTTGGAAATCCCAGAGCTGTTCAGCGTCGGCCCAGTTCTGTGCAGAGATCATGATGTTGCCTCCCGCGCCGAGTCGGGAACCTGGAAGTCGTAGGCCCACGCAAACCGGGTGGCCGCGTGGAGGCCGACGGCGAATTCAACAACGGTGCCGTCCGCTGTGTACGTCGTCCGGTGGAGTTCAACGACCCATTCCCCGGGCGAGAGTTGGAGCAATGCCGCCTCTTCCGGTGTCGCGACCCTCGCGAACAGTTCCTCTCGCATGTGGTCGATCTCGTAGCCCGCGTCGTATAGGACGCGGAATCCGCCGCCGCGGCCAGCGGGCCCCGGGGTTGAGTCAACGATGCGCGTGCCCTCGACGTGTTCAGGCCGGTAGTAGCTGGTCAGCGTGTGCGTCGGCTGGTCGCCTTCCTTCACGAGCCGTGCTCGCGCGTACACCTCGGCACCCTCAGGAAGTCCGTGCGCCGCGGCCACCAGCGGAGGCGCCGGCACCCGGCTGACGCTCTGCGTTTGTTCACCCCGCTTGTACGCACGGCCGGATGCGACACGGTCGGCAATGAACGCGACCTCGTCCCCGTCTCGCCACTTCGCCTTGTCGTACCGAGCAATGCCGAGCCGTTTCAGCGGCGCCCGCTCCCGCACGACCGTGCCATGCCCACGCGAGGACGTAACCAGGCCCTCGGCTTCGAGCGCCTTGTACGCCGCGTGAACCGTGGACTTGGAGCCCTCGCCCGCGTCCACCAGGTCCCGGATGTGCGGAAGCTGCTGGCCAGGGGCGTAGTCGCCGCTTCGGATGCGCTCGGCCAGCTTGTCCGCCAGCTCTCGCCACTTCGGTGCCACGGGAACTCCTTTCGACGCAGCCAGTGAAACACAGTCCCAGGACTGTTGACAGTCCTGGGACTGCGAGTCCATAGTCATCCACAGAAGTCCGCAGTCCTAGGACAGTGGACCGGAGAGGGCCTTCTTTGGGCTGCTCTCGGTGCTAGTCCACTAAGCACCCGCCTGGACTGCCTTACACGGCCCTCAGGCGAATGCGTGACCAGGAGCCCCGCAACGGACGGGGGGAGGGCGCCGGCAACCCTTTGCAGCCGGACGGCGGGTCTCTGCCTACCAACGGGAGCGCGCTCCCGGAAACGAGACCAACTTGCACGAGACCAGCCCCCGCAGTGCTGCTGCGGCCGGTTGCCTCCTCCGCCCGTCCGCCTCTTTGGCGTCGTACGGGCGGGGTTGAGGGGAGCCGGAGTGCCCGGCCCCGGAAGGGGTTCGAGATGAACAAGAAGCTCGCCCCGGCGATCCAGCGTGACAACGAGCTGGAGGACGCCGGTATGCACGGCGACGACCGCAAGACCTGCTGGACCCACCAGAGCTGGGCCGCGGACTGCGAAGACGACCCGGCGCACACCGCGCCGAGCGTCAGCCACTACCCGCGCCCGGCCTGAACCACCCCGCTCAACGCAGTGCAGCCCCCGGCGTTCCCGCGCCGGGGGCTGCTGAGTCCCGTTCCTCCTCAGAAGGAGCAAGACATATGAAGTCCATCGCTGCACTTCACGACGTTGTTACCCCGTGGTCGGACGGTCTGGAGCCGTCGGATGCGGAGCTGGACGCGATCGAGACCGAGATGCCCGTGGTCCTGGCCGAGGTTGAGCTACTGGACGCGCTGATCGCCCAGCTCGACCGGACGCCGTCGGAGTTTGACGCCCGCCGGATCCGCCGGGCCCGCAACCGAGTGTTGGACGCCCGCCCGATCGGGGACGCCTCATGAAGCGCGACCCCAGGGTGCTCCTGGTTCTGGCCCTGGTGGCCGTGGTCGGCATGGCCTTCCGCGTCTCGTGGAACGCGCTGCGGGATGTGGCCCGCGCCATCGGCGCGGACGAGACCGCGGCGACGCTCTACCCGTTCGTCGTGGACGGTCTGATGGCCCTGGCTTTGGTCGCGGCCCTGGTCCTGACCGGCAGGGCCCGCAAGTTCGCCCTCAACGTCCTCGCCGCCTACACCGTCGCCTCGCTGGTTCTGAACTACGTGCACGGCCTGGTGCCTGCACTCCACGACCACACGGTCGACTGGATGCGGCTGGCCGAGTGGGATCCGGCGAACTACGCCCTCGTCCTGCTCGCCACGAGCCTGCCGGTCGGGTCCATCTACTTCGGGTCCGACCTCGTCGCCAAGGTCCTCCACCCCCGCCCCGCACCGCCCGAGCTCGCACCGTACGGGGACTGTGCGGCTGTGCCCGCACAGCACCCGCACACCCCCGACACGGTCGAGATCGACCGGGAGCCGGTCCCGGCCCAGGAAGCGGCCCATTCGCTGGTGCGGGAGGTGATGCCGCAGCTCACGGCCTATGCGGATGGTGTGCGGGCGGACGATCCGCGCACCCCGCACGCCCTGCCCGCACACCCCGCACCCACCAACCCGGTCGGAGTATCGGAGGACGTGTTCGAGGAGGCGGAGCTGGAGCGGATGCGGCAGGACGCCCGCCGTGCGTACGTCGAGTCCGTACAGGCCGCACGCCCCCTGTCCGCACGTGCGCTGGGCGAGGCGTTCGGCATGAGCGAGTCCTGGGGCCGCAAGCAGATCCTCGCCGCCCGCGAAGGCGAGCAGCGTCTAGCCACCACAGGGGCGGCGGCATGAGTCCCGAGCCCCTTAAGGCGTTCAGTTTCGGGGGCGGCTGGCAGTCCATGGCCGCTCTCGTCCTCGCCGCGACCGGCGAGCTGGACTACCGCACGTTCCTGATGGCCAACGTCGGAGACGACTCCGAGAACCCAGCCACCATGGCGTACCTCGACGCTCACGCCCGCCCCTACGCCGAAGAACACGACCTGGAGCTGGTCCTGCTGGACCGGGTCATGGTCCGCTCCGGCGAGAGGCGCACCTTGTACGGGGAGCTGACCCGTGAGGGCTCCCGGTCGTTGAAGATCCCGGTGCGGATGAGCAACGGGGCCCCCGGCACCCGCTCCTGCACGGCCGACTACAAGATCAAGGTCATCGGCCGGGAACTGAAACGCCGCGGCGCCACCAAGGACCGGCCGGCGACGGTCGGGATCGGCATCAGCCTGGACGAGATCGGCCGGGCCAACAAGCGCCGCTGTGAGCCCTACGAGCAGATCGAGTACCCCCTGCTGGAACGCGGGATCCGCCGAATCGACTGCGCCCGCATCATCCGCTCCGCCGGGCTGCCCGTGCCCCCGAAATCGTCGTGCTGGTTTTGCCCCTTCCACCGGCCCGAGGCCTGGCACGACATGCGCCGTGAGCAGCCCGAACTCTTCGAGAAGGCCTGCCGGCTCGAAGAGCTCCTCAACGAGCGCCGCGACGCGCTCGGCAAGGACCACGTCTACCTGACCCGCTTCGGCCGGCCCCTGCGGGCCGCGATCCATCCCGGTGTCGACACCCTCCCCTTCGACGACACCGACCCCGGATGCGACTCCGGCTGGTGCATGACCTGAGGCAGCCCCACCACTGAACCGCCCGCGAGAGCCCGGCCGACGCTGTGAGAGGTAGGCGGCCGGGCTCTCTTCTCCCGTGAAGGAGCACGTTCAGCATGACCGAGACCATTACCGAACCGCAGGCTCCCCCCGAAGAATCCACCTCCGCCCCGACCCCGCGGGAGGCCGACAAGCCCGCGTCGGCCAAGGACGTTGACCACACACCGGGCGGTTTTCCGGTGGTGCCGTTGTCCCTGTCCGGGGCGAACACCACGGCGGGCCTGCTCGCCGCCTCTGCCCTGGTGGGTGGGCCGATCGCGGCGGCGGTCGCGATGACCGGCGCCGCGGTCCTGGGCACCGCCGCCGTGCGGCGCCGCTCCAAGACCGTCGCGAAGAAGACCGCTGCGATGCCGTCCCAGGGCGCCGGCCGGTCGCCGGGCGGAAAGGGTGGCCGTGGCCTCTTGGGCCGTGTGCCGTCCCAGCCCCGCACCGCACCACGTGCCGGTGGTGGGGGCGCCAGCGCCCGAAAGGCCGCTGCCGGTCGGCAGGTCGGGCATCGTGCGGGCGCCCCCTCTGGTGGCCGGTCCGCTTCAACTGCGGGCAAGTCCGGGGTGTCCTCGGCTCGTCAGCGGGCCGCCCGTGTGGCTGAGGGTCTGGCCGGGGGCCGGGCCGGTCAGGTGCAGGCGCTGCGGTCTCAGGCCCGTACGCAGTCTCCGACTCGGGCGGCTTCGCGCGCGGCGACGGTTCAGGCCCGCCGGCAGGTCGCCGACGCCCGCCGTGCCGCGAAGGCCGCCGAGCGCGCCAACACCACCGGCGGCAAGCCGCGGGGGGTAGCGGCGCGGACCCTGGCGAAGGGCATGGGAAAGGCCGGTGCCGTTCGGGACAAGGCCGTGAGTGCCGCCCGGTCGGCGCGGGATCGCAGTAGCGGCCGGGCCGTGGCCGCCGGCCGCCAGGGTGTCCGGTCGGCAGCACTCCGGGCGAGGGTCGCCCAGCTCAAGGCACCCGCCCAGAAGGCGGCCCGCAAAGCCCTGCTCCGTTCCGCCGCCCGCTTCCACGGGCGGCGGGCCATGGCCGCGCTGTGCGGGCTGCTGGCCGGAGTGGTCGGCATGCTCACCACGCCGCTCGGGCGAAAGCTCGGCTGGACGTGGCTGATGCACCCCGGACGGCGCCTCTACCGACTTCTCGCCGGCCGCGCCGCAGCCGAGCGCGAGACCCGCGACGAGGAAATCCGCGCCCGGCTCGACCAGGACGAGAAGGACGCCGAGCAGGAAGCGGCGGCCGAGCTGGAGCAAGACGACGAGCAGCAGATCACCGACCGGGTCGAGCGGCCCGAAGGACAGGTACCCGCACCTCCCGTCAGCGAAGGAGCACACGAGATGGACAGCACCACGTCCGGGTTCAGGTTCGAAGAGTTGGCCGCCGAGATGGAACAGGCCGCCCAGTCCTACGAGCCGGAAAGCGCGATGGAGATCCTCGCGATGATCGAGGGCCTGCCCCAGGCCCTCGGCTCGATCGCGAACATCATGCAGATCCTCGCGGAGCGCTCCGACTCGGAGTTCCCGCTGGAGAAGGAAGTCGCGGGCGGCTTCAACGACATCTACGGCGCCCTGAACTCCGCCACCGCCGTCGCCGAGGACCTGGGCGCGGTGTTCCGCCAGGCCCACGAGGCCGACATCGCCCGCCACGAGGACCCCCGCAACGGCCCCGACGCCGAGAAGGGCTGGAACGTCTGATGACCACCACTTCCGCCATCAAGCACCAGGGCTTGGCCTTGGACTGGGCCGCCGGACACGGACCGGTGACCGGGGCCCTGTCCGCGACGACCGGCGCTTTCGCCGTCGCCACTGTCGGGACCCTCGCCCACATGCCGCCCACCTGGGCGCTCGCGGTCGGCACGGTCGGCGCGATCGGCCACACCGCCACCGGCCTGCGCCAGAAGCTGGCCGGCCGCACCATCGGCGCCCGGGCCGCTTCCTGGCTCCTCGGGTCCGGCTGGACCACCTGGGCGCTCGCCACCAACCCCCTGACCTGGACCGCCCTGGGTTCTCTCGCGGTGATCGGGGTCGGCATGGGCGCCGCCGCCCGCTCCGTCGGCTTCTACGAGGAGGCCCGCGAACTGGAAGCGCTCGCGGCGGCCGAACGGCAGGTGGCCCGGGAACTGTCGGCGGAGCGGCGGGAGATCGCCGCCGAGTGGGTCGACCGCATCGAGCGGGTCTGCCACATCACCGTTCGCGTTCTGGCGGTCGAGATGTGGCCGACCGGCGCCGGGTTCACCATCGACGCCGAACTCCCGCCCGGCGGCATCACCTACGCCAAGATCGCCACCGAGTCCGCGCGTCTGTCCGCCGACGCCCGGCTGCCGCACGGCTGCACCGCCACCGCCTCCCGCGGCATCCACCAGGGCCGCGTCCTCATCGACGTGACCACCGTCAACGTCCTGGAACAGGAGATGCCCTACCCCGCCAACTACGGGCCGCTGTCGGTCCTGACCGGCATCCCCTGGGGAATCCGTACCAATGCCGACGAGGTTCCGGTGTTCCTGCGCGAGCAGTGCGCCCTCGTCGTCGGCCCCACCGGATCGGGCAAGACCAACATGGTCCACACGATCCTCGCCGGGTTCGCACGCTGCACCGACGTCATCACCTGGGTCATCGACCTCAACGCCGGTTCCGCCGGCCTGCCCTGGGTCCGCACCGAGAACACCGGCGGCGCCCGACCGGGCATCGACTGGCTCGCCTCCACCCACGAGGAAGCCCTCCTCATGCTGGACACCGCGATCCGAGTGGCCAAGCACCGCAAGATGGCCTACCAGGACCTCATGTCCAAGGCGAACACCGACCTCCTTCCAGTCAGTCACGAGATTCCGCAGATCGAGATCGTCATCGATGAGGGCGCCGAGATCCTCGCCTCCACGGACAAGCAGCACCGGGTCCTCGCCCGGAAGATCCTGGAAGTCATCCGCATCGCCCGCGCCATGGCCCTGCGGACCGTGCTGACCGCGCTGGGCGCGACTGGCGCCGTCCTCGGGGACCTGATGATCCGCCGCGAGGCCAAGGTCCGCGCCGCCCTGACCGGCGGAGAGACCGAGGGTATGGACCTGTCCAAGCTGTTCCCCGGCTCCCGGGGACTCAAGGTCGACCAGGCCCCCTACAAGGGCGCCGGGTTCCTCGGCACCCCCGAATCCGGGATCGGGTTGTTCAAGTCCTGGCGGATCAAGCCCGCCCAGATCCGCGACATCGTCATCGCCACCTCCGACCGCCACCCCCGCCTCGACCCGGTCTCCGCGAAAGCCGCGGGCCCCGACTACGCCCGCCGCTGGGACCAGAACCGCACCGCCTGGATCTCCGAAGACCACACCACCCCGCCCGTCGAGCCCCCGACGGCGGGCGGTGGGAGCCTGAACCTCTCCGCGCTCCGCACCGACCCCACCCCGGCCGCCCCGGCGGTGGACGCGGTCGACGCGGAATTCGAGCGGCTCATCGGCATCGAATTCACCACCACCCCCCAGCCCCAGACCCCCGACACTCTCCAGGAGCCGAAGGCCGAGCCCTCGGGGCTGAACCTGTCCGCGCTCCGCGACGACAAGGAAGCCGGGCCCTCCTGGCTCCCGGACGCGATCACCGCGATCCGCGCGGCCGGCGCCGATGGCATGAAGCCCGCCGCCGTCGCCGACCTCGTCGGCCGCAGCCGCGAAGCCGTCCGCAAGACCCTCAAAGCCGCCGCCGAACGCGGCGAACTCCACTACCGCGACCGGGGCCCGCACTCCGTCTACGTCCACCCCGATCACGCCTGAACGGCCACCCACCGCTACCGCCTACTGCCTACCGCCAAATTGGCAGTAACCCCCGATACGGGCCTCCTACTGCCCACCAGGCGGCCTCACCAGCCGTTTTGGCAGTAGGAAGTACCGGGTTGGCAGTAGGCAGTAGGCAGTAGGCAGTAGCCGCACACACGCAGAGCGACCACCCACGCCAGCGGCCCCACCACCAACGGGGCCGCCCGCACCGCGTCCAGGAGCCTGCAATGCCCTATGAGCCCACGACCGCGAGCACCACCCCGCCCGCCCGCTACGGCGACCCCATCTACCACCCCACCACGATCCAGCAGCCCGCGATGTCGCTTGCGGAACTCCCGCCGGGGGTCGAGATGGTCACCCTCCCCAACGGCTACCGCACCCTCGCCTACACCCACCCCACCCCGCCCCCGGCCGCGCCGGCCGCCCAGCCGATCCCCGCGTGGGCGAAGACGACCGCGCTCCTCGCCCCGACCGTCGGCGGCGGGATCGCCGCCGCCGGGTTCGGGATCTCCTACGCCGCCCCGGGACTGATCGCCATGACCGACTCCCTCTGGGCCGCCATCGCACTCATCGCCGCCGGCACCCTCGCCCCGCTCCTCCTCCGCACCACACGCGGAGCCGGACGGGGAACCGCGCCGGTCCAGCACGTCACCCAGAACATCTCCGCCTCCGGGATGTTCGGCCGCGCCACCGGCACCCTCAACCAGCGCTGAAACGCCGCCCCATGAACCAGGACCCGGCCCCGCTGTCGGAACTGATCTCCGACGCGGTCGCCCTGCTCGTCGGCAAGCACACCGTTCGCTGCCCCCACCTGGGCTGCCGCGTCAGCGTCCGCTACCGCGCTGTCACCCCCGACGAGGCCAAGCGCCTCACCGACCTCGCCACCGACCACAGCCGCCACTGAGGAGTCCCTCATGCACGACGACTACGCCTGCGGCGAAGGTCACTGCATCTGCTACTGCACCGCAGACTCCCACGCCTGCGGATGCGACTGCCCCCGCTGCCCGTACTGCCAGCAGCAGCCCGACGACTGCGACTGCGACGGACACGACCACTGACACGGCGAGGGCGGCCCCGTCTCGGCAAAGTCCGGGCCGCCCTCTTCCAGCTACCACTGGAGGAATCCAGCATGACCTATCAACCCGCATCCGCGCTGCTGACGGCCGCGCTCGATGCCGCCGCCCTCGGCTGGAGCGTGTTCCCGCTCCGGCCAGGGCAAAAGCGCCCCGCTCTCCACGGTGAGGAGCACTGCCCCGCCCTGGGTGACTGCGCCGGCGGCCACCGCAAATGGGAGGACCGGGCCACCAGCGACCCGGACCGAATCCGCCGCGCATGGGACCGGCTCCCCTTCAACGTCGGCATCGCAACCGGCCCGTCCAACCTCGTCGTCGTGGACCTGGACGTGCCGAAGAGCAACGGCCGTTCGGACGCGCCTGACGGCGCGGACAACTTCCTGGCGCTCTGCGAGCGCGCCGGGCAGCCCGTCCCGGCCACACTCTCGGTGCGGACTCCCACCGGCGGGTCCCACCTGTACTTCACCGCCCCGGCCGGGGTACGGCTGGGCAACACGGCGGGCCGTCTGGGCAGGCTGATCGACACCCGGGCGTGGGGCGGATACGTCGTCGCACCCGGCAGCGTCACACCTGCCGGGGTGTACGAGGTCACCCACCCGGCGGCCCCGGAGCCCTTCCCCACGTGGCTGTACGGGCTGCTGGCTCCGAAGCAGGCCCTGCGCAAGCTGACCGGGCGCCCCGCCACGCTCCGGACCGGCAAGTACGCGACCGCCGCCCTGAACGCCGAGACGGCATCGGTGGAGTCGGCCCAGGCCGGGGAGCGCAACGGGACGCTGCTGCGGGCCGCCCGCGCTCTGGGGCGGTTCATCGCTGCGGGCGACCTCCCCCGCGATGTGGTGGAGGAGGCTCTTCAATGGGCGGGGGAGTCGGCCGGCCTGCCGTCTTCCGAGTGCCGCAACACGATCCGCTCCGGTCTGAACTGGTCCATCGCCCGCAACGCGATGAGGCGGACGGCATGAACCAGCGTCCCCGCTCCTCCTTGAAGAGCCTCCCCGCACCTCCCACCGGCCTGGGCTCCGCCGAACCGGCCCCCGCCACAGGCGGCAGTGGTGCGCCGAAGGTCGTCGCCGAAGGCGTCCCTTCATCTCTTCGCCCTGATCCGCGCCCGGCGGACGGCCGGTACGTCGTCGCCGTCCTCCACATCTGCGCCCCGCGCGGTGCGGTGCCGACCGCTCACTCGAAGTGCGAGTGCGGCCATGACCGCAGTGCGGTCGGACACAACAACGTGCTCGCCCTCATCCAGCTCCACACCGACCACCGCACCGTGTGCCCGCTGGGCCGCGTCTCCGCCGACCGGAGGAAGGCCGCATGACCCTCGACACCCAGACCATGCCCGCGCCCATCCAGGCCGCCACCGACGGCTCCGTGCTGCTGGACGAGGTGGAGGCTTTCCACCGGCGCTTCAACGTCTTCCCCACCGAAGCCGCCTACGTCGCCGTCACGTTGTGGGACGCGCACGCACACCTGCTGGACTGCTTCGACTCCACCCCTCGCCTCGCCTTCCTCTCCCCAGAACCCGGATCGGGGAAATCCCGCGCGCTGGAGATCGTGGAAACGCTGGTCCCACAGCCGCTGGTGGCCGCGAACGCGTCCGCGCCGGTCCTGTTCCGGGCCGTCTCCACCCTGGAGACCCGGCCCACGATCCTCTTTGACGAGGTCGACACGATCTTCGGCCCGAAGGCGGGGGACAACGAACCGTTGCGCGGGTTTCTGAACGCCGGTCACCACCGGGGCGCCGGCATGTGGCGGTGCGTCGGAGACGGCACCAACCAGACCGTCCAGGAGTTCCCCAGCTTCTGCGTGGTGGTCATGGCCGGACTCGGCTCGCTGCCGGACACGATCCTGACCCGGTCGGTCATCATCCGGATGCGCCGCCGGGCCCGCAACGAACGCGTCCAGCCGTTCCGTCGGCGCCTGCACGCCCCCGAAGGCCACGCCCTACGTGACCGGCTCGCCGTCTGGGCCGACAGCGTCCGGCACCTGGTCGACGGAGTGTTCCCGGACATGCCGGAAGAGGTCACCGACCGGCCCGCGGACGTGTGGGAGCCCCTCATCGCCGTCGCAGACGCCGCCGGAGGCGACTGGCCGACGCGTGCCCGCTCCGCGTGCGCCGAGATCGTGGCCGCGTCGAAGCAGGACGACAAGGGCAGCATCGGCATCCGCCTACTCACCGACCTTCGAGACCACGTCTTCGAAGGCATCGAGCGACTGCCCACCGTCGCCGTACTGGACCGCCTCTACGCGCTGGAAGAGGCGCCCTGGGCGGACATGGGCGGCAAGCCGCTGACCTCCCGGGGCCTGGCGAAGATGCTCGGCGAGTACATGACCGGAGACAACAAGCCGATCGAGCCCCGCAACATCAAGACCGGCTCCACGGTCCTCAAGGGCTACTACGCGGCCGACCTCGCGGACGCGTGGGCGAGGTACTGCCCTCCCCCCACCCCCTGAGAATCCGCTACTGCCGCTACCTCCGCTACCCCGCAGGTCACACCCCCTGCGCCGGTAGCGGATAGCCCGAAAACATCCGCTACCCCAACAGTCACACCCGCTACCGGCCCGGCCCCCAACGGCCGGGCCGGTCGCGCATCTATCCGCTACCGCTACCCAATCCGCTACCACGATCAAGCCCCTGACCAGGGCGGTAGCGGAGGTAGCGGCAGTAGCGGATTTCTACAGACGGGGCGCAGCCCCGACATCCAATCGCCGTGGAGGCACTTCGATGACCACCGCTGCCATGCCCGTCGCCCCCGTCCTCTGCACGGTCGAGTTGGCGGCCGAGTTGCTGTCACTCGGCCGCTCCACCATCTACGAGCTGATGGCCGCCGGCGAGTTGCCCTTCGTCAAGGTCGGTCGGGCGCGCCGAATCCGCCGGACCGACATCGACGCGTTCGCCGCCCAGCTCCAGCCCCAGTCCGTCTGATCTCAGCCCAGCCCAGGCGGCCCCGGGAAGTCCCCGGGGCCGCCTTTCGCATGGAGGAGTACATGAGTCCCCGTAAGCCGAACATGGAGTCGTCCATCTACCTGGGCAGTGACGGGTGGTGGCACGGCCGCGTCACGATGGGCGTGAAGCCCGACGGCGGCCCGGACCGCCGGCACCGCCGGGGCAAAACCGAGGCGGAAGTCGCCAAGAAGGTCCGCGAACTGGAGAAGCTGCGCGACGAGGGCCGGGCCACGAAGGCGGGGCGAAAGCCGACCGTGGCGGAGTGGATGGACACGTACCTGTCGACCATCGCGAGTCTCAAGCTCAAGCCGCGGTCGCTGGACGACTACTGGTCCAAGACCCGCAACGACATCATCCCGGGCATCGGCAGGCACCGTCTCGACAAGCTCGCCCCGGAGCACCTGGAGGTGATGTACGCGGCGATGCTGGACGAAGGGCACGCCGCGTCCCACGTGCTCAAGGTGCACCGAATCCTCTCCCGGGCCCTGAAAATCGCCCACCGCCGCAGGATCATCAACGAGAACGTGGCCACCCTGGTGGACCCGCCGTCCGTGGACGAGACGGAGGCGAACCCGTTCTCGCGGGAAGAGTCGAAGGCCTTCCTCGCCGCGGCGGCCAAGCGGCCCACGTTCATGCGGTGGGCGATCGGCGTCGGCATGGGCTTCCGGCAGGGTGAGGCGCTGGGCCTGCGGTGGGCGTACGTCGACCTGGAGCACGGACTGTTCCACCCGGCCTGGCAGCTACAGCGCCTGACGTGGAAGCACGGTTGCAAGGAACCGCACGCCTGCGGGGCCCGGCTCCACCGGTTCCAGCCGTGCCCGGCCGACTGCTCGGTGCACAAGGGCTACAAACGCGGGTGTCCCCCGCCTTGCCCGAAAACCTGCCGGCGGCACGCCAGCACCTGCCCCGAGCGAAAGGGCGGGGGCCTGGCCTTCACCAGGCCCAAGACGAAGAAGAGCCAGAACCCCGTCCCCATCCCGCCCCCCTTCCTGCCGTACCTCGCCGAGCACAAGGCGAGGCAGGACGAGCAGCGCCAGGCGGCCGGCGACCTCTGGGAGGAGTGCGGCGCCGTCTTCACCCGGCCCGACGGCAGGCCGCTGGACCCGCGGGGCGACTGGGAGGAGTTCAAGGAGCTGCTCTCCGAGGCGGGGATCAGCGACCGCCGCCAGCACGACGGCAGTCGTCACACGGCAGGCACGATCCTGAACGAGCTGGGGGTGGACATGCCCACCATCATGGAGATCCTCCGGCACACCCAGATCAGCCAGACCCGCCGTTACGTCAAGGGCCGCTCCGAGCTGTCCCGCGAGGCGATGCGCCGGATGGGAGAGGCCTTCATGCCGGCGCCCGCGACCCGCTCCGCGCCCGCCCCGGGACCTGGCCCCGGACCCGTGTCTGAGACCAGAACTGAGACAGAGAGCACCCGTGCGGCCCGCGCCCGTCGCCGCCGCAAGATTCGGTGAAACACGAAAGCCCAGCTCAGACGAGGTCTGAGCTGGGCTTTCCCCAGAGCCCCCTGTCGGATTCGAACCGACGACCTACGCATTACAAGTGCGTTGCTCTGGCCGGACTGAGCTAAGGAGGCGACTGACCCTGCGCGACGCGCAGAATCGCCTTCACTTTACACAGCCCGCCAACCCGCCAGCCAAGAACTTTCCCACGTCATGTCCCGGGGGTGCTGACAGGAGGCGGGCGGGCGGGTAGCGTCGGGCGGAGTCCGGTTACTGGACTAGACCTTCCACTCGGATCGTCCGGCACGTTCCTGCCGGTAGAAGGGATTCACCACCATGGCTTCTGTCACCTTCGACAAGGCGACCCGGCTCTACCCCGGCGGCGACAAGCCCGCCGTCGACCAGCTTGAGCTGGAGATCGAGGACGGGGAGTTCCTCGTCCTCGTCGGCCCCTCCGGCTGCGGCAAGTCCACCTCGCTGCGCATGCTCGCCGGCCTGGAGGACGTCAACGGCGGCGCCATCCGCATCGGTGAGCGCGACGTGACGCACCTGCCGCCCAAGGACCGGGACATCGCGATGGTGTTCCAGAACTACGCGCTCTACCCCCACATGTCCGTCGCCGACAACATGGGCTTCGCCCTGAAGATCGCCGGCGAGGACAAGGCGACCATCCGTCGCAAGGTGGAGGAGGCGGCGAAGATGCTCGACCTCACCCAGTACCTCGACCGCAAGCCGAAGGCGCTCTCCGGCGGCCAGCGACAGCGCGTCGCGATGGGCCGCGCCATCGTGCGCAAGCCGCAGGTGTTCCTCATGGACGAGCCGCTGTCGAACCTCGACGCCAAGCTCCGCGTGTCGACCCGTACGCAGATCGCCGCGCTCCAGCGCGACCTCGGCATCACCACCGTCTACGTCACCCACGACCAGGTCGAGGCCATGACGATGGGCGACCGGGTCGCGGTCCTCAAGGACGGTCTGCTCCAGCAGGTCGACACCCCGCGCAACATGTACGACCGGCCGGCGAACCTGTTCGTCGCCGGGTTCATCGGCTCGCCCGCCATGAACCTCGTCGAGGTGCCGATCACCGACGGCGGCGTGAAGTTCGGCGAGAGCGTCGTCCCGGTCTCCCGCGAGGCGCTGACGGCCGCCGCCGACGCGGGCGACCGCACGGTGACGGTCGGCGTGCGTCCCGAGCACTTCGACATCGCCGAGGCGGGCGGCCTGACGATCACCGTGAACGTGGTCGAGGAGCTGGGCGCCGACGGCTACGTCTACGGTTCCGTCGCCGACGCCACCGCCGGCCGGCAGGACCTCGTGGTCCGCGTCAACGGCCGCCACGTGCCGGAGAAGGGCTCGACCCTGCACGTCGTGCCGCGCCCCGACGAGATCCACGTGTTCTCCACGTCCTCGGGCGCCCGCCTCTCCGACTGACGGCACCGACCGACGGCACCGACCGACGGTCCGAGCACCGCCGGTGAAGGGGCGTCCCGCCAAGGGGCGCCCCTGCGCCGCGAGTTGCGGCAGGCCGTAACCTGAATCCCGGGCAGATCGGGCCATTCGGCTCTACCCGTCAACCTCGGAATCGAAAAGCCACGTCGAACCGTCCCCCGACCGGGTGACCGAATGTCGTCACACCTTCACCGAGCGCTACGCTCGCCTTCGTGACCCACACTGCCCGCCGTATCGGCCGATCCCTCGCCCTGGTCCTGCCCGTCGTCCTGGTCCTGTCCGGGACGCTGGCGGTCACCATGGTCCCCTGGGCGGACAACTCCTCCTCCCAGATCCTGACCGCCTCCGCCGAAGGCGTGTCCGTTCCCGCCAAGCCGCGCGCCGCGCAGGATCTGCTGCGCGACAAGCTCCTCACCGAGCTGCGCCAGGGCGAGGAGCCGGGCGACGTCCTCACGCACCTCCAGCAGGAGGTCGACCGGCGGCCCTCGCTCGCCGAGCACTGCGTGGGCATCGCGCGGGCACTGGGCCGGGCCGCCGTCGAGGCGTACGGGCCGACGAAGGCGCAGTCCTTCGCCCGCCCGGTCTGCGACACCTCGTACGCGTCCGGCGTCGCCTCCATGGGCTGACGGTCCTTCCAGCCGGTTGACGGCCGCCGAGTCGGCCGTCGCCGCAGCGGCGTCCTGCCTACGCTGGCGGGCATGACCGACGCATCCCCCGTACCGCCCCAACCCACGCACGACGCGGCCGCGTTCCCGACCGCCCCCACCCAGGCCGTGGTCCTGGCGGGCGGCCAGGGCACGCGGCTTCGGCCGTACACGGACGACCGGCCGAAGCCGATGGTCGAGATCCCGGGGACGGGCATGCCGATCATCGGGCACCAGCTCGCCTGGCTGGCGGCGGAGGGGGTGACCGATGCCGTCGTCTCCTGCGGGCACCTCGCCGGTGTGCTCCAGGACTGGCTTGGTCGCACCCCACTCCCGCTGCGCGTGACGACCGTGGTGGAGGAGGAGCCGCTGGGCCGCGGCGGCGGCCTCAAGTACGCGGCGCGCCGGCTCCCGCACCCGGACCAGCCCTGGTACGCGACCAACGGGGACGTGTGGACCCGGTTCTCGCTGCGCGAGATGGCGGCGTTCCACCGGGAGCGGGACGCGGTCGCGACCCTGGCGCTGGCCCGGCCGCGCATCCCGTGGGGGGTCGTGGAGACCAACGAGTTCGGGCAGGTGCTGGACTTCATCGAGGCCCCGCAGTCACCGTATCCCGTCAACGCCGGCGTGTACGTCTTCAGCCCGCAATTCACGCCGCTGCTGCCCGATTTGGGCGATCACGAACGCACCACCTTCCCCCGACTGGCCCGCGAGCGCCGGCTCGCGGGCTTCCCGCTGCCCCAGGGGGCCTACTGGCGGGCGATCGACACGGCGAAGGACCTGACCGAAGCCGCGCGCGAGTTGGCCGCGTACGGCGGCTCCTGAGCGGTCGCAACGAAGTGGGGGCGGTCGTACGAAGGCGCTCCCCCGGCGCCGCCGAGCAGGCCCGCATGACGAAGGGCCCGGCGCGCTCCTCGCGCGCCGGGCCCCGGGCCGGGTAGGACGGTCCCGGAAGGACTGTCAGCCGAGCAGACCCCCGACCAGGCCGGGCTTCTTGCCGGTGCTCCCGCCGCTGCTGCTGCCACCGCTGCTGCCGCCGTTGCCCGAGGACGACGTCGGCGGCTGCTGGGGGCCGGACTGGCGCGGAGTGCTGCGCGGGGTGCTCTGACTGCCGGCGCCGCTCCGGCTCACGGACGGCGACTGCGCGCCCGTCCCGGCGCTCTGCGAGGGCGCCGAACCCGCCCCGGCGTGACCGGGCTTGGCGGCCGGCGTGGAGGCGCTCGCCGAGGGCGTGGCCGGCTTCGACGGCTGCTGCGAGGGCTGCCGCTGCTGCTTGGCCGGGGCCTGCGCCGGCAGCGGGGTACCGGGCAGGTAGTTGCTCGGGGCCCGGCCGGGTCCCGGGACGGTGACCACGGCGGTGGACCGGACGGCCCCGCCGAGGACGGAGCCGACGATCAGGGCGAGCCCGCAGATCACACCGCCCATGAGGGCCCCGCGGCGCAGGACGCGCCGGCGCAGTTCCCAGACCTCGGACCGCGGGCCGAGCGTGCGCCAGGCTTCGCTCGCGAGGCGTCCGTCGAGCGAGTAGACGGGGGCGCCCGCGATGATCAGGGGGCTCCAGGCGGCGAGGTAGATGATGTCGGGCGCGTCGTAGGCCGGGACGGTCTTCCAGCTGACCGTCATCAGCAGGGCGGCGGACAGCAGCGCGCCGAAGCAGGCGGCGAACCGCTGCCAGAGCCCGAAGACGGTGAGCACGCCGACGATGACCTGGAGGAACGCCACGGTGAGCCCGGCGCCGACGGGGTGCGCGAGCGCGAAGTCGCGCAGCGGCTCGGCCAGGGCCCAGGGGTGCAGGGTGTGCAGCCAGGTGACCATGGAGCCGCGTTCGCCGCCGTCGAAGTAGACGGGGTCGCACAGCTTGCCCATGCCGGCGTAGATGGAGATGAAGCCGAGGAAGACGCGCAACGGGAGCAGCACGACACCGAGGTTCATCCGGCGGCCGGGGTAGTACGAGGCTTGCGCGCGGGCGTCGGCGGCGGGCCGCCGGGACTGGTCGGCGGATGCGCCGTCCTCGTCGTACGCGTACGCGTCGTCGGGTCCGCCGCCGTGACCCGGGCCGTAGCCATCGTCGTAGCGGTCGTGGTAGCCGTCGGGCGGGCCGTAGTCGTGGGAGCGCCGCGCGGGCTGCGGGACCGCGCCGAGGGGGCGGGTCTCGTCCGGGTCGCCGTAGCTGCGCTGACCGATGACGGTCGGCGTGGCGAAGGTGTCGTCGGCGAGGTCGTGCGCGAGGTCGACGCGCGGAATGGTCTGGGTGGCCCCCCCGTCGAACCGGTCGTGGCCGCGGCCCGCCTCCCGGGCGGCCTGGAGCAGTCCGCCCATCGCGGCGGTGTCGCCGGTGTCGGCCTTGCCGCTCCAGACGATGGGCGCCCGGCGGCGGGTCGCCCCGGCGGCCGCGACGGCGGCACCGCCGAGGACGGCCCCCCGGGCCGGGCCGTTGCCGGGCATCGAGGGCTTGGAACGCGCGCTCGGGCTCGGTGCGAGCCGCACGCGGAAGCTTGCGTGGTTGACGATGACCTGTGCGGGATCGCACGGCACCTTGACCATGCTCAGCGCGGGCTGGTCGTCGAACCCTGACGTTCTGGTGTCCACACTCATCTAACCGAGTGACGAGTGATAAGGACACTGCCTTGACAGCAGGGATGTGTCCGAGACCCGTCAAGATCAAGTCACCCCGCCCGAAAGGGGCGGGGTGACACGCTCACGGGTCACGTTCCCTGAGCCAACCGGATCAAGGGACGCGGGGCTGTCAGGTGCGCGGGGCCTCCGCGCGGCGGCGGGCGGCCTCGTAGAGCACGACGCCCGCGGCGACACCGGCGTTCAGCGACTCGGCACCGCCCGGCATGGGGATGCGGACGAGGTAGTCGCAGTTCTCGCCGACCAGGCGGCCGAGGCCCTTGCCCTCCGAGCCGACGACGATGACGACCGGACCGGCGAGCGCCGCCAGGTCGTTGACCGTGTGCTCGCCTTCGGCGGCGAGGCCGACGATGGCGATGCCGGCCTTCTTGTACTCCTGGAGGGCGCGGGTCAGGTTGGTGACGCGGGAGACCGGGGTGCGGGCGGCGGTGCCGGCGGAGGTCTTCCAGGCGCCCGCGGTCATACCGGCCGCGCGGCGCTCGGGGATGACCACGCCGTGGCCGCCGAAGGCGGAGACGGAGCGGACGATCGCGCCGAGGTTGCGCGGGTCGGTGACGCCGTCGAGTGCGACGATCAGCGGGTCCTCGCCGTTGTCGTAGGCGGCGGTGGTGAGGTCCTCGGGGTGCGCGTACTCGTACGGCGGGACCTGGAGGACCAGGCCCTGGTGGTTGAGCCCGTTGGTCATGCGGTCGAGCTCGGGGCGCGGCGCTTCCATCAGGTTGATGTTGCCGCGCTCGGCGGCGAGCTGGAGGGCGTCGCGCACGCGCTCGTCGTTCTCGATGAACTGCTGCACGTAGAGGGTGGTGGCGGGCACGCCGTCGCGCAGCGCCTCGAAGACCGGGTTGCGGCCGACGACCATCTCGCTGGTGCCCTTGGGCCCGCCTCGGCGGGGGGCCGGGCGGCGCTTGGCGGCCTGCTTGGCCATGGCGTTGCTGATGCGGTGCGCCTTGTGCTTCTTGCGGTCCTCGGCCTTGGGCGTCGGGCCCCTGCCTTCCAGGCCCTTGCGCCGCTGGCCACCGCTGCCGACCGTAGCGCCCTTCTTGTTGGACGTGCGGCGGTTCCTGCGCTGGCTGTTCCCGGCCATGACCTCTACCTGTTTTCGTTGATGCTGCGATGTGTACGTATGAAGAGTGTGCCGCCCGGGACGCCGGGCGGCACAGCGGGACTGCTCCGGTGGGCTCAGCGGGGGCCGAGCGTCCAGCGGGGTCCCGTGGGGCTGTCCTCGATGACCAGGCCGGACTGCTGGAGCTGGTCGCGGATCGCGTCCGCGGTGGCCCAGTCCTTGCGGGCCCGGGCCGACTCGCGCTGCTCCAGGACCAGGCGCACCAGGGTGTCGACGGCGCCGTGCAGGTCCTCGCCGCGGTCGGTCTCGTCGGCCCAGAACGGGTCGAGCGGGTCCAGGCCGAGGACGCCCAGCATGGCCCGCACCTCGGACAGGCGCGCGATGGCCGCGTCCTTGTCGTCGGCGGCGAGGGCGCTGTTGCCCTGCCGGACCGCGGTGTGCACGATCGCGAGGGCCTGCGGCACGCCGAGGTCGTCGTCCATGACCTCGGCGAAGGCGGGCGGCACTTCGGCGGCCGGTTCGACGGGACCGCCGGCCTTCTCGATGACGCGCTGGTAGAAGCCCTCGATGCGGGCGAAGGCCGACTCGGCCTCGCGCAGCGACTCCTCGCTGTACTCGATCATCGAGCGGTAGTGCGGGGTACCGAGGTAGTAGCGCAGGACGATCGGACGCCACTGCTTGACCATCTCGGAGACGAGCACCGAGTTCCCGAGGGACTTGGACATCTTCTCGCCGGTCATGGTGACCCAGGCGTTGTGGACCCAGTAGTTGGCGAAGGTGTCGCCGAACGCCTGGGCCTGGGCGATCTCGTTCTCGTGGTGCGGGAAGATCAGGTCCAGCCCGCCGCCGTGGATGTCGAACGCCTCGCCGAGGTACTTGTGCGCCATGGCGGAGCACTCCAGGTGCCAGCCGGGGCGGCCGCGGCCCCACGGGGTCTCCCAGTCGGGCTCGCCCGGCTTGGACGCCTTCCACATGGCGAAGTCGCGCGGGTCGCGCTTGCCGGTGATGCCTTCCTCGGCGGGCTGGCGCAGGTCGTCGATGTTCTGGTTGGACAGGGACAGGTAGGCCGGGAAGGAGCGGACGTCGAAGTAGACGCTGCCGTCGGCCTCGTACGCGTGACCGCGCTCGATCAGGCCGCGCATCATCTCGATCATCTCCGGCACGTGGCCGGTCGCGCGGGGCTCGTAGGTGGGAGGGAGGCAGCCCAGGGCGTGGTAGCCGTCGTTGAAGGCGCGCTCGTTCTCGTAGCCGATGGACCACCAGGGGCGGCCCTGCTCGACCGACTTGGCGATGATCTTGTCGTCGATGTCCGTCACGTTGCGGATGAAGGTGACGTCGTAGCCGCGGTAGGCGAACCAGCGGCGCATGATGTCGAAGTTCAGGTACGAGCGGACGTGCCCGATGTGCGGGGCGGCCTGCACCGTGGCGCCGCAGAGGTAGATCGAGACACAGCCCGGGGTGACCGGGGTGAAGTCGCGGATCTGCCGGGCGCTGGTGTCGTACAGGCGAATAGTCACGGCATCCAGGGTAGTGCGCCCGTAGCAGTGCCCCGCGACCCTTTGCGGACGCGGGGCCCCCTTTGTTGCCGAAGCGGTGTCGCCGCGGGCGTCACCGGGTCCGGTTCGTCCGGTAGACGAGGGCGGTGGCGATGGCGGCGAGCCCTTCGGCCCGGCCGGTGAGACCGAGCCCGTCGGTGGTGGTGCCCGAGACCGATACCGGGGCGCCGGCGGCTGCGCCGAGCACCTTCTGTGCCTCTTCTCGCCGCTTGCCGATCTTGGGGCGTACGCCGATCACCTGGATCGCGACGTTCCCGATCTCGAAGCCCTCGGCCCGGACGATACGGGCGGCCTCCGCGAGGAGCGTGACGCCGGCGGCGCCGGACCACTCGGGGCGGGAGGTGCCGAAGTGCGCGCCGAGGTCGCCGACACCGGCGGCGGAGAAGAGGGCGTCGCAGGCGGCGTGCGCGGCGACGTCGCCGTCGGAGTGTCCGGCGAGGCCGTCCTCGCCCTCCCACAGCAGGCCGGCGCACCACAGTTCGCGGCCGGCCTCGAAGGCGTGCACGTCGGTGCCGATGCCGACGAGCGGGATCAGCGGGGCGGCGGGCAGCGCGTCGGCGGGGGTGCCGGCACCGGCGCCGGCATCGGCACCCGCGCTCGGGTCCTGACCGGCCGGACCTGCGGGACTAGTACGCATCGGTGGCCCTCCTGCGGGCGAGTACGGCCTCGGCGAGGACCAGGTCGAGCGGGCGGGTGACCTTGAACGCCTCTTCGTGGCCGGGAACCGCCACGACGGTGACGCCGAGGCGCTCCACCATTCCCGCGTCGTCCGTGGCGCCCTCGCCGCTGACGGCGAACGTCTCGTGCGCGCGGCGCAGCGTGGCCAGGTCGAAGCCCTGCGGGGTCTGGACGGCGCGCAGCCGCGCGCGTTCCGGGGTGGCGACGACGGGCTCCGGCTCGCCGGGCTTGCCGGGCTCGACCTCCTTGACGGTGTCGGCCAGCGGCAGGGCGGGCACCACGGCGGGGGCGCCGTCGCGGACGGCCTCCACGACGGCGTCGACGGTCTCCACGGGGACCAGCGGGCGGGCCGCGTCGTGGATGAGTACGGAGGTGACGTCCGCCGGGAGGGCCTCCAGGCCGGCGCGGACCGACCCCTGGCGGGTCTCGCGTCCGCGTACGACGAGGATCTCGGTCCGCTCCGGCAGCGGGTGCTCGTCCAGCAGGCGGCGCACTTCGGCCGTGCCGTCGGACGGGGCGACGACCACGACCAGGGACACCGCGCGGGAGCGGGCCATGGCGCGGACGGCGTGGATCAGCATCGGGGTTCCGCCGAGGGTCCGCAGGGCCTTGGGGGCGCCGGGGCCGAGGCGTACGCCCCGCCCGGCGGCCGGGATGACGGCGGCGGTGCGGTGGGGGCGCGATTCGTCAGACATCAGTAGCTCCGAGCCAGGTTTGTGACTTCGGCCGACATGGGTATGGCGTTGGAGGTGACTCCGGGTGCGACGCCCTCGCCCCTTCCGTGACGACCGGTCGAGTCGGCTGCCCGGACCCGAGGCTCGTGAGAAGGCGCGCGAAAAGGCGTGGGAACAGACATGCCGCAGCGCCCGGCGACAAGTTTCCTTGTCATCGGGCACCGCGGCACAACTGTCTGCGACGGGCCTGTACGACGGGATCTGTGGAGCTGGATCCGTCCGGCTCGTCGCGTACGGGTTCTCGCGTCAGGACGCGAGGACCTCGTCGAGGAGGGCCTCGGCCTTGTCCTCGTTGGTGTTCTCGGCGAGCGCGAGCTCGCTCACCAGGATCTGGCGCGCCTTCGCGAGCATGCGCTTCTCGCCCGCGGAAAGCCCGCGCTCACGCTCACGGCGCCACAGGTCGCGCACAACTTCGGCGACCTTGATGACATCGCCAGAAGCGAGCTTCTCCAGATTTGCCTTGTAGCGCCGGGACCAGTTCGTCGGCTCTTCTGCATACGGTGCGCGGAGCACCTCGAAGACCCGGTCCAGCCCGTCCTGGCCGACTACGTCGCGAACGCCGACGAACTCCGCATTGTCCGCAGGCACACGAACCGTCAGGTCGCCCTGGGCGACCTTGAGCACCAAGTAGGTCTTGTCCACGCCTTTGATCTGACGAGTCTCAATGGCCTCGATCAGCGCGGCCCCGTGATGGGGATAGACCACGGTGTCGCCAACCTTGAACGTCATGTGACAGGTACCCCTTCCGTGGCTATCCAGGGTAACACGAGAACTGACCGTTATGAATGGCGTTTTCGCAGGTCAGGGCACATCTCGGGGCTTGACAACAGCGACACGTACGTGCTGCGGAGGGCTTCCGGAAGGGGGTATTCGCAGGTCGGAGGCGCTGTGCGGACCGGACGAAACGACCACGCTACACCTGGAGGACGCGCCGCTCGGTGTGATGTACGTCCCGTTTTGCCGGGTTCGAAGGCTGAAAACCGAACTACTCCGTTCGACTGGCGGGCGCCCGTACGGAGCGGTTCCGGCCCAATCCTCGAATTGATCATCGAGAGGCGTTCGGCGGAATCGGGAAATCGATCATCGCGATTCGGCGGAATGCGAGATCGGCGGGCGTACGGGAAGCCACCGGCGCGGTGCTCGCCGGCCATCACCGAGTGATCGCGGACGGTTCCCCGCGGTGATCGCGCGGACCCGTACAGGGCGCCTCGGGCGCTGCGGAGGGTCGGGTGCGGGGGCGGGGCGGCGGCTCGGTAACCTAAGCGCGCTGACACACCCTTAGGGCGGCTTTACCTCAGCCGTCCGACGGTGCACCTCCCCCGGCGCGAGCCGGGGCCGTCCACCTTTCCGTCCGTACGTCCAAGGAGTTGCCGCCGCCGTGAGCCGCAGCCTTCGACGCGGCGCTCTCGCCGCTACCGCCATCGTGTTCTCGATCGCTTCGCTCTCCGCATGCGCTGCGGGCAACGACGCGCAGACTCTGGAGATCAAGCCGGACAACGCCGCCGTCACCAAGGGCGACATCAAGATCCAGAACGCCCTGGTGATCACCCAGACCAAGGACAAGAAGGGCCCGGCCGCCGTCTCCGCGACCGTCTTCAACGGCGGCAGCACCCCCCAGACCATTGACGCCATCACCCTCGCGGGTGGCAAGGCCAAGGTGACGCTGAAGCCGGCCGAGGGCTCGGGCAAGGTCACCGTCCCGGCCGGCGGTTCGGTGGTGCTCGGTGGCAAGGGCAACGCCTCCGCCGTCGTCGAGGGCGGCCGCGAGGCCGTTCAGGACGGCAACGTGCAGGAGGTCGTCTTCCAGCTCAGCAACGCGGGCGACGTGAAGCTGAGCGCCTACGTCGTCCCCGGCGCGGGCATGTACGCCGCCTTCGGTCCGACCGAGGCCCCGGCCGGCGCCCCCGGCGCGGCCGGCGCGAGCCCTTCGGGCAGCCCCTCCGGCACCCCGGCGGGCGCGCCGTCCGGCAGCCCCTCCGGCGCCGTGTCGGGCGCCCCGTCGGGCTCGCCGTCCGGAACCCCCGCGGGCGCCGCCTCGCACGCCGCCGGTCACTGAGCCGCGCGGACAGGACGTAAAGGGAAGGGCCCCCATCCGCGGATGGGGGCCCTTCCCTGTGTGCATCCTGGGCCGCATGTCGCATGGGTACGCGGCCGCGGCCGGGGTTTACGGCTCGAACTTGTAGCCCAGGCCGCGGACCGTGACCAGGTAGCGCGGCGCGCCCGGGTCCGGCTCGATCTTGGCGCGCAGGCGCTTGACGTGGACGTCGAGGGTCTTGGTGTCGCCGACGTAGTCGGCCCCCCACACCCGGTCGATCAGCTGCATGCGGGTCAGGACCCGGCCCGCGTTGCGCAGCAGCATCTCCAGCAGGTCGAACTCCTTGAGCGGGAGGTCCACCTTGCCGCCGGCGACGGTGACCACGTGCCGGTCCACGTCCATCCGCACGGGCCCGGCCTCCAGCGCGGCCGGGGTGACCTCCTCCGGCTCGCCGCGGCGGCGCAGGACCGCGCGGATGCGGGCGACCAGCTCCCGCGAGGAGAAGGGCTTGGTCACGTAGTCGTCGGCTCCTATCTCCAGGCCGACGACCTTGTCGATCTCGCTGTCCTTGGCGGTCACCATGATCACCGGGACGTTGGAGCGGCCGCGCAGCTGGCGGCAGACTTCCGTGCCGGGCAGGCCGGGGAGCATCAGGTCGAGGAGGACGAGGTCGGCGCCGTTGCGCTCGAACTCGTCAAGCCCGTCGGGGCCGGTCGCGGCGATCGCGACCTCGAAGCCCTCCTTGCGGAGCATGTAGGACAGGGCGTCGCTGAAGGATTCCTCATCCTCGACGACGAGCACTCGGGTCACGGAAGGACCTCCGGGGCAGGGATGGTTGTTTCTGAGTCGAGCAGGGGTCGGGCGGGGGTGGAGGCCGAGGGGGTGGAGGGGGTGCCGGCCGGGACGGGGGCGGCCGCTTCCGGAAGGCGCAGGGTGAAGGTGGAGCCCTGTCCCTCCGAACTCCACACCGACACCTCTCCGCCGTGCGAAGCCGCCACGTGCTTCACGATGGCGAGGCCCAGTCCGGTTCCGCCCGTGGCGCGGGAGCGGGCCGGGTCGACGCGGTAGAAGCGCTCGAAGATGCGCTCGCGGTCCTTTTCCGGGATGCCGATGCCCTGGTCGGTCACGGCTATCTCGATCAAGTCTCCTCCCGGCGCGGTCACCCTGCGCGCGGCGATGCCGACGCGGGTGCGGGCCGGGCTGTAGTTGACGGCGTTCTCCACGAGGTTCCCCAGGGCCGCCGCGAGCTGGCCGCGGTTGCCCCACACCCGCAGGTCGGCGGTGCCTCCGGCGGCCATGGTGATCTGCTTGGAGGTCGCGGTGTGGCGGCAGCGGTCGATGGCCTCCGCCACCAGCGTGTCCACGCGGACGGGCTCGGCGTCCTCCAGCGGGTCGTCGTTCTGCACCCGGGAGAGGTCGATGAGCTCCTGTACGAGGTTGATCAGGCGGGTGGCCTCGATCTGCATACGACCGGCGAAGCGGCTGACCGCCTCGGGATCGTCGCTGGCGTCCATCACGGCCTCGGAGAGCAGCGAGATCGCCCCGACGGGGGTCTTCAGCTCGTGCGAGACGTTCGCGACGAAGTCACGGCGGACCGCCTCGATCCGTCGGGCCTCGGTCAGGTCCTCGACCAGCAGCAGCACCAGCCGGGAGCCGAGCGGCGCCACGCGGGCGGAGACGGCCAGGGCCTCGCCGCGGCCGGTGCCCCGCCGGGGCAGATCGAGTTCGACCTGGCGTATCTCCCCGTCCCGGCGGGTGTCGCGGGCCATGTGCAGCATGGGCTCCACGGCGAGCTTGCCGCCGCGGACCAGGCCGAGGGCATACGCCGCCGAGCTGGCCTTGACGACCGCGTCCCCCTCGTCGAGCACGACGGCGGAGGAGCGGAGCACGGAGAGGACGGTGTCCACTCCGGGCGGGAGCACCGCGTTGATGTCGGGGCGCATGGAGCTCCGGGTGGGGCGGGCCTGGTCGCGCTCGCTCCAGCGGAACGCCAGCATCGCGATCACACCGGTGCACAGCCCGGCGATCGCTGCAGCTGCGGCGACCGCCGCGTTCACGTCCATGCATCCAGGTTAAGCAGGCGCGATGACACTTCCACAGCCGTTCGGGTGGCAGCTCGAACACTCGTCGCCCAGAGTTCACCGTGGCGATGGTGCTGATTCACTTGGGGTGCCGGAGTCGGACGCGTTCGCGGCCCACCGTGGCACCGTGGGGCCGGATGGGCCCCCGCGGCCTCATGGCCGCCACGGCCGCCACGGCCGCCGGAGCGCCTCGCGGCGCGTGGCGCGCGCAAGAGCGAGCGGTCGGCAGTAGCGAGCAGGCAGAGCAGGCAAGAGAGGGACACCCATGCGCGACGCGTACCACGAGGAACTGGACTCGATCGGAGAAAGCCTGGTCGAGATGGCCCGGCTCGTCGGTTCCGCGATCGGGCGGGCCACGACGTCCATGCTCGACGCCGACCTGAAGCTGGCGGAGAGCGTCATCGCCGCCGACCAGAAGGTCGACGACCTCCAGCACGACCTGGAAGCCCGCGCGATCGCGCTGCTCGCCCGGCAGCAGCCGGTCGCCACCGATCTGCGCATCGTGGTGACCTCGCTGCGCATGAGCGCCGACCTGGAGCGCTCCGGCGACCTGGCGCAGCACGTGGCGAAGCTGGCGCGGCTGCGTTTCCCGGACCGGGCGGTGCCGCGGGACCTGCACGCCACCATCCTGGAGATGGGGCAATTGGCGCAGCGGCTGATGGCGAAGGCGGCCGAGGTCATCATCACGAAGGACGTGGACCTGGCGCTCCAACTGGAGCAGGACGACGACGAGATGGACCAGCTGCACCGCACGCTGTTCCAGCACCTGATGGACGACCGCTGGAAGCACGGCATCGAGACGGCGGTCGACGTGACGCTGCTGGGCCGCTACTACGAGCGGTTCGCGGACCACGCGGTGTCGGTCGCGAAGCGGGTCGTCTACCTGGTGACGGGCGAGCACGCGGACGAGTTGCAGCCGCCGACCCAGGTCGAGGGCATCTGAGCGCCCGCCCGTCTGGCCGTCTGGCCGTCTGGCCTTCTGGCCGTCTGGCCGGCCGAGCGCGGCGAGCTCCAATGCGCCGTTGACGCGCCGGGGCCCCTGGGCGTGAATGGGGGCGAAGGCACACCGCCTGCGCACCGCCCGCGAGGAGGATCCATGCCCGATTCCCCCGTCCCCATCACCCCGGAGCACGAGCGGCCGCAGCCCCCGCCGGCGCGGGAGCCGCTGCGCCTCCCGCTGCTGGCGGCCTGCGGCTGTGGCTCGGGCTGCGGCTGCGGCTGCCAGTCCGGCGCCCCGTGCCAGTGCGGCGGCTGATGACCTCGGCATCCCGGCCGGCGCCCCGTAGGGCCTCCACCCGCCCCAAGCAGGCGGGCGGAGGCCCTTCGGCCGCTCGGAGGTCAGACACCCCTAGGGTCCCGTGGCGGCGAGGGCGGTGCGGATGGTGTCGAGACGCGCTGCGAGTTCGGCCAGGGAGCACTCGACGCGGGCACCGTTGATCGGCTCGAAGTCCGTCACGCCGGGCGCTGTGGCCAGGTAGTCGGAGGGCGTGATCGCCCAGCCCTCGATCCGACTCCAGCCGGCCTGGACCTCGGCGTTCCGCCCGTCCTCGGACGACACGCGCAGCCACGCCGTGCACTGGTCCGAGAAGTCGTACGGCAGGTAGGCGACCCCGCCCGGCTCTTCGAGCCGCGCGAGGTGGGCGGCCCACTGCCCCACGAGTCGCGCGAGCCGCGGCCCCAGGCCGCCCGCGACCGCGGGGCCGTCGTCGAGGGCGAAGTAGTAGGAGTCGCAGGTGTGCCGGTGGGAGCCGAGGCTCAGTCGGAGATCACCGTGATCCCCCCGCGTGCGGACTCGGTCGAAGTGCAGGGCGACAGCCGCGGCCATGCGCGTTCCCTCTCACGCTCGGGCCCGGCGCGACGAGAAGCCCCCCACCCGCCGGGAAACGGCGGGTGGGGGGCCTCTTCGTGGCTCGGGTTACTTCTTGCCCTGGGTCTGGCGGGCCCGTTTTCCTGCCCTGGTCAGAGGCCCGCGCACCCCGCCTGACCTGCTGTCGAACGGTCATCGTTGGTCGTTGTCCGTCGCACCCGGTCACCCTCGCAGGGCCCAGAGAGGGCCCAAGGACCGGGCCCATGTCGCACCTGGAAGGCCTCAGGAACAAGCAAGAGGAGCACGCCGGGCGTGGTGCTCCTCTTGCTTGTCCAGAAGCCAGCCGCGCAGTTGCCGGTTACCGGTTACAGCCCGCAGACATCACCCTGGACCGCTCCGAGCAGCGCGAACCAGCATCCCCAGGACCTGTAACCGGTAACCGGTAACCGGGTCTGGCGCTCTTCGTGCCTCTCCACAAACTGGCCATCACGACGAAGGGCGTCCGCTCCACGTGGCCGCTTGTCGCTTGTCGTCACCGTGGCGGACTCACTTCGGCCCTGAGGTGCTCCGAAAGGGCCTGCTACCTGCGGGCCGACAAGCGACAAGCGACAAGTCCCGGGGCCAGGACGGCACCCTGGACTGCGTTTCACCACCTACCCCGGGCGTGCACGACAACCGTTAGAGCTCGTAACAGGATCTTGGGGAAAGGCTGGAGGGATGAGCGCAGAGCACTGACGAAGTATCTGGTGAAGAATATCTGCTGCCGATTGGCCGAAGACAGAGTTCAGATCCCTCAACCCGTGATCCGCTTCATGGATGGATCGGTTCGAGATCTCCCGAATCTGACCCTCGAAATGAATATCAACATGGCCAAGTACGAGACGGGAGTGCACCTCAGGGATGCCCATGGCATCGAAGGTTGGAGTCTCTGGATGGGCGATCACGAGATCATCTACGACTGGCAGACCAGTCCACTAGGCACCTTTAGCCACCTGGAATTCGACTGGTTCAACGTGGACTACCAGGTGCTGTTCGGTCGCAGGAAGGGACGGGCGAATTTCTTCAGCGGAGACACTGTGAGACTTGAGCATTTCTGGCCAGAAGGTCTCTCGACTGGCGATGCTCTCCGCGCCTGCCAACTGCAACACCTCCTGAGGGCACGTTCAAGGTCGAGTGTCCTTGGAAACGGCGGCCATGCCGGTGTCGGGTCAAGCTGACCAAGGGAAAGGCCGCTCCCTTAGCAGAAGGAGCAGCGCCGCTCCGGCTCTCTCCGCCTTTGTAGGTCCCTTACGTTGCCAGTCCGGCTCACTTTCGGCCTCCACGGTTCCTACAAGCTGTTCATTGTTGGCGTATACGGAGGTGTCTCTCACGTATCCAACCGGGAGTCTTCTTGAGTCTAGGACATTTCCTGAGTACTCTACCTCGCCTACCCTTTTGTCGCCGTTCTCATATACGTCATATGTAGAGACTCTCCCGATAGTCCGCCCTTGACTATTCGTCACCGTCCCACCGCTCCCAACGGAGCCCATTAGCTGACCGCTCGGGCTGTAAATGCTTTCCATGGCCCACCTCGCTCAGAGATCTTGTTACTCGCCCTGGGACTGCGTTCGCGCGGGGTCCCACCACTGGCAGCCCGCCCCCTGATGTCTTCATCCCGGGGGCGCCTCCACTTCTATTCTCTGCCTGTAACCACTGATCGCACGGCCGCTCCCCGCCCCGTTGTTGGAGTCCGACCGATGGCTTCTACCCTTCTGGTCGGAGGGGAGCCGTACGGCTGGGGCCAGTCTCAGTTTTAGTCTCGGTTGCTGCCTGATCCAGCACGGTACGTGCTCGTCCATGGGCGTACGGTACGTAGCCCGTCCACGCAGGCCCTGGACCAGTCGAGGCGGCCGGCCGCGTTCAGCTCGGCGAGCAGAAGTCGGTGCCGCTGGTCGAAGACCCCGGCCTGCTGCCACCGCTCCAGGCGCCGCCAGCAGGTCTACCCAGTAGGACGGCCACGTGGAAGGGCGGGGCCTTCCAAGGGGGCGAGCGGCGACGGCCCCCTTGGAAGGCCCCGCCCCAGTACGAGAAGGACGGCTTTTCAGGGGATGGGGCCCGCCACCACCTGAAAAGCCGCCGTCACCAGAGGAGAGGGGCGGCTGTTAACGAGGGGTGCATCTGCCGTCCTAGAGAGTTGAAGGAAGACAGCGTCCACAGCGTCCACAGCGTTCATCCCACACCATCTGACCTGCATAGAAGGTGTGGACGCTAACCAGAATGCCCAGCGTCCGACAGTGTCCGCAGCGTCCACAGCTCCACCCCCCACTAAGAGCGTCACCACAGGTCAAAGCGCTGCCGAGACCAAGGCCCGTGCGGACGCTGCATCCTTACTCAGCACAGCCGCAAGACGAAGAGACCACCAGGGCGCGACCGGGTGGTCTCTTCTCCACGGCGGCGGCCGACGGACGGCAGGTGGTTCATAGCGTCACGGGCGTCACGGCAGCCGTGACGCAGAGGCACGCAGGTCAAGGGCGCCAAGACTGGCCCGGGCTGTCACTCGCAGTGGGGTGTGACGCGGGTGCGTCACACCCGTGACGCCCCGCCCGCCGCCAACCTGCGACGCTCCCCCGCCGATTGGGCGAGCGCGAGCGCAGCGAGCTGCCAAGGGTCGGCGGCCGAAGGCCGCTCCTTCCAGTCTGTCCACCTCGCAGAGCCACGGAAACGGGTGCTAGGTCTAGCACCAGTCCTAGCAACTTGAAGGGCCACTGACCTGGGCACTAGCGACTAGCAAGCCCATACGCCGAGACCCCGATTCCGGCCGGAATCGGGGTCTCGGGCTTCAGCTCCGATCGCTAGCCAGGGAGGAAGCCGGGCTTCTCCTGGCCCAGGGCCCGCAGGTTGGCGAGGTAGTCCTGAGCGGCTGGTTCCGCGCTGTAACGGCGCTTCATCTCCGCCGCCAGTTCGCGGCTGGTCATGATGAGGGAGGGCACCGACTGCCTGTCGCCCTGCAGCGCGCGCTCGCCCATGATGAGCGCCTGCTCCAGGTCGCCCTCGCGTGCAGCCGTCACGCCGAGCGTGACGCGCGCCTCCGCGTTCCGCATAGGGGCCCGCTCTGTTCCGTCGAAGTCCGTGCCCGCCCGGAGTACCTCCTCCGCGAGCGTGCGAGCCAGCTTGTCCTCGCCCACCAGGCGGTAGCAGTCCATCGCGTAGAAGTCGAACTTCGCCGGGTCGACAACGAAATGGTTGTCGAGATTCTCCGGATGCGGCATCCCTTCGAGCATCCGCCGGCCGCGGTCCAGAGCGACCTCAACCTGGCGCCGGTCGCCGAGACGCGCCCAGGCCTTGGCCTCCTGCGCCGCAAGCTGCACGGCGACGCCATGGTGTTCCGCAACCTCTGCCCCGGCCTGAGCCGCCGCGATGACGCCGCGGTAGTCGCCGGTGGTGAGGGCGAACCACGCCCGCATCTCGTGGGCCCACCCAGCAACCTCGCCGTGGTCGGACTCAGTCGCGATCGAGAGCGCGGCCCTGCGGGTCGATTCGGCCGCGTGGCGTTCGCCAGAGTCGTACTCGACACAGCCCACGAGCAGGGCGAGCCAGCCTGAGAGTGCAAGCACCTCGCGGTGCTGAGCCAGCGTGAGGCTCTTTGAGTGGAGGTCGACCACCCGCCGCAGCCACTGGCGGCCCTCGATTAGGAGCTGCTCGCTGGGCATGAACGGGTACTCGGAGCACAGCCTGTCGGTCGTGATGCGAAGCGCGTCCAGCGTCGCGTTGTCGACGTCGGAGCGATTGAGGCGACTCACGATTTCCAGGGTCTCCATGCCGCTCACCTCCAGGATCTCCCGGTTCCCGTCCCGCCGGCCGGGAGCCGGGAAGAGCGCGTTCGTCACAGTGCCGAACATGGCCGCGATGATTGGACGGTAGAAGTCGTTCGGAGTGGCGCCTGACTCCCAGCGCTTCCACTGGCGGATCAGGCTGTCGTCGGCGGGAAGCTCAGTCGGGGCGTGGGCCCGAAGAGCCCGTACCGCGTCTCGCTGCGACCAGTCCCGCGCCGCGCGCTCTGCCGCCATCCGTCGTGCCCATGCAGGCCTGTCGTCGCCCATGTGCCTTCTCTCCCGAGTGCCTAACGCGAGTCTTGCCTGTCGCCCCAGGGGACACGCAAGGGGACAGCCAGGGGACTTCGGGGGTGTCCCCCTATCCGACTGGCTGCCACCTCTGTGTCACTTACGGATCAACTCCCTGACACCGCAGGCTGGTTGCAGATCAAGCACCACCAGCGCCGCATCGCGATTCCAGCTCTGCGACGCGTTCAGTCAACGCCTGAATCTGGGAGCGGATTTCCTTGATCTCGTCCGGCTTATCGTCCTGCCCTGCACCGCCAGCAGCGAAGTTCCCGAGGTTGCCCGCAGACACGATCGCCCCTTCAGCGCGCAGGATGGCCAGGCCGTTCTGGATGGTCTGGCCGGCGTACCCGAAGCGCTCAACCAGCTCCCTCTGCGTGGGGAGCCTCTCGCCGGGCCGCATCGACTTCAGCTCCGCCCGCAGCGCGTCGGCAACTTGGGCGGCTTTCGACTTGGGTCCTCCCGTAGCTGTCATGCCCTGAGCGTACCCACCAGAGCGAACTAGTGCACGCCACTCCATGGACCTCGACGACTAGCGCGCACTAGTGCACGCTAGTTAATAGCTAAGGCGCTCGAAAGGGCCGCCGGAAAGCAGAAAAGCCCTGGTCAAAGCCAGGACTCAAGCAGGGAGCGGCCACCTACCGCCAAGCAGTCAGCCGCTCCCCGACCCGCTGAAGGGTGTATCCATCATGCCCGGAACTCTCACGAAGCGGATCACTGACCGCGCCGTCACCAATGGGCCGACTGGGAACGGCCCTGGCGGTCGGAAGTTACAGAACGGGGAGATCATCCCGCTGACGCCCGAGCAGTCGGAGCGCCTGGCCGCCCTCTACGCCGAGTTCGGTGGCGGGCGGCTGGAGAGCTACGCCCGGCGCAAGCTGATGAACCGTGGGATGCGCCGCTCGGAGGCTGCCACGCTGGCGGAGGACATCGTCCAGGAGACGTGGGTGGCGGTGGCCCGGGAGACCACCAAGCCGCTCATGGGCCCGAAGCCGCTGAGCGAGGACGACCGGCGCATCCTGTTGTTCGCGCAGGTCAAGACCCAGATCCACCAGCACCTGCGTCGGGGTATGGCCGGTGAGGGCCCGGTGGACTGGAGCGACCCGGTCATCTGCAACTGGCTGTGCCCGCTGGTGTCCAACGAGTGCGTGCGAACGATCCTCCCGGCCTACCTGGACAGGATGGTGGCCGCCCTCCCGGCACGCGAGCGTCAGGCGCTCCTGCTCCGGCTGGAGGGCATGAACATGCGGCTCGTCGCGGAGCACGTCGGGTGCAGCTACCCCACGGCCAACCGGCTCGTGGAAACGGCCCTGTTGCTCCTCCAGATCGACAACCCGGAGCTGTCGGGTGAGCCCGTCGCGGTGGAGACGCTGCCCCGCTGGGAGCGGGACGAGCTGAACCGGATGAGCGCCGCCCAGCAAGCAGCCCTGCTGCGAATGGACGAGGTCTCCCGGCGCGCCCTGCTGCTGCACGTCGGTCAGGGACTCAACATCACGGACGTCTCCCGGAAGCTCGGGGTACCGCGCTACCAGGTGCTGCCCGTACTGGGTGCCTGCGCCAAGTCGCTGCGCGCCCTGAACGCCGACGACATGACGGTGGCGGCGTGAGGACCCACCAGCTCAACGCGCGACGACGGCGAGCGCGGAAGTTCCAGCTCGCCGTCCGCGACGGGGCTCACTGCACCTACTGCCTGGCCCCGTTCGCCCACCTGCGGCACGCCACCCTGGATCACGTCGTGCCGTTCCACCTCCTGCGCACCTGGTCGGCCGGCCATCTCGTCCTGGCCTGCCGACCGTGCAACCACGCCAAGGCCAACCGCTTCCCGCTGCTGATCGCCCTACTACTCATCCACGCGGTGGACGGGGTGGACGCCTCGACCGTCCACCCCGACGTCCACCCGACTTCCACCCTCGATCGATCGACCGTTCCCGCCGGGGTAAGTCCGCTGATCGAGTCGGGTGGACACGGGGTGGATCGGGTCGACGTTCACCGGTTCGTCGGGGTGTTCACGCCGGACGCCTTGCGGCTGCTGGCCCGCCTCGCGCACGCACGTCAGTCGGGCGACCGCACGGCCGTCGAGTCGGGTGGACGGTCGGGTGTTCACCAGGGTGTTCACCGTGTTCACGAGCACCCCCGCGCGGCCGTCTACCGCAGCTCACGGGGTGGACGGGAAGCCGATCGACCCGCACGCACCCGACTGTGTTCCGCCCCGCACGGACCCGCCCGCACACCCCGAAGGGAGTCGGCGTGAACGCCGCCGTGAACACCGTGAACGGCCACACCCCGACCGTCGATCCGCACACCCCCGCACAGTCCCGCACGCCCGATCCGCACACCCCCCGCACGGCAGGCCGATCGACCCTCGCCGACCCGAGCAGCGGGGAGGGCAAGAAGCCCGCCGCGGCGGCCCGACTGGTCGCCTTGGCCCGGGAGGGGTACACGTTCGTCACCTCGACGGACGGCCGCCCGTACGCGGTCGCGATCGACGGCCCGAACATCGCCCTCCCGCTGCGCGGCCGGGCCGGACTGCGTCAGCGTCTCGCCCGCAAGTACGCCGACACCTACGACGGCAACGTGGCCTCACAGTCCGCGCTGGCGGACGCCATGATGGTCCTGGAGGGAGTCGCCGAGAAGGACGACCCCGCGCCGGTGGACCTGCGGGTGGGAGGCGGTCCGAACGGCATCGTCGTGGACCTGGGCAGCGCGGACGGCCGGGCGGTGACCGTGTCGGCCGGCGGCTGGCACATCGTGGACCGCTCCCCGATCCTGTTCCGCCGATCCGGCGCCATGGCACCCATGCCCGCACCCGTCCTCGACGGCGACGGCCTGGCCAAGCTCCACGCCCTGCTGAACATGGACGCGCCCACCTTCCACCAGCTCGTCGGCTGGCTCATCGCGGCCTGGATCCCCTACATCCCGCACCCGGTGATCACCTTCAAGGGCGAGCAGGGCACGGGGAAGTCGAAGACTGCGCAGATGGTCGTCAACCTCATCGACCCGTCCCCCGCGAGCAAGCGGAGCCAGCCCCGGGACGTCAAGGCGTGGTCGGCTCAGGCTTTCAACTCCTGGGCCCTGTGCCTGGACAACATCAGCACCATCCCGCCCTGGCTGTCCGACACCTTGTGCAAGGCCGTGACCGGTGACGGGATCGTGGACCGCGCCCTCTACACCGACGACGACGTGGTCGTGCTCTCCTTCCGGCGGGTCCTCGCCATGACCACCATCGACGCCGGAGCCCTGGCCGGGGACCTCGCAGAGCGGCTCCTCATGCTCGACCTGCAGCTCATCGAAGAGGACCAGCGCCGCACCGAGGAGGAACTCGACGCCGCCTTCGAGGCAGTCCGACCCGCCGTCCTGGGTGCCCTGTTCGACCTCCTGGCGGCCGTCCTAGCCGTCCTGCCCGGCATCAAGTTGGACTCCATGCCCCGCATGGCCGACTTCGCCCGCGTCCTCGCCGCCGTCGATCAGGTGCAGGAGTGGCACACCCTCGACTCCTACCTCGCCACCTCAGCCAACGTCGCCGGAGACGCACTCGAAGGGGACCCCTTCGGCACAGCCGTCGCCGCCCTCGTGGAGGAGTGCGGGACCTGGAGCGGGACTGCCGCCCAACTCCTGGAACAGCTCCCGCTCCCCGGAGGGTTCCGGCCGCAGGGCTGGCCCAAGGACGCCACCCGGGCCAGCGGGCGCATCAAACGGCTCGCGCCGCTCCTGCGGTCCATCGGGGTGGCCGTGGACGACACACAACGTAGCCAGGACCGGCACCGCCACCGCCTACTCGTCCTCTCCCGGATCGACCCCGCCCCGCCCGCAGCGTCCGCACCCCCGCAGGACCCGCTCTGGCCCGAAGTGGCATCACTCGGGCAAGGCCGCACCATCCCTGAACAGCACTGACACCGCCGGATCACCCCCGGACCGGGCCGCGAACCAGCGGCCCGGGCACGTCAGCCCCTGCGGACGCTAGCCCCCGCCGGCGTCCGCAGCGTCCACACCAGCGTCCACACCGCAAACCGCGCCCGACCTGCACGGATAGAGACCCTTCGGACGCTGGGGCGCTATGGACGCTGCGATGCAGCAACTCTCTAGGACCGCGACCGCACCGACCCTCAGCACGCCGCCAAGGACACGAGGAGTCACCCCGCCCATGCCCGCCAACAGCCCGGACAACGACCCCCGCGCGATCCTCCGCGCCGGACTTCCCGACCGGTACCTGACCCCCGAAGACCTCGCCTCCATGCTCGTCGTCCCCATCGAGACCATCTACGGCTGGCGCAAGAAGCGCACCGGCCCGCCCGGATTCCGCGTCGGCCGGCACATCCGCTACGACCCCGCCGCCGTCCACGCCTGGATCCGCGAACAGGCCGACCGCGACGCCGCCTGACGACCCCGACATCCTCCACGCAGAGCTACTGCCTACTGCCTACTGCCCACCGGGCACTAGGCAGTAGAACCCCTTCCGCAGCCACCCCACCACCCCTGAACAGGCCTGTTGGCAGTAGGCAGTAGGCACTAGCCGGTGGGCAGTAGGCAGTAGCTCCCCGTCACAGCGTCCGAGAGGGCGCCGCAAGTAGAGCCACCCCCCTTACCCCGGTAGCGGGCGCGGTAGCGGCCCCTGAACAGCTCGGTAGCGCCGGTAAAGGGGCCCCGCCCAACCCCTCGCAACCCAGGGAAGCACCAGGGAGGCAGGGAGAACTCCCTGACCGCCTCCCTGGACCACCTCCCTCCACCTGAGCTGCACAGACAGCCCTTCAGGGAGGCAGGGAGGCACCCCGCCAACCAGCCCCAGAACCCTCGCAGAGAGCCCGCCGGACACCCCCGTCCGGCCTCCCTGAGTACCAGCCACGACCCGATCCACCTACTCGAAGGAACCCCTCGACATGGCCGGCAGCATCCAAGACCGTTGGTTCAGGACTGAGACCGACGGCAACGGCAAGACCACCCGAGTGAAGACCGAGCGCCATGGCACCGGCATGCGCTACAGGGCGCGCTACTTCGCACCCGACGGCAAGCGGAAGTCCAAGTCCTTCGAGGACGGGCAGAAGCGCCTCGCCGAGCAGTGGCTCAGCACCATCAGCGCCGACGTCGCGCGCGGCCAGTACATCGACCCGAACGCGGCCCGGACATCCTTCAAGGAGTTCGCGGAGAAGTGGCTGGCGAGCCAGAGCGGTGACCCGAACACCCGCGCGTCGATGACGTCTCAGCTCAAGCTGCACGCCTTCCCCCGCATCGGGGACCGGCCGCTGGGCTCCTTCCAGCCGAGCCACATCCGCGAGTTCGTGACCCAGCTCGAAGCCTCCGGGATGTCCGGCTCGTACGCCCGCGTCATCTTCTCCAACGTGCGCGCCGTCCTGAGCGCGGCCGTCGAAGACGGGTACCTGCCTCGGAACCCCTGTAACTCGCGCACGGTGACGCTCCCGGAGATGGGCGCGCGCCGTGTGGTCCCCTGGCTGCCGGAACGGGTCTTCGCCGTGCGCGGCGCGCTGGTGGAGCGGTTCCGGCCCATGGTGGACGTGGGCGCCGGGTGCGGTCTGCGGCAGGGGGAAATCCTCGGGCTGTCCTTCGAAGAACTCGACTTCGACAACCACACCCTTCACGTCGTCCAGCAGCTCAAGCTGAGCTTGAGCACGCCCGTGTTCGCTCCTCCGAAGGGCGGCAAGTTGCGCGACGTGCCGCTACCCGACCCCGTGGCGGACGCGCTCAAGGCGCACATGAAGCGCTTCCCTCCGGTGGAGATCACGCTGCCGTGGATGCGTGCCGGCGGGCCGCCCGTAACCAAGCGCTTGATCTTCACCGGCCCCCTTGGCGGACATGTCTGGCGTACGTCGCTGAACGAGGATCACTGGAAACCCTCGCTCGCCAAGGTCGGAGTCATCCCCGCGGCGAAGAGCCGCGGGCACGCCGCCGCGCGAGAGCACGGCATGCACGCGCTGAGGCACTTCTACGCGTCCGTGCTGCTGGACGCGGGAGAAAGCATCAAGGCCGTGAGCGAGTACCTGGGGCACTCCGATCCAGGACTCACGCTCAAGGTGTACGCCCACCTCATGCCCAGCAGCCGGGACCGCGCGAGGCAGGCACTCGGCAAGGCTCTGCGGCCGGACGGCCCCCCGCACTGAGGGCCCACAGTGGGCCCAGAGCAAACGAAAACCCCTGACCTGCACCATGTGGGCAGGTCAGGGGCATGATCGCTTTTCTTACTTCTTCTTGCCCTGGTTCTTGACGGCCTCGATGGCGGCCGCGGCGGCGGTCGGGTCGAGGTAGGTGCCGCCCGGGGTGAGGGGTTTGAAGTCCGCGTCCAGCTCGTAGGAGAGCGGGATGCCGGTCGGGATGTTGAGGCCCGCGATGTCGGCGTCCGAGATGCCGTCCAGGTGCTTGACCAGGGCGCGCAGGGAGTTGCCGTGCGCGGCGACCAGGACCGTGCGGCCGGTCAGCAGGTCCGGGACGATGGCGTCGTACCAGTACGGGAGCATCCGGACGACGACGTCCTTGAGGCACTCCGTGCGCGGGCGCAGCTCCGGCGGGATCGTCGCGTAGCGCGCGTCGTCGGATTGGGAGAACTCCGTACCGTCCTCGAGCGGCGGCGGCGGGGTGTCGTACGAGCGGCGCCACAGCATGAACTGCTCCTCGCCGAACTCGGCGAGCGTCTGGGCCTTGTCCTTGCCCTGGAGGGCGCCGTAGTGGCGCTCGTTCAGGCGCCAGGAGCGGTGGACCGGGATCCAGTGGCGGTCGGCGGCCTCCAGCGCCAGCTGCGCGGTGCGGATCGCGCGCTTCTGGAGCGAGGTGTGCACGACATCGGGGAGCAGGCCGGCGTCCTTGAGCAGCTCACCGCCGCGGACCGCCTCCTTCTCGCCCTTCTCGTTGAGATTGACGTCCACCCAGCCGGTGAACAGGTTCTTCGCGTTCCACTCGCTCTCGCCGTGACGGAGGAGGATCAGCTTGTACGGTGCGTCGGCCATGCGTACGAGCCTAATGGACGGCCCGGGGCGCTCGCGCGCGGTGTCCACGGCCGTCGGCGGCCCCGTTTCGGGCCCTTGCCCGCGGCCCGGTCGAGCCTCCCGCGCCCGGCCCCGCCGGGCCCCGTCGACTCCCCGCCGGGTCGCGCCGATTGACGCTCGGCGTCAATTGGGTGGCGGTTCCACGACGGCCGCTCGTAGGGTGCGGAGAGCCGAAGAGGCACTTACTTGCTGACGCTTGATCGCCTGGGGGAATCCGTATGTCGGTGGGCCGTTTGACGCGGGGGGCGCGGGAGAGCGTGGCAGGACTGCCGCGCGCCTTCTGGTGGCTGTGGACGAGCACGCTGATCAACCGGCTCGGGGCCTTCGTCGCCACCTTCATGACCCTGTACCTGACCATCGACCGCGGCTACTCGGCCTCCTTCGCGGGTCTGGTGCTGGCCCTGCACGGCCTGGGCGGCGTGCTGTCGTCGCTGGTCGCGGGGGTGTTGACCGACCGGCTGGGGCGGCGGCCGACGCTGCTCGCCGCGCAGCTCTCCACCGCCTTCTCGGTGGCGCTGCTGGGCTTCATGGAGCATCCGGGGGCGATCGCGGCGGTGGCGCTGCTGGTCGGCATGACTTCGAACGCCTCCCGCCCGGCGGTCACCGCGATGATGGCGGACATCGTCCGGCCGGAGGACCGGGTACGGGCCTTCGCGCTGAACTACTGGGCCATCAACCTCGGTTTCGGCGTCAGCGCGATGGCGGCCGGGCTGGTGGCGGAGTACAGCTACCTGGCCGGTTTCCTGGGCGAGGCGACGCTCACCCTGCTGTGCGCGGTGCTGGTGTTCGTGAAGCTTCCCGAGTCCCGCCCGGTGCGGGACACGAGCGGCGGCGCGGACGAAGGGCCGGCGATCGGGCTGGGGACGGTGCTGCGCGACGGGCGGTTCATGGGCGTCGTCGGGCTGTCGTTCCTGATTTCGCTGATCTTCACCCAGGGGTCGGTGGGCCTGCCGGCGGCGATGGGCGCGGCCGGGTACTCGGCCGGGGACTACGGGCTGGTCGTCGCGGCGAACGGGTTGCTGATCGTGCTGCTCCAGATCCCGGTCACCCGGTTCATCGAGCACCGGGACCCGCAGCGGCTGCTGGTGATCTCGGCGTTGTTGGCCGGCTACGGGTTCGCGATGACGGCCTTCGCCGGGTCGCTGTGGGCGTACGCGCTGACGGTGTGCGTGTGGACGCTGGCGGAGATCGTGAACTCGCCGACGCAGATGGGGCTGGTGGCGCGGCTGTCCCCGGTGCACGGGCGGGGGCGCTACCAGGGGATGTACACGATGTCGTGGGCGGTGGCCTCGCTGGTGGCCCCGCTGATGGCCGGCTACGTGATCGACCACCTCGGGGCCGGGTGGCTGTGGGGGGCGACCGGGGCGCTGGGCACGGTGGCCGGGCTGGGGTACTGGCTGCTGATGCGGCGGCTGCCGGCGGAGCGGCCGGCCGTGGTCCCGACCCCCGTCGCCCCGACCCAGGCCCCCGATCCGGCCGTCGCCTGAAACGCCCGAAACGCCTGCAACCGGCGGGCCGGGCGCGTCAGGCCGGGCGCCTCAGGCCGGGCGCGTCAGGTGCCGGAACGCGTCCAGGTTGCGGGTGGATTCGCCGCGCGAGACGCGCCACTCGTACTCGCGCCGGATCGCGCTCGCGAAACCCAGCTCCAGCAGCGTGTTGAACGCGCCGTCCGCCGCCTCCAGGACCGTGCCGAGGAGCCGGTCCAGGTCGGCGGGGGTGACCACGCTCAGCGGGAGCCGCGCCGTCAGGTAGACGTCGCCGAGACCGTCGACCGCGTAGGCCATCCCGTACAGCTTGAGGTTGCGCTCCAGCAGCCAGCGGTGGACGCCCGCCTCGTTCTCGTCGGGGTGGCGGATGACGAAGGCGTTCACCGACAGGGAGTGCTTGCCGACCCGCAGCGAGCAGGTGGTGCTCAGCTTGCGCGTGCCGGGCAACTGGACGACGTAGGAGCCCGGTGCCGGGCTCTCCCAGTCCAGGCCGGCCTCGGAGAGGGTGTCCTCGACGATCGCGGTGGTGTCAGCGTCTGCGTCAGCCATGGTGGGAGCGTACGCGACGGCGATGATCATGCATCGCCGCGGTGTAGACGTCCGCCGTGCCGCTCGCCGCGGTGTCCCAGCCGAAGAACTGCGCGTGCCGTGCGGCCTCGGCGCCCATCCGGTCCGTCAGCCCCGGTTCGTCCAGGAAGCGGCGCAGCTCGCGCGCGTAGTCCACCGGATCGTGGCCGGGTACGAGGATGCCCGTCACGCCGTCGTTGACGGCGACCGGCAGCCCGCCGACCTCCGCCGCGAGCACCGGGGTGCCGGTGGCCTGCGCCTCGATCGCGACGAGTCCGAAGGATTCGTTGTACGAGGGCATGACCAGCACCGACGCCGCCCGGAACCAGTCGGCGAGCCGGTCCTGCGCCACCGGCGGGTGGAAGTGGACGACGTCCGCGATGCCGAGCTTCGCGGCGAGCTTCTGCAGCCCCTCCGGCTTGGCGAGGCCGCTGCCGCTGGGGCCGCCGACGACGGGTACGAAGAGCCGCGCGCGCAGCGACGGATCGCGGTCCACCAGCTCCGCGACCGCCCGCAGCAGGATGTCGGGGGCCTTGAGCGGCTGGATGCGGCCCGCGAAGAGCGGGATCACGGCGTCCTGCGGGAGTCCGAGGCGGGCGCGGGCGGCGGCCCGGCCGTCGCCGACGGTGAAGCGGTCGAGGTTCACGCCGGGGTGGACGACGGCGACCTTGCCGGGGTCGGCCTCGTAGTGCCGGACGAGTTCGTCGGCCTCCTCGGCGGTGTTGGCGATGAGCCGGTCGGCCGCCGCGACGATCTGGGTCTCGCCGATGACGCGGGCGGCGGGCTCGGGGGTGTCGCCCTCCGCCAGCGCCGCGTTCTTGACCTTGGCCATGGTGTGCATGGCGTGCACGAGCGGCACGCCCCAGCGTTCGGCGGCGAGCCACCCGACATGGCCGGAGAGCCAGTAGTGGGAGTGGACGAGGTCGTAGTAGCCCGGGCGGTGCCCGGCCCACGCCTGCATCACGCCGTGGGTGAAGGCGCAGAGCTGGGCCGGCAGCTCCTCCTTGGCGAGGCCCTCGTACGGGCCCGCGTCCACGTGCCGGACCAGGACGCCGGGGGCCAGCTCGACCCGGGGCGGCAGCCCGCCGGTGGTGGCGCGGGTGAAGATCTCCACCTCGATGTTGATCGCGGCCAGCCGCCTGGCGAGCTCGACGATGTACACGTTCATCCCGCCGGCGTCGCCGGTGCCGGGCTGGTGCAGCGGTGAGGTGTGCACGCTGAGCATGGCGACGCGGCGGGGCTTGCGGGAGTGGCCCACGGCCGGGAGCCGCAGGCGGGGCGGCTCGTGGCGGGTCGAGCGGGCGGCGGCGATACGGCCGCTGATACTGCCGCCGAGGCGGGACACGTACTGGCTCAAGGGAGCAGTTCCTCTCGCTCGGACGGCGCGCTGGGGCATGACGTAGGGCATGGCTCGCAGAGCGCGGTCAGCGCCCTGCAAGGAGTGCAACCCGGATGGACGCGTCCCGCATTCCGAGGTGGACGGATTTCCTCGCTTCTTTTCGCTCCGCATACGCTCGGCGCATGGTTTCCCGCAGCACCCCACCGCCCCCCAGACGCCCCGTGGGCACGGTCACGCGCGGGACCACGAACCCGAACCGGCTGCGCCGGATGGACCGCTGGATCGCCGCCACGCACGGGGCCGCGCTGCGCCGGGCGGAGGCGCCGGTGGCGGTGGACCTCGGTTACGGGGCCGCTCCCTGGACGGCGGTCGAGTTGCTGGCCCGGCTGCGGGAGGCGGCGCCGCGGGTGCGGGTGGTCGGCATCGAGATCGAGCCGGCGCGGGTGGCGGCGGCGAAGCCGTACGAGCGGGACGGGCTCAGTTTCCGGCACGGCGGCTTCGAGGTCCCGCTGGACGGCGGGGCGGCCCCGATGCTGATCCGCGCGGCGAACGTGCTGCGGCAGTACGACGAGGAGCAGGTCGAGGCGGTGTGGCGGCGGCTGTGCGCGCGGCTGGCGCCGGGCGGGCTGCTCGTCGAGGGGACGTGCGACGAGATCGGGCGGCGACACGTATGGGTCGCGCTCGGGCCCGAGGGGGCGCGCACGGTCACCTTCGCGACCCGACTGGGCTCCCTGGAGCGCCCCTCGGACCTGGCGGAGCGGTTGCCGAAGGCACTGATCCACCGCAACGTGCCGGGTGAGCCGGTGCACGCGTTCCTGCGCGACTTCGACCGCGCGTGGGCGGCGGCGGCCCCGTACGCCTCCTACGGGGCCCGGCAGCGCTGGATCCGGACGGCGCGGGCGCTGGCCGGCGACTGGCCGCTGGCGGACGGGCCGGTGCGCTGGCGGCAGGGTGAACTGACCGTGCGGTGGGAGGCGTTGCGCCCGACGGGGTGAACATCGCCGCTCGGGGAACCGGGGTGGGAAACCGGGGTGGGAAACCGTCCGTTGAGCAGGCGGTGCGGGGTTATCCACAGAGGGTGTCGGAATTCACCGACTCGTGGCACCATCCCGAATGCCAGAGTAAGTTACTGATGGATAGTCAGATGTGATACCCGGTGATGTCCGTGTGTCCCATCCGACTTGGGGCGCCTGGGGGGAACCATGGGGACCGTGAAGCGAGCGCGCCGGCGGGGCGCATCCGCTCTCACGCTGCTGTGCGCGATGGCGGTGCTGGCGAGCGCGCCGACCCTCGGCCTCGCGGGGACCGCGTACGCGGCGCCCGGCGCGCCCACCGCTCCCGCGGCGCCGGCGCCGGAACCGGGGACCAAGTCCCTGGAGGAGGTCCGCAAGGAGATCGAAGAGCTGTACCGCCAGGCCGGGACGGCCACGGACGCGTACAACCAGGCGGAGAGCGAGACCAAGGCGCAGTCCGAACGGGTCGTGGAACTCGCCAAGCAGGTCGCGGCCGGCCGGGAGCGGATCACCTCGCTGAAGGACCGCGCGGGCGCCGCCGCCCGCGCCCAGTACCGCTCCGGCGGCCTGCCGCCGGGCGCGCGCCTGGCGCTGAGCGGCAGCCCGAGCCAGTACCTGGACGGCGCGGACCGGCTGCGGCAGGGCGAGAAGGCCACCGCGGACCTGCTCGCCGACCTGAACCGCACCCAAAGCGACCTCCAGCGGTACGCGAAGGACGCGAGCGCGCTGTGGCAGAAGCTGGAGGCGAACCGGGTCAAGCAGGAGACCGCCAAGAAGGAGATCGAGGAGAAGATCAAGGCGGCCCAGGAGCTGGAGAGCAAGCTGGCGGCCGAGGAGAAGGCCAAGCTGCTCCAGCTGGAGCAGGACGCCCAGCGCCAGGCGCAGACGGCCTGGCTGTCGTCGGGCGTCCTGAAGGAGATCAACGGCACGGCGTCGGAGGCCGGGAAGAAGGCCATCCGGTTCGCCACCGCCCAGGTCGGCAAGCCGTACGTGTGGGGCGCCGTGGGTCCGGACTCGTACGACTGCTCCGGGCTGACCTCGCAGGCGTGGCTGGCGGCGGGCCGGGGCATCCCGCGGACCTCGCAGGAGCAGTTGCGACTGCTGCCGAAGGTCGCGATCAAGGACATGCGTCCGGGCGACCTGATCATCTACTTCGACGACGCCAGCCACGTCGCCCTGTACGTCGGCGACGGCGCGATCATCCACGCCCCGCGGCCGGGCCGCAACGTCACGCTCGCGGGCGCGGGCTCGATGCCGATCAAGGCAGTGGTCCGCCCGGACGCGTGACCGGACGGTACGCCCGGACGAGGTCCGCCCCGGGGCGGCGGGAAGCCCCCGCCCGCCGTCTCGGTGGGCGGGACGCCGCGCCGCCCGCGTCGTGACGTTGGTCATCCCGCGTCCGGGCTTTCCCCGCGATAACGGCATATGACGCGGGCTCCGCCCCGCGCCGCCGTTCCCCCGCCCGCACCGGCCCGCTAGGGTCGACCGCATGAGCGCACCCTCGGGGGGAGCGAAGGAACCGGAGACGATGCCCGCACCCGTACCGCGGCCGCGGGACACCCTTGTCACCCGGGTCGGCCAGGCAGTCCTGCCCGCCGACCCGGCCCCGGCGACCCCCGCGCCCTCCCTGACCCTCCTGGTCATCGAGGACGACCCCGCCGGCGACCTCACCGTCCCCGAGATCCTGCACGCCGACGGCCACCGCATCCGGCTCCGCACCGCCCGCAACCTCACCGAGGCGGCCCGGCTGCTCACCCCCGACGTGCAGTGCGTGCTGCTCGACCTCTCCCTGCCCCACCCCGGCGGAGCCAAGGACGACCCGCTCGCCACCCTGCGCGAGGTCCTGCGGATGGCCCCGCGCCACGCCGTCCTCGTCCTCACCGCCGAGGCCGACGCCGAGCGCGCCGCCGAAGCCGTCCGCGTGGGGGCCCAGGACTTCCTCTTCCGCGACGAGCTCGACGGCCGTCTCCTCAGCCGCGCCATCCGCTACGCCGTGGAACGCAAGCGGGCCGACATCGCCCAGTACAAGCTCGCAGAATCGAAACTGCGCGCCCAGGAGAACGCCCGCCTGGAACGCGGACTGCTGCCCAACCCGCTCCTCGACGGCTCGGACCTCCGCTTCGCCGCCCGCTACCGCCCGGGCCGCAGCCGCGCCCTGCTCGGCGGGGACTTCTACGACACCGTCCGCACCCCCGACGGCACCGTGCACGCCATGATCGGCGATGTCTGCGGCCACGGCCCCGACGAGGCCGCCCTCGGCGTCGAACTGCGCATCGCCTGGCGCGCGCTCACCCTCGCCGGCCTGTGCGGCGACGACCTGCTGGCCACCCTCCAGCAGGTGCTGGAGGTGGAGCGGCCCTGCGACGAGATCTTCGCGACCCTGTGCACGGTGGACATCTCCCCCGACGGCCGCCACGCCGGTCTCTGCCTGGCAGGCCACCCGGCCCCGCTGATCGTGCGCGCGGGCGGCTCGGCGCGGCTCCTGCCGTACGAGAGCAGCGGTCCGGCGCTCGGGCTGCTGCCGAAGGCCCGCTGGCCGCGCCGGCAGGTCGAGCTGGGCGGCGCGTGGAGCCTGATGCTCTACACCGACGGCCTGATCGAGGGCCGCGTCGGCGAGGGCCGGGAGCGGCTCGGCCAGGACGGCATGATCGAGATGATCAACCGCCACCTCGACGCCGGCCTGCGCGGCGAAAACCTGCTGGAAGCCTCCGTCACCGAGGCCCGCCGGCTCAACGGCGGCGAACTGACCGACGACGTGGCCGTGGTGTTGCTCTCGCGCGAGACGGGCTGACCCCGGCCCGCGCCGAGCCGCGCCGCCCCGCGCCGCCCGGGACCCCGCAGACGCCGGCCGGGGCCCCGCGGGCCGTCGTACCCGCTAACGTCCGCCGTTGTACGGCCCGTACGGGCCGTCGCTGCTGCTGCCGCCACTGCGTCGGCCGCCGCCCGAGACCTGCTTGAGGGCCGGCCGGACGTCGACGAAGAAGACGATGGTCGCCACCAGGCCGGCGATCTCCAGGAACAGCATCCCCAGGAAGAAGTCCACGAGGACCGTGACACCGAGGATGACCAGCCAGAAGGTCTTCGTCTGCTTGTCCGCGGCCCGGTACGCGTCCTCGCGCGCGATCAACGCGAGCACGAAGGCCACGACGGCGAGCGCCAGCATGGCGAAGCCGAGCAGGGGGAGCACCCCGTTGTCGAAACCGTTCATCAACATCGCCCGACCGCCTTTTCCCGCGTCCGCCGCCTGATACCGCCCGATACCGCCTGCCTCCACGCTACTGGCAGAGCCGCCCTCACAGAGGACAACGGACCGGGCACCTTCCAGGTGCCCGGTCCGTCCTCACCTCACTCGACCTCACTCGGCCCCACTCGGCGTGGTGATCAGCTCTCGTCGGCGGTGGCGGCGGTCTTCTTCGCCGGGGCCTTGCGGGCGCCGGGCTTCCTCGCGCCGGCCCGCTCCTCGTCCGAGGAGGACGCGCCGGTCTCGGCGGCGGGGCCGCTCTGGGTCGGGACGTCCGGCTCCACGGCCGCGGCGATGTCGACGATCTCCTCGGAGACCTCGCCGCGCCAGGCCCGTACGGCCTGCTCACCGTGCTCGGCGACCTTGTCGTAGGTCTCCTTCGCCCGTACGGCGTACTCGGCGGCCACGCCCACGCCGCGCAGGGCCAGGTCCTGTGCCGTCTCGCCCAGCTTCTTGGGGTCGATCGCGCCGAGCACCTCGGCGACCTTGGCCGCGACGACCTCCTGCGCCTCCTTGGCCTTCTCCTGCACGATCTTCGCGTCGGTGTTCCGGACGGCGTCGATGCGCGCGGGGGCCTCGGCGCGCAGCTGCTCGATCAGTCCGGGCACCTTCTTCGCCTGCTGCACGGCGAGGTCGGCGGTGCCGGCGGCGAAGTAGAGGGGGGTCGGGTCGGTGAGGGTCTTCTTCAGGTCATCGGCGATGGCCATGTGCTGGTCCTCCCGGATCACAGTCGGTTCGTGCGTCAGGTTGTGTGGGGCTTTTCGTCGTCGGCACCGGCCGGCTCCGGCTCGACCTCCGAGGCGTTCTCCTTGCGGAACGACTCGTAGACCTGGAGCAGTACCTGCTTCTGCCGCTCGTTTATGGACGGGTCGGCGAGGATGACGGCCCGCGTCTCCACCTCGTCGCGATCGCGTTCGTCCAGGATTCCGGCCTGCACGTACAGCGTCTCCGCGGAGATCCGCAGCGCCTTGGCCAGTTGCTGGAGGATGTCCGCGCTCGGCTTGCGCAGTCCGCGCTCGATCTGGCTCAGGTACGGATTCGACACCCCCGCCGCGTCGGCGAGCTGGCGCAGCGAAAGCTGAGCCTGCCGCCGCTGCTCCCGGAGGTACTCGCCGAGGTTTCCGACGTTGAGCGATGCCATGGCCCCATGCTGCCCGACTCTGCTAACTATTGCAAGCAGACGCTTGCAATAGCTCCCGGTGGTACCGTCGAAGGCATGGACCCGCAAGAACTCGCCAACCTCGCGCATCTGCGTCGGGCGCGGGACCTGATCGACCGGGAGTACGCCCGCCCGCTCGATGTGCCCACGATGGCGCGCCACGCGCTGATGTCACCGGCGCACTTCTCGCGGCGGTTCCGGGCGGTCTACGGCGAGACCCCCTACAGCTACCTCATGACCCGCCGGATCGAGCGGGCGATGGCGTTGCTGCGGGCCGGTATGAGCGTCACCGACGCGTGCATGACGGTGGGCTGTACCTCGCTCGGCTCGTTCAGCTCGCGATTCACCGAGATCCTGGGCGAGACCCCCAGCGCGTACCGCGGCCGGGAGCACCACGCGGTGACGGCCATGCCCGCCTGCGTGGCCAAGGTGTACACGCGGCCGACCCGGGAAACGCCGAGCAGGATCGAAGAAGCGGGCCCCGCGACCGCCGCCTAGCGTGGACGGCATGAACATCTCCCTCCAGTACTGCCACATCACCGTCAACGACGTGGACGAGGCGCTCGGCTTCTACCGCGACGCCCTCGGCCTCGAAGTCCGCAACGACGTCGCCTCCGGCGACCACCGCTGGGTCACCCTCGGCAGCCCCGCGCAGCCCGGCCTGGAAATCGTCATCTCCGAGCCGCACGCGGGCCGCTCCCAGACCGACGGCGACGCGCTCCAGGAGCTGCTGACCAAGGGCGTGCTGCCGATGGTCGTCTTCCGCAGCGACGACCTCGACGCGACGTTCGAGAAGGTGCGTGCCTCGGGTGCCGAGGTGCTCCAGGAGCCCATCGAGCAGCCGTGGGGACCGCGCGACTGCGCGTTCCGTGACCCCTCGGGGAACCTCGTACGCATCAACCAGGCCCCGGCAGCGGCGTAGCCGGACACCTGCCTACCGCCTGCTAACCGGCGGTCGCCGGCGCGGTGCCGATCAGCACCGTCGCGTGGAACTCGTCCGAGGTGACCGCGCGCACCGCGAGGCCGCCCGAGGTCAGGGCCGACGCCGTCAGCGGGGACTGGCGGGCGCTCGTCTCGATCAGCAGCCGACCGCCCGGGGCCAGCCAGCGGGCGGCCTGCGCCGCCACCCGGCGGTGGACGGCCACCCCGTCCGGGCCGCCGTCCAGCGTGGCCGTGGGCTCGTGGTCGCGGGCCTCCGCCGGCAGGAAGGCGATTTCGTCGGTCGGCACGTACGGGGCGTTGACCACGAGTACGTCCACCCGCCCCCGCAACGAGTCGGGCAGGGCCGCGTACAGGTCGCCCCGGTGGACCCGGCCCCCGTACGGCGCCACGTTGCGCCGCGCGTACACCAGCGCACCCTCGTCGATGTCCGCCGCGTGCAGCTCCACCCCCGGCACCCGCGAGGCCACGGCCGCCCCCAGCGCGCCCACCCCGCAACACAGGTCCACGACGACGGCCCCCGGACCGGTCCGCGCCGCCGCCTGCCCCGCCAGGAACTCGCTGCGCCGGCGCGGCACGAAGACCCCCGCGCCCACCTCCATGCGCAGCCCGCAGAACTCCGCCCAGCCGACGACCGTCTCCAGTGGTTCGCCGGCCACCCGGCGCGCCAGCAGCTGCGCGAGGTGCCCCTCGTCCCGGGCGGCCCGCGTCAGCAGCTCCGCCTCCTCCTCCGCGAAGACGCAGCCGGCCGCGCGCAGGCGTTCCACCAGTGTCGCCACGTGTCCCACGCTTCCTACGTCTCCCACGTCTCCCACGTAATCCCGTCCTCGGTGTCCACCCCGCCGGAGCGACGATACGGGCGCCGCCGGCGTGTCGTGCGCCGTGCGGTCGGTCAGAAGATGTCCGGGCACCAGGGCCGGCGGGCCGTGCGGAACACCGTGTCCGCCAGGGCCACCGCCCCCGGCCGCTCCTCCGTGACCAGGCCGAGCGCCGCCAGCCGGACCGCCGACTCGTCGCCGAGGTACAGCGAGCCCAGCGCGGAGACGTCCAGCCGCAGATCGGCCGGCTCCCGCGTGCGGACGCACTCCCCCGTGCCCGCGTCCAACCGGTAGCGCCCCTCGGCCGGGCCCGCCGGGTCCGTCACCTCCAGTACCAGGACGCCCGGTACGGCGTACGTCCGCGCGCCCAGCGCCCGTTCCACGTCCAGCACCCGCACCCACAGGGAGTCGGCGGCGGTCACGAGGCGGGCGGCGCGCGGGTCCGGCAGGAGCCGCGGGAGCAGGTCGTCCGGGGCGCGGTAGCCGGTGCGCACCTTCTGCACCCAGTCGATGGAGCACAGGAAGTGCCACAGCGCCCGCTCCGCGGCCGGGGTCACCGCGATCAGGTCCCGCACCCGCACGGTGTTCTGCGGGGTCTTCGCGTCCGTCCATCGGTCGTCGGCGCCGTAGGCCACCAGACCCTCCACCTCACCCTCCGCCGTGCGGTACACGGCGAAGAACTTCGGCATGTACGGGTCGACCGAGATCGACTCCAGGCCGGTGCGCAGGTTCCACCAGCGCTCGCCCCGGTCGACCGCGCCGTGCGTCGTCGCGCGCAGCCGCTCGTGCAACGGGGGCCCCACGCGCCGCACTTCGGCGGCGTCCACGAACTCGACCCGGCCGCCGTCGGCGGGTGCGGCCCGGTGCGGGTCCAGTCCGCTGCGCGGTACGTCGATCTCCCACTCCGAGACGCAGGCGGCGGGGCCGAACCCGAAGCGCCCGTAGATCGGGAACTCCGCCGCGATCAGGGTCGCGACGGTGTCGCCCCGGTCCCGGGCGGCCGTCAGCTCGGCGGCCATCATCCGGGTCAACAGGCCCTGCCGGCGGTGCGTGGGCAGCACGGTGACGTTCGTGACGGCACTGGCCGGCACGGCCGCCCCGCCGGGCACCGTCAGCCGCTGGGCGAACGAGCGGAAGGTGGCCACGCAGCGGCCGGTGCCGGTGTCGAAACCGCCCTGGGTGCGGGCCAGGTCGCCGTTCTTGGCGCGCTGCGCGACATCCGAGTCGGTCACCGGGGCGGCCAACAGGAAGCCGGTCTGCACGGTCTGGAGCCATTCCCGGAGTTCGGCTTCGGCTATCGGCCGGATGTCAGCGCTCATGGCCGCCACGCTAATCGGCCGGCCGGCCGAGGTCGCCTGATTTTCCGCACGGCCCGCCGCGCACGGACGCGGCCCGTGCACGCGGCCCGCCGCGCTACGCCAGCAGGTCGTCGACCTGCGCCTCGCCTTCCCGGTAGCGCCGGGTGATCTCGGCGATGGAGTCGTCCGCCATGCGCTGCAACTGCTGTCTGCGCCGCGAGACCTGCTGCTCGTAGCGGATCAACCGGGCCATCGCCTCGTGCAGCTCGGCGTCCGTGCGCGCACCGAGGTCCGACAGCTCCACGTCCGACAGCATCTCGGCCGCCAGCAGCCGCGACTCCTCGCTCTGCGGGGTGCCGAGCGTGACGTGCCGGGCGGAGGCGCTGCGGCTGGACGGGGCGTCCGCGAGGATCTCCGAGAGCCGGTCCACCACCGGCGACTCGGGATCCGTACGCCGGGCCAGCTCGGCGCGCAGGATGTCGATACGGCCGTGCAGGAGTCTGCGCACATAGCTCAGGTCGGCTTCGTCGCGCTGCGCGTCGCGGCGCAGGGCGCGCAGCTCCGGCAGCCCGAGCGCGGCGGCCGGGATGGTCGGTCCCGGGTCGTCGCCGTTGCGCTGGGCGGGCGGCCGGCCCGCCGACGGCGCGGGTGCCGCGGGTACAGGTACGGAGGTACCAGAGGTGTTCATGCGTTCGTGTCCGTCCCCTCGACCGGTGCTGGGGGCACCGCCTTCCAGCATCGTGCCACTGACCGCCGTGCCGACGCAGTCCCACGCCACCCGATCGGCCCCGGACGGGTGCACGCCTGGTACACAGGTGGTATGCGAGCAGTGGTGCAGAGGGTGGACGGCGCGAGCGTCGTGGTGGCCGGCGAGACCGTCGGGGAGATCGTCGGCGAGGGCTTGTGCGTCCTGGTGGGAGTGACGCACGACGACACGCCGGAGAAGGCGGCGCTGCTGGCGCGCAAGCTCTGGTCGGTGCGGATCCTGGAGGCGGAGAAGTCGTGCAGCGACGTGAACGCGCCGCTGCTGGTGATCTCCCAGTTCACGCTCTACGGGGACGCGCGCAAGGGCCGGCGCCCCACCTGGAACGCGGCCGCGCCCGGCCCGGTGGCCGAGCCGCTGGTCGACGAGGTGGTGGCCCAACTGCGGGCGCTGGGCGCGACGGTGGAGACGGGCCGGTTCGGGGCGGACATGCGCGTCTCGCTCACCAACCACGGCCCGTTCACCATCGTCATCGACATCTAGACCCGGCAGGACCGGGCGCCTACGGCGCGACGACGACCTCCTGCGCGGCGGCCGTCGTACCGACCAGCAGCGGCGCGTCCACCGGAACGTTCCGCTTGACCAGGGCCAGCGCGATCGGCCCCAGCTCGTGGTGGCGGACCGCGGTGGTCACGAAGCCGAGCTGACGGCCCTCCTCCCCGTCCGACGCGAGCCGTACGGGCGTCCCGTGCGCCGGGAGCAGCACCTCGGAACCGTCCAGGTGCAGGAAGACCAGGCGGCGCGGAGGCTTCCCCAGGTTGTGGACGCGGGCCACCGTCTCCTGGCCCCGGTAGCAACCCTTCTGGAGGTGCACGGCGCTGCCGATCCAGCCCAGCTCGTGCGGGATCGTGCGGTGGTCGGTCTCCTGGCCGAGCCGGGGCCGGTGCGCCTCCACGCGCAGCGCCTCGTACGCGAGCAACCCGGCGGCCGGACCGTGCGATGCGGCGAACCCCTCCAGCTCACCGCGGGGCAGGAACACGTCCCGGCCGTGCGCGGTCTCGCGCACGGCGAGCTCCTTGGGCACCTCGGCGATGGAACCGGCCGGCAGGTACACGACCGCGAAGTCCTCCGTCCGGTCGGCGACCTCGACCCGGTAGAAGAACTTCATCGACTCCAGGTAGCCGACCAGCGCCTCCTGCGTGCCGGGCTCGACGTGCGCCCACACCGTCTCGCCGTCGTCGACGAGATACAGGGCGTGCTCGATGTGCCCGTTGGCGGAGAGGATCAGCGCCTCGGTGGCCTGTCCGGGCGGCAGGTCGGTGACGTGCTGGGTGAGCAGCAGGTGCAGCCAGCTCAACCGGTCCGGCCCGGTGACGGTGACGACCCCGCGGTGGGAGAGATCGACGAACCCCCGGCCGTCCGCGAGGGCGCGCTGTTCGCCGTACAGCTCTCCGTAGTGGGCGGCGACGCCCTCGTCGCGGCCTTCGGCCGGTACGGCGCCGGGGAGATGGAGCAAGGGGCTGCTGGTCATGGCACCAAGCGTACGGCCCCCTCAGGCGGAGCCGGAGCGGCGCTTGGCAGCGCAATCGGCGCACAGCCCGAAGATCGCGAAGTGCTTCATGTCGGTCTCGAAACCGAAGGTGGTGCGCAGCTTCTCGGTGAACTCGGCGGCGATGTCCACATCGGCCTCGATCACCTCGGTGCAGTCGCGGCAGACCAGGTGGATGTGGTGGTGCCGGTCCGCGAGGTGGTACGTGGGGGCGCCGTGCCCGAGGTGGGCGTGGGAGACCAGACCGAGCTCTTCGAGCAGCTCCAGCGTGCGGTACACGGTGGAGATGTTGACCCCGGAGGCGGTCTTGCGGACCTGGGCGAGGATCTCGTCCGGGCTGGCGTGCTCCAGGGCGTCGACCGCCTCCAGCACGAGCTGGCGCTGCGGTGTCAGCCGGTAGCCGCGCCGGCGCAGGTCGCTCTTCCAGTCGGCGCCTTCGACACCTTCGGTGCCTCCGGTGCTTCCGGTGCTTTCCGTACGTCGGGCGCTGTCGGTGCTGTCGGTGCTCACCACCCGGTCAGTGTAAGCGCGCGAGGGGACCGCGGGCTCGGCCCGCGGTCCCCTTCTCGCGCAGTCCGCGGAGGTCCGCTCATCCGCGGAGGTCCGCTCAACGGAAGAACGCGATGCCGTCGTCCGGCATGTCCGGGAGGTTGCGTGCCATCTCGGCGACCTCCTCGGGCGTGACGACCTTCTTGAGCTGGGCCGACATGTACGGGCGGAGCTCGATCTCGGGGGTGGTCTTCTCGCCGACCCACATCAGGTCGCCCTTGACGTACCCGTAGAGCCGCTTGCCGCCGCTGTGCGGGCGGGACCCGGCGGTGCGCGCGACGGCGTCGGTGACCAGGTCGATCTGCGGCTTCTTGTCGGCGAGGTCGCCGTACCAGATCTCGACGACGCCCTGGTCGCGGACCATGACGATCTCCACCTTGCGGTCCGCGTCGATGCGCCAGTAACCGCTCTCGGTCTCCAGCGGCCGCACCTTGTTGCCCTCGGCGTCGAGCACCCAGGTACGCGAGCGGTACTCCAGGAAGTCCCGGCCGTCGTGGCTGAAGACGACTTCCTGGCCGAAGTTGCACTTCTCTTCACCGGGGTAGTCGAAGACGCCCGCGCCCTCCCAGGTACCGAGGAGGAAGGCGAGGGGGACGAGGCCCGGGTTCAGGTCGGACGGGATCTGGATCATGGGTGGCTGCTCAGACGATCTGTGTGAGGGGTTCCGGGGGCCGGGGCGGGCGGTGGCCGATCGGGACGATCAGCGCTGGCCCTGGTACAGCTTCTTCACGGCGAGGCCGGTGAAGGCGAGGACGCCGACGCAGACCAGGATCAGCAGGGAGGTGAAGACTGCCTCAAGCACGGGGTGCTCCTCGGAGTTTTGTGGGCGGTACGGGGCCGGTCCCCAAGCCTACTGGCCCGGGGACCGGCGCACTGTGTGAGGTAGCCCGTACCGTGCTCAGCCGAGCAGCTGGCGCTGTAGGACCAGCGTCTGATGGAAGGGGACCATGGCCGCGCCGCCCTTGCGGGACTGGATGATCACGGCCTGCACGTCGCCCGCCTGGAGGCAGCCGAGCCGGGTCTGTGCCTCGCCGAAGGGCTTGGGCTCCTCGTACAGCGCGACATCGGTGCCGCTGATGACCGCGCTGGTGTCGGCATCGACGCCGACCTCCATCCATTCCGGGTCGGCGGACAGCGAGGCCGCGCCGGCCAGCCGGACGTCCGGCTTACAGCCCTGGAAGCTGTCCACGAATCCCGAGGAGTGGAAACGCAGCAGGTAGATACGGGTCCGGGTGCCGTCGGGCATGATCCACGACCGGCCGGTGATCTTGCGGAGGCCGTCCCACTCAAGGGACTCCTTCAGCTTCGGCCGGGCGTCGGCCGGGTACTCCTCCAGGAACGCGTCGGACGGGACCACCGCGTCCTTGTCCGCCTTGAACGCGGTGTCGGGCCGGGCACCAACGGGGGCCGCGAGCATCAGGGCGCTCAGGTCCGCGTAGTGCGTCGCGCCCTTGTTGTCCGCGCCTGCCGGGAGGGGGGCGCCCGGCGGCGGCGTGGGCCTGGCCTGCGCCGGGTACGTCCAGCGGCCGTCGGCTCGGGTGGACAGACCCGGGAGGTCGGTCCGCTGCTGCTGCGTGATCCCGTACGCGGTGCCCGCGCCCGCCGCCGCGAAGACGACCACGGCGGCGGCCCAGCGCAGGACGGCGAACAGCTTGCGGCGGTCCCTCGGCACGACCGCGACCGACTCGACGGGCGGCTCGACCGGCGGGACGTTGCCGGTGCCGGTGCCGGTGGTCAGTTGCCCGGTCACGCGGACTCCCCGGGGGTCTTGAGACGGGTCAGTTGCTTCTCGAACAGGTCGACGGCCTGGTTCACCGCGATCGCCGCCCCGTACGTCCGGAAGGTCACCAAAACGTCCCCTTCGGCGGCCACACAGTCGAGGGAGTCGAGCTTCTCCTTCTTCTCTATGTCGTCCGGCCGGTCGCCGACGACGTTCGACAGGACGCACTTGGCCTGCGGGAAGCCGTCCACGACGGGCGCCTGACGCTTGTTTCCGGTCCGCTCGCCGAGCTTCTCCAGGACGGCGAGCACCTTCTTGTCGACCTCGGCAAGGGAGGCGACGGCCTGGGAGTCGGCCTGCATCAGCTCGATCTCGCTGACCGACCGCTCCGGGAAGGTGGTGAAGCTGCGCCCGGCCACCCCCTTGAGCTTCAGACCGGCCAGTGCCTTGTCCCGTCCGGCGCGTTCCTCTTCGGAAAGGCCGGAGCGGGAGTTCTTGAACGTCTGGAGCGCGCGTTCGCCCGGCACGTAGAAGTCGTTGCCCTCGCCGTCCAGGTCCGGTCCGGGCTGGTCGCCGGCGTCCATCGGCAGCAGCTTGGCCGCGAGCGCGGTGGGCGGCACCGTCGGAACCGGCTTCGGTTCGAGGTCCGAACGGACTCCGGCCGGACGCCAATACCGCGTCGGGGAGGTGCGGTCGGCCTCGTCCAGCCGGGCCGACGCCAGGAAGCCGCCGCCCGCGAGGACCGCGAGTCCCAGACCGGCGGCGATCAAGACGACGGTCTTGCGGTTCGTCGTGCGCGCGGGCCCGGCGGCGGACGGTCCCTCAGCCGGCTCCGCTTCGGTCGCGGCCTCGGTGGTCTGCTCGCTCACAGCCGCTCCAACTGTCGCTTGGCGAGAGCGTTGATCTCGCCCTCGGAGAGATCGGCCCGCTCGTTCACGATCTTGACGTCCATGACGATGTCACCCCGTCGGACGACTGCTTCGCCAAAACGCAGGGGAAGGTAGCCGGGCTTCTCCTTGACCTTGGAGAGCCAGCCGTGGCCGAAGTCGGCGGGGACTCCGGGCAGGGCATAGCCGCTGTTGCCCGCGTAGTCGTCGTCGGGCATGAAGCCCGAAAAGTCACTGGCATACCTCTGCGCACCGGAACGCTCCCGGAACTGGATCAGCCGGATGTCGATGACGTCGTTGCCCTCGTGCCAGCTCACATGGGCGGCCCGACGCACTCTGCCGTCGATCAGCGAGGGAAAGCCGCCGGCGGGCCTTTCGAAACTGTCCGTCGCGAACTCGTCCGGCGACTCGTACCCCGACTCCGCGTCCCGCGCACCCGCCGGGGCGTCCAGGAGCTTCTGCGCCAGGTCCTCGTCCGCCTTGTCCCACCGGTTCGCGTTGATCGTCCGCTGGGTGGTCGCGTCGTTCGCCGCGATCGGGGCCGGCATCTTCAGGTCCTGCCGGGCCAGCGGCGGCAGCGGCGTGGGCGGGCGTCCGTACTGGACGGCGTAGCCGGTCACCGTGCCGGCGACGACTCCCAGGACGAGGGCGCCCGCGACGAGCAGCGCGGCGCGCCACCCCGCCCGTATCCGGGACGCGGGCAGGGGCTGTTCTTGTTCCAAGAGTGGTCCCCCCACGGGACGTGAGGCGGCGGGTCCGATACCGGCGCACAGACGGGAGACAGCCTGCGTCAGGACCTGGTTGTACGCACCCTTATTACATTTTGATACCGGGAGGTTCTACTCTTCGCGCCGGTCCTCGCGGCGGTCCTGCGGGCGCCGCTTCCCGTCCAGTTCGTCCCACCACTCATCGGACTTGGGGTCGCCCGAGGGGTCGTCCCACCAGCGGTCCTCCGGTCCGCGCCGGTTCGCGGTCATCGCGGCGACCGGCGGGATGACCATGGCGACCACGCACAGCGCGACGGCGGCCTCCACCGACCACAGGCGCACGAACGCCCAGGCGGAGACGAAGAGGAACAGACATCCGCCCATCATCAGGAAATAGACGCGGCGCCGCTTGGCGTACATACCTCCAGAGTAGGGCGGTCCGGCAAAGGCGCGAAGGGCCGCGCCGAGCCCGGACGGCGCGAAGGGCCGCACCCCGTTCCAGTGGCGTCCAACCCCCTGGGGTGCGGCCCTCCGGCCGGTCATACGTGGAGCGGCGGTCAGACCGCGATCGCCACGTCCGTCACTCCGCCGGCCTCGGCGACCACGACGGCACGGTCCGCCTGGGCACCCGGGACGAGCGCCCGCAGCGTCCAGGAGCCGGTGGCGGCGTAGAAGCGGAACTGGCCGGTGGCCGAGGTCGGGACCTCGGCGGTGAACTCGCCGGTCGAGTCCAGCAGCCGGACGTAACCGCTGACGGGCTCGCCGTCCTTGGTCACCTGGCCCTGGATGGCGGTCTCACCGGGCTTGAGCGTGGCGAGGTCGGGCCCGCCGATCTGTGCTCCACACATGTTTCTCTGTCCTGTCCTAGAGAGAGCTGGTACCGCGTACGGGGCGACGCGTGCCGCTGGTTACTTGTTCGCGCCGAGCTCGATCGGCACGCCGACCAGCGAGCCGTACTCGGTCCACGAGCCGTCGTAGTTCTTGACGTTCTCCTGGCCCAGGAGCTCGTGCAGCACGAACCAGGTGAGCGCGGAACGCTCACCGATGCGGCAGTAGGCGATGGTGTCCTTGGCCAGGTCGACCTGCTCGGCCTCGTAGAGGGCGGTCAGCTCTTCGTCGGACTTGAAGGTGCCGTCGTCGTTGGCGTTCTTCGACCAGGGGATGTTGCGGGCGCTCGGCACGTGGCCGGGGCGCTGCGACTGCTCCTGCGGGAGGTGCGCCGGGGCGAGCAGCTTGCCGGAGAACTCGTCGGGCGAGCGGACGTCGACCAGGTTCTGGTTGCCGATCGCGGCCACGACGTCGTCGCGGAACGCGCGGATCGAGGCGTCCTGGGGCTTGGCCTTGTACTGGGTGGCCGGGCGGTTCGGGACGTCCTTGCCGTCGACCAGGTCGCGGGAGTCGAGCTCCCACTTCTTGCGGCCGCCGTCGAGCAGGCGGACGTCCTGGTGGCCGTAGAGCTTGAAGTACCAGTAGGCGTAGGACGCGAACCAGTTGTTGTTGCCGCCGTAGAGGACGACCGTGTCGTCGTTGGAGATGCCCTTGGCGGAGAGCAGCTTCTCGAAGCCCTCCTGGTCCACGAAGTCACGGCGGACCGGGTCCTGGAGGTCGCTCTTCCAGTCGATCCGGACGGCGTTGGTGATGTGGTTCTTGTCGTAGGCGGACGTGTCCTCGTCCACCTCGACGATGACGACGTTGGCGTCGTTCAGGTGGGCCTCGACCCAGTCGGCGTCAACGAGGACGTCGCTGCGGCTCATGGTTTCTCCTCCGGGGCAGTGTGCGGCGGGACGGTGCTGGTGCTGCTGCGGGGTGGTACTCGTGCGCGGCGCTCCGGACGGCGGCCGGCGGTGCCCTGCGCGGGGAGGCGTCAGGGGGCGGCGGGGCGGGTCGCGGGGGCGGTCGCGCGGGGAAGGCCGTCGACGGCCGGTGGAGCGGAAGGGCTCACACCGCTAGATGGAGCGACAGAGCATGGCGGCGACGCGACACAGGTCTACTGCCCGCCGCTTCGTGAGGTCCGCCTGCTGATGCTTCATAGGTAGGGATCGTAGGGACGAATCGGCCGCCCTGTCACCGGTGTGTCATATGGCGAGACAGGATCGTCCGAATGGCGGGACGAGAAGAGCCCCGGAGGCCGTCCCACGGCCTCCGGGGCTCCTTCCGGCGGTCCGCCCATCTGCGGATCGGACCTGCCCGTCTCACGATCCGGCCAGCACCACGTCCGTGCCCGTCAGCGAGAGGTGTACGCCCGCCTCGTCCGAGGTCAGCGCGGAGAGCTGAAGCCCGGCCGGCAGGCCCCCGTCGACGGAGCGGTCGAAGTCGGTCTGCTTCCGCACGAGCCGCTCCAGGCCGGGGATGCCCTCGCCCGGCACCTCGTCGGCGCGCACCCGGACGATCTTCCCCTTGCCGGAGGGGGCGTCCGCGAGGGTGACGGTGGACACGACGCTGCGCGTCAGGGTCTTGCCCAGGATCTCCACCCTGGCGGTGACCTTCACCTTCCCCGGCTGCCCGCCGTAGGCGACGGTGACGCCGGTCTGCGACGCCTCGGTGAGGTCCGCGTACGAGACGAACGCGGTGCCCTCGGCGCGCCGGGCCGTGCCGCCGCTGTAGTCCCCGTTCAACTCCACCCCGTGGAAGGACGCGTCGAGCCGGGTCAGCCGGGTCTTGCGGCCGTCGGCGGTGGCCTCGACCCCCTTGAGCGTCAGGTCCACCTGGTCGAGGTCGTGGCTGAGCGCCTGGGTCAGGAAGGGGAATCCGTGGATGTCCACCTCGGCGGTGCCCGCGAGCCCCTGCCGGGCCTGTATGCGCTCGGCGAGCCGGTTCTCGGCATAGCCGACCGCCCAGCGGTCGACGCCCACGAAGAGCCCTCCCAGGATCACTGCGATGATGACGACGACGCGTAGAAAACGCACGTGCCCCTCCCCCTACTGATCGGTACGTGCGCTCTAGTTGACCATGTCCGGACATGTGGCCGCCGTCAGCACGCCGGTCAGCCGACCACCCGGCCCATCAGGTAGACCGCCGGCGCGGCGGCCGCGAGCGGCAGCGCGACACCGGCCGTCATGTGGACGAACTTCGACGGGTAGTCGTACGCGGCCACCCGCAGCCCGACCAGCGCGCACACGCCGGCCGCCAGCCCGACCAGTGCCCCGCCTGCCCCGAGACCGTTCAGCGAACCCACCGCGATGCCCGCGCCGGCCGCGGCGGCCAACGAGACGGCGACGGAAGCCGGGGTCGGGAGCGGCAGCGCGCGGGCGAAGACGGCCACCGCCACGGCGGTCGCGCCGACGCCGACGGCGGACGAGTCGGCGGCCAGGAACCCGGCGCAGACGATGGCGAGGGCGGCCGAGGCCACCGACGCCATCAGGCCGTACATCCGCTCGTCGGGGTCGGCGTGGCTGCGCAGTTGGAGCACCAGCGTGAGCAGCACCCAGGCGCCGAGGGTGCCGATGATCGCGCCGGGGCCGTACACCTCGTCCACCGCGAGCACCGCCGCGTCGGCGACGACGGCTCCGGCGAAGGCGAGGGCGATGCCCTGGCGGGCGGGCCACATGCCGTTGAGGCGGAACCAGCCGGCCGCGGTGAGCCCTTGGAGGGCGATCAGCGGCACGAGCAGTGCGAGGTCCCCGAGCGCGGCGGCGCCGGCCAGCAGCAGCCCCAGGGCGGCGGTCAGCAGCGCCGACTGCGGACCGGGGTCGATGATCGGCGACCGGCCCTCGGCGCGGGCCTGGGCGGGGTCGACTGCGCGCAGGGTGTTCCCGGCCACGGTCGGCGGCGAGTACTCGGGCTCCTCCTGCTCCCCGACGGGCTGCGGCAGTCCGCGCGGGGCGGCGTGCGACCGCGGGGCGGCGTGCGAGCGCGGCGCGGCATGCGCGCCGGTCGGCGGGGCCATGCCGTCCGTGATCGGCGGCAGATACGCCGTGGCCGCGGCGGCGTCGTCCGCGTGCGACCGCGGGGCGGCGTGCGAGCGCGGCGCGGCATGCGCGCCGGTCGGCGGGGCCATGCCGTCCGTGATCGGCGGCAGGTACGCGGTCGCGGCGGCGTCCGCGGGTGAAGGCGCGGCCGCCTGGGGCGGGAGGTAGGCCGTCGAGTCGGCCCAGTTCCCGCCGGGAGCGGGGTCGGGGTACGCGGGGGCCGGGGACGCCGGGGCCTCCTCGCGGAACCAGCCCTGCGGGGCCATGTCCTCCCGTACCGGCGGCAGGTACGCGGTCTCCGCCTGCCACTCCGGCGCGGGCGCCGGCCGCGGGGCCTCCTCGCGGAACCAGCCCTCGGGCGCCGCCGGCTGCTGCGGCTGGGGCTGCGCCTGCGGCTGCTGCGGGGCCTGCTCCCGGTAGGGCGGCAGGTACGCGGTCTCCGCGACCCAGTCGGAGGCGGGCGCCTGGGCCGGGGAGACGTCCCGGAACCACCCCTCGGGCGCCACCGGCTGCTGCCCCTGATCGGGCACCCCGCCCAGCGGCGGAGCGGGCGGCTGCGGAACCTGCTGCACCGGCACCGGCACCGGCTGGTAGCCGGTCTCCCAGGTCTCGGACTGCCAGGTCTGGGTCCCGTACGGGTCCTGCGGGGCGCCCTGCGGCTGCTGTTGTTCGTCGGAGTTGGTCATCGGCTCCCGCTCACCCGCCCGCGAACGGCGGGAGCACCTCGACGGTGCCCCCTTCCGTCAGCAGGACGGCATCGTGCGGGCGCTTGCCCACAGGCTCGTCGTTCACGAGGAAGGAGCAGCGCAGCAGGACCCGGGTCAGTTCACCCGGGTGGCGTTCCCGCACGGCGTCGAGCGCCTCGGCCAGCGTGCGCGCCGAGTACGGCTCCTCCGCCGTCTCGGCGGCGGCCTTGGCCGCCGCCCAGTAGCGGATGGTTCCGGTTGCCACTGCTGCTCCCATCGTCGGCTCTCTACCGTCGGCCTCCATGATGACGCCTCCCACCGGATGCCCGGCGTGGCGGGAACCACAGAAGAGGGATCTGATGAGACCTCGGCCGCGAAAGGGGCCGTGGGCTATCCTGGCGGTGCAGAGGATCCGGGCAACGTAGCCCCCGGGTCCTTTTGTGCTTTCAGCACGTTGAACGGACCGAGAACAGGTGCCGTCCGGGCCTCAGGGCGCGGGGACCGGGCGGGCGCCACACGAAGTCGTACGAAGCAGTGCCGCGAAAGTCCTCGACGGGACCGAGGAGGAACCGAGTGATGGACCAGCGAACCGTGCACGCGCACAGGGGCGTGCACGACCACCCGACCCGGGCAGGTGGTCGGGCATGAGCTCGCTCCTGCTCCTCACCAACGCCCTGCAGCCGTCCACCGAGGTGCTGCCGGCACTCGGACTGTTGCTCCACAACGTCCGGGTCGCCCCCGCGGAGGGCCCGGCCCTCGTGGACACGCCCGGCGCCGACGTGATCCTCGTCGACGGCCGCCGCGACCTGCCGCAGGTGCGGTCGCTGTGCCAACTGCTGCGCTCCACCGGGCCCGGCTGTCCGCTGATCCTCGTCGTCACCGAGGGCGGCCTCGCGGCCGTCACCGCCGACTGGGGCATCGACGACGTCCTCCTCGACACCGCCGGGCCGGCCGAGGTCGAGGCGCGGCTGCGGCTGGCCACCGGCCGTCAGCAGCTCGGCTCGGACGACTCCCCGATGGAGATCCGCAACGGTGACCTGTCGGTCGACGAGGCCACGTACTCCGCGAAGCTGAAGGGCCGGGTCCTGGACCTCACCTTCAAGGAGTTCGAACTGCTGAAGTACCTCGCCCAGCACCCGGGCCGGGTCTTCACCCGCGCGCAGCTCCTCCAGGAGGTGTGGGGCTACGACTACTTCGGCGGCACCCGGACGGTGGACGTCCACGTACGGCGGCTGCGCGCCAAGCTCGGCCCCGAACACGAGTCGCTGATCGGTACGGTGCGCAACGTCGGCTACCGCTTCGTCACGCCGGAGAAGGTGGAACGGGCGGCGGCGGAAGCGGCGGCCCAGGCCGCCGCGGCCCTGCCCCGGATGGAGGAAGCCCCGGTGACGGTCCGGTCGGCAGGACGCCCTGCCCAGAGGTAGGTCACCCCGCGTAGACTGCCGCGCGTGGCCAAGGTGACGCGGGATGACGTGGCGCGACTTGCGGGTACCTCTACCGCCGTCGTGAGCTACGTCATCAATAACGGACCCAGGCCGGTTGCCCCGGCCACGCGCGAGCGTGTACTCGCCGCGATCAAGGACCTGGGCTACCGGCCCGACCGGGTGGCCCAGGCGATGGCCTCGCGGCGCACCGACCTCATAGGCATGATCGTGCCCGACGCGCGACAGCCGTTCTTCGCGGAGATGGCGCACGCGGTCGAACAGGCCGCCGCCGAGCGCGGGAAGATGGTGCTGGTCGGCAACTCGGACTACCGCGACGAGCGCGAGGTCCACTACCTGCGGGCCTTCCTCGGCATGCGGGTGTCCGGGCTGATCCTGGTCAGCCAGGGCATGAGCGAGCGCGCGGCCTCGGAGATCGAGGCGTGGGACGCCCGGATCGTGCTGCTGCACGAGCGGCCCGAGGCGATCGACGACGTCGCGGTCATCACGGACGACATCGGCGGCGCGCAGCTCGCGACGCGGCACCTGCTGGAGCACGGGCACCCGTACGTCGCCTGTATCGGCGGCGTCGAGAACACCCCGTCGGTCGGCGACCCGGTCGCGGACCACGTCGAGGGGTGGCGCCGGGCGATGCTGGAGGCCGGGCGGTCGGTGGAGGGCCGGCTGTTCGAGGCCCCGTACAACCGCTACGACGCGTATACGGTCGCCCTGGAGGTCCTGTCGGGCCCCGACCGGCCGCCGGCGATCTTCTGCGCGACGGACGACCAGGCGATCGGTGTGCTGCGGGCGGCGCGGGAGCTGCGGATCGACGTGCCGGGGGAGCTGGCGGTGGCCGGCTTCGACGACGTCAAGGAAGCCGCCCTGACGGATCCGCCGCTGACGACGATCGCCTCGGACCGCCCGGCGATGGCCCGCGCGGCGGTGGACCTCGTCCTGGACGACGCCCTCCGCGTGGCCGGCTCGCGCCGGGAGCGGCTGAAGCAGTTCCCGTCGGCCCTGGTCATCCGCCGCTCCTGCGGCTGCCGCCCGCCTTCCTGACGCGCCCCTGCCGCCTTCCGGCTGCCGGCCGGTGGGTGGCCCTGCGGGGCTGTCCCCTACCCGCCCTTCCACCGTTCCCCGGGGCCCAAGAGCCGACACGGGCCAGCCCGCGCCGGCGTTTGAGGCGCAGGGCGCAGGGCGGAGCCCCGGGGCGCCGCACCCGCCCACCGGGCCCGGCCCAATCCAGCCCCGCCGGCGATTGAGGCGCGCGGGCCGCCCCGGGCCCCGGCAACGGCGGCGGGCTCCGCGGAGCGACCGGCCTTATATCGGGCATACACGGTTCTGTCGGGCTTCTCAGCCGGGACTCAGATTGCTCTCATGATCGCGGGACACAGTGCAGACATGACCGACAGCTTCCGCCGCGAAGGCGAGTACCACGAGTACCCCCCGCCCCCCGCGTACCCCCCGGCGGCAGCCCCCGCGCCGCCCAGGGCGCGGCGGCCCGTCGCACTGGTCGCCGCCGTGGCGATCGCCGCGGCCCTCATCGGCGGCGGGACCGCCGCCGCCGTCGAGGAGCTGCTCGTACAGCACGGCGCCGGCGCCGGCGGCATCTCCGGCACCAACGTCTCGCAGTCCAGCTCCGGCACGATCGCCGGCGTCGCCGAACAGGTCAGCCCCTCCGTCGTCCGGATCGACACCAGCACCGGCTCCGGCCAGGGCACCGGCTCCGGCATCGTCCTCAGCGCCGACGGCGAGATCGTCACCAACAACCACGTCGTCAGCGGCGCCACCCGGATCCAGGTGACGACGAGCGACGGCAAGAAGTACACCGCCAAGACCCTCGGCACCGATTCCGCCAAGGACCTGGCCCTCATCAAGCTCCAGGGCGCCTCCGGCCTCAAGGCCGCGAAGCTCGGCAACTCCGACAACCTCCGCGTCGGCGACCAGGTCGTCGCCATCGGCTCCCCCGACCGTCTCACCGGCACCGTCACCAGCGGTATCGTCTCGGCGCTGAACCGCGACGTGAGCGTCCCGAAGTCCGAGGAGCAGCAGACCCCGCAGCGCCGCCAGGGCGGCGGAGGCTGGCCCTTCTCCTACGACGGTCAGCAGTTCAACGGTGGCACCGGCAAGAACACCACCTCGTACAAGGCCATCCAGACCGACGCCTCCCTCAACCCGGGCAACTCCGGCGGGGCCCTCGTCAACATGAACGGCGAGATCGTCGGAATGCCCTCGGCGATCTACTCCCCCTCGGCGGACAGTTCCGGCGCCGGCAGCGTCGGCCTCGGCTTCGCCATCCCGGTCAACACGATCAAGGGCGAGCTGTCCGCGCTCCGCCAGGGCGGCACCGGCACCGACAACGGAACCGGCAACGGCAACAGCGACGGCACCGGTGACGGCGGCGACGACAGCGGCCTGAACTCCTTCTGACGCCCCTGGCCCGAGGGGGTCTCCGACGGATCAGGCCCGGGTCCGGCCCGCCCGGCCCGCCGACCCTGATCCGTCGGACACCCCCTAGCCTGGGAAAGCCGCCGCACCACCGACCGACCGACCACCCTGGGGGACCGACCATGGCCGCAACGACTGCCGGGAGCGCCGAAGGCGACCCCCAGCGCGTCCTCGTCGTCGACGACGAGCCGGCCGTCCGCGAGGCCCTGCGCCGCAGCCTGGCCTTCGAGGGGTACGCGGCGCAGACCGCCGTCGACGGGCTCGACGCCCTCGACAAGGCGGCCGCGTACGCCCCCGACCTGATCGTCCTGGACATCCAGATGCCCCGCATGGACGGTCTCACCGCGGCCCGCCGGCTGCGCGCCTCCGGCAGCACCACCCCCATCCTGATGCTGACCGCCCGCGACACCGTCGGCGACCGCGTCACCGGCCTCGACGCGGGCGCCGACGACTACCTCGTCAAACCCTTCGAGCTCGACGAGCTCTTCGCCCGGGTCCGCGCCCTGCTGCGCCGCAGCGCCTACGCCGCCCCCGCGCCCGGCGGCGCACCGCCCGAGCACACCCTGACCTTCGGCGACCTGCGCATGGACCTCACCACCCGCGAGGTCGTCCGCGCCGGCCGGCCCGTGGAGCTGACCCGTACCGAGTTCACGCTGCTGGAGATGTTCCTCTCCCACCCCCGCCAGGTCCTGACCCGCGAGCAGATCCTGAAGACGGTCTGGGGCTTCGACTTCGAGCCCAGCTCCAACTCCCTCGACGTGTACGTGATGTACCTGCGGCGCAAGACCGAGGCCGGCGGCGAGCCCCGTCTGGTGCACACCGTGCGCGGCGTGGGATACGTACTGCGCGCGGGCGAGAGCGGACCCGAATGAGCCCGGTCGCCCGGTTCCGCGGCCTGCCGCTGCGCTCCCGGTTGGCCCTGTTGGTGACCGTCGCGGTGGCGGTCGCCGTGGCGGCCGTCGCCGTCGTCAGCTGGTTCATGGTCCGTACCCAGCTCGGCGACCAGCTCGACAGCTCCCTGCGCTCCACCAACGCCAGCGCGCAGGCCAACCAGACGCTGTCCGAGGTCGGCTGCCGCGAGAAGGTGCCGGGCGCCATCGTCAACAACCTGAGCGCCCAGGTGCAGATCGTCCTGCCCTCGGGCGGCCGGTGCTGGGTGGACGGCAAGAACACCCTCCCGGTGACCGGGTACGACCTCCAGGTCGCCCAGGGCCGGCGCGGGGCCGTGCTGTACGACGGCCGTACCACCGAGGGCACCCCGGTACGGGTCTACACGCAGCCGGTGAACGTCAGCGGGCCGGTGGGCGGCACCGTCGCCATCTCGGTCGCCAAGCCGCTCGCCGACATCGACCGGCCGCTGTCCACTTTGGCCTGGGTGCTGCTGTTCGTCTCCGGCGTCGGTGTCGTCGGCGCGGGCGTGGCCGGGCTGTGGGTGGCCCGGACCGGTCTGCGGCCGGTCGACGAACTGACCGGCGCGGTCGAGCACATCGCGCGCACCGAGGACCTGACCGTACGGATTCCCGACGACGGCGACGACGAGATCGCCCGCCTGTCGAGGTCGTTCAACTCGATGACGGCGGCCCTCGCCTCCTCCCGCGACCGCCAGGCGCAGCTCATCGCGGACGCCGGGCACGAGCTGCGCACCCCGTTGACCTCGCTGCGCACCAACATCGAACTGCTCGCGCGCAGCGAGGAGACCGGCCGCGCCATCCCGGCGCAGGACCGCAAGGAGCTGCTGGCCTCGGTCAAGGCGCAGATGACGGAGCTGGCCGCGCTGATCGGCGACCTCCAGGAACTGTCCCGGCCGGACGCCGCGGCCCACGTACGGCTGGAGGTGGTGGCCCTGCACGACATCGCGGAGACGGCGCTGTCCCGGGCCCGGCTGCGCGGCCCCGAGCTGACCTTCGGCTCCGAGCTGCGGCCCTGGTACGTACGGGGCGAGGCGGCCGCGCTGGAGCGGGCGGTGGTCAACCTGCTGGACAACGCGGTGAAGTTCAGCCCGCCGGGCGGCGTGGTGGAGGTGGCGTTGCGGGCGGGCGAGCTGACGGTACGGGACCACGGGCCCGGTGTCCCGGCCGACGACCTGCCGTACGTCTTCGAGCGGTTCTGGCGTTCCCCGTCGGCCCGCGCCCTGCCCGGCAGCGGGCTCGGCCTGTCCATCGTGGCGCGTACGGCGCAGCGGGCGGGCGGGAGCGCCGAGCTGCGGGCGCCGGCGGACGGCGGGCCGGGCACGGAGGCGGTGCTCCGCATCCCGGGGGCGCCGACCCCGCCGCCCGCTCGGCCGGCGCCGTCAGTTGTGCCGGATCAGTGAGGCGACCAGGCCGGCGCGGGTGTTCGGGAAGTCCATCGGGACGATGCCGAGGCCGGTGCGGCCCGCCGTCTCGGCCCCGTCGACGAAGGCGTGGACCTGCGGGTTGAGCCGGTCGGAGTTCCAGCGCGGCGGCATGTACGCGGAGGTGCTGGTGTAGTTCACGAACAGCTTGCCGGGCTGTTGGACGGCCCGCCGGAACTGGTCCTCGATCTTGCCGCGTTTGGCGAACGGCTCCGCGTTGTAGTCGTCCTGGATGTCGAAGACGTTCCCGTCGCCGTAGCGCGGGCCGGGCAGCCCGCCGTTGTCGGCGAGCAGCACCACCTTCCCGCGCGCCTGGCCGAGCGAGCCGGGCAGGGCGTCGGCGATCCGGAACAGCGGGCGCCAGCCCCGGTTGTCGAGGTAGTCGTCGAAGACGGCCCGGAAGGTCGCGTCGCTCTCGGTCGAGTACTCCTGCTTGACCCGCATCAGCACCGTTTCGGAAGGGTGCGCGGCGAGGAAGTTCCCACAGGCCACGAGGACGTCGCCGAACATCAGGTCCTGGAAGAAGGCCGCGTGGTGGATCGCGAACGATCCGCCGGTGACCCGGCAGCGGACGTCGAGGAAGCGGATGCCGGAGTCGAGTTGCTGCGCGATCGAGGTGTTCTGGCAGGCGACGTAGAGGCCCCCCTTGGTGGCACCCGAGTCGTGGGTGCCGGGGAGGGTCATCCGCTGGAGGGGCGTGGAGTCGGCGAGGCCGGCCATCCAGTCCTGGGTGCCGAGCGCGGCGCCGGCCGTACGGGCGGAAAAGGTACGGGCGGAGAAAGTACGGCCGGAGCGGGCACGCGCCGTGGCCGGCGCCGTACCGGCCGCGGCCGGGGTCGCCGCGCCCAGTGTCAGCGCCGCGCCCGCCCCGGCCGCCAGCGCCCCCGTGAGAAATGCCCGCCGATCCAGTGCCATGCCCGCCCCTTTCCGGTCCAGTGGTCGGACCGGAGTATGGCGTGCGGGAGCGGCCTTTACTACCCGTCGGTACGGGTCATCTTTCGAGCAACTCGGCCATGGCGCGCAGGCCGTGGGCCAGCTCGCGCCCGTTCGGCGCCTGCCCGGGGTCGGTCAGGGCCTGCACCATCACCCCGGTGAGCAGCGCCAGGTGCACCGACCCGAGGCCCCGTACGTCCTCCTCCGCCACCACCTCCTCCGCGACGCCCCGCAAGTGGGCGGCGACCATCCGGCGCGAACCGCGCTGGGCGGCGGCCAGGGTCGCGAGCAGCTCGGGCGAGGACTGCGCGTGCACGAACGCCTCGATGGAGGCGATCCACAGCCAGCGCGTCTCGCCGAAGTCCGCGATCTTGCGGTCCCACATGTCGGCGTAGCGCTGCGCGGCGGTGTCCCCCTGACCGTCCAGCCGACCGGCCGCCGCCGACCACTCGTCCATGGCCGCGAACAGCGCCTGGTCGAGCAGGGCCTCGCGGGAGCCGAAGTGGTAGCCGATCGCCGCCATGCTCACCCGCGAGGCGGCGGCGATGTCCCGCACGGTGGTGCGCAGGTACCCCTTCTCCTCCAGGCAGCGGCGCGCTCCGGCCAGCAGGTCCTCGCGATTTCCCATGCCGGGATGGTAGCCGCGCCCCCGCTTGGGCAACCGCCCAAGACGTACGTATTGCGCGGTCGCCCAAATCCTGGCAGGGTCGTACCCGTCACCACAGGACACCCGAGGAGAGCGGTAACCATGCGCCACGAGCTGACCGTCGACGGCCGCGCCCTGTCGTACCTGGACTTCGGCGGCCCCGGCCGCCCCCTGCTCGCCCTCCACGGCGGTATGTCCGAGGCCCTCGCCTTCACCGGCCTCGCCGAGTCCCTCGGCGCCGACTGGCGGGTCATCGCCCCCGACCAGCGCGGCCACGGCGACTCCGACCGGGCCCCGCACTACCGGCGCGAGGGCTACGTCGCCGACGCCGTCACCCTGCTGGACCACCTCGGACTCGACGCCCCCGTACCCCTGCTCGGCTACTCCCTCGGCGGCCTCAACGCCCTCCACCTCGCCGCCGCCCACCCGAGCCGGATCAGCGCGCTGATCGACGTCGACTGCGGCGTGGAGGTCAACCCCGGCGGGAACGAATGGATGGCCTTCCTCCACACCATGCGCTACACCGCCCCCACCCGCGAGGAACTCCTCGACGCGGCCGGACCGGTCGGTGCCCGGTTCGTCGAGCAGGCCCTGCGCCCGCTCCCCGACGGCGCCGGCTGGCGGCTCCCCTTCCACCCCCGGGACATGCTCGACTCCGTCGAGTCCTGCCGCGGCGACCACTGGGACGCCTGGCTCGGCAGCGCCTGCCCCGCCCTGCTCGTCCACGGCACCCGCAGCCGGTCGCTCCCGCAGGGGCAGGCCGACGCGATGGTCGCCCGGCGGCCGGGAACCTCGTACACGCCGCTGGACGGCGACCACTTCGTGCCCTTCACCGACCCGCAGGGGTTCCACAAGGCCGTCGGGACGTTCCTGGCCACCCTGTGACCGCCCCCTCCGCCGGCCCATGACGAGAAAGGGGCGGCGGGCCGCCCGGCCCACCGCCCCTTCTCGGGCTACCCGCCCCCGTCACCGACTACTTGACGACGGTGATCCGGTCCGCCGCCGGCGGGGCGATCGGGGCCGCCGCCGAGGACTTGTTCAGGTACGCGTTGAAGCAGTCCAGGTCGGAGGCGCCGACCAGCTTGTTCGTGTGCTCCTTGAGGACGGTGAAGCCGTCGCCGCCGCCCGCGAGGAACTCGTTCATCGCGACCCGGTAGGTCTTCGCGGGGTCGATCGCGGCGCCGTTCAGCTTGACCGAGTCCACGACGACGCGGTCCGCGCCCGCCTTCGTCAGGTCCAGGGTGTAGGTGAAGCCCTTCGAGACCTGGAGGATCTTCGGGTTCGGCCCGTTGACCGGTCCGGAGACCTGCTGCTGGAGCGCGGTGATCAGCTGGGCGCCGGTCAGGTCGACCACGTTCATCATGTTGGTGAACGGCTGGACGGTGTACGACTCGCCGTACGTCACCACCCCGTCGCCCTCGCTCCCGGCGGCCTTGTAGGCCAGGTCCGCGCGGATGCCGCCCGGGTTCATGATCGCGAGCTGGGCCCCGCCCTTGTCGGCCGGCGCGAGCGCCTCCAACTGCGCGTCGGCGATCAGGTCACCGAGCGGCTTCTCCGGCGCCTCCGAACCGCGGCCCGGCACGTCCGCCGAGATGTAGCCCTCGGGGCGGTTCGCGATCGGGGCCGCGAGCGCGTTCCAGCGCTGGATCAGCTCGGTCATGTCCCCGGCCTTCGGCACGTCCCGGCTGACGACCTTCTGGACCGGCTTCGGTGCGGCGGCCGGCTTACGGACGATGTCCTTGGTCTGCCGGTCGTAGGTGAGGGTGGTGTCCGTGAACAGCCGGCCGTAGGAGGCCGCCGAGGTCACCGTGCGCGGGTTGCCCGCCGGGTCGGGGATGTCGCAGGAGTACGCCTGGTGGGTGTGGCCCGTCACCAGCGCGTCGACCTTCGGGTCCACGTTCTTCGCGATGTCGACGATGGCACCCGAGATGCCCGCGCCCGCGCCGGGCACGTCGCAGTCGTAGTTGTACGCGCCGCTCGCGGGCAGACCGCCCTCGTGGATCAGCGCGACGATCGACTTCACGCCCTGCTTGTTCAGCTCGTTGGCGTACTTGTTGATCGTCTCGACCTCGTCACCGAACTTGAGGCCCTTGACCCCGTCGGCGGTCACCACGTCCGGGGTGCCCTCCAGGGTCACACCGATGAAGCCGATCTTCACGTCCCCCTTCTTCCAGATGAAGGTGGGCGAGAGCAGCGGACGCTTGGTCTTCTCGTCCGTCACATTGGCCGCGAGGTACTGGAACTCCGATCCACCGAAGGTCTTGCCGTACTCGAAACAGCCCTCGACGGGGTGACAACCGCCGTACCGCATCCGGCGAAGCTCGGTCTTGCCCTCGTCGAACTCGTGGTTGCCGACGCTGGTGACGTCCAGCTTCAGCTTGTTCAGCGCCTCGATCGTCGGCTCGTCGTGGAACATGCCGGACAGCATCGGGCTGGCGCCGATCATGTCACCGGCCGCGGCGGTGACGGAGTACTCGTGCCCCTTGCGGGCCTCGCGCAGCGCGGTCGCCATGTACTCGATGCCACCCGCGGGTATGGCCTTGGTCGTGCCGTCGGCCTGGCGTTCGCTCACGGTGCCGGACGAGCCCTGCGGAGGCTCCAGCGTGCCGTGGAGGTCGTTGAACGACAGCATCTGCACGTCGACGGTACGGCTCTTCGCCGCACCGCCACCGGCGGCGGCACCGGCCGGCAGTGCGGCGGCGACCATCGCGCCGGCCCCGGCCGTGAGCGCGAGGGCGGAGAAGGCCAACCGGCGGAAGCTGCGGTGCCGTTGTGGCGTCGCTGACATGTGGTCCCCTTTGTGGACAGCGATACGACTTGGGAGGTCCGCCGAAGCCTAAGGTCAACGCGCGTAGCGTGTCAGGCCCTAATCGGTTACGGGCAGGTTGCGGTCGTACCGTGGAGTCATGACTGACGCAGCAGCGGCCCTTGAGCCGGGACGGCAGATTGAGATCCTCGACGAACTGACGGAGGAACAGGCCGACGCGGTACTCGCCCTGATCGCGGACGCGGCGCGGAGCGACGGCACCACCGCCGTGTCCGAACAGGGCCGGCTCCAACTCCGCGGCGGACGCCGCGAGGGCATCCGGCACTTCCTCCTCACCGACAAGGGACGGCTCGCCGGATACGGGCAACTGGAGGACACCGACCCGGTGGAGGCCCCCGCCGCCGAACTCGTCGTGGACCCCTCACTGCGCGGCCGCGGCCACGGCCGCGCCCTCGGCTCCGCCCTGCTCGCCGCATCCGGCAAGCGGATCCGCGTATGGGCGCACGGCGGCAAGTCCGCCGCCCGCCACCTGGCCCAGGTACTCGGCCTCACCCTGTTCCGCGAACTGCGCCAGCTGCGCCGCCCCCTCGGCCCCGACGCGCCGCCGCTGCCCGAGGCGGTCCTGCCGCCCGGCGTCACCGTCCGCACCTTCGTCCCCGGCGCCGACGACGCGGCCTGGCTCGCCGCCAACGCCGCCGCCTTCGCCCACCACCCCGAACAGGGCTCCCTGACCCAGCGGGACCTCGACGACCGGACGTCACAGCCCTGGTTCGACCCCAAGGGCTTCTTCCTCGCCGAACGCGACGGCGAGCTGATCGGCTTCCACTGGACGAAGGTCCACGCCGACGAGCGGCTCGGCGAGGTCTACGTCGTAGGCGTCCGCCCCGGCGCCCAGGGCGGCGGCCTCGGCAAGGCGCTCACCGCGATCGGCCTGCGCCACCTCGCCGAGGCCGGCCTGCCCACCGCCATGCTGTACGTCGACGCCGACAACCCGGCCGCCCTCGCCGTCTACGAGGGCCTCGGCTTCACCACCCACGAGGTGGACCTGATGTACCGCACGGAGAGCTGAGCCGAGCCGCGCCGCGCCGGCGCACGCGGTACGGGCCCCGCACGCCCGGGGCCCGTACCGCACGCCGGGGCGGACGCCGCCGGCCGCGTACGGCGCCGCGCGCGGCCGGCGACGTACTCGTGCGCCAGGCGGACCCGGGAAGCCATGCGCCATTCACCGCGCATTAAGCAGCGCTTGCCAGTCTCCCCCCATGCACCCCCGACTCCGACTGACGGCCGACCCGTCCGACGCGCCTGTCCTTCCGCTCGCGCGGAAGAATGGAGTCATGAGCCACCAGCCCAGCGCAGGCCCCACCGAGGTCCCCGCCCAGCACCCGTCTCACACGTCCCCCGCGGCGAAGGCGCGCATCGGCTCCATAGCCGCGCACCGCCCCCACGTCGACCTCGCGCCGGATCTCGCGCCCGATCTCGACTCCGACCCGGACGCCTACGACGGCAAGGACGGCGACGAGCTGCCCGCCGGGCGGTTCCTCGACCGGGAACGCAGCTGGCTCGCCTTCAACGAGCGGGTCCTGGAGCTCGCCGAGGACCCGGCCACCCCGCTGCTGGAACGCGCGAACTTCCTCGCGATCTTCGCGAGCAACCTGGACGAGTTCTTCATGGTCCGCGTCGCCGGCCTCAAGCGCCGCATCGCGACCGGCGTCGCCACCCGTTCGGCCTCCGGCCTCCAGCCCCGCGAAGTGCTGGACCAGATATGGACCCGCTCGCGCGAACTCATGGCCCGGCACGCCGCCTGCTACCAGCAGGACATCGCCCCACAGCTCGCCGAGGAGGGCATCCACCTCATCCGGTGGCCCGACCTCACCGAGAAGGAGCAGGCCCGGCTCTTCACCCTGTTCCGCAACCAGATCTTCCCGGTGCTCACCCCGCTGGCCGTGGACCCCGCGCACCCCTTCCCGTACATCTCCGGCCTCTCCCTGAACCTGGCCGTCGTCGTGCGCAACCCCGTCAGCGGCCACCGCCACTTCGCCCGCGTCAAGGTCCCGCCATTGCTCTCCCGGTTCCTGGAGGCATCGCCGCAGCGCTACGTCCCGCTGGAGGACGTCATCGCCGCGCACCTGGAGGAGCTCTTCCCCGGCATGGAGGTGCTCGCGCACCACATGTTCCGCGTCACCCGCAACGAGGACCTCGAAGTCGAGGAGGACGACGCCGAGAACCTCCTCCAGGCCCTGGAGAAGGAACTCATGCGGCGCCGCTTCGGCCCGCCCGTGCGCCTGGAGGTCGAGGAGTCCATCGACCCCGGCGTCCTCGACCTGCTGGTACAGGAGCTAAAGGTCACCGCGGCCGAGGTGTACCCGCTGCCCGGGCCGCTGGACCTCACCGCCCTCTTCGGGATCTCCTCCCTGGACCGGCCCGAGCTGAAGTACCCGAAGTTCATCGCCGGCACCCACCGCGACCTCGCCGAGGTGGAGTCCGCGTCCGCACCCGACATCTTCGCGGCGCTGCGCGAGCGGGACGTGCTGCTGCACCACCCCTACGACTCCTTCTCCACCTCCGTCCAGGCCTTCCTGGAACAGGCCGCCGCCGACCCGGACGTCCTCGCGATCAAGCAGACGCTGTACCGGACCTCCGGCGACTCCCCGATCGTCGACGCCCTCATAGACGCCGCCGAATCCGGCAAGCAGGTCCTCGTCCTCGTCGAGATCAAGGCCCGCTTCGACGAGCAGGCCAACATCAAGTGGGCGCGCAAGCTGGAGGAGTCCGGCTGCCACGTCGTCTACGGCCTCGTCGGCCTCAAGACCCACTGCAAGCTGTCGCTCGTCGTCCGCCAGGAGGGCGACCAGCTGCGCCGCTACTCGCACGTCGGCACCGGCAACTACCACCCCAAGACCGCCCGGCTCTACGAGGACCTCGGCCTGCTCACCGCCGACCCGCAGGTCGGCGCGGACCTCTCCGACCTCTTCAACCGGCTGTCCGGGTACTCACGGCGCGAGACCTACCGCCGGCTGCTGACCGCGCCCAAGTCGCTGCGGGACGGGCTCATCGCCCGCATCGACAAGGAGGCCGACCACCACCGGGCCGGCCGGCCCGCGTACGTCCGGCTCAAGATGAACTCAATCGTCGACGAGGCCCTCATCGACGCCCTCTACCGGGCCGCCCAGGCAGGCGTGCCCGTGGACATCTGGGTCCGCGGCATCTGCGCCGTGCGACCCGGGGTCCCCGGGCTGTCGGAGAACATCCGGGTCCGCTCGATCCTCGGCCGCTTCCTGGAACACTCCCGGGTCTTCGCCTTCGGCAACGGCGGCGAACCCGAGGTGTGGATCGGCAGCGCCGACATGATGCACCGCAACCTCGACCGCCGCATCGAGGCACTGGTCAGGGTCACCGACCCGGCCCACCGCGCGGCACTGGACCGGCTGCTGGAAACCGGGATGTCCGACGACACCGCCTCCTGGCACCTGGGGCCGGACGGCGAATGGACCCGACACAGCACCGACTCCGAAGGCCAGCCGCTGCGGCACGTACAGGAGACGCTCATAGACGCCCGGAGGCGCCGGCGTGGCTCAGCCAAACCATGACCTTATGACGGGGACCGGGTCGGGAACGGGGACGGGGACGGGGACGGCGGGCGATGTGCTCGGCGGGTACCTGCGCTCCCAGGCCACCGCCTTCCTCCGCGCACTGCGCCTTTACGAGGAGGGCGCGACGGGCGGGACCGGTCCCGCCGAGGAGGGCGACGCGGCGCGCGGCCTGCGGGGGGCCGCGCGCCGCATCGCCTCCTCCCTGACCACCTTCCGCGCCGTCGCGGAGTCCTCCTGGGCGGACGGGCTGCGCACCGAGCTGGTGTGGCTGTCCTCGACCCTGGCCGACGAGCACGCGCACGCCGCCCGGCTGGCCCGGCTGATGGAAGCCCTGCACCGGCTCTCGGGCGCCTCGGAGGTCCCCGCGCCACGCGGTGGTGCCGGGTCGCTGACGGTGGGCTCCGCGCGGGCCGGCGCGCTGCTGGAGCGGCAGCTCACCCTGGCACGGACACGGGCCCACTCGGCGACCCTGTCCGCGCTGGGCTCCTCCCGCTTCCACGCGGTCGCGGACGCGGTGGCGGTCCTCGCCTCGGAGGTGCCGCTGGACCCGGTCGCGGCGCGGGGGCGGGTCGAGGACGTACTCGTACCGTTGGCGGATGTGGCGCGGGCCCGGCTGGACGCGGCGGTGGCGGCGCTGCCGCCGCGGCACTCGCCGTACTCCGCGCAGGACGACGGCGCGTGGCACGAGGTGCGGCGACTGCTCCGGGTGCACCGGTACGCGCGGGAGGCGCTGGGCGGGGAGGTCGCCCGCCTGGTGGCCGCCGGCGAGGCTCTGGACCGCCACCGCGACGCGTCGGAAGCCGCGGCCGCCTCCGCGACGGCGGCCCGCACGCCGCGCATCGCCCCGACGACGGCCTACGCCCTGGGCGTTCTCCACGCGGACCAACGCCACGCGGTCGAGGCGGCCCGCCACGCCTTCGAATGCCTGGCCCCTTTCTGACGCCGCCCTTTGACGCACCCCTCGCCGGCAAAATCCAGCCCCGCCGGCGATTGAGGCGCGGGGCGTGGGGTGGAGCCCCGCACAGCCCGGCGCAGCCGGGGCCGCTCGCGCAACGGCGCCGCACCCGGCACCGTCCCGGCCCCGCCGCGCACTCGGCACCCCGGCCCGGCCCGGCCCACCGGCAGCCGCCCCGGACGGGCGAATTTCGGCCACCCCACACCCCCACCCCGACGGCCAGGACCAGGTCACGACGGCATAACGTGCGGGTAACGTCCCGTTACGCCCAGGTGCAAACCCCCCCAACCGCACCGGGCCGTCCGCCATGGTTCACCCCCCGTTCACCAACCCCCGTCGACCGCGTCACCTGTTCTGCCTAATTTCAGTACCGCACGGTGCGAGCCGAACCCGGGCCCGACCCCCGGCCAGCACCACCACCACCCCGCAGTCCTCTTCGCACGCCGCCCCGACACAGAAAGCGGCCGGCGGCTTCTGGAAGGAACACCCGAAAGTGAAGCTTCAGCGCAAGAGCATGCTTCGTGCCTCCGCCCTCGGGGCGCTCGTCGTATCCGGCGCCCTGGTCCTCACGGCGTGCGGCTCGGACGACAACACCAAGGCCGACTCCTCGGCGAGCGGCAAGGCCTCCGCGCCGGCCGCCGGCGACATCAAGTGCGACGACGCCAAGGGCAAGCTGCTCGCCTCGGGCTCCTCCGCCCAGAAGAACGCCGTCGACCTGTGGGTGAAGGCGTACATGTCCGCCTGCTCCGGCGTCGAGGTCAACTACAAGTCGTCCTCCTCCGGCGAGGGCATCGTCGCCTTCAACCAGGGCACCGTCGGCTTCGCCGGTTCCGACTCCGCCCTGAAGCCCGAGCAGGTCGAGGACTCGAAGAAGGTCTGCACCGGCGGCCAGGGCATCAACCTGCCCATGGTCGGCGGCCCCATCGCCATCGGCTTCAACGTCGCCGGCGTGGACAAGCTGAACCTCGACGCCCCGACCCTCGCCTCGATCTTCAACGACAAGATCAAGAAGTGGGACGACGAGGCGATCAAGAAGCTGAACCCGGGCGTCACGCTCCCCTCCACCGCCATCCAGGCGTTCCACCGCTCCGAGGACTCCGGCACCACCGAGAACCTCGGCAAGTACCTCAAGGCCACCGCACCCGACGCGTGGACCTACGAGGCCGCGAAGAAGTGGCCGGCCCCCGGCGGCCAGGCCGCGTCCGGCTCCGCCGGTGTCGCCTCCCAGGTCAAGGCCGTGGACGGGGCGATCGGCTACTTCGAGCTCTCCTACGCCGCCTCGCAGAACATCAAGACGGTCGACATCAACACCGGCGCCTCCGCCCCGGTGAAGGCGACCGCCGACAACGCCTCCAAGGCCATCGCCGCCGCCAAGATCGCCGGGACCGGCTCCGACCTGGCGCTTAAGCTCGATTACACGACCAAGGCCGACGGCGCGTACCCGATCGTCCTGGTCACCTACGAGGTCGTCTGCGACAAGGGGAACAAGGCGGAGACCCTGCCCACGGTGAAGTCCTTCCTGACCTACACCGCCTCGGACTCGGGCCAGAAGGTCCTCTCCGACAACGGCTACGCGCCGATCCCGGCCGAGATCAACACCAAGGTCCGCGAAGTCGTCAAGTCGCTGTCCTAGGCCCAGGCGCGGAACGCGCGACCCGTCCGCTCGGGTCGCCGTACGCGCGGGCCACGCACACGTGAGTCGCTGAACGCGTGAGCCCCTGGGTGCGGTGTCCGGTCCCCGTCCGGACCGGACACCGCCCCCAGGGGCCCCTCCCCTCCACCCGCGGAGGGGACCCCCGGACGAGGTCCGGGGAGGATCCGGTGCACCGCCGCCAGGGGGCCCGCCCCCGCCCAGACCGGAAAGACCATGGCTTCCACCACACCCACCCCGCTCGACACGGCTCCGCCGGTCACCACGAGCGCAGGATCCACCGGCCGCGCCGGTGACAAGATCTTCGCCGGGCTCTCCAAGGGCTCCGGCATCCTGCTCCTGGTGATCATGGCGTCGATCGCCGTCTTCCTCACCTACCGCGCCTCGATCGCACTGTCGAAGAACGAGGGCAACTTCCTCACCACCTTCGACTGGAACGCGTCGGCCAACCCGCCCGTCTTCGGCATAGCCGTCCTGCTCTTCGGCACCGTCGTCAGCTCGATCATCGCGATGGCCATCGCGGTTCCGATCGCCGTCGGCATCGCCCTGTTCATCTCGCACTACGCGCCGCGCAAGCTGGCCGCGCCCCTCGCCTACGTGGTCGACCTGCTGGCCGCCGTGCCGTCGATCATCTACGGCATCTGGGGCGCCCTCTTCCTGGTCCCGTACCTCGGCGGCCTCAACCTCTGGCTCGACGAGTACCTGGGCTGGACCTACGTCTTCGACAAGACCCAGGTCGGCGTCGCCCGCTCGCTCTTCACCGTCGGCATCCTGCTCGCGATCATGATCCTGCCGATCGTGACGAGCGTCAGCCGCGAGGTCTTCCTCCAGGTCCCGCGCATGAACGAAGAGGCCGCCCTGGCCCTCGGCGCGACCCGCTGGGAGGTCATCCGCATGTCGGTGCTGCCCTTCGGCCGCTCCGGCGTCATCTCCGCCTCCATGCTCGGCCTCGGCCGCGCGCTCGGCGAGACCATGGCCGTCGCCACCGTCCTCTCCCCGAGCTTCCTGATCTCCGGCCACATCCTGAACCCGGGCGGCGGGACCTTCGCGCAGAACATCGCCGCGAAGTTCGACGAGGCCAACGAGTTCGGCCGGGACGCGCTGATCGCCTCCGGTCTGGTCCTCTTCCTCCTCACCCTGCTGGTCAACGGTGGAGCTCGCATGATCATCGCCCGCCGCAAGGAGTACTCGGGGGCGAACGCCTGATGAGCCACACGATCCAGGACCAGCGGCCCGCCCGGGCCCCCAAGTCCGCCGCCCCCTCCGGGCTGACCCGCGGCGGCCTGCCCCGCTGGGCCCCGGCCGGCATCGCCGCCCTCTCGGTCGCCCTCGGCTGCGCGATCGGCGCCGTCCTCGGCCTCCAGAGCAAGATCCAGTGGGGGCTGCTCGCCGCCCTGCTCTTCGTCACCGTCACCTACCTCGCCAGCTCGGTCGTCGAGAACCGCCGCCAGGCCAAGGACCGGGTCGCGACCTCCGCCGTCTGGGTCTGCTTCCTCCTCGCGGTCATCCCGCTGCTCTCGCTGATCTGGACCACCGTCAGCCGCGGCATGAACGCCCTCGACGGCGACTTCCTCAGCCACTCGATGAACGGCATCACCAGTTTCGAGAAGGGCGGCGGCGTCTACCACGCGCTGCTCGGCACCCTCGAACAGGTCGCCCTGGCCACCGCCATCGCCGCGCCCGTCGGCCTGTTGACCGCCGTCTACCTGGTCGAGTACGGCCGGGGCCCGCTCGCGAAGGCCGTGACGTTCTTCGTCGACGTCATGACCGGCATCCCCTCCATCGTCGCGGGCCTGTTCATCCTCACGACCTGGAACCTGATGCTCGGCTTCGGCCCCTCCGGCTTCGCCGGTTCGATGGCCCTGTCGATCCTGATGATGCCCGTCGTGGTCCGCTCCACCGAGGAGATGCTCAAGCTCGTCCCGAACGAGCTGCGCGAGGCCGCCCTCGCCCTCGGCGTGCCGAAGTGGCGCATGATCCTCAAGGTCGTGCTCCCCACCGCCATCGGCGGCATCGCCACCGGCGTGACGCTCGCCGTCGCCCGCATCGCCGGCGAGACCGCGCCGATCATGCTGCTGGTCTTCGGCACGCAGCTCATCAACGGAAACCCCTTCGAAGGTGCCCAGTCCTCGCTCCCGCTCTACATCTGGGAGCAGTACAAGGTCGGCAGTGAAGCCTCCTACGACCGGGCATGGGCCGCTGCCCTCGTCCTGATCGCCTTCGTCATGATCTTGAACCTGGTGGCTCGCGGCATCGCGCGCTGGAAAGCCCCGAAGACCGGCCGCTAGGTATCGACTATGCGGCTCCGCCGCGTGTGACCGCATGAAAGAGAAGTGACCCTCATGGCCAAGCGAATCGACGTCAGCGGCCTCTCCGCCTTCTACGGCAACCACAAGGCCATCGACGACATCTCGATGACCGTGGAGCCGCGCTCCGTGACCGCCTTCATCGGCCCGTCCGGCTGCGGCAAGTCCACCTTCCTGCGCACCCTCAACCGCATGCACGAGGTCACCCCGGGCGGCCGCGTCGAGGGCAAGGTGCTGCTGGACGACGAGAACCTGTACGGCCCGGGCGTCGACCCGGTCGCCGTGCGGCGCACCGTCGGCATGGTGTTCCAGCGCCCCAACCCCTTCCCCACCATGTCGATCTTCGACAACGTGGCGGCGGGCCTGCGGCTGAACGGCAGCTACAAGAAGTCCGAGCTGGCGGGCATCGTGGAACGGTCCCTCCAGGGCGCCAACCTCTGGAACGAGGTCAAGGACCGCCTGAACAAGCCCGGCTCCGGCCTCTCCGGCGGTCAGCAGCAGCGCCTGTGCATCGCCCGCGCCATCGCGGTCGAGCCCCAGGTCCTGCTGATGGACGAGCCGTGCTCCGCGCTCGACCCGATCTCCACCCTCGCCATCGAGGACCTGATCGGCCAGCTCAAGGAGCGCTTCACGATCGTCATCGTGACGCACAACATGCAGCAGGCGGCCCGCGTCTCGGACCGCACCGCCTTCTTCAACCTCGCCGCGGTCGGCCAACCCGGCAAGCTCGTCGAGATCGACGACACGGACCGGATCTTCTCCAACCCGTCCGTCCAGGCCACCGAGGACTACATCTCGGGCCGCTTCGGCTAGAGCCGGACCCCCGCGGATGTACCGAACGTCCTGCGGTGCTGCATGGCGGTGCCACCGCAAGGCGAAAGGGCCGGCTCCCCCTGGGTGGGGGGAGCCGGCCCGCTTTCGTACCGACGAGGGCGTCAGCCGACGAAGGCCAGGTCCACGACCCAGAAGCACAGCGCGGCGACCATGGCCGCCGCCGGCATCGTGATGAACCAGCCGAGGATGATGTTCTTCGCGACGCCCCAGCGGACCGCGTTGACCCGCTTGGTCGCGCCCACACCCATGATCGCCGAGGTGATCACGTGCGTGGTGGAGATCGGCGCCTGGTACAGGTACGAAGCCGTATACATGATCGACGCGCCGGTCGTCTCGGCGGCGAAGCCCTGCGGCGGATCCAACTCGATGATCTTGCGGCCGAGCGTGCGCATGATGCGCCAGCCACCCGCGTACGTACCGAGCGACAGCATCACCGCGCAGGCGAACTTGACCCACACCGGGATCGGGGCGGCGGCCGACTGCACATCGGCGATGACGAGCGCCATGACCACGATGCCCATGGTCTTCTGCGCGTCCTGGAGACCGTGACCGAGGGCCATCGCGGCCGCCGAGACGGTCTGCGCGATACGGAAACCGCGCTTGGCCTTGTGCGGGTTGGAGCGCCGGAACATCCACATGATCGCGACCATCACCAGGTAACCCACGATGAGGCCGACCACCGGTGACAGGAACATCGGGATGACGACCTTGTCCAGCACCCCGCTCCAGATGACGCCGATCCCACCCGCCAGCGCCGCCCCGACCATCCCGCCGAAGAGGGCGTGCGAGGAGGACGACGGCAGGCCGAAGTACCAGGTGACGAGGTTCCAGATGATCGCCCCGACCAGCGCGGAGAACAGGATCCACATGCCCCGGTTGCCCTGCGGCGTCTCGATGAGCCCCTTGCTGACCGTCTTGGCCACACCGCTGCCCAGGAAGGCACCGGCCAGGTTCATCACGGCGGCCATCGCGAGCGCGGCACGCGGGGTCAGCGCCCGCGTCGAGACCGAGGTCGCGATCGCGTTCGCCGAGTCGTGGAAGCCGTTGGTGTACGTGAAGCCGAGCGCGACACCGATGGTCACGATCAGCGCGAAGGTGTCCACGAGGTTCAGGACTCCTTGACCGCGATGGTCTCCACCGTGTTCGCGACGTGCTCGAACGCGTCGGCGGCCTCTTCCAGCACGTCGACGATCTGCTTGAGCTTCAGCACCTCGATGGCGTCGTACTTGCCGTTGAAGAGCTGGGCGAGCAGCTTGCGGTGGATCTGGTCGGCCTGGTTCTCGAGACGGTTGACCTCGATCCAGTACTCGGTCAGGTTGGTCATGGTCCGCAGGTGCGGCATGGCCTCGGCGGTCAGCTCCGCCGCCCGCGCCAGCACCTCGATCTGCTGCTCGACGCCCTTGGGCAGTTCCTCCACGTTGTAGAGGACGACCAGGTCGACCGCCTCTTCCATGAAGTCCATGATGTCGTCGAGGCAGGACGCCAGACTGTAGATGTCCTCGCGGTCGAACGGCGTGATGAAGGAGGAGTTCAGCTGGTGGAAGATCGCGTGCGTGGCGTCGTCCCCCGCGTGCTCCGCAGCCCGCATCCGCTCCGCGATCTCGGCCCGGGCGGCGGTGTCCGCTCCGAGCAGTTCCATCAGGAGCTTCGAGCCCGTGACGATGTTGTCCGCGGATGCGGCGAACATGTCGTAGAAGCTCGTCTCCCTGGGGGTCAGACGAAATCGCACGTGAGGTCCTCGGGGTGCATTGGATTCGGTCAGGCTGATGCTAGGCGCATCCCCCGGCCACGGCTAACCGGCGGTTCACCAGTGTCCTCCATCAGGCACAGTGGGGAGCAAGGACCCCCGCCCCCTCGGGCGCGGCCCGGTATCATATACCCATGAGGGGTATATACCCCCCCCTCGTCCGGACCACGGGAGGACGCATGACGACCATCGAGGCGGAAGGCCCCGGAGCCGGCGGGGTCGCCGCGGCGCCCGTCCACGGCTACCACCACCAGAAGGACGAGCACCTCAAGCGGCTGCGCCGGATCGAGGGGCAGATCCGCGGTCTCCAGCGCCTGGTCGACGAGGACGTCTACTGCATCGACATACTCACCCAGGTCTCGGCGAGCACGAAGGCGCTCCAGTCCTTCGCGCTCCAGCTGCTGGAGGAGCACTTGCGGCACTGCGTCGCGGACGCGGCCGTCAAGGGCGGGACCGAGATCGACGCCAAGGTCGAGGAAGCGACGAAGGCGATCGCCCGCCTGCTGCGCACCTGATCACCACCCACGGGCCCGGCGGCCGACCGCCGCCGTCGGCCACCCCACGACTCCCGAGGTCCGGGGTCCGGGGTCCGGTCCCGAGGGCTCAGGGCGCGATGCCCATCAGCACTTCGTCGATGCGGTCCTGGCTCAGCCGGTCCTCGGCCGCCGCCGACGCCGCGATGATCAGCTCACCGCACAGCTCGATCTCGGCAAGCGCCACGTGGTCCTGCACCGTCGTACCGCACACGGGAGTCACGCGTGTCACCTCTCTCTGCCGCTCTCTTGCCGACCGGCTTCCCAGCCTAGGGAGCGCCCCTCGTGGTGCGCATGACACGGATGGGCCATTTCCGGATACCGGGCCATGGCCCGATCGCACGACCACCGCCGCGAAGCCCGACTATTCGGCGATCTTCCCGGCGTAAATGTCCCCGCTTGGCGGCAATGTCACGGTGACCGGAGTCCCGAACCCGTAGAGCAGCGTGGTCGACGACACATCGATCACGCCATTGTTGACATAGCTGAATCGGTGCCGGACCTTGCGCAGCCGCCCTTCCATGTCCAAGTAGGCGTCGAACGGGACCGTGTCCTCGCTGAACCCTTTCGCCGCCGCCTCCAACGCTCCCCGGACCCCTGGCGAGGCACTGCGCGCGGCCCGCCCGATGTCGGTGGTGCCCTGGTAGTGCCGCACCTTGGTGCCCGCCAGGTCGGTCTCGCCGACATACGTGACCTGCTGCGCGCCCCGCAGCAGTTCGGCCGCGACCAACGGGTCGGTGGCGCCGCCGGTGACCAGGTTCCCGTCCGCGAGGGTCGTCGTGTCCACCCGGACCCACTTGTCGGCGGGGACGCCCGCCCCCCGGTTCTTCATGTAGAGCGCGCCGGGGACGAGGAGCTCGGTGATGGGCCGGTGCTCCGCCTTGCCGGTCACATCGGCCGGCAGCATCACCAGCAACTGGCCCATCCGGCTCTTGAAGTCGACGCCGCCCTCGCCGCGGATGGTGACCCGGGTCCCGCCGGTCGCCATCTCCATCGCCGTACGGGCCTGCGCGCTGCCCGCGCCGGTGAGCGCGTCGGCGGCGCCGCGGACCACCGCGGCCGGGTCCTGCGGGGGCCGGTCGTCGCCGCTCGCCGGGCCGCCGCAGCCGCTGATCACGGCCATGGCCAGCGCGACGCCGGCGGCGAGCACCGCCTCGCCCGCACGCCCTCGTCGCCGCCTGTGCTGGTGCACCACCATCGCCTGCCAACCCCCAACGCGTGCCCGCTGTTTGCCCGAGGCCCCACCCGTTCCGTTTAACGAGGTCCGGGGTGTCCCGTCACGGGCCGCTGCCGGTACCGTGGTGTCGTGGATCCGCACACCGAAGCGAGCGTGTCTCCTCCGCTTACCGCTGTGCCGCCGCCCCGTGACCCGGGCGAGCCCGCACACACCACGACCACCGCCGAACGCGGGTCGTTCTGCCTGGCGGTGTGCAGCTGCGGCTGGACCGGCCCGGCCCGCCGCTCCAGAGACCTGGCCCGCAGGGACGCCACGCGGCACACGTCGGGATAGCCGGGGCGGGTCGCCCGTTCGGACGGCCCCGACTGGCCGGGCCGCCCGCCACCGGGTGCCCTTGACTCATGCCAGGACCTCGACGGGGACCCCGTTTCGCGGCGCTCGTCTGGGCCGTGTCGCTCATCGCCCTGACCCCGCCCGCGGCCTGGGCCCGCCCGGTCGGCTCCGCCGACGGCCCGGCGGACGTAGCCCTGGCCATCGCCGTCACCACGGCCGCGGCCATCACCACGGGCCTCTGGCTCCGCTCCCGCTACCACCGCGACGACCACAACGACGACTGACCCCCCACGGGGCCCGCCCAATCCAGCCCCGCCGGCGTTCGTCGCGCTCTTTCCAGCCCCGCCGGCGTTTGAGGCGGTCTTTCCGGCCCCACCGGCGTTCGTCGCTCTTTCCAGCCCCGCCGGCGTTTGAGGCGCGGGGCCCGGGGCGGAGCCCCGAGAAGCCCGGCGCAGCCGGGGCCGCTTGCGCCACGGCGCCGCACCCGGCCACCGCACCCCCGGCCAAATCCAGCCCTGCCGGCGTTTGAGGCGCGGGGCCCGGGGCGGAGCCCCGGAAAGCCCGGCGCAGCCGGGGCCGCTTGCGCCACGGCGCCGCACCCGGCCACCGCACCCCGCCCGGCCAGGGCTCAGGCCGCGAGGTCCTTCTCCCCGGCCCCCGCCTCCACCTCCGCCCCCACCACCGGCCGCGCCACCACGGCCCCCCGCCCACGCCTCCGCGCCACCCGCACCACCGGCCCCAACACCGCCATCGCCAAGGGCGCCGGCACCAGCACCACCGCCGTACCCAGCGCCAGCCCACCCACCACGTCCGTCGGGTAGTGCACCCCCATGTACACCCGGCACAGCCCTTCCAGCAGTGCCAGCCCGATCCCGATCACCCCGAGCCGCCGGTTCGCGACGAAGAGCCCCACACCCAGCGCCATCGCCAGCGTCGCGTGGTCGCTCACGAACGAGAACCCGGACGCGTCGAACCCACCGGCCCCGCCACCGACCCCGCCCCCGGCCCCGCCGCCCACCACTTCCAGCCCCTCGTGCTGGAGGAACGGCCTCGGCCGCCCCACGAACCCCCGCAACGGCACGTTCACCAGCAACGCGATTCCCGCCGCCAGCGGCGCCCACACCAGCGCGGCGAACGACTCCACCGTGCTCGCCTCGTCCTGCCGCCGCAGCCCGCGCCAACACCACAGCACCAGCAGGACCAGCGCCAGGGGAATCCCGTAGTCGCCGATGACGCCCACCGCGCGGTCGATCCAGTCCGGCGCGCGCCGGGCCAGGCCGTTGATCTCGTACAGCAGGCTTACATCCACATTCGGCCCACCGGTCGTGAGTCCAGCCATGGTGATGCGGTCCCTTGCCCTTGCCTAGGTCCGTGCGGACGCACCCGGCGCACGCCTCGTCATCCCCCGCCGATCAGCTCCTGTGCCCATGGAACGCCCGTCGTGGCACGTACGTTCCACTCTCCACGGGATGATCACTCCAACGTTATCCAAGAGAGACTGATCGTCGCAGCTCAGGGCCCATGCTTAACGCTCCGTCACGAACCCTGCGAGGCACCCGCCATGCGCTCCGGAAGAGCCTCCGCGCCGTCCTTCGTGACCCTGGTCGCACCGAAGTAGTCGGGCGTGTCGATCTTGTCGAAGCGGATCACCGCCCCCGTGTAAGGCGCGTTGATCATGTAACCGCCGCCCACGTAGATCCCGACGTGCCGAATGTCGCGAGAGTTCGTCAGATCATCGGAGAAGAAGACCAGATCACCGGGGAGCAGTTCCGCCCGCGCGGGGTGCGGCCCGGCGTTGTACTGGTCGTTCGCGACGCGCGGCAGCTCGACGCCCACCGACTCGTACGCCGCCTTGGTCAACCCCGAGCAGTCGAACCGGCCGCCCTGGTCGGCCGTCCCGTTGCCACCCCACAGATACGGCGTCCCCAACTGCTTCTGCGCGAAGTACAGTGCCCCCGACGCCTGTTGCGACGGCGTGACCCGGCCGAGCGGACGCTCGAAGCTCTTGGCCAGAGTGGTAATCGTCTTTACGTACCCTTGCGTTTCCTTGTACGGCGGCACCCCGCCGTACTTGATGACCGCGTAGGACCCGGCGTTGTACGCCGCGAGCATGTTCCCCGTCGCGTCGCCGCCCACCCCCGCGACGTCCTTCGCCAGCTCGCAGTCGTACGAAGCCGCCGACGGGATGGCGTCGTTGGGGTCCCAGATGTCCCGGTCGCCGTCCCCGTCACCGTCCACCCCGTGCCCGGCCCACGTCCCCGGGATGAACTGCGCGATCCCCCGCGCGTCCGCCGGACTGACGGCATTGGGGTTCCAGCCGCTCTCCGAGTACAGCTGGGCGGCCAACAAGGCCGGGCTGATCGCCGGGCACAAGGTGCCCCACTTCTGCACCAGCGACTGGTACTTGCCCGGCACCGCGCCCTTCGCCAGCCCCATTGCCCTGCCGCCGGCGCCCGCGCCCATCAGTCCCGCCGCCGCGGAGTACGTCCCCACGACGAGCAGCACGAGGAAGCTCAGGGCCACTCCGATTCCGATCCCGCCGACCATCCAGAATCTGCGCACCCGTCAACCCTCCCCCACACCGCCCCATTCCGACGGGTGATTCCCGTCTCCCGCGCCGACAACCCGATCAACCCACCCGGAAGCCGGAACACCGGACCCCCGTGTACCGGTTCGACACGTCCCCGACGTCGTGGAACCCCACCGCCCAGTCTCCCGGGTCGCCGGCGAGCGGCAAAGCCCCCCAAGCCTTCCGGCCACGCGCCGGCCGAAAGCGACCCCCGTCGTCCTTACCTCGGCGCGACGAACAGGCTCTGCGCGCCGCGCCCGATGGGCCCCTTCTCGTCGTGCAGCCGCGCGTCGGCGAGGCCGACCCCGGCCGCGTCCACGCTCGTACGGGCCTCCACGCACACCCACTCGCCCACCGGATGACGGTGCAGATGGACGGTCAGGTCGCCGTTGACGAACACGTAACGGCCGAAGTCCAACACCGCGCTGATGCCGTTGCCCGAGTCGGCGGCCACCAGCACCCGGTCCAGCGGGCGGGACTCCTCCCCCGCGATCAGCGGCACCCTCATGCGCATCCAGCAGGTTCCCGGACCCGGCTCGGCGAACGCCCCGGCGGCGAACCGGGTCTCCATGGCCGTGTGGTACCCGATCTCCCAGGGCAGCTCGAACGGGGTCTGCGCCACCTCGCCCGGCGGCGGCAGCTCCGGCCCGGGCACCACCGCCGGTACCGCGTCCCGCGCGACCCGGATCCGCAGCGCCCGCGCGAGCATCACCGGCGCGGCCCCGACCGGGGCGAGCGCGGCCTCCACCACCTCGGTACCGCGGCCCGCGCGCACCACGCTGGTGGTGATCTCCAGCTCACCGATCGGTACCGGGCGCAGGATCTCGTACGTGATCCGCGCGATCCGCATGTCCTCGCGCGCGCCGGCCCGCTCCTCGACGGCCCGCCCGACCAACGCGGCCGGCGGCCCGGCGTGCTGGGAGCGCTCGTCCCACGGCCCGCGCGTGAACGCCGTGGCCCGGAAGCGCCCTGTGTCGACCCGCTCGAAGAACCCCTCGGCAACACCCATGCCCCGCACGCTACCCACAGGTAACCCCCGGCACCACCCTCCCCCACCCGAGCCGGAGCCAAGGCCGCCGGCGCCCGCGACAGGCGGCAGACGACAATGGGCGGGTGTCGACCAACCCCACCCCCGCCCTGCACGCCGACTGCGCCAACTGCTTCGCGCTCTGCTGCGTCGCCCTCCCCTTCGCCAAGTCCGCCGACTTCGCCGTGAACAAGGCCGCCGGCACCCCCTGCGCCAACCTCCGCCAGGACTTCCGCTGCGGCATCCACACCGGCCTGCGCGACAAGGGCTTCCAAGGCTGCACGGTCTTCGACTGCTTCGGCGCGGGCCAGCAGGTCTCCCAGGTCACCTTCGGCGGCCGCGACTGGCGCACCCACCCCGGCACCGCCCGCCGGATGTTCGAGGTCTTCCCCGTGATGCGACAGCTCCACGAGCTGCTCCACTACCTCACCGAGGCCCTCACCCTCCCGGCGGCGGCCCCCCTCCACGACGACCTGCGCGCCGCGCTCGCCACGACCACCGAGGCCACCGGGGCGGACGCCGACAACCTGGCCCCCTTCGACGTCGGCGCCCTGCGCCAGGACATCAACACCCTCCTCCTCAAGACGAGCGAACTCGTCCGCGCCACCGCCCCCGGCCGGAAGAAGAAGAACCACCGCGGCGCCGACCTGATGGGCGCCCGCCTCGCCGGCGCGGACCTGCGCGGAGCCAACCTGCGCGGCGCCTACCTGATCGCCGCCGACCTCTCCGGCGCCGACCTGCGCACGGCCGACCTCATCGGCGCGGACTTCCGCGACGCCGACCTGCGCGACGCGGACCTGCGCGACGCCCTCTTCCTCACCCAGCCCCAGCTCAACGCCGCCCGGGGCTCCGCCACCACCCGCATCCCCCCTTCCCTGACCCGCCCCTCCCACTGGACCTGAGCCACCCCACCACCGGCCCACACCACCGGCCCCGCCGCGCACACCCCGCCGCACCGACAATCATTGCCCGGCGTCACCCACCGTGATACACAGAGTGACCATACGTTCTTCCGTATACACACCGCCTCCGCCCAGGTCAGGGCGACGAGGCGGGGGCCGGCCCGGGAGAACGGGTAAAGAGAGCCGTCAAGTCGACGACGAGGGCGGTTTCATCAGGGAAGATAGTGCGTAACCCCTGCCGTCGGGCAGGGACTACCGGAACTACCCATACTGGGGCGGTGAGTTACATGATCCTGGCAGCCGAAAAGGGCGACATCACCACCATCATCGGCGGAATCGCCCCGAACTGGGGGCCGTTCGGCAGTCTCGGCAACGAAGCGAAGGTCATGGTCGAGGTGGTCATGGCCGTCGCGATCCTCCTCTGCCTCGGCATCGCCATCTGGGGCGCCGCCAAACAGCGCATCGGCGCGACGGCCCTGCGCGACACGTTCAGCGCGGAACAGGGCAAGGGCCTGATCGTGGCCGGACTCACGGGCGTCTTCATCATCGGCTCCCTGGGCACCCTCTTCACGATCGTCTACGGAATGGCCGTCTAGCCGTGCCGCCCGCCGGCCGTCGTACCTGATGGCGAATCAACACACCGCGGCCACGCGGCCACGAGCGCTACCGTCGTACGACGCGGAGGGGGCGGACACGGAATGAGCAACGACGACCAGTACGGTGGCGGCGGCTACGGCGAGGTCGGCGGCACGGGCCAGACCCGCACCCGCCTCCCCGACACCCCCACCGACCCCTACGGCACCCCCCGCCGCACCCCCCGCGCCTCCCGCGGCCTGATCACGGTGGTCGGCGTCGTGGTCCTCCTCATCGCCGCCATCGCGTTCGCGAACCAGTCGGGGGACACCGCCCCACCCGCCTCCTCGGACAAGGCCCCGGCCACCACCCCCACCGCCCCCACCGGCACCCGCCCCCTCACCCCCCAGCCCGGCACCCTCCCCAAGGGCTTCGCCCACGACGAACAGGGCGCCCAGTCCGCCGCCGCCAACTACACGGTCGCCCTCGGCTCCGACGGCATGCTCAAGCGGGACCAGCGCCACGCGATCATGGACGCCCTCTACACCCCCACGGCGTCGGCCGCGCGCAAAGGCACCCAGGACTCCGCCTACTCCACCGCCTTCCTCGCGAGCCTCGGCCTCGACGCCGACGGCAACGCCCCCCAAGGCAGCGTCTTCGTCACCCGCGCCGTCCCCGTCGGCACCCGCGTCGACAGCTACAGCCCCACCAACGCGAAGGTCTCCGTCTGGTACACGGGCCTGCTCGGCATGTCGGGACCGAAATCGACCGACCCCGTGCGCACCACCTGGAAGACCTGGACGTTCGAACTGACCTGGGCCGGCGAGGACTGGAAGGTCAGCGCCGACACCCAGCAGGACGGCCCCGCCCCCGTCCCCGGCGACGTCCCCGCCTCCACGTCCGACGACATCAGCAAGGCCGTCAAGGAGTTCGGAGGGTTCACCTATGCCCGGTAGCCGCCGTAACGGCCGGCCCTTCCGCATCGCCGGAACACTGGCCGCCGTACAGACCGCACTGGTCGTGCTGTCCGCCCGGGCCTTCGCCGCACCCACCCCACCGCCCACGGCCACCCCCGGCCCGAGCGCGTCCGCCCCTCAGAGCGGCAAGTGCGAAGGGGTCATCGGCCCACTCAAGGAATCCTGCGAGCGCAGCGTCGGAGGCAACCCCACCGGCAGCCCCAACACCGGCCTGACCACCAACACCCCTGACGCCATCAACCCCCTCGCCTCCCTCGCCAAGGGCTGCGCCGACGCCGCCGCCTGGATCATCGGCAAGCTCGGCGAAGCCATCAAGGGCACGGCCACCGTCGACTTCACCAACCCCGCCTTCCTCCAGCAGTACGCGGTCGTCTTCGCCGCCAGCACCATCCTCACCCTCGTCCTGTGGCTCCTCGCCGTCGCCAAGCGCGCCATCCGCGGCGTCCCCCTCACCACCGCCATGTCCGAAGCCATCGGCTTCCTCTGGCTCACCGTCCTCGCCTCCGCCTTCACCCCCCTCATCCTCTACACCGTCGTCTCCGCCACCGACGCCGTCACCCAAGTCATCGCCACCGCCACCGGCGGCCAGGGCGACGTCTTCTTCGGCTCCTTCGCCGAAGCCCTCAAGAAGGGCGACAACATCGGCGGCGGCCCCATCATGCTGATCGTCGTCGCCCTCGTCACCGTCCTCGCCGCCGGCGTCCTGTGGCTGGAGCTCGTCATCCGCGCCGCGCTCCTCTACGTCGGCGCCCTCCTCGGCACCGTCGTCTACGCCGGCCTCGTCGACCGCAACATGTGGGGCCACGTCCGCCGCTGGGCCGGCATCATGATCGCCGTCATCCTGGTGAAGCCGGTCATCGTCATCGTCCTCGGCCTCGCCGGCGCCCTCGCCGGCGACAAGGGACCCGACGCCTTCTCCGCCGTCGTCTCCGGCCTCGCCATCATCCTCCTGGCGATCTTCGCGTCCGCCATGATCTACCGCTTCGTCCCCGGCTTCGGCGACGAGATCGCCTCCGCCCGCTCCAACCGCAGCAAGGCCACCGACGGCGCCCAGGCAGCCGCCGTCATCAGCTCCCCGGCCTCCCTCGTCTCCCAGGGCATCAAGACACACAGCAGCCGCGGCGCCCACCGCGCCGGCGGCGGCGAAGGCGGCGGCGCCCCCCGCCCCGCCAACCCCATCTCCGGAGGCGTGGCCGCCCACAGCAGCCGCCCCACCGGCGGCGGATCCGCCGGCGGAACCGTCCCCTCCGCCGCGCCCGCGCCCCGCACTGGATCGAGTACGAGGAACACAGGAGGTGACGGGCGTTGACGACCCAGTCCCACCAGCTGCACCCGGTCGCGCCCCGCCGCACGTATCTCATCGGCCGCGCCAGGCCGAACGCGATCGTCGGCAAGAACCGCGAAACCGGCGAGATCGCCCTGATCATCGTCGGCGCGTTCTTCGGCATGATGAGCGGACTGCTCGTCCCCGACCTCGCCCTGCGCATCGTGAGCCTCGCCGGCTTCCCCCTGCTCGCGCTCGCCGCCGTGTACGTCCCCTACAAGGGCCGCACCTTCTACAAGTGGTTCGAGATCAACCGCAGCTACAAGCGCACCCTGCGCCGCGGCGCCACCTACCGCTCCGGCGCCATGGAAGCCGGCGTCCGCGCCGCCGACGGCCGCGAGGTCGAAGTCGGCCCACCCCCCGGCATCGGCCGCATCAACTGGCTCGCCGCCCCCTTCGGCCCCGACGAGATCGCCGTCCTCCTCCACGCCGACCGCCGCACCGTCACCGCCGCCATCGAGATCGAGGGCCCCGGCGTCGGCCTGCGCGACAGCGAGGACCAAGAAGCCCTCGTCGACCGCTTCGGCACCCTCCTCAAGCACGTCGCCAACGGCGACGGCTTCGTCACCCGCCTCCAGATGCTCGCCCGCACCCTCCCCGCCGACCCCGACGCCCACGCCAAGGACGTCGCCCAGCGCGGCGACACCAAAGCCCCCGTCTGGCTGCGCGACTCCTACGACCAACTCCAGTCGATGGTCTCCACCTCCTCCGAGCAGCACCGCGCCTACCTCGTCGCCTGCATGCACTACACGCGCGAACTCGCCGCCGAGGCCCACACCATCGCCCGCGCCTCCACCCCCCACAAGGGCCGCAAACTCGACCGCGACGCCGGACTCGCCATCGTCATGGCCCGCGAGCTCACCGACATCTGCGCCCGCCTCGCCGAAGCCGACATCCGCGTCCGCCAACCCCTCGGCCAGGGCCGGCTCTCCTCCCTCGTGCACTCCATGTACGACCCGGACCACCCCATCGACCACATCCAGGCCATGACCAAGCGCAACGCCTGGCCCGCAGAACTCGACGCCGTCGAACCCACCTACCTCCAGGCCAAGACCCGCGAGTCCTCCACCCGCGCCCCCTGGTGCCACGCCACCGCCTGGGTGAAGGAATGGCCCATGACCCCCGTCGGCGTCAACTTCCTCGCCCCCCTCCTCGTCCACACCCCCGACGTCATCCGCACCGTCGCCGTCACCATGGACCTGGAGCCCACCGAAGTGGCCATCGAGCGCATGCTCACCGAGAAGACCAACGACGAGGCCGACGCCAGCCGCGCCGCCAAGATGAACCGCACCGTCGACCCCCGCGACATCGCCGCCCACGGCCGACTCGACCAAAGGGGTGAAGATCTGGCCAGCGGTGCGGCGGGAGTCAACCTCGTCGGGTACATCACGGTGTCCTCGCGTTCACCCGAGGCCCTCGCCCGCGACAAGCGGACCATCCGCGCCTCGGCCGGCAAGTCCTACCTGAAACTCGAATGGTGCGACCGCGAGCACCACCGCGCCTTCGTCAACACCTTGCCGTTCGCCACCGGCATCCGACGCTAGCCGGAAGGAAGTGCCGCCCATGCGAGACCCGATGTCCGCGCTGACGGACGCCTTCACCAGCTTCCTCTTCGGCAAGGTCGAAACCACCCGCCTGCCCGTCCGCACCTCCACCGGCCAGGCCCAAGCCGTCTACCTGCCCACCGCCGCCCCCGGCCTCGGCGACTCCGGCGTCATCATCGGCCGCGAGGTCTACAGCGGCAAGGGCTACATCTACGACCCCTTCCAGCTCTACGGGCAACAGCTCCCCGCCCCCCACTGGCTGGTCCTCGGCGAATCCGGCAACGGCAAGTCGGCGCTCGAAAAGACCTACGTCCTACGCCAGCTCCGCTTCCGCGACCGCCAGGTCGTCGTCCTCGACGCCCAAGGCGAAGACGGCGTCGGCGAATGGAACCTGATCGCCCAGCAGCTGGGGATAACCCCCATCCGCCTGGACCCGATCGCCGCCAACGACGACGGGATCCGCCTCAACCCCCTCGACCCGGCGATCACCACCACCGGACAGCTCGCGCTGCTCCGCACCATCATCGAAGTCGCCATGGGACACGGCCTCGACGAGCGCGCCGGCTTCGCGCTCAAGGTCGCGCACGCCTACGTCGTCGACACCGCCCGCGACCGCCAGCCCGTCCTCACCGACATCGTGGAACAGCTGCGCCACCCCAAACCCGAATCCGCCGAAGCGATGAACGTCGACATAGACGATGTCCGGGCCTGGGGCCTCGACGTCGCCCTCGTCCTCGACCGCCTCGTCGACGGCGACCTCCGCGGCATGTTCGACGGCCCCACCACCGTCGGCATCGACCTCGACGCCCCGCTCATCGTCTTCGACCTGTCCCACATCGACCGCAACTCCATCGCCATGCCGATCCTCATGGCGATCGTCGGCGTCTGGCTGGAACACACCTGGATCCGCCCGGACCGCAAGAAGCGCATCTTCCTCGTCGAAGAGGCATGGCACATCATCAACAGCCCCTTCGTCGCCCAGCTGTTCCAGCGCCTCCTCAAGTTCGGCCGCCGCCTCGGCCTGTCCTTCGTCGCCGTCGTCCACCACCTCTCGGACGTCGTCGACGGAGCGGCGGCCCGCGAAGCCGCGGCCATCCTCAAAATGGCCTCCACCCGCACCATCTACGCCCAGAAGGCCGACGAGGCCCGCGCCACCGGCCGCGTCCTCGGCCTGCCCCGCTGGGCCGTCGAAATCATCCCGACCCTCACTCCCGGCATCGCCGTCTGGGACGTCAACGGCAACGTCCAGGTCGTCAAACACCTGATCACCGAAGCCGAACGACCCCTCGTCTACACCGACCGCGCCATGACGGAATCCTCCGCCCCGCAACTCCCCGACGACCTGCTGGCAGCCGAACTCGAAGCGGAACAGCGCGCCCTCCTCATGGAACGCCACCGCAACGGCGGCCCCGGCTCGGCGACCACGGTGGCGTAGCCATGCCCGACCCACGACGTACGGCCCCACCCGCGCGCACCGGAGGCATCCCCGACGGAGTGCTGGTCGGCCTCCTGGCCTTCCTCCTCGGCCTCGCCGTCCTGATCTGGTCGGCCACCGGCCTGGCAGCCCTCTTCGCGAAGGGCGCCTGGCCGGCCACGGTCACGTTCACCCGCACCCCGGGGGCCGTCCGCGCCCTGATAACGGAACCCCACGACATCGCCGCGGCCTGGCCCGACACCGACCCCGCGGCCCTCTCCGGCTGGGGCCTCTTCTGGGGCCTCTTCATCAGCCAGCTGCTGATCCTGCTGGTCCTCACGGTCTTCACCCTGGGCCTCATCACCCGCACCCGCGCCCGCCGCCACCCCAACCTCGGGCCCCAGCCACCGCCGGCCGCGCAGCCACACACAGCCCCGCCAGCACACCCAGCCCCGCCGGCGTTTGAGGCGCAGGGGTCCGGGGGCAGCGCCCCCAGCACCACCCCCGCACCGGCACCCGCACCGCCACCCGCCCCGACCGACGACGCCTACCGCTACGGCTTCGGCTACGCCCCCACCCCCACACTCACCCCCGCCGCCACGGCCCCCGCCCCAACGCCCCGCCTCGCGTACGCCCCACCCCCCGCCCGCCACTCCGCGGCCACCACCTTCCTCACCCACGCGGAAGGCGCGGCCCTCGTCGTCACGTCCTCCCCCACCCTCTGGTCCACGACCAAGGACGCCCGGGCCAAACTCGGCCCGGTCCTCCTCTACGATCCCACCCACCTCTGCGACACCCCGGCCCGCATGCACTGGAACCCCACCGAAGGCTGCGCCGACCGCGAGACCGCCGTCGCCCGCGCCATCGCCCTGCTGGCCCCCGTCCGCCCCCAGGCCCGCATGGACGCCGCCACAGCCGACACCGCGGAAACCCTCCTCCGCAGCTGGCTCCACGCCGCGGCCCTCGACGACCGCCCCTTCAAACAGCTCCACCGCTGGGCCCAAGGCACCAACGCCCAAGACCCGGTCCGGATCCTGCGCACCCACCCCAAGGCCGCCCCGGGCTCCGCCGGCGAACTCGAAAGCGCCCTCACCGCCCACGCCGAACGACGCGAGCAAGCACAGCACCTGACGGCCCGTGCCCTCTCCTGCCTCACCTCGGTGCACATCCGCGAGGCGTGCAATCCGCACCGAACGGATTCGCTGACCCTGGCATCGTTCGTCAGCGAGGGGGGAACCCTCTACGTGGTGGGAGAACCCCTGGAAGACCCCCGTACCCACCCGGGTGCGATGCCCCTGCTGACCGCACTCGCCGCAAACGTGGTCGAGCACGGCCGTCGCATGGCCGCCAGGTCATCCCACGGTCGGCTCGACCCACCACTCACGCTCGTCCTGGACGACATCGCCGCCGTCGCCCCCATCCCACAGCTCCCCGAGCTGCTCCAGGACGACACGCTCCCGCTCCTCGCCCTCTGCCGGAGCCGGGAACAGGCCCGCGCCCGTTGGCCGGAGGCCGCCGAGTTCACCCCCGCCGGCCGCCCGACCGGCCCGGGCCCACTCCGGCAGGCCCCCTAACCCTGCCCGGGCCTCGCGAACACGTACTCCCGCTCCTTGGCCCCGCCCCGGTCCCCCGGCATCGGCACGGTCACCCCGCTCTCCCGGAAGCCGAACCGCCGGTAGAACGCCTCGGCCCGCGCGTTCTCCTCGTGCACGAAGAGACGTACGCGCTCCACCTCCGGCCCCTCCAACGACCACGCCCATTCCAGCGCGGCCTCGAACAACGCCTCCGTCAGGCCCGTCCCCCGCTGCTCGGCCCGCACGAACACACCCACCAGGTGCCCCTGCTCCTGCTCGACCGGCTCACCGAAGTAGTCCGGCACGCCGGCCGTCTCGACCAGCAGCGTCACCGACCCGTCCCACTGCCCGTCCGCCGCTTCCGCGACGAACTGCCGGGCGCCCCGCCCTTCGCAGGCCCGCTCCGTCCGTCCCTGCCAGAACTCGTCCGGCTGGGCTTCGGCTTCTTCCACCGACTCCAGGAAAGCAACGGGTGCCGCCGGATCCCGCAGCGCGATGAGCCGCAGCTCCTTCGCCTTCTCCCACTCGTCGCGCCGCACCGGCCGTATCACATGTCGCGTCATAACAGCGGATCCAACCACACGCCCCCGCGCGCCCGCACCACATAATCCATCCGGCCGGTAAACGCAGAAAAGCCCCGCACCGAACCCGATAACGGGCTGGTGCGGGGCTTTCCCACAATGATTGTTCGGCGGCGTCCTACTCT